>NZ_JAFCXF010000016.1:0-84593 GCF_049898205.1 Pararhizobium sp. DWP3-4 | reverse complement strand
CGGAGACCCTTGCTCTCCCACGGGCTTGGTGTCCCAAAGGTGCGACGGTCTTCCATCCGCCACCGCAACTGGCATTACAGCGCCAAATGCGGAAGAAGGGAAGTTACAAAGGTGGCCCGCAGGGCCGGATGAGGGGGGCCGAAGGCAATTTTGCCGGCTCCAGCGTCGCTGGGGCCCCCTCATCGCCTCGCCTCCGCTCGGCACTTCTCCCCGCGGGGGAGAAGGGGGAAGCCACGATCTCCGCCTCAGTATGGAAATGCGCCCGTTCAGTTAGGTCCCGTGCCATAACGTCAAAGTCCCGTTTCGATCGCGACGGCATTGCCGCTTGCGGCCGCCTGCATCACCGCAAGCCCCGTCGCCAGCGACCAGATGCCGTCCTCGCCGCCGCAGAGCGGCTTGCCCTTGCCGGCGATCGCGTCCTCGAAGGCGATCAGCGTGTTTTCGTAGAGATTGCGGTGGTCGAGCGGCAACTCCGTCTCGCCATCGGCGTTGCGCAGGGTCACGGTACCAATCGCTTTCTGGGTCATGCAGTTGCGGCCGATCAACGATCCCTCCGAGCCATGCACTTCAAAGCCGGTGACCGCATATTTGGTAGTGAACCCATCATGGAACTGCGCGATCAGGCCGGATTTGAAGCGCAGAACACCCATCGCCGCATCTTCGAGCCCGGCCTTGGCCATGCCGCCATATTGGCCGAGCGCCACCGCTTCGACCGGATCATCGCCGAGCACGAAGCGAAGGGTATCGGTATCGTGCACGGTGATATCGAGAATGACGCCGCCGCCCGCTTCCGGCTTGTCGAGGCGCCAGCCCTGCAGATGCGCCGGCAGGTAACCGGCATGGCAGACGCGGGCCGCCAGCGGCTGGCCGATCCGGCCTGCGGCAATTGCATCGCGCATCGCCCGGTGCGTAGCCGCGCCGCGCAGATGATGATTGGTCGCCATGACCACGCCGGCATCGCGGGCGGCCTTGACCATGATCCGCGCATCCTCAAGCGAGGTCGCCAACGGCTTTTCACAGAGAATATGCTTGCCGGCCTTCGCCGCCGCGATCACCTGGTCGCGGTGCAATTCATTGGTGGTCGAAATATAGACAGCCTGAACATCGGGGTCACCGACAAGCTCGGCAATACTGGTCACCGACTTTGGGATACCATGATCGCTGGCATATTTGGCACCACGCTCGGCGCTGGTGCTCATCACCGAAACGATCTCGCCGCCGACAGCGCGGATCGCGTCGATCACCCATTCATGGGCAATCGTGCTTGCCCCGATCAAACCCCAACGTGTCATAACAAGGAGAGCCTTTCGCGTTTGTCGATGGCGGCGCCACAGCTTTGGCGCACGACCAGCCGCACCGAACTGACGATCGCTTCGGCGTCCGCCCGTCCGGCATTGATCTGTTTCAAAAGAAGCTGTGCTGCCCGGCGCCCCATGCCCTGCGGATCGACGGAGATCGTCGTCAGCGCCGGCACCGCCGTCTGCGCCTCGATCACATCGTCGAAACCGATCACGGCAAAATCCTCACCCGGATTGAGACGATGGGCGCGCAAGCCGTCGCAGACACCAAAAGCGACCGCATCGTTGAAGCACACGGCCGCCGTCGGCCGCTCTCGCAACATGAGCGCCCGCTCGATGGCGGCAACGCCCCCTGCCCGGGATGGCGCCGAACTGATAACAAGCTCGTCATGCACGGCCAGGTCCATGTCCGACAGCGCGTCGCGATAGCCCTGCATCCGCTCGTTGAACACGGCCGTATCGGGAAAACCGCCGAGAAAGGCGATGCGGTGATGGCCAAGCCCGGCCAGATGGCGGACTGCGTCGCGCATACCGGCATGATTGTCGGATACCAGCGACGAAACTTTTGCGCCGGCAACCTGACGGACGACATTGACGACCGGGATGCCGCTTGCCACCAGCGGCTTCAGATCGGCCGCATCCGTACCGCGCGCCGGCGACAGGATCAGGCCGGAAATGCCGTGCTCGCGCATCGAGGCGATGACCTCGCGCTGGCGATCGACGCTTTCGGCGGTATTGGCGAGGAACTGCACGTAGCCGGCCGATTGCACGACCATATCGACGCCGACGGCAAGCTCGGCAAAGAAGCTGTTGGTCAGGTCGTTGACGACAATGCCGATGATTTTCGACTTGGAATTGGACTGGCGCAAGTTGGCCGCACCGCGATTATAGACATAGCCGAGTTCGCGGATGACGGCATTGACCTTGGCGCGGGTCACCTCGTTGACCAGCGGACTTGCCTGCAGCACGAGCGACACGGTCGACTTCGACACGCCGGCGGCATGCGCAATATCGATGACCGTCACCCGTTCTTTACCCACATCGTCCTCCCGGCGAGGTCTTCTTGCCTCAGCGCTGCCTGCAAAATAATTGGAACGTTCCAATTTTGTCAAGCGGGTTTCGTAAATATGCCGTGCCGCGCTCGTCGTGATCGGAAACCAAAGCACAGAGACAAAAGTCGATGAAGCATAAACTATTGATATGAAATCATATTTGTCTTCATCGACATTAAAGAAAGATAGACGGCGGGGCTTGATCTGTGCGTTGATTCCCTCTCCTAACGGCGTCTCAGCGAAACTTATCCACCAAATTTTCTCTTGAAATTTGGAACGATCTAAATTATTCGGCTTGCACTGCCCAAGGAGGAGCCCGCATGTCCGCCACCCTGCCGCTGCCGCGCGCCGATGGTTCGCTTGAGATCTACCGCTTGACGGGAACGCCGATCGCGCGGCCACAAACGGCACCCGCCTTCAACCGTATCGCCTATGCGGCAGCCCACGTCGTCTCCGATCCCTTGCGCGATCTCGACCCGTGGGGCCGCCCCGCGATCAACTGGGAGCGGACGATGGCGTTTCGCCATCACCTCTGGGCGCTCGGCTTCAAGATCGCCGAGGCGATGGATACGTCGCAGCGCGGCATGGGTCTCGATTGGGCAGGCGCCCAGGAACTGATCCGCCGGTCGCTGACCGAGGCCCGCACCGTGCCGGGCGCCGATCTGGCCTGCGGCGCCGGTACCGACCACCTTTCGCCCGCCGATACGCGCTCGCTCGACGACGTCATCCGCGCCTATGAAACCCAGGTCGATTTCGTCGAACAGCAAGGCGGCCGGTCGATCATGATGGCCAGCCGGGCGCTCGCGCGCATCGCCGCATCGCCGGATGATTACCGAAAAGTCTATGGCCGCATCCTGTCGCAGACCAAGGACAAGGTCGTGCTGCACTGGCTCGGCGACATGTTCGATCCGCAGTTGAAAGGCTATTGGGGTTCGGAGAATTTCGACACCGCACTCGATACCGTCCTGTCGATCATCGAGGAGAACAAGGCGAAGGTCGAAGGCATCAAGATCTCGCTGCTCGACAATGCCTGCGAAGTCGCGCTGCGTAACCGCTTGCCCAACGATGTGCTGTGCTTCACCGGCGACGATTTCAATTATGCCGAGCTGATCGAAGGCGACGGAAAGAAATACAGCCATGCCCTGCTCGGTATTTTCGACGCCGTCGCGCCCTCCGCCTCAAAGGCACTGGCCTCGCTGGCATCCGGCGATGTCGAAACGTTCCGCGCAGTGATCGAGCCGACCGTGCCCTTGTCACGAAAGATCTTCGAGGCGCCGACGCAATATTACAAGGCGGGCGTCGTGTTCCTTGCCTGGCTGAACGGCCATCAACGGCATTTCACCATGCCGGCCGGCATGCAGTCGGCGCGCGGCGTGCTGCACTATGCCGATATCTTCCGCCTCGCCGATCAGGCCAATGTGCTGGATATGCCGGATATGGCGGTGGAGCGGATGAAGGCGTTTCTGGTGACGCAGGGGATTTGAGAGATTCCGAGTTTGCGGACGCCTACCCCCCTCTGTCACTGCGTGACATCTCCCCCACAAGGAGGGAGATTGTTCTTTTCCCTTGAGGACACAAAAGTTGGCGGTTGATCTCCCCCCTTGTGGGGGAGATGTCGGCGTCGCCGACAGAGGGGGGTAAGCCGCCGCCAACTCAGAGCATGCGCGGCAGCCCCACGGATTGCGCCTAAAACCGCGACTGCGCCATCAAAATCTCGCGGGCGATCTGGTCGAGCGGCACCACCCGATCGACGCCGCCGCGCGCAATCGCCTCTTTCGGCATACCGAAAACGATCGAGGTCGCCTCGTCCTGCGCCACCGTGAACGCGCCGGCCTGCTTCATTTCCTCCATGCCGCGCGCACCGTCATCGCCCATGCCGGTCATGATGACACCCATGGCATTGCCGCCGCCAGCGCGAGCGGCCGAGCGGAACAGCACATCCACCGATGGCCGGTGGCGCGAGACCAGCGGGCCGGTCTTGACCGAAACGTAGTAGCGCGCGCCCTGCCGCTCCAACAGCATGTGCTGGTCGCCGGGCGCAATCAGCACGTGGCCGCGCAGCACCGGATCACCATCGACGGCTTCCTTGACTTCGACTTCGCAAAGGCTGTTCAGCCGCTTGGCAAAGGCGGCGGTGAATTTTTCCGGCATATGCTGGACAATGACGATACCCGGCGCATTGGCCGGCAATGCCTCGAGCATCTCCCTCAACGCCTCTGTTCCACCCGTGGACGCGCCGACGCAGACGACCATTTCGGTGGTCTTGGCCATCGCCCGGCCAGTCGGCGGTGGCAGCATGGCGTCGGCCGTCAGCCGGGCGTTCGGATTGGACGCGCCTGCCTGGGCCGCCGATCGCCGAACGCCGGAAACCCGCGCCTGGGCAGCACTCTTGACGACCTCGCAAATCCGCATGCCGCTTTCCGCCAGATGATCGGCAGCACCGATCTTCGGTTTCAGAATGATATCGACGGCACCGGCTTCCAGCGCCTGAAGCAGCGTCTCCGATCCGGCTTCAGTGAGCGACGAGCACATCACCACCGGGATCGGATGCTGCGCCATCAGCTTGCGCAGGAAGGTGATACCGTCCATGCGCGGCATTTCCACATCGAGCGTGATGACGTCGGGGATATCCTCGGCGATCTTGCGCGCCGCCATGAACGGATCGGATGCCGACCCCATCACTTCGATATTGGGATCCTGCTGCAGCACGGCCGTCAAAGTCTGGCGGACGCTGGCGCTGTCGTCGATGATCAGAACGCGGACTTTCTTTCCCATATCGGCCTGTCTCTTCAGAGGATGGACCGGAAGATCATTCCGGAATTGCGGATCATGTGCGCTGGAAAACCGTATTCGAGACCTGCTTCAGCGGCAGATCGATGCCGGTGATGGATTCCGAATGGCCGATGAACATGTAGCCGCCGGGCAGGAGGCAATCGCACAACCGCGTCAGCACATCCGATTGCGTCGGCTTGTCGAAATAGATCAGCACGTTGCGGCAGAAGATGATGTGCATGGGATTGCCGACCGGATATTTGGCATCCATCAGGTTCATGCGGCCGAAGCCAACCCTGGACCGTAGTTTTGAGGTGATCCGAACCTCGCGGCGACCGTGCTCCTTGGCCGTCATCACATATTTCTTGCGCAAGGCGGCAGGCACTGGTGCCACGATATCGTCGGCATAGATGCCCTGGCGGGCAACCTGCAGAACCTCGGTGGAAAGGTCGGTGGCGAGGATCGAATAGTCGACATTCGATCGCCCTTCGGCAAACTCCGCCATCACCATGGCAATCGTATAGGGCTCGGCACCGGTCGAGCAGGCCGAACTCCAGACCCGCAGATTGTGATGTCCCTTGTTGACAAGCGCCGGCAGGGAAACATCGCGCATGAAATCGAAATGCTTGGATTCGCGGAAGAAATCCGTCTTGTTCGTCGTCACGGCATCGATCAGGTAGACGGCTTCCTGCTCGATCCCGTCCTCGTTGAACAGGAAATCGCAATAATCGTCGAAACTGCCGATATTGGTTGCCCGAAGGCGCCGGCGAAGGCGGCCTTCAAGCATCGTCAGCTTGCTATGCGGCATCTTGATGCCGCTATAGTCATAGATGAACCGCGCGAGGCGATCGAAATTGCGCTTGCTGATATGATCGGAAAGCGACTGGGTCTGACGGACGGCGGCATTCATGTAAAAAACCTCAGGCGGCGTGCCCTGCCGCACCCGGCAGGGTCAGCAAGGCCGTCTCTTCTCTCGAAAGCAGGCTGGCGAGGTCGATGATGACGACGAACCCGCCTTCACGCCGCACGACACCGGCGATGTAGCCCGAGCGCCAGCGGATGCCAATATCGGGCGCCGCTTCGATCTGGTCACGCCGGAATGGCGTGACTTCGAAGACGCGGTCGGCAACGAGGCCGAGCGACAGTGTCCGGTTTTCCAGAGGGATATCCATCACCAACACCCGCGTATGGGGTGTTGGCACGGTTTTCGACAGGCCAAGCTTCAGCCTGAGATCGATGGTCGGCACGCCCTGCCCGCGCACGTCGCGCAGGCCGAGCAGATAATCGGGACCGTTGGGGATCTTGAAGGCTTCCTCATAGTCAAGGATTTCCCGGACCACCTCGACAGGGACGGCAAAGACCTCCTCGCCGAGGCTGAACGTGACGAATTGCGATTCAAACGACGCTGTGGCCATGATCAAGCACTTTCCCGGAAATCGGCATCGGCTGCATCCGGCCCGCCCATCGACAGGTCGAGCGCAAAACCCTTGGCGCGTGCCTGCTGGGCGGAAATGCTGTTATGCGAAGCGACCGGTGCCTTGCGGGCAGCGGTTGGAGCAAAGTTGCGGGCAGCAGGCTTCTGCGGTTGTTTTTTGGTGGCGACACGAACGCCGGCGCCATCGACCTTGAAGAAGGCAATCGAGGTCTGCAGCTCTTCCGCCTGGGCTGCAAGCTCCTCCGAGGTTGCCGACATCTGCTCGGATGCACCGGCATTCTGCTGGGTCACCTTGTCGAGCTGCTGGATCGCTTCATTGATCTGGCTGGCGCCGATATCCTGCTCGCGGCAGGCAGCCGAGATTTCAGAGACCAGTTCGGCGGTCTTGCGGATATCCGGAACCAGGCGGTTGAGCATGTCACCGGCTTCGGCAGCAGCCTTGACGGTATCGCCGGACATCTGACCGATTTCGGCGGCAGCCGACTGGCTGCGTTCGGCGAGCTTGCGGACTTCGGAGGCAACGACGGCAAAGCCCTTGCCATGCTCGCCGGCACGGGCCGCTTCCACAGCCGCGTTCAGAGCGAGAAGGTCGGTCTGGCGGGCGATTTCCTGGACGATGCCGATCTTTTCGGCGATCGTGCGCATGGCGCTGACGGCGCGGGCAACGGCTTCGCCGCTGGCTTCGGCATCCTTCGACGACTGGCGGGCGATCTTTTCGGTCTGGGCGGCATTGTCGGCGTTCTGCTTGATATTGGCCGCCATCTCTTCCATCGAAGCGGAGGCTTCTTCGGCAGACGCCGCCTGCTCGGTCGCACCCTGCGAAATCTGCTCGGAGCTTGCCGACAGTTCCTGGCTACCGGCCGAAACATTGTCGGAAGCCGAAAGGGCATCGGCAACGACGCCGCGAAGACGCTCGACCATGCGCTGCAGGGCGAGGCCCAACGTGTCCTTTTCCGAAAGCGGCGCCGGCTCGACCGTCAGGTCGCCGTCGGCAACCTTGTCGGCAAGGTTTGCCGTGTTGCGCAAATTGGAAGTCATGACCTGCATGGAATTGACCAGATCCTTGATCTCGTCATTGCTCTTGTGGGCGATTTCATAGTTGAGATCACCAATGCTGACGGCATCGGCAAGCTCGACGGCGCGGCGCAGTCCGCGCGATATGTTCAGCGAAATCCAGACAGCGGCAGCGATGGAGAACAGCGTCAATGCGATGGTCGCGGAGATCAGCAGCATGCGCGAGTTCAGATACTGAATATCCGTTGCTTCATCGGTTTCCCGTACATTGCCGGTCACCACGACGTTGACATCATCGATGACCTTCAGCGCCTGGTTCATCATGGTACGGCCTTCGCCCATGGTCAGGGCCGATGCCAGATGGTTCGAATCCACCGTATTCTGGGTCGCAAGATCAGCCACCCGCAACTGAAGCGGGACATATTTTTCATAGATTGCGCGAATTTCCTCAGCTTTCGCTTGGACATCTGGATCCGCGGACTTTGAAAGTGATGTTATCAATCCATCCAGCTCCTGCTGGCGTTCCTTCATCGACTTGACGAATTCAGCAATTTCCGCCGGGTTTTGGTTGAGGATCGCGTTCTTTTCGGCGCGCACCGTTCCATTGAATGCGCCGCTCAAATCGGCGACAGTCTTCATGTCGACGATCGGTCCAGTGACCATCTGCGTAATCGCTGCATTCAGCGAAGACAGGTTGAGAATGGACAGAGTGGCCATCCCGCCGGTCAACAGAATGATGACGGCAAATACTATTGCGAGTTTCAGTTTGATAGTTATGCGCACCGTAAGGGTCCTTACATTGGGGTCGGAAACACACGGGCATCCCGAACGGGTGCCCAAATGGAGGAGTGTCCGAGCCAGCAGGGCGGTGCGGTGAGTGATTCACGTCCGCGAAACCGGTAGTTTCGGAAAATTCCTGCCCGCGCCTACACACGCGGACACTGCGGCGGCCCCATAAGGGCCGCCGGATGGTATTGGTTATGCGCTCTCGCGAAAATTCTGGTCCTCGGCATCCGGCCCGCCCATCGACAGATCGAGAGCAAAGCCCTTGGCGCGTGCCTGCTGGGAGGCGACCGAATGTCCGGCAGCCACCGGCCGGCGGTTTGCAACCGGCTTTGTCGTGGACACCTTGGTTATCGCCTTCGGTGCAACAACCTTGCGGACGCTGATACCGTGGCCTGCGCCATCGACCTTGAAGAAGGCGATCGATGCCTGCAGTTCTTCCGCCTGGGCGGCCAGCTCTTCCGAGGTTGCCGACATCTGCTCGGATGCGCTGGCATTCTGCTGGGTCACCTTGTCGAGCTGCTGGATCGCCTCGTTGATCTGGCTCGAACCGATATCCTGCTCGCGGCAGGCAGCGGAAATTTCGGAGACCAGTTCGGCGGTCTTGCGGATATCCGGAACCAGGCGGTTCAGCATATCGCCGGCTTCGGCAGCCGCCTTGACGGTATCGCTCGACATCTGGCCGATTTCGGCGGCAGCCGACTGGCTGCGTTCGGCCAGCTTGCGGACTTCGGAGGCAACGACGGCAAAGCCCTTGCCATGCTCGCCGGCACGGGCTGCTTCCACAGCCGCGTTCAGAGCGAGAAGATCGGTCTGGCGGGCGATTTCCTGGACGATGCCGATCTTTTCGGCGATCGTGCGCATGGCGCTGACGGCGCGGGCAACGGCCTCGCCGCTGGCTTCGGCATCCTTCGAAGACTGGCGGGCGATCTTTTCGGTCTGCGCCGCGTTGTCAGCGTTCTGCTTAATATTGGCCGCCATCTCTTCCATCGAGGCGGAGGCTTCTTCGGCAGAGGCTGCCTGTTCGGTGGCGCCCTGGCTGACCTGCTCGGAGCTTGCCGACAGTTCCTGGCTACCGGCCGAAACATTGTCGGAGGCCGACAGCGCATCGGCAACGACGCCGCGCAAGCGTTCGATCATCACGTTGACATTGCCGAGAAGAGCCCCGATTTCGTCCCGGTTGGTGATTTCGGCGAGCTTGGTCAGATCGCCATCGGCGACATCGGCAACGGCGACCGTTGCACGGCGCAGGCCCTTGCTGATCGTCAGCGAAATCCAGATGGCGGCGGCAATCGCAATCAGCACGGCAAGGCTTGCCGCCGCGGTCATCATGAAACGCGTATCCTGATAAAGTGCATCGGCTTCCGCCTGCGCTTCGGCAAGACGCGTTTCTTCGAGCTCGACGATCTCTTCGAGAATAGCGTCCATATCATTGGCGCTCTGGCGCGCCGTGGTGACGGAAATGTTCTGCGCCGCCGGTGCATTGCCGGCATCGAGGAACTTGCGGATCTGGCTTTCGGCCTCGTTGGCCTGAACCGAAAGCGACTGCAGTTTCACCCAGCGCGGCTTGCCCTGCTCAGTCGCCTTGGCTGCAGCTTCGGTCAGGGTTTCGTCGAAAAGCTTGCGATTGTGATCGCCCTTGGTGCGCGCATCCATCGATTCCTTTTCCGATGTCGCAGCCAGAAGGTTCTTTTGCTGGCGGATCGCCTGCAGCTGGTAGATGTTGATCTGCTGGGCAAGCTTCAATCGCTCAGCCGGACCCTGCAACACATCCTCGACCGTCTGATTGAGGTTGCCGAGGCTGAGAATGCCGTAACCGGCCGTTCCCAGCAAAAGGGTTATGACGAACCCGAAGGCGATCGCCAATTTGAGCTTGATGGTAAATCGCATTGTCAAATTCCTTGAATATGAACCTGCGCGCAATCCGTAAGCAGCCTGCGCGATGCTAGGTTTCTTTTCTGAATGAGAAAATTGCCTGCAGGTTGGGAAGGATGATGAATTGCCCTCCCCGCTTGACGAGGCAATTGATGTAGTCCGGCCGCCACCGCATCCCGACGCTGGGTGGCGCCTCACTGGATGTCTTGGCAAGCGTGGTGACTTCATTCACCTTGTCTGTTCGAAGGCCGACCAGTGTCGGCTCGCCTTGGAGATCGAGCTCGATCACGATGATGCGGCTGTCGATCGTCGTTTCCGCCGCTTCCATGCCGAAAGCGAGGCGAATATCGGCAAGCGGAATGACCTTGCCGCGGAAATTGATGACGCTGCCGACGAAGGGCATGGCGCCTGGAACCATCGTTTCCGGCAACAGGTCGAGGATTTCCTGAACCATCGTCGCTTCCAGCGCAAAGGTCTCGCCGTGAAGATCGAATGTCAGCACTTCCAGCTCGCCGTCGCTGTTCCAGTGCGTGTCGGACTGCAGCTGTCTATCGTTCGTCTGAACCGCTTCGATCATCCTGCCGCGCGCACCTGCGCCTCCTGTTGCTGACCGGCCGCCACCAGATGGGCGACATCGAGAATAAGGGCGACGCTGCCGTCGCCGAGAATGGTCGCGCCCGAGAAGGTCGCGACGTCATGATGCAGCTTCGACATCGACTTGATCACCGTCTGGTGGTCGCCGATGATCTGATCGACGACCATGCCGACGCGCTCGGTCCCGGTTGAAATGACCACGACCTTCTGATGCGCATCCGGCTTGGTGCCGGTGCGGAACAGATCGCGCAGCCGCAGGAACGGCACCAGACTGTCACGCAGCGAGATGAAGCTGCGGCCACGCGAACGCAGATCTTCCTCAAGCGACAGTTCGAGGCATTCCTCGACAGCCGACAGCGGAATGACGTAGCGCCCGGTACCAACGCGGACCAGAAGCCCGTCGATGATCGCCAATGTCAGCGGAATGCGCAGCGATACGTCCGAGCCTTGACCCGCATGGCTGGTGATGTCGATCGCACCGCGCAGGGTCTCGACCGTCTTCTTGACCACGTCCATGCCGACGCCACGGCCGGACAGATTGGTGACTTGCGCTGCCGTCGAGAAACCGGGAGCAAAGATCAACTGCAGCAGGTCCTGATCGGACAGCACAGCACCAGGCTGGATCAGGCCGGAGGATTCCGCCTTGGCCCGCACCCGCTCGCGGTTGATGCCTCGGCCGTCGTCCTTGATGGTGATGATCACCTCGCCACCGGCCTGACGGGCCGAGAGCATGATCTTGCCCGCCTCTTCCTTGCCGGCCGCACGGCGTTCTTCCGGGGTTTCGAGACCGTGGTCGATCGAGTTGCGCACCAGATGCACCAGCGGATCGGCCAGCCGTTCGATCACGGTCTTGTCGACTTCGGTGGTTTCGCCTTCGGTGACCAGCTCGATGACCTTGCCGGTTTCGCGGGCGAGATCATGCACCAACCGCCGGAAACGTCCGAACAGGCTGCCGACCGGCACCATGCGCAGGACCATCATCGTGTCGCGCAATTCGCCCGAGAGACGCTCGATTTCTTCCGACACCGAACGCAGCTGCAGATCCATGCTGGAACTGGCAAGCTGCCGCAACCGCGATTGCGCGATCACCAGCTCCCCGACGCGGTCCATCAATTCATCGAGACGCTCGGCCGGAACACGGACATTTTCAGCAGCCTTTGCCTGGCGCGCATCATTGGCATTTGGCGTTTCGCGCTCGACGGCAGGAGCCGGCGGTGCGGAAACAGGCGCTGCCGACACTTCAGGAACGACGGCCCCGACCGGCTGAGCGACCGACGCAGGCTGTTCCGCCAAAACGGCAGGCTCCGCAGCGGCGGCCGCGCCATCCGTCAGCGTCTCGACATCAAGCTGCATATCGTCGAGCACGAAGATAAAGACATCATCGATCGCCGAACGCGGCTGATCGGTCGTCACCGTGACATCCCATGACAGATGCAGGTCGGTCGGGACCAGCACATCCAGCGACGGCACGGCGGACGTATTCACAGCGATGCGGCATTCGCCGAGATCGCGCAGCTCGTCCAGCAGCCCCAGCGGATTGGTCCCGTTGACCATCGCGTTGACCGGCAGGCTGAAGCGGATGCGCCAGGTATTGGCACCGCCTTTCACAGCTTTCGTCACCGGCTCTACAGCCACGGCCTGGGCGGGGGCAGTTACCGGAGCATCGCCTTCGACCGCCCGCTGCAGCTGGCTCAAGAGAACGTCGCCGATATTGCCGTGATCGTCCGTCGGACGGTCGACCAGTGCCCGCATATGATCCTGTGCGGCAAGAACGGCGGCAATCAGCTCGCTTGTTGCCGGCTTTTCGCCCTTGCGGACCCGGTCGAAAGCGGTTTCGCAGTGATGGGTAAAGGCCGCGAGCGCATCGAAGCCGAACATCGCCCCCGATCCCTTGAGTGTGTGAAGACCGCGAAAGACCGCGTCGATCTGGTCCTTGTCGTCGAGGCGATGGGTCAGATCGAGCAGGCCGGACTCGATCTGCTCGAAAAGTTCGGCCGCTTCCATTCGAAACACTGCAATGGGATCGGTCATGCTCATCGTCCGAGAACCTTCCTGACGATCTTGACCAGGTTCTCCGGGTCGAACGGTTTTGTCAGCCAGCCAGTGGCACCGGCCGCCTTTGCCCGCGCCTTCAGATCGGCATCGGATTCCGTCGTCAGGAAGATGATCGGCACGCCGGTATGGGCCGGCAGCTTGCGCAGTTCCTCGATCATCGTCAGGCCATCCATGACCGGCATGTTCAGGTCGGTGACGATCAGGTCGAACTGTCCCGATTTTGCCTTTTCCAGGCCTTCGGCGCCGTTGACGGCTTCGGTGATCTCGTAGCCCGCATTGGACAGGGTAACCTTCGTCGTCAAACGGATGCTCGCCGAGTCATCGACGGTCAATATTCTCGCGGTCATTGAATTGCCTCTTCATGCAACCAGAATTTCTTGTCTTCGGGAGAGAACGTTTGTGCGAAGCCGCCGCGCTCCAGGACGTCGAGAACGGCCCCTTCGGCCGGACTTGACATCACAATGTGCGCTCCGGCAGTTTTCGCACGTATTCTTGCAGACTCGATAAGCTGAATGAAGCTTAAGTCTGCCTCTGCGCTCTTCGGAATGGAAATCAATAGTGATTTACCGGATTCCATCGCAGGATGAATTAAATTATATACATTAGATATATTTCTAATATTCAATTTGTCTGGCAACTCAACCAGAATATATTCATCGATTAAGGGGGGCATTGCAGTCCTCTGTAGCGATTAATACTACTTTCGCCCCCCATGGAATCTCACGCCAGCCTTAACGCCCGGTAAATTCAGGTTGTGGGATTCTGCACTTATTACGAGTCTGTTCACTATGAATTCTTACCTGAGAGTTTTTATAGGCAATCGATTTAGGGATAAGAAATCATATGAATTCAATAGGTTGATACGGAACAATTCTCAGCCGCGGGACAAAACTCGGCAATTCACGCAATGATTGTGCCTGGATGTCGGCACCGCCGTTACAACGCAGGCGAGTCCGGCACTTAACCAGACATTTCCACCCTTGCCCTATCGATGCAGGCAAGATCGCACATGTTTCGAGTTGAGGGCTATTTTGACATACAGCACAGCTTTGGCCCACCAGACCGGCGCCCACCCCATCGGCGTAACCAGCGTCACCGATATCGGCCGCAAGCTGGAAGCGGCGCGCACCCAGGTCGAGAAGCGCTTTCTCGAGGGCGGCAGCGTTCTGCTTTCCGTCATGGACGTTCTCAACAGCCTGCTCGCCTCGCTGGACAATGTCACGAGGACGCTCGACGCCGGCGCTGCCAGCGACACCACGGCCGATCTGCTGGCGACCGTGAAGAGCCTCTCCGAGCTGCCGCAGCTGGAAAACATGCGCCAGACCAACCTGCAGGTTCTCTCCACATCCGGTGCCGGACTGCGCACGCATGTGGCCGACATGCAAGAAACCATGCGCTATCTGCAGACTTTCGCCGTGACGGTGAAGATCACCGGAGCGGGCATTGCCGAGTTTGCCGGATTTGCCGAGGAAATCCTCGACCGCATCCGCTCGGGAACCAGCGAAGTCAACAATTTCGCCGGCCAGCTCAATTCCCTTGAGAAAGAACTGAAGGCCGCCCAGACCTTCGGCTCCGGCATCACACAACGCTACCAGCAGACGGTACCGGCCGTGGTCGGCGCCCTGCAGCGCGACGCCCAGACGATCAGCGAACATCGCAAAAAACTCAGCGAGATCGCCAAGCAGGTCGGCGTCCTCGCCCGTGGCGTTCAGGGCAAGGTCGCCACCACGCTGTCCGCGCTGCAGATCGGCGACATCACCCGCCAGCGCATCGAGCATGTGCAGTCGACACTGACGATCCTGGATGAATTCCTGGGCAGCGACGAAGGCCGCACTCTTGATCGCGATGCGCAAGTGCGGCTGGGAAACCTTATCCATCATCTCGCCGCCGCGCAGATGGTCGATATGGTCCACAATTTCCAGCGCGATTCCCGCAGCGTCGTCGAAACCATCGCCAGCTTCAGCCACGATACGCAGGACATTCTCAATCTGCGGGCAGAGATGCAGAACGAAGACGATGCCAAGGGCGGCAATTTCATGCGAGCGCTGGAGGAAAGCGTTTCAGCGGCGCACGCCATCGTCAAGCAGGTCGAAACGGCCAGCCTGCAGGCCAATCATGTCAGCCAGTCGACGACGGCCACCGCTGCCAACCTGTTGACGGGCATCGTGAATATCCGCGCCGTCAAGATGGACATCCACTATATGGCGCTCAACACCAACCTGCGCTGCAGCCGCATGGGCGAGGAAGGCCGGTCGATCAACGTGGTCACCGGCGAGTTGCGCATCTTTGCCGCCAAGCTCGACGAATCCGCCGATGCGATCGTCAACGGGCTGACGGGTTTCGAAGATGCAGCATCCGCGATTGCCGCCACCGATAGTTCCGGCGGACCGGGTCTTGCCGAACGCCTGAGCGACGCCGTCGGCAATATCCGCGCGGCGGCCAACGCCATGGAAACCGAACTGACCGTTCTCTCCGAACATGGCCGGGAAGTCGCCAGCAAGATTGGCGTGTCGATCAGCAAGTTGGATTTCCAGAACGATCTCGGCGAGGTACTCGCCACCTGTGCCGACGATCTCTGCGATCTCGCCGGTGACACAATACCTGATATCAACGATCTCGGCGATGTCTTGGGCGGCCTTGGTCCGCGCATCTTCAAGCTCTACACGATGGCGCAGGAACGTAACGTCCACCAGGCGATCATTCCAGCCGGTACCGTCGTCGCAACGCCGGTCGCCGCCGCAGCCAATGACGACGACCTCTTCGCCGACGCGCTGTTTTGAGCAGAAGCTCAGACGGCGTGAACGGGGTAAGCCTTACCTCTCCGACCAGATGAATGACGGCAGAATGAAATCGGGCGTGGCGCCGTGCTCGGCAAACAGCGTCTGACGATCGGCATCTGTCGCGGTTTCCAGAATACCGGTCGTGACCAGGATTGATTTCAGCCCGGCACCCGCAGCGCCGGCGATATCGTGCTCGATACTGTCGCCGATACAGCAGATTTTCTCCGGCGCGATCGATCCGAGAAACTCTCGCGCCGTGGCGTAGATATCGGGGAACGGCTTGCCGATCCAGCGCACCGTGCCCCCCAGTTCTTCGTAAAGCTCGGCGATGCGCCCTGCCCCGAAGGCTGTACCCTCCTTCGTCAGCATGATCTTGTCCGGATTGGTGCACAGGCATGGCACACCGCGCGCGGCCGCAGGCGCCAGCAACGCCTCGTAGAACGACAGCGGATGCACGTCACCTTCGCTTGCCGCCAAAAGAAGAAAATCCGCATCCTCGCCGCGGTCTGTCCGCGCCAGATCAAGCCCGTCCATCGGCGAGGTATCGCCGTCGCGGCTGATCAGCAGGCATTTGCGGGCAATGCCGCTGCTCAGCTGCCGGCTTTCGGCCTGAAGGATACGCCAGGCCACCTCGCCGGACGTCAAGAACCAGTCCCAACTCTGCGGGTCGAAACCGAGTGCTGCAAGACGGCGGTCATTTTCTGCTGAGCGTTTTCCGGAGTTCGACAGGATGATGATCGTCTTGCCCGCCTGCTTCAGCCGGCGAAGCGTCTCCACAGCGTGCGGGTACGGTCCCTTGCCATCGCGCAGCACGCCGAACTGGTCGATCAGAAAGGCATCGAAACGCTCTTCGATCTCATCCAGTCCGGAAATCGTCAGTGGCCCATCCGTCATAACACACCCGCCGATTTCGCGCCGATCAGCGCGAGCCGCGCCGTCCCGGCCGCCGCCTCTTCCGAAGCCACCGGCAGAAAAGGAACTGCAATCTTCCGATTGCGGATCGCCGTCCAGGCCGCATTCTTCGCCCCGCCGCCCACCGTGCGGATGGAGCGCAAAGACGGGCTGCCAAGCGACACCAGCCGCTGATAGGCCAACGCCTCGACGCCCGCAATGCCCTCGAAGATCGCCTTCAGGAATTCGGCATCGCTGTCCGGCCGAGGCGTCATGCGCGGCTTCATCGCCGGATCGTTGACTGGAAACCGCTCTCCATCCTTGACCAGCGGGTAATAGTCGAGACCTGTATCGGTGGCGGGATCGATTTCGGCCGAAAGCGCAGCGATCCGCTCATTGTCGAAATGCGCCGACAACACCACTCCGCCTGTATTGGAGGCCCCGCCAGCCAGCCACATGTCGCCGATCCGGTGGCTGTAAAGACCATAGTCCGGCGCAAACAGCGGCCGGTCGGACAGCATCTTCACCGTCAGCGTCGTCCCCAGCGCAGAAACGGCATCGCCCGGCTGATCGGCGCCGGTGGCCAGAAACGACGCGCAGCCATCCGTGGTGCCGGCGACGATGACGACATCATCCCCAAGACCAAAGGCATCCGCTGCATCCTGTGAGATCCCGGCGATCGGCGCGCCGGCAGGCAGCACGTCCGGCAACAGATCGAGCCGTGCTCCCGTCGCTGCGATCCAGTCCGGCCATGTGCGCGCGACGGGATCGTAACCGGTCTTCAGCGCGTTGTTTTCGTCGGAGACATCGTAAAGGCCGGTAAAATGCCCGGCCAGCCAATCGGCCTGATGGATGATCCGAAAGACATCTGGAATGGACTGAAACGTCAGCACTTTCGCCAGCCCCGACGTCGCCCCATGCGCTGCACTTTCCTTCGGCGCATGGTCCTTGATGCGGGCCAGGATATCCGCGTCCCCGACCGGATCGTTATACATCATCGGCACGGCCAACGGCGCACCGTCGGCGCTGACTGGCAGCACGGTACCCGACGTACCATCGATCGCGATCGCCCGGACATGGCCTCTGTCAACGCCGTCAAGCACCTGAAGCAAAGCCGTCTTCACAGCCTCCCACCACACCAACGGATCGCGATGAGCGGTGGAGAAATCCGCCAGCTTCGACGATCCGGAAGCGACGACGGTGAAATCCGCGTCAATCGCCACGGCGCGGGCGCCGGATGTGCCGATATCGATGCCGATCACCAACGGTTTGCCTGCGGCATCGATCATTGCAGCGCCTTCCCGGCCCGGTTCAGTTCCTGCCGGTACTTTTCCGCGTCCCATCCCAGCAACTCGGCATTTTCCGCATCCGTCAGGTAGCGCAGCCGCGCACCCTCGCCGATCCGGCCAAGTACGTCCGAGAGGCAGCGCGCCAGCGCCAGAGCGCCGGCCGTGATTTCCCTGGAAACCAGTACACCCTTGCCTGGGAACAGCAGCGCCGGCGGCAATGACAGCCCCTCGGTGCGATGACGCGCCTCGATCGATGCGGCCGTATCGGCCGGTGCAGCGACAAATGAGCCGCGCCCGAGAAAGATCACATGGTCCGGATAAAGGCTGCCACCGGCAGCAATGCGGCAGCTGGCCAGATCAGTTGCCACGTCATGAATCAGACTGTCCTCCGGCAGCACAAATCCACTGCCCGCAGTAAGCCGCGACAAGGCCGTAAGATCCGCATCCGGTGCCGCCCGGCGCGGCAAGGCCAGCCTTCGCGAAACCTCGGCCAGCAACAGTTCCGCCTCCGCCACCGTTTCACCGGCAACGCCAAGTCCATGATTGCCAAGGATCAGCACGCTGGTATCCGGCCGGATCCGCGCGGCAATCGCCTTGGCGAGCGGCAGCCCAGGCCGCGCATAGGGCACGAAGACATGCGGAATACCGGCAAGCTTGGATGCGGCGATGGTTTCGCCATTGACCTGGACTGCGGTCGCGATGGTCTCGACACAATGGACGTGGATCACCACCTTCTGCGGCATCAGCGCGTGCACGGTCGTTTCGATCGATGGCCGCAAGCCGGACGGGTTGCGATCCTTGATGACGAAATCCTGTGCCTTTTCGGTCGACGGATCGTCACGCTCCAGCGCATCCAGCAACGCATCGAGCGCCACCGGCACCATCACGTCGCGCTGCCGGGCCTGCATCAACCAGAGGCCGGAAGCCTTGATCCACAGCGTGCCACCTTCCTTGATCGAGGTATTGCCGCCGGCCGCCTGCACCAGCGCCGGGTCCGCACCGACCCGGGCCGAGACATCCAGAAGGGCTTCGAATTCAGAACTTCTCATCATGGTTTCTCCTCAGGCCGCCTGCGACTGCTGCAGACACCAGGACGCCAAAGCCTCGCGCTCGGCCAGTGTCATGTGCAATCCATGTTTTGTACGGCGTTCCAAAATGTCCTGCGGCGTCTGCGCCCATTCGGTTTCGATCAGGAACCGCGCCTCGCGTTCGCGCAACAGCTTGCCGAAGGCGGCACCGAGATCGTCGAGCGACACCGCATTGCCAAGCAGGTCATGCGCGCGCGTACCGTAAAGCCTTGCATAATGTTTGGCGAGATCAAGCGGCAGCCAGCGGTATCTGGCTCGAAGATCGCCGAGGAACTGGTCGAAATCCGCGTTTGGCATATCGCCACCCGGCAGGACACTCTTGGAGGTCCAGCCCGGCTTCATCGCCGGGAAGAACGGCCTGATCTTTTCCAGCGCGTGTTCCGAAAGCTTGCGGAACGTGGTGATCTTGCCGCCGAACACGGACAGCAACGGCGCCTTGCCATCCAACGCATCGACTTCGAAAATATAGTCGCGCGTCACGGCGGATGGGTTTTCGGCATTGTCGTCATAAAGCGGCCGCACGCCGGAGAAGCTGTGGACGATATCGCTTTGCGCAAGCTGCTGCTTGAAATAGCGGTTCACCGATTGGATCAGGTAATCGATCTCGCGGGCATCGGCCTTCACGTCTTCCGGACGCCCCTCATAGGGAATATCGGTGGTGCCAATCAGCGCCAGGTCGTTTTCGTAGGGGTTGATGAAGATCACCCGCTTGTCCGGGTTCTGGACGAGATAGGCCTGCCGTCCCTCCCAGAATTTCGGCACGATGATATGGCTGCCCTTGACGAGGCGGACATTGCGGCGGGAATTCAGCCCGGCAACGCGGCCGATGACATCGTTGACCCAAGGACCCGCCGTGTTGACCACGCACTGTGCTTTCAGTTCCATTTTGCGGCCCGTGCCGCTCCCGGTCATCTCGATATCCCAGAGATCGCCGTTGCGGCGCACCGAGGTGCAGGCGGTGCGGGTATGGATCGTCGCGCCGCGCTGCTTGGCATCGAGCGCGTTGAGCAGCACCAGGCGGGCATCATCCACCCAGCAATCGGAATATTCGAACGCCTTGCGATAGTCTGTCTTGACCGGCGCGCCTTCCGGTGCCGTGCGCAGATCAAGCGTGCGCGTTCCCGGCAGACGTTTGCGGCCGCCAAGATGATCGTAGAGGAACAGCCCCAGACGGACGAGCCAGGCAGGCCGGTCGGACGCGCTGTGCGGCAGCACGAACCGCATCGGCCAGATGATATGCGGCGCGGATTGTAGCAGCACTTCGCGCTCGATCAGCGCCTCGCGCACCAGCCGGAATTCGTAATATTCGAGATAGCGCAAACCGCCATGCACGAGCTTGCCGGACCGCGAACTGGTTCCCTGCGCCAGATCGTCCTTTTCGCACAGAACAACCGACATGCCACGCCCGGCCGCATCGCGGGCAATGCCCGCGCCATTGACGCCGCCGCCGATGATGAACAGGTCGATAACGCCGGTTTCAGCACTCACGCTCGTTTCTCCTGTCTGACCTGCACTGCTTCTCGGATAACCAGTCGGCGGCCTCTCTATCCTCCGTCATCCTCGGCCTTGTGCCGGGGATCCAGCGGCACCGTGTCTGCGGTGCCAAAGACTCCCTCCACACGACAGGCCTCGCGTGACTGGATTCCTGTGACATCCCTCGGGTCAAGCCCGAGGACAGGAATGACCGAAGGAAACTGGAGACGCACGCGGGCATCAGGCCGAGACCTTCTTCGCACCATCCTGCAATCCGTAACTCGCAAAGCCCTTCCGGACGCCGGCAATCTCCTCTGCAGGCAGCACCACCGGACCGCCGATCAGCATCGCATGGTAATATTGCTTGGCAATGGTCTCGAGCTCGACCGCCGCCCACATGGCCTTTTCGAGGCTGGCGCCGGTAGCGAGCATGCCGTGATTGGCCATCAGGCAGGCGGTGCGGCCCTCCATCGCCTTGAGGATATTGTCCGAAAGCTCCTTGGTGCCGTAGCGCGCATAATCGCAGACCTTGACGTCGTCGCCACCGAAGGCGGCGATCATGTAGTGGCAGGCCGGGATCGGCTTGTGGGCGATGGCAAGGATGGTCGAATAGATCGCATGCGTGTGGATGACCGCGTGAACCTCGGGCCGGCTTCTCATGATATCGAGATGAAAGCGCCATTCGGTCGAGGGTTTGCGCGGACCATCCCAGGCGCCGTACTCGCCTTCCAGCGGCAGCGAGGCGATCATGTCCGGCGTCATCTCGTCATACGGCGCGGCAGACGGCGTGATCAGCATCCGGTCTTCGTAGCGGGCGCTGATATTGCCGGATGTGCCCTGGTTGATCCCAAGCGCGTTCATCTTGCGGCAATGGTCAATGATCGACTGGCGGACGTAGTTCTCTGTCATCGCAGCGCCCTCAGCACGGATTGACCGGCGGCAGGCCGGCGATGTAGCGCCGCACCTCTTCGGCCGCCATTTCGGCCGCGTAAGTGACCGTGCGCACGGAAGCCCCGGCAATATGCGGCGTCAGCGTCACGTTCGGCAGTTGCAGCAACGGCCAGTCTTCCGGAACCGGCTCGACGGCGAAGGTTTCCAGCATGGCAGACCCGAGCGGGCCGTTCGCCAGGGCCTCGTAGAGCGCATCATAGTCGCAGAGCGGTCCGCGCGCCGTGTTGACGAAGATCGCACCCGGCTTCATTTTGGCAAAGCTTTCCGCATTCATCATATGCCGTGTTTCGTCCGACACCCGCGCATGCAGCGTCACGAGATCGGAGCGCGACAGCAGATCGTCGAAGCTGACATGCTCGACACCGGCATTGCGGTCGTCGGCAGACAGCTGGACATAGGGATCGTAGACCAGCACCTTGGTTCCGAACGCCCGCAGCAGGCGCACCACCTTGGTGCCGATATTGCCGTAGCCGACGACGCCGACGGTCATTTCCGACAGCTCGCGGCCGGTCTTGTCGGCACGGTAGAGCTCACCGCGCCATTTGCCCTTGCGCAGGGATTCGTGACCGGAACGGATCAGCCGTGTTTCGGCAAGGATGGCGCCGAGGGTAAATTCGGCAACCGCGCTGGCATTGCGGCCGGGCGTGTTGACCACCAGCACGTTGGCGTCGCGCGCGGCCTTCATATCGATATTGACAGGTCCGCCGCGCGATACGGCAATGAACTTCAGGCCCGGCAGCTGGGAAAACATGCCACGGGAAAACGGTGCCAGCTGGGTGATCACCAGCTCGGCGTCGCCGACGAACGCGATGATATCGTCGGCCTTGCCGACATATTCCTTCAGGCCGTCCATGCCTTCGACGGCGTAGCCATGCTCCATCGGCTCATCTGGCCAGGGTTGTTCGAGGAGACGAATATCATGCCCGTCGCCACAGGCTTCCACGACCTTGTCGCGAAAGACCGTCGGCAGCATGAACCGGTCTCCGATGATGGCGATTTTCTTCATTTCAGTCTTCCTATTCAGATGCCGGGGCGAAGCCGTGGGACAGGGCGTGCCAGACCGGACGAAGGGACAGGCGCGATTGCCTGTAGAGTGGAAACGCCGCATCAAAACGCGCCGCCATGGCTTTGTCGGCCGGTTCCGCCGGCCGCTGATAGGGGGTGACCCATTCCTTGACGCACTCTTCCATCGAGCCATAGATGCCGAGCGAGACGGCGGCGATCATCGCCGTGCCGGCAGCCCCCGCCTCCTCGCGCTCGCTGGTCTGTACAGAGCACCCGAGCGCCCCGCCAAGAATGCGCCGCAAGGATGCACTGCGCGCAGCACCGCCGGTGAGCCGCACCCGTGACGGAAGCGGCCCCATCTCGACGTAGCAATCGCGCGACGCCATGGCGAGACCATTGAAGACGGCGCGAACCATGTCGGCAAAGCCGTGGTTGAGATCAAGTCCGATGAAAGACGCCCGCGCCGAAGCATCGACGAACGGACCGCGCTCGCCGGCCTCGGAAATATAGGGGTGGAACAGCAGCGAAGTTTCCTTGGCCTCCGAAAGCCAGCCCTCGACATGGCCAAGCAACTCGGACTTGCTCTTCTCGACCCCCATGCCCTTGAGAACGCTGCCCGCCAGAGACAGTATCCAGTCGATGTTCAGGGTCGCTGCCATGTTCGACTGCATCTGTGCATAATGGCCCGCGATCGGCAGGCACATGGTGTAGCCGGTCAGGTCCCTGTTGAGCTGAACATCATCTGCGCTTTTCGCCAGCCGCATGTGCATGCCGGTCGAGCCGATGATCGAGCAGCCGGTATCGGTGCCCGGTTCATAGAGACCGGCCCCGAGCGAGGTGCAGACGACATCGACATAGCCAAGCACCACAGGCGTTCCCGCCAGGAGGCCGGTCAGCGCGGCGGCGGTATCGTTGAGCGCATGCCGCGTCACCGCTCCATCGACGATTTCGGGCAGCAGGTAGTGCTGCTCCCTCAGATCGAGAAAATCGATGACATCCTCGGAATATTGCCGGGTGCGAAAATTGCCGAAGGTGAAGTTTGCCTCGGAGGGGTCGGTGGCCCGCTGGCCGGTCAGCTTGAAATAGAGCCAATCCTTGCAGTGAAATCCGGTTGTTGCGCCCTCGATCATCTCAGGTGCGTTTTCCAGTATCCACCGAAGCTGCGAGCCCATCTGGCAGGCGGCAAGGCCGGAGCCGGTATGGGAAAAACGGGCGGCATCGCCGCTGTCGCGCCGCAGGCGTTCGACGGTGTCACCGGCGCGGGCATCGAGCCACAGCCAGCCCTTGCCGACGGGATCGCCGTTTTTATCGATCAGCCAGGTGCCGTCGCCCTGACCGGTCACCGAGATCGCCGCAACCCGGCTGGCGAGGTTTTCGACTTTACCGGCGAGATCGGCGAGCGTCTTGGCGGTATCGGCCCAGGTGCGGTCAAGGTCCTGGACGACGCCCCGGCCACCCTCGCTTTCATAGCTGTTCGGAATGGCTGAAAACGCGATCTGCTTGCCGCCAAGGTCGAAGGCGACCGACTTGATGACGGAGGTTCCCGCATCGATCCCGATCAGGATATCGCGCATCAGGCAAGCTCCTGCCCATGGCTGATGGCCCGGCCGCTATCGCCGTCGAAGACATGCAGGCTCGAGGGATCAAGACGGATACCGACATTCTCGCCGATCGCCAGGTTGGTGCGGTCATGCTCGACCAGCACAATCGTGCCACCGGCAAAATCGGTGGCGATATGGGTCTGGTCGCCGAGCCACTGGTTGACCGCTACTTTCGCGCCGACGCCGCCGTCGCTGCGGCGAACGGCATAGGGCCGGATGCCGAGCACGACCTTGCTCCGCTTCATCAGTTCGGCCCGCACCTCATGCGAGAAATCCGACGCCTTGTAGTCGAGCCTCACGCCTTCGTTCAGACCGAAGGATACGGTGTCACCCGAGCCGGAAATACCCGCCGAAAACACGTTCATCGGCGGCTCGCCGACAAAGGTGCCGGTAAACAGGTTGGCCGGGCGTTCCTTGATCATCTGCGGCGTATCGAACTGCTGCAGCACCCCGCCTTCCATGACGGCGATCCGGTCGGCCAGCGCATTGGCTTCCGTCTGGTCGTGGGTGACGAGAATAGCGGTCAGGCCGCGCTCCTTGATGAAATGCTTGATGCGGCCGCGCAGGAGGGCGCGCAGCTGCGGCTCCAGCTGCCCCATCGGCTCATCGAGCAGGTGCAGGTCGGCATTGCGGATCAGCGCCCGGCCAAGCGACGCACGCTGCTGCTGGCCGCCCGAGATCGAGCTCGGATAGCGGCCCATGATATCCTCGATCTCCAACAGCTTGGCGATATTGGCGACTTTCTCATCGACGACGCTCTGGGAAAGCTTGGCGGCTTTCAGTGCAAATGCGATGTTTTCGCGCACCGTCAAAGGCGGATAAAGCGAATAGCCTTCGAATGCCATGGCGACATTGCGCTTGACCGGCGCAAAGGTCTGCACCTCCCTGCCCTTCATCGAGATCGTCCCGCGCGACACGGCCTCGAAACCTGCAACCATGCGCAAGGTCGAGGTCTTGCCGCAGCCGGACGAGCCGAGAAGCGCGATGATCTCGCCCTTCTTCACATCCATGCTGAGCTGCTTGACGGCATGGACGCCATGATCGATCGGGCCATAGAACTTGTCGACGCCCTTGATGAACAGTGCGGTCTCGCTCATGCCGCTTCTCCATTGCGTGTCATCGGGATGGCGGCAGACCGGATCAGCCCGCCACTCTCCTTGTCGAACAGGAACGCCGCCTGGCCATTGACGGCGATATGGGCGGCGCCGGATGCGGGACCTGGCGTTCCCGCCGGCCGCGACACCAGGATTTCCCGGCCACGCGCCGTCAGAACCAGCGTGACGGTTTTTTCGTTGAGCGGCGTTTCGGCTTCCACCGTCACCGGAATGGCACCAGCCGCGCCCGCATCGGTAAAGGCGATTGTCTCTGGCCTCAGACCGATGACGCAGGTCTTTCCAACCACATCCGACGGCATGCCGGGCAGCGCCACCTTGACGTTCGAAAGCTCGACATAGACCCCATCCGGCCCGGATTTCGGCGTCACATCGAGAAGATTGATCGTCGGATCGCCAAACAGACGGGCGATCTCGATATCGGCGGGTGCATTATAGATATCCTCCGGCGTGCCGATCTGGCGGATACGCCCTTGCGACATCACGGCGATCCGGTCGCCGAGCGCCATGGCTTCCTTGTAGTCTTGCGTCACATAGACGACCGTTGCGCCTTGCGCGGCGAGGAGACGCGGCAGCTCCAGACGCATCTCGAACCGCAGCTTGGCATCGACATTGCGCAAGGGATCGTCGAGCAAAAGCAGCGGCGGCGAGCCGGCAAGCGCCCGGGCCAGCGCCGTGCGCTGTTTCTGGCCGTTCGACAGAGCCTTCGGGTGATGCGACAGAACATGGTCGATCTTCAAAAGCTTGGCGACCTTGTGCACACCTGCCGAGATCGCATCCTTCGTCGCATTCGTCGCCGTCAGCGGACTGGCGATATTGTCGAATGCGCTCATATGCGGAAACAGCGCGAAGTTCTGGAAGGCCATGCCGATGCCGCGATGTTCGGCGTCGATATCGGCAACATCCTCGCCACCGATCAGGATCTGTCCTTCTTCGGGATCGATCACACCGGCGACCAGCCGGAGCAGCACGGTCTTGCCTGCCCCCGATGGACCGAACAGGACCAGCGTTTCGCCATCGGCCACATCCAGCGACAGGTTGTCGAGAACCGTGTTGGTCTTGTAGCGTTTGACGATGTTTTTAAGCTGAAGTGTCGTCATGATTTATCCCTTCACCGCGCCGAGCGACAGGCCTTCGACCAGGTAGCGCTGGGCGTAGAGTGCAAGTGCAAGCGTCGGCGTCACCGAAAGCACGATGGCCGAGGCAATCTGGCCATACTGGATGCCGGACGAGGTGACGAAGGCAAGCGCCCCGACGGTCACCGGCTGCTTGTCGGCCGAGGCCAGCACCAGCGCGAAAACGAAGTTGTTCCAGGCGAAGATGAAGGCAAGCAGACCGGCAGCGGCGATCCCCGGTCCTGCCAGCGGCAGGGCGATCTTGCGGAACGTGGCAAACCAGGAATGTCCGGCGATGCGATAGGCATATTCCACGTCAGCCGAAATATCCTCGAAATAGCCGCGGACGATCCACAGGATAAGCGGCAGGCAGATCAGCTGGTAGACCCAGATCAGGCCGAAATAGGTGTCGGACAGTCCAAGCCACTGGAAATACTGGGTCAGCGGCAAAAGCACGAGCAGCGGCGGCGCAAACCGGAAGGACAGGAGCGTGAAGGCGATGTCTTCGGAACCCTTGAACTTGTGGCGGGCAAAGGCATAGGCGGCCGGCACGCCAAGCACGAGCGCCAGCGCAACCGATGTCACCGACAAGAAGATCGAGTTGCCGAGATTGCGCATGAAGGCGATGTCGAGCGTACCGGCCGCCGTCGTCAGCTTGCCGGTGATCAACGCTGCATAGTTGGACAGCGTCGGCGTGAAGATGATCGACGGCGGGATCGTCAGGATCGTTTCATTGGTCTGGAACGACATCAGGAAGATCCAGAAGATCGGGAACATGAAGAAGATGACGACCAGCGTCAGCGCGATCAGCCGCAGTGTCTTTTCGAGCGTGGATGTGGTTTCCATGGTGTTCCCCTCACGCTTCGCCACGGGCGCGTTCGCGCAGCCGCAGCCAGTTCTTGATGAAGATGTTCGACAGGAAGTAGGTGATCGCCCAGAGGATGACCATCAAAGCGGCCGAGCGTCCGACATTGGTCGACTGGAAGAAATTGAGATAGGCCTCTACCTGGAAAACGGTCAGCGTATTGCCCGGCCCGCCTTGCGTCATCGCATAGATGATATCGAACTGCTGGATTGAGTCGAGCAGCCTAAACAGCGTCGCCGTCAGGATGTAGGGCGTCAGCATCGGCAGAGTGATGCGGAAGAACACGAAGGTCCTCGGCACGCCATCAAGGGCTGCCGCCTCGAACGGCTGGGTCGGCAGCGAGCGCAGGCCGGCAAGCAGAAGGATCATGATGAAGGGCGTATAGACCCAGATATCGACGAGAACGACAGTCAGGAGCGCCGTACTGGGCGACGAAGCCCAACGGAAATCATGCAGCCCGATCAGGCTGGCGAGGTAGCTGAGAATACCGAAGCTCGGATTGGTCATCAGCTTCCACATCAGCGCAGCCAGCGCCGGCGCGATCATCAGCGGCAGAAGCAGCATGATCGAGATGAAATTGTTGACGGTTGTGCGGCGCTGCAACAGCAGAGCGATACCGAGGCCGAGCAGCAGCTCCAGCGTCACGGTAATGCCGGCGTAGAGCAGCGACACTTTCAGCGTATTCCAGAAGGCCGGGTCGGTGAAGAAGTTGAGGTAGTTCTCACCCCAGTTGAACTGCCGTGCCCAGGGCTGGCTCAAGCGGTAGCGCTGGAAGGAATAGATCACCGCCGTGAAGAAGGGGATCAGAATACCGATGCAGACGAGCAATGCCGGCAGGCTCAGCACATAGGGCAGCATCTTGCGGCTGATGCGGAAACCTGAAGCCGGCTTGCGGAGGGTTGCTGTTGAAGCCATGTCGAGCTCCGTTCTTTGTCTTTGAAGAAAGCGCGCGGCACGCGGGTGTTCCCGCGCCAGTCCATCGGCATCTCAGGTTGTCTCAAGGCGGCAATCGGCCGGTGTGCGGGTGCCCGGCGCTCTTTCAAGCGCCGGGCTCTGCTTGGGAGGCAGATCAGCCGAGGCCGGCTTCCTTCAGCTGGCGATCGATGCTCTCGACCAGCTGGTCGAGACCTTCGTCGACAGGCACTTCCTTGGCGACCATCTTCTGCAACGTCGCCGCCCATTCGGTGGTGACGTCGAAGAACAATGGCTGCGGTGTGAACTTGATCGAGGCGCCGGCAGCCGAAGCATCGAACATGTCGACATAGCCTGGATACTTGTCGAGCTTGGTGCGGAAGGCTTCATCCTTCCAGACCGACTGGCGGACCGGATCGACGAAGTCCATCTTGGTGGCGCCGAAGATCGCGTGCTCCGGACCGGACGCCCATTGCAGGAAGTACCAGGTGGCGTCCTTGTCCTTGGAGAAGTTGGACATGGCGAGCGACCAGATCCAGATGTTCGGCGTCGAGGCCGTCGCATCCGGATTGGCGGTGAAGGCGGCATAGGACAGCTGACCGGCCATCTTGTTGTCGCCGCCGTTCATGAAGTAGCCCAGGCAATCGGCGTCGAAGATCATCGCCGAGGCGCCGGCGCCAAGATCGGTACCGACCTGGTACCAGGTATAGGTCGACCAGTCCTTCGGTCCGCTTTCCTGGATCATCTGCACCCATTTGGCGTGGAAGGCCTTCGAGCCGGCCGTGCCCATCGCTGCCGACAGCTTGCCGTCGGTGACGTTCAGGTCTTTTTCGTTGAAGTTAGAATAGGCCGACAGGAAGCCCGGATGGATCGTCGCCCAGGAGCGCGAACCGCGCACGCCGACGCCGTAGATACCACCGACATCCTTCTGCAGCTTGGCGGCAACAGAGATCATGTCGTCAAGATTCTTCGGCACGGAAACGCCGGCCTTGTCGAACATCGCCTTGTTATAGGTGATGTTGTTCTGCTCGAACGCCCACGGAATGCACCACTGCTTGGCATCGTCGGAGCCGAGCGCGCCGCCGGGCTGGCCGTTCCAGGCGCAGGAATTCTTCACACCGGGGAGGAAATCGTCCCAGGCATAGTTCGGATTGGTTTTTTCCGGATCGTTGATCCATTCCTTGAGGTCGGTGATCCAGCCGGCCGGACCATAGGTCCAGGTCATGTAGGCGCCGGTCATGAACGCATCATATTCGGTGGAGCCGGACGACAGCGCCGCAGTCACCTTGTCGAAATAGACGTCTTCCGGGAATACGTCATATTTGACGTCCATGCCCGTCAGGTCTTTGAACGACTGCAGATTGGCAATCATCGCGTCGGCATAGGGGTGCTTGTTGAGCAGCAGCTTGACGGTCTTACCGGAGTGCTTCTTCCAGTCGAAATCGGCAGCCATTGCCCTCGTGGACATCATGTTGAGCAGCGTACCGGCAGCACCGGCCGTGACGCCCATGGCGCCCAGGCCCTTGAGCATTCCGCGGCGGTCCACCTCTCCACGCAGGAATGCACTGATCAGGTCTTTTTCTTTCTCATGCATTGGTCTTCTCCTCCTTCACGGGCAAAACATGCTCAATCTATTGAGCCGTACCGGCTTACCCGACCGGTATTTCCTCCAGAGCGCAGCGCTTGCACCCCGTGGCACAGAGCCTGGACGCTTGCGTCGCGAAAGGCTTGAACCGAACCACTCCCAGGATCAGTCGTCAGCCCCCATTCCCGATGCCGGGACAGCGCCGTTTCAGGCGGCATCCTCCATCAATGTCTGCGCCGTCTTCTCGTCGGTGATCAGCCCGCTGAGAAACCGGCTTTCCAGCACGGCGCGGATGGCGCGGGCTTTGACCTTGCCACCGGCAACCGCGACCGTGCGGCGGTTTTTCAAAGCCTCGCGGCTCAGCGTAAACGTGCGGTTGGACAGCGAGGTCTCGATCGGCTGGCCTTTGTCGTCGAAGAAATGGCCCAGCAATTCGCCGGCACCGCCGCCATTCTTGATTTCCTCGAGTTCACCCTTCTCGATCATGCCGGTCGCCACCAGCGAGGCTTCCCGCTCGACGGTACCGATACCGACAAGCAGCAGATCGGCGCTGCCGGCGAGATCGAAGATTTCCCGGACACCGCGCTGGTTGAACAGCACGTCGCGATCCTCGATCGAATTGGCGAAGAACGGCACCGGCATCACGTAGGCTTCGGCGCCGGTGCGCTCGGCCAGCCGGTGGATTACGTCATGCGGATTGGCGGAGAACCGCCGCGTCAGGCCACCGAGCAGCGAGACGAAGCGGACATCCTTGTTGGTGGTGCGCGGCAGATATTCGACACAGGCGGCCAGCGTCCGCCCATGGCCCATGCCGATCAGCAGGGAGCCGTCCTTCTCGATCTGACGCTTGAGGAATTGCGCGCCGGAAATACCGAGCGCCTTCAGCGGCAACTCCTCCGGATCGAAATCCGGAACGACTTCGCAATAGTCGAGGCCGTAGCGAGCGGAAAGCTTCTGCTCCAGCTCGACGCATTCGGAGACTTCGCCGTCGATATAGACCTTCACCAGGCCTTCCTGATTGGCCCTGGTGATCAGGCGGTGGGCTTTGAGAGAGGTCAGGCCGAGACGTTTGGCAACTTCCGACTGAGTCAGCCCGCCGGCGTAATGCAGCCATGCCGCACGCGTTGCCATGCTCGACTCGTCGTCCCGAAGTGAACCTCCGCCCAGAACCATGTCTCCGCCCTCGCCTCTGCCATTTTTTTCACGGCATGATATTTTTATCTATTGATGAAAGAATTTTCATGGCCTGAAAAATTTGTCAAGCAGGTTCGATGCGGCGGCGCAGCAATTCGATATGCGCTTGCGACAGGACAGGCTTCCATGTGGACAAACGCAAAACGCGCCCGGTTGCCCGGACGCGCTTGGCGTTGAGACGGATGGAGGAGAGGTCTAAGCCTCGGTCTTCTTCATCAACCGGGCTTGCAGCACGACGACGACCAGAAGGAAGGCGCCGCGGATGACGGACTGCCAATAGGCAGAGAGCGAAATCCAGCCGAGGCCGTTTTCGAAATTGAGGATGTTGAACACCATGGCAAGCAGCAGAGCGCCCGCCAAGGTCGCACCGACCGAGCCGGACCCACCGGTCAAAAGCGTACCGCCGACGACGACCGAGGCAATGGCGAACAGTTCCCAGCCCACGCCTTCGGTCGGTTGCCCTGCCCCGAACTGGGAAGCGAGGATGACGCCGGCAAGCCCGGCAAGCAGCCCGGACAATGCGTAGACACCAAACAGCGTCTTCTCGACCTTCAATCCCATCAGGTTGGCCGTCGCCTCGCCGTCGCCGATCGCCAGCACATGGCGTCCCGCCGGATGCCGCTCGAGGAAAATCCAGCCGAGCACGTAGGCGAGAGCGGCAATCCAGGCCGGGATCGGGAAGCCGAGAAAATCGTCCTGCCCGATGGTGGTGAAGCCGGTATCATAAGACACCGAGACCGACTGGTTGTTGGCCAGCAGCAGCGCCGTACCGTAAGCTGCCAGCATCATCGCCAGCGTCGCGATAAACGGCTGGATACGCATCCTTGTGATGATCAGGCCGTTGATCGAGCCGGCAATCAGCCCGGCGATCATGCCGCCGGCAAGCCCCGGAATCCAGCCATAGGGCGACAGATAGGCGGCAACAACGCTCGCCATCGCCGCGACGCCGCCAACCGAAAGATCGATGCCGCCGCTGATGATGACGAAGGCCATGCCGAGCGCGATCAGCGCGAACATCGAGTTGTAGCGCAGGAAGCTGAGAATATTGAACGGCGAGATGAAATTGTCGTAGCGCAGGGCGCCGAACAGGATCAGGCCGGCCAGCGCCAGAAGCACGCCGAGGCGGGCGAAATCGCCGGAGGATTTGGCGATGAAGGGCCGCGAGAGGGTTTTGAGCATGGTCCGTTACCCCTTGGCACGTTGCTGGATGAACACGGCGATGACGATCAGCCCTGCCTTGACGATCAGCGCCGCCGCGTCGGGCACGCCGTTGGCAAGCAGCGTGTAGCGCACCAGCTGGATGACGAAGGCGCCGAGCACCGTGCCGATGATATTGGCCCTGCCCCCGGTCAGAAGCGACCCGCCGACCGCGACGGCGGCGATCGCATCGAGTTCCATGCCGAGCCCGACCAGATTGGCGTCGCTCGCCGAATTGCGGGCGACCACGATCAAGCCTGCAACACCGGCAAGGGCGCCGCTGATAACATAGACGAAGGTCTTGACCCGCCGCACCGGAATGCCGGTCAGCCGCGCCGCCTTCTCGTTGCCACCGACGGCGATGATCTGGCGGCCGATGACGGTATAGCGGATCAGGCAATGGGCAAGCACCGCGACGATGATCATGATGATCACCTGCGCCGGAACACCGGCAATGCGGCCCATGGCGATGAACTGGAAATCCGGGTTCTTGAACACCTGCAGATTGCCGTTGGTGGCGACCTGGGCAATCCCCCGTCCGGCGATGAACAGCACCAGCGTGGCGATGATCGGCTGGATCGAAAACCGCGTCACCAGCATCCCGTTGAACCATCCGAACGCCATGACCAGCAAGACCGGCAGGATGAACGAGAGTATGATCAGGATGCCCATGTTCTCGATCGGCAGCAGCTGCCCCATGAAGATCATCGGCGCTGCAGTGCCGGCGATCGCCATAAGCGAGCCGACAGACAGGTCGATGCCACCCGTTGCAATCACCAATGTCATGCCGACGGCAACGATGACGATGGTTGCGACCTGGGTGAGATTGACGTTGAGCGTCTGCCAGGAGAGGAAATTCGGCGTGGCGATCAGGTTGAAAACAACGAGCAGGATGAAGGCCGCAAATGTGCCATAGCGGCTGAGAAACTGCGCCATGTTCGGGCGGGCGGCACGCTCGCCAGGAGCGGATGTGTCGATCGTCGTCATATCAATTCACCTGATGGGCCATGGCGGAAAGAAGCGCCGTCTCACTGAGTTCGTCGCGCTTCAGGACGGCAACGGACCGGCCGTCGCTCAACACCGTGACGCGGTCTGCCGCAGCCAGAAGCTCCTCCAGTTCGGAGGAGATCATCAGGACGCTCAAGCCCTCATCGGCCAACCTGCGCAGCAGCTTGAGGATTTCCGCCTTGGCGCCGATGTCGATGCCGCGCGTCGGCTCGTCGACGATCAGGATGCGCGGATCGGTGCAGAGCCAGCGGGCGAGAAGAACCTTCTGCTGATTGCCGCCCGACAGTTCCTTGATCGGCTGATCCGGCGAGGCGCATTTGACGCCGAGCGCCTTGATGTAGCGCATGACGATCTCCTGCTGGCGGGCGCGATCGACAATGCCGGCCTTCTTCAGTTTCGGCAGCAGCGCCAGCGTCATGTTCTCGCGGATGCTCATGTCGGGAATGATGCCGTCGATCTTGCGATCCTCGGAGACCAACCCGATGCCATCGGCGATCGCGTCGGCCGGCTCGGAATAGTTGCGCGCCTTGCCGTCGATGCGGATCGACCCTTTTTCCAGCTTGTCGACACCGAAGATGATCCGCGCGGTTTCCGTGCGGCCGGAGCCGAGCAGACCGGCAAGCCCGGAAATCTCGCCTTCGCGCACGGTGACGCTGACATCGCGGACGCGGACACCGGACCCGGCGCTTTCGACCGAAAGACGCACGGGTTTTGCCTCGTCGTCACCGATGTCGCGGGCAATCGCCTGAAAGGCGGCGAGTTCCTTGCCGAGCATGTGGCGGACAAGCTCCATCTTCGGCATGTCGGCCATGGCGCTCTGCGCCACCGTCTGGCCATCGCGCATGATGGTGACGCGGTCGCAGATCTCATAGAGTTCATCGAGCCGGTGGCCGATGAACAGCACGGCGACGCCATTCCTTTTCAACGTGCGGATCGTCTCGAACAGAATGCCGACCTCGCGTTCGTCCAGCGACGATGTCGGCTCGTCCATGATCACCAGCCGCGCCTTTTGCGTCACTGCACGGGCAATGGCGATCATCTGCCGGGTCGCGGCACTGAAATGACCGACAGGCATGTCAACGTCGATATCGAGATTGAAGGTTTTCAGCACAGCAGCGGCACCGTCGCGCATCGCCCGCCGGTCGAGCAGCCCAAACCCCGTTCGCGGCTCGCGCGACAGATAGATATTCTCGGCGACCGAGCGCTGCGGCGCCAGATTGATTTCCTGATAGATCGTCGCGATGCCTTTGGCCTGGCTGGCGCCGGGCGTTGCAAAGACAACGTCCTCATCTTCGAAACGGATCACCCCTGTATCGCGCTGATAGGCCCCGGTCAAAATCTTGATCAGCGTCGATTTTCCGGCGCCGTTCTGGCCGACCAGCGCCATGACCTCGCCCGCAGCGATCTCAAGCGAGGCCGAGCGCAGAGCAGCGACGCCGGAAAATGCCTTGGAAATATCCTGCATGGACAGCAGCATGTTCCATCCATCCTCAATAAGCAGACATGAAAAGCCGGCCGGAATGGCGATGCCACCCCGGCTGGAAGCGACAGTCTTGGGAAATCAATAGGCGGTTGCCAATTCCGCGGCGGCGTTGGACGAATCGTACAACTTGTCGTCGTTGATTACCTTGGGCTCGATTTTTTCACCCGCGGCGTACTTCTGCATGATCTCGAAACCCTTCGGTCCGAAGCGCGGATTGCATTCTACCACGACCGCGATTGTCCCGTCGATCACAGCCTGCACGGCTTCCTTGCCGCCGTCGATCGAGAGCACGAGAATATCCTTGCCCGGCACTTTGCCGGCTGCCTCGATGGCGGCGATCGCACCGATCGCCATTTCGTCGTTGTGCGCATAGATGATATCCGCGTCCGGATGCGCCTGTAGGAGCGCTTCGGCAACTTGGCGGCCCTTGTCGCGGGCAAAGTCGCCGGTCTGGGACGCCAGGATTTCGAAACCGCCTGCAGCCGCAATGGCTTCGTCAAAACCCTTCTTGCGATCGTTCGCCGGCGAGGAACCGGTCGTGCCTTCGAGTTCGATGATCTTGGACTTGCCGTTGGCGTTCTTGGCCAGCCATTCAGCGACGCGCTTGCCTTCCGCGATGAAGTCTGAACCGATGAATGTCACGTAGTCTTCGCCGGCCTTGGCGAGCGACTGATCGACGTTGCGGTCAAGCAGGATGACAGGGATGCCGGCCTTCTTCGCAGCCATGACGGCGGGGATCAGCGGCTTTTCTTCGCGTGGCGCGAGGAAGATGACATCGACGCCCTGTGCGATCATCGAGTTGACGTCGGCCACCTGCTTCGCAGCGGAACCAGCAGCATCGGTATAGACCAGCTGGTAGCCGAGCTTTTCAGCCTCTGACTTCATGCTGTTGGTCTGGGCGATGCGCCAGGGATTGTTGGATTCGGTCTGCGCGAAGCCAACCTTGTAGGTGTCTTTCTTGGCCAAAGCCGGAAGCTCCGCATAGGCAATGGAGCCAGCAAGCGCGATGGCGCCCATGGCCGTTGCGGCAAGCATGAACGTGCGACGTGAAATCGTGGACATCGGTATTTTCTCCTCCGAAATTTACCGGTACTCCTCTACCGGGCAGTGAGCATTTTCCGCTTCACATACGCAAATCTTGCGCTAATAATATTATCAGTCAAGCGCTAATTTATTAGCATGCGCACAAAAATAATTCTGCACCGCAGCAGAAATCGGGATGGAAGCGAGACGGGACGATGGCAAGAGCAAGTGGGCGGAACAGCGCCTCCGAGAGGCAGGGGGACACAGGCCGGCCAACCATGACGGACGTGGCCAGGATTGCCGGCGTGTCACAATCGAGCGTCTCTCTGATTCTCAACGAGATGTCTGGAGCCCGCATTTCCGCCGAGACCCAGATGCGCGTGCGTGAAGCTGCTCATAAAATTGGTTATAAATTACCAATGACACGCAACGAGGTGGACACGACCCCGCATGTCGAGAAGGACACCATCGCCTTCATCGTCGATGAAATCTCCACCAGCCCGCATCCGGTCGTCAGCCTCGACGGCATCCGCGACTATGCGTTCGAACAGGGGCTTCTGGTGTCGGCGCACGCGACCCGCTCCAACCCGGACCTGCAGGATGCGGTGCTGCGCTCGATCTTGCGCGACCGCTCCATCGCCGGCGTCATCTATGCGACGATCTTCACCCGCAAGGTCACCGTGCCGCCGCAGCTGAAGGGCATCCCGACCGTCCTGCTCAACTGCTATTCCGAGCCGCGCCAGCATATGGCCATCGTGCCCGGAGAAGTCGCCGGCGGCTTTACGGCAACCGCGCATCTGACCAGCCTTGGCCACAGGCGCATCGGCTTCATCAATGGCGAGCCCTGGATGGATGCGGCGATGGATCGCTTGAAGGGCTACAAGCAGGCGCTCGCCACCGCCGATATCGCCTTTGACGAAACACTGGTGCGCGACGGCGACTGGCTGCCGTTGCGTGGCTACGAGGCCGGGCTCGATCTTCTGTCCATGCCCAATCCGCCCTCGGCGATCCTCTGCGGCAACGACCTGATGGCGATCGGCGTCATGGAAGCGGCGGCGGAAAAGGGCCTGCGCGTCCCGGAAGACCTGTCCGTCATGGGCTATGACGACCAGGAACTGGCCCGCTACACCCATCCGCCCCTCTCGACGCTCGTCCTGCCCAATTACGAGATGGGCCAGAAGGCTGCCGAAATCCTCATCGACATGGCCATTCACGGCAAGCAGCCGCGCCCGATGACCATCAAGGTCGATGGCCCGCTGGTGCGACGCGGCACGACGGCAAAACCGGCATAGACCGCCGTTTTCGCAGAAACGCCTTCATTTCCCGCTCAATCTCGTGTTGAACAAGATCAGCACACGATGGAGACGGGCAAGGCATGCAAGTGACGAAATCCTGGAAGCGCCGGTTGCGCAAATGGCGCAATCGCATGGCAAAGCGGTTTCTCGCCACCCGTATCGGCCGCGAAATGCTCGTCAACGCCGTCAGCCCGAAAATTCTGTCTATGACCGCCGATTGCGGCGACCATCTGATGACTTTTTCCCCGCATGACTACATCGGCCGGAAAATCTACCGCAAGGGCCATTTCCAGCGCGAGAATGTCGAGCGGCTGCTGTCCGTCCTGCGGCAAAGAAGTCTGCTGCAACCGGAAAAGGTCCTTCTCGAACTCGGCGGCAATATCGGCACCCAGACCGTCTATTTCGCGCTGAGTGACGCGTTTCGCCATATCGTCACTGTCGAGCCGGATCCGCGCAACTTCAAGCTTTTGCGCACCAATATCGACCAGAATGGATTGAGCGAGCAGATCACCGCAATCAATACCGCTGCGGGCGAAAGCCAAGGCACGCTCGATTTCTTCATGCACAGGGACAATCACGGCAAGAGCAGTGCGCTTCGCCAGAGCGACCGGGATATCGAGATCAAGGTTCCGGTCCAGCCTGTCACCGCAGTGCTGACTGAGGCCGGCGTTGCACAGGAAGAAGTCGGGCTGGTCTGGATGGACATCGAGGGCTATGAGCCGGTCGCTGCCCGCTCGATGCGACCGCTGCTGCAACGGCGCGTGCCGTTCTACATGGAATTTTCGCCGGTCTTCTACGGACCGGTGGGATCTCAAGCATTCGTCGATTATCTGGCAGGCTTCTACGAGGACTGCATCGTCTTTTACGAAGACAGCCAGGTCGAGATGAAGGTCACTGCCCTGCCGATCGGGCAGGACCAGTTCGACGTTTTGCTGCTGCCCTAAGCGCCCGCCAACAAGGCGGGCGACCGGCAAGCCGTTCAGCGTTTCCGGTAGAAGTAAGTCCGGCCCGCATCGGCACCGGCCGGCAGCGGCAGCGGCTCAAGCTCAGGATGCTCGAGCGGCAGCCCGCTTGCGGCAACGCCGCCGGTCTTTAAGGCTGCGGCGATCGACCTCGGCAACCAGGTCAGGGTCTTGGCATCCTTTTCCGGATAGGCCGTACCGATATCGGCATGCGCGAACGCGACGCCCCGGCCGGAAAACTGGGCAATCGTCTCCTTGATGTCGCCAAGGATAAGATCGGCTTCCGGTGGCGTCGAGCCGGGATGCGAGCCGATGGCCCGGTCGAAAACGATGATGCGGTTGTTCGGAAACAGTTCGCGGATATGGTCGTAGGTCCGGCCGTTGCCAAGCCCGATCTCCAGGATCACGCCCTCCGGCGCGATCATCGAAGCCTCCTTGATATGGTTGAGAACAGCACGCTGCGAGTGCATGCGGGAGATAAAACCATCAAGGCGACTCATTTATTTCATCCATTCATTCAAATTATGCCGGTTGCATCGCTTAACACGAGAGGCGCCGATGGGTCGACCGCGCCGGCGGGAATTTTGCGCCGAATTCCTATCTGTGATGGAATGTGATGATGCCGTTTCTGCCGGGCTTTTCCGCCACCGGGCGTCAAACGGCTTCGCCTGCCCGGCGCGAATATGTTAGCCTTCGGCCATGAGCCAGCTTTCCAGTGAAACTTTCTTCGCCGCGCTTCCGGTCTTCGTCGAATTTGAAGGCGTCGCCAACAGCGACAACTACCGGGCATTGCCCGCAAATTGGGCGCTGGCGACCGCAGACATCGTCGATTCCACCGGCGCGATCGAGGCCGGGCGCTACAAGGCGGTCAACATGGCCGGCGCCAGTGTCATCTCGGCCATCCTGAATGCGCTGGGAAACAACGATCTGCCCTTCGTCTTCGGCGGCGACGGCGCAATGGTCGCGGTTCCTCCCTCGGGCGTGGACAAGGCGCGCGACGCGCTCTCGGCCGTGCAAGCCTGGGTCGGCGAAGAGTTGCAGCTGACGCTGCGCGCCGCCCTTGTTCCGGTTGCCGATGTCATCGCAGCTGGACTTGAAGTCCGGGTTGCCCGGTTTCAGGTCAATACGGACGTCTCCTACGCAATGTTTGCCGGCGGTGGCTCCAGCTGGGCCGAGGCCCGGATGAAGGAGGGGCTGTTTGCCGTTCCCACGGCGCAGCCGGGTGCCCGGCCGGACCTTGTCGGCCTTTCCTGCCGATGGAACCCGATCCAGTCCCGCCATGGCGACATTGTTTCAATCATCGCGGTTCCGGCTGGAACAGGCAACGCCGATGCGTTTCAGATGCTGATTTCCGACATCGTCACGCTCGCCGCCGGCGAAGAACGGGAGGGGCACCCCGTTGCGGCGGAGGGGCCGCAGATCGGACTGTCGGCTGCGGGACTGTCGGCGGAAACGAAAACGGCGCCAAAGGGGAAACGTTTCACCCATCGGCTGTTCATCCTGGCGCAATACCTGCTGACGGTCGGCCTCTATCGTCTTGGCCTGACGCTCGGCCGTTTCGACCCGAAGGCCTACCGGCAGGATGTTGCCCGAAACACGGATTTCCGCAAATTCGACGATGGCCTGAAAATGACCATCGACGTCGATCCGGACAGGTTTCGCCAGATCGAGGCCCGGCTTGAGGCTGCGGCAAGTGCCGGCATCTGCCGCTTCGGCCTGCACCGCCAGGATTCGGCGCTGATGACCTGCATCGTGCCGACACCGCTCAGCCGCGATCACATGCACTTCATCGATGGCGCGTCCGGCGGTTATGCCATGGCCGCCAGCCGGATGAAGAAACATATGTCTGCTGCTACCGCCATCGCTGCGGCGCCCTGAAACCGGTCAGGCCTTAAGGATCGTGCCGCCTTCGATGCCACGCCGGGCAAAGGCGTTGCGCGTATCGACGATCAGCGGCGCCCAGCAGGCCAGTGCGGCATAATCGACCGCATCATGATCGGTGGCAATCAGAACGGCATCGAAGCCTTTGACCGATTGTTCGTCCAGCGGCACTGACATGCGCCCCTTCAACGCCATGTATTCGCGTGTCTTCGGAATCTCGGTCACATGCGGATCGTGATAGTCAGCCCGCCCGCCCCGCTCCTCGATCAGTTCGATCAGTTTCAGCGACGGGCTTTCACGGATATCCGGCACGTTCTTCTTGTAGGCGAGACCGATCACCAGCACCTTCGACCGGCTAAGCGCCTTGCCGAGATGGATATCCAGCGCTTCGGCGAGCCGCCCGACCACGTGCTTCGGCATCGCCGAATTGATTTCACCGGCAAGCTCGATGAAACGGGTCGGCAATTCGTATTCGCGCGACTTCCAGGTCAAATAAAACGGATCGATCGGGATGCAATGGCCGCCGAGACCGGGGCCGGGATAGAACGGCATATAGCCGAACGGCTTGGTCTTGGCCGCATCGATTACTTCCCAGATGTCGATGCCCATCGCCTCGTAGACGACCTTCAGCTCGTTGACGAGGGCGATATTGACGGCGCGAAAAATGTTCTCGGTCAGCTTCACCGCCTCGGCCGTCGCCGGTGACGACACCGGCACGACCGTCTGCACGACGGCGCCGTAAAACGCCTTCATCAGGTCTGCGGCCGCCTCGCCGTCGCCGGCCACGACCTTCGGGATGCTCGACGTATGAAAATCGCGGTTGCCCGGATCCTCGCGCTCCGGCGAGAAGCCAAGGAAGAAATCCCGCGCCGATTTGAGGCCGGTTTTTTCCAGGATTGGCCGGACGACTTCATCCGTCGTGCCGGGATAGGTGGTCGATTCCAGCACGATCAACTGACCGGGCTTCAGCGTCTCGGCAATGCGGTCGCAGGTGCGGGTGATGAACGACAGATCCGGGTCGCGGTGCTTGGTCAGCGGCGTTGGGACGCAGATGACGATGACGTCGCAGGCGGAAAGCTGGCCAAAATCGGTTGTGGCATGAAAACGGCCTTCCGCCGTCTCCGTTGCCAAAACAGCATCCGGAACCGCGGCGATATAGGAGCGTCCGGCCTCGATGGCGACGATCTTCTGCGGGTCGATGTCAAAACCGGTGACGGTAAAGCCGTTGCGGGCGGCGGTGATCGCCAGTGGCAGGCCGACATAGCCGAGCCCGATCACGCCGGCACGGGCGCTACGGTCTGCGATCTTCGAAAGGAGAGCCTCGCTCACGGAAGAATGGACGGTCAAATGCGTGTTCTCGACTGATCGTGACGCGCGGAGGCGCCTTTGCGGATGCCGGTCAGTTGAGGATTAATTGGCCTGAAGTCAAGGACCGTGCCAGTCACGCCCTTCGCCGCCGCCGGAACAAATCTACGGTTGTTGCCGCCTTTCAATCTGTTTTTGCCGTTTTCACCTCTTATATGCAGAGGGTGCAAACGCCTGACCTATCGAGACGCAGACCGGACATCCGGCCATCACCGGGATTTCGTTGAGAAAGCGACACGCCACGCGATGAACATCAATACAACCACCGTTTCAACTCACCTTTTGGACCGCGTATCGCACTGGCTGCAGCAAGCCGCCCTCAACGGCGAAACGCTGGAGACCGTCGTGACCGGTTTTTGCGAAAGATTGGCTGCCTCCGGCCTGCCGCTCAATCGCGTCCACCTGAGTTTTTCGATGCTGCATCCCCTCTACGACGCGTTGGGTTTCACTTGGCTGCGTGGCCAGGGCGTGACCGTCGAGGGCTATCGTACCGACCCGACCGACGACAAGCCGGACCGGTTTCTGCTCAGCCCCTACTATTATCTGCTGAGCAACAATCTTGAATACATGCGCCGTCAGATCGACCCCACGGGCCCTTCCGAATTCCCGATTTTCGACGAGCTGAAGGAAATGGGCGTCACCGACTATCTCGCCTTCGTCCAGTCTTTCGGCGAAACCTCCGGTCAGGGCATGATCGGCTCATGGTCCACCGATGCCCATGGTGGGTTTGGCGACAATGTGATCGAGGCACTGCTGCGCATCCAGAACAATCTGGCCGTTGCTGCCAAGATGGCCGTTCTCGGCAAGCTCGCCGACAATATGCTGACCACCTATCTCGGCGCCAACGCCGGCAAGCGGGTGCTGTCCGGCCAGACCCGGCGCGGCGATGGTGAAACCATCCGGGCAGCCCTGGTCATGGCCGACATGCGCCAGTCGACCGTGCTTGCGGAAAAGGAGGGCCGGCAGGTCTATATCGATACGCTCAACCAGTTCTTCGATGCGATCGCCACCCCGTTCAGCCGTAACGGCGGTGAAATCCTGAGTTTCGTCGGCGACGGCTTTCTTGCCGTCTATCCCTGCGGCCGCCATCGCGAGCCGTCGCAGGTCGCAGCCCTTGCGACGATGGCTGCCGTCCGCCAGGCGGCTGCTTACATGGCCGAACTCAATGCCGGCCGTCAGAAGAAGGACTTACCCGAAGTCCGCTACGGCATCGGATTGCACGTCGGCAATGTCATGTTCGGCAATGTCGGTCTCAACGACCGGCTGACATTCTCAGCCTTCGGCGCTGCCGTCAACGAAGTCGAACGGTTGCAGGAGCTGACCAAGAAATACACCCAGCCGATCGTCGCGAGCCAGGCCTTTGCCACCTATTGCGGCGGCGACTGGGTAAAACTCGGCCAGGAAAAACTGCGCGGCGTGGGCCAGAAAGTCACCGTGCTTCTGCCGGGTGAGGACAATATGAAACTCGATGATGGCGAGACCATTCGCAACGACGCGATGGCAACCCGATCCGAGGCAGAGCAGGTCATGCTGCTTTATCGTAACAGCAAGAAACCGCAACCGCGCGACCTGCTGTGGAACAAACTGCTGCAGTAAAGATCGCCCATTGGACGCATATCCGCAGCGATTGACCGGCGGGACACAGAACAGAACCATCCCGCTCGAATGATTGACATTTCCCGATCGCGCCGGCCGGCCGCCGCCGCGAGTATATCCGTGCGAACTTTACCGGCCGAAGGTCATGGACACGTCAATTTCCGTGGGATAGTCTCCTTTTACGAGGAACCGGGCGTCAACCCGGAAGCGCGCTCCGCAAGATCGCGGGCCGCCATGAAACAAGGACACTGGCTGGCATGAAATCAGGCGCGGACCTGCTGCGGATCGAGAATTTGAGTATCTCGTTCGCGATGCTCGGTGGGCAGATCGATGCCGTGCGCAATGCCAGCCTGCGCGTCCTGCCAGGCAAGGTGACTGCGCTGGTCGGCGAGTCAGGCTCGGGAAAATCCGTGATCAGCCAGGCGGTGATGGGCATCCTGCCGAAGACGGCAGCATGTAGCGGCCGCATCCTGTTTTGCGATCCGGCCCATGGCGAACAGCCGGTCGATCTTCTGGCCATGCCCCGCGATGGACGGGAAATCCGCAATCTGCGCGGCAACCGCATCGGCAAGATCTTCCAGGAGCCGATGACCTCGCTGTCGCCGCTGCACACGATCGGTAACCAGATCAGCGAATCCCTGAAAATCCATAGCCCTATGTCCAGCCGCGAGCGGCGCGAACGCACCGAAGAAATGCTCGGCCTGGTCGGCTTCCAGAAGCCGGCGCGCGCTTACGACATGTATCCTTTCGAACTGTCGGGCGGCATGCGCCAGCGCGCCATGATCGCCATGGCGCTGATCTGCAATCCTTCGCTTCTGATCGCCGACGAGCCGACGACCGCGCTTGACGTGACCATCCAGGCGCAGATCCTGCAATTGCTGCGTGGACTGCAGACCAAGCTGAACATGGCGATGCTGTTGATTACCCATGATCTCGGCGTCGTCGCCAATGTCGCAGACGAGGTTGTCGTGATCTATCACGGCGAGATCATGGAGGCAGGCCCGGTCGAGGCGATTTTCCGCAATCCCTCGCATCCCTACCTCAAGGGCCTGATGGCCGCCGTTCCGCATTTCGACATGAAGCCCGGCGAACGCTTGAAGGCGCTGCGCGAGGTTCCGGTCAACACCAGCAGCCTGCTCGGAAAAAAGACGATCGTCGCAGCCGACGAAGCCCTGAAGCCGGAAGTCCTGCTGTCGGTGCGAAATATCAGCAAGACCTTCACCACCCGCAAATCGAGCTGGCTGAGCAAGGATACGTCCCCCGCAACCAAGGCGGTCGACGGCGTCAGCTTCGATATCATGCGCGGCGAATGTCTTGGACTGGTGGGCGAAAGCGGCTGCGGCAAGACCACGCTCAGCAAGATCCTGATGCGCGCCGTCACGCCCGACACGGGCGCGGTGATGCTCAACAGCAGCGGCGGCCCGATCGACGTGCTGAACGCTGAAGGTTCCGGATTGCTGGACCTGCGCACCAAGGTCCAGATGGTATTCCAGGATCCCGTTTCCTCGCTGTCGCCTCGCATGACGGTGCAGAACATCCTGAGCGAACCGCTGGAAATCCATGGACGCGGCAACGGCAAGTCGCGTGTCGAGACGGTGACGGCCCTGCTCAAGGCAATCGGCCTCAACGAACGCCACCTCAATCGCTATCCGCATAGTTTTTCCGGCGGCCAGCGCCAGCGCATCGGCATTGCCAGAGCGCTGGCACTTGGACCGGACCTGTTGATCTGCGACGAACCCGTGTCGGCACTCGATGTGTCGGTTCAGGCGCAGATCCTCAACCTGCTTAAGGATCTGCAGAAGGAACTGGGGCTTACCTATCTGTTCATCTCGCACAACCTGGCCGTTGTCGATTACATGGCCGACCGGATCGCCGTGATGTGCGGGGGCCGCATCGTCGAGATCGCTCCGCGCGAGACGCTGATGGAAGCGCCCGTTCACCCCTATACGAAATCGCTGCTCGCCGCCGTGCCCTTCCCCGATCTCGACCGGCCGCTTGATTTTTCCCTGCTGAACCCAAGCGGCGCTGCCGACAAGCGCAGCTGGGGCAAGCATTTTTCCGATGATGGCGAGGCAGATGTGCTGGGGACGACAGACCTCGGCAATGGCCATCTTGTTCTGGCGCGAAAAACCGCCGATGTCAGGGAGCTCGTATCATGATCACACGACGCACTACCCTTGGCCTGCTTGCCACCGCTCTGATGCCCGGCATCGCGCGGGCGACCCCGGAGCCACCTTTCCTGCGGCCCTACCTGCGAGCTCAGGCCCTGCCTGATCTGCCCGACCGCCTGCCGAAAAACCCACGGCGGGTCAATCTCGCCGCCATGGGCCGGCGGCCCGGAAAATATGGCGGCACTGCCCGCATGCTGATCGGCAGCCAGAAGGACATCCGGATGATGACGATCAACGGCTATGCCCGTCTGGTCGGCTATACCGAAGGCCTGCAGTTCCAACCCGACATCCTGGAAAGTTTCGACGTTCAGGAAGGCCGGATTTTCACCTTCAAGATCCGTGACGGCCACCGCTGGTCGAACGGCAGCTACCTGACGTCTGAAGATTTCCGCTATACCTGGGAAGACGTCATCCTCAACAAGGATCTGCGCAAGGGCGGCATCCAGCGCGAGCTTCTCGCAGACGGCGAAGGGCCGGCATTCGAGATCATCGACGAGCTGACCGTCCGCTACACCTGGAAGACCCCCAATCCGGACTTCCTTCCGGGCCTTGCCGCCGCCTCGCCGGTCGTCATCCTGATGCCGTCGGCCTATATGCGGCACTTCCACAAGAAGTATCAGGACGATTTCCGCCTGTCGGCGCTCATGAAACAGTATCGCGTCAAGAAATGGGCCGATCTGCACATCAAGATGTCGCGTCAGTACCGTCCTGAAAATCCCGACCTGCCGTCGCTGGACCCCTGGATTCCGCGCACCGCGCCACCGGCCGAGCAATTTGTGTTCGAACGCAATCCGTTCTTCCACAGGATCGACGAAAACGGCCTGCAACTGCCCTATATCGACCGCTGGCTGCTCAATATCAGCTCGTCGGAGATCATCGCCGCCAAGACCGGCGCCGGCGAAACCGACCTGCAGTCCACCGGCGTCGATTTCTCCGATTATGCGTTCTTCAAGGATGCCGAAAAACGCTATCCGGTGAAGGTCAATCTCTGGAAAAGGACACAAGGCTCCCGTCTTGCCCTTTTGCCCAATCTTAATTGCAGCGACAAGGTGTGGCGCGACCTGTTCTGGGACGTGCGGGTCCGTCGCGCCCTGTCGCTGGCGATCGACCGGCACGAAATCAACATGGTCAGCTTCTACGGGCTTGCCAAGGAAAGCGCCGACACGATCCTGGAGGAGAGCCCGCTGTTCAAGCCGGAATATGCGGCCGCTTGGGCAAGCCATGATCCGGATCAGGCAAACAGGCTCCTCGACGAGGTCGGCCTGACGCAACGCAACAGCGATGGCATACGGCTCCTGCCCGACGGGCGGGAAGCGCAGATCGTTGTCGAGACCGCTGGCGAGAGTACGCTTGAGACCGATGTGCTCGAACTGGTCAAGGACCATTGGGCAAAAATCGGTTTGGCGCTCTTTATCAAGACCTCGCAACGCGACGTTTTCAGCAGCCGCACGATGAGTGGCGAGATTATGATGTCGATGTGGTCGGGCATCGAAAATGGGGTGCCCACAGCCGATATGAACCCCGGCGATCTTGCCCCGAGCAGAGACGACCAGTTTCAATGGCCCGTCTGGGGCATGTATTATCTGTCCATCGGGCAAAACGGAGCTGCGCCGGAATTGCCCGAAGCGATCAAGCTGATCGATCTGGTCAAGCAATGGCGAAAGACGGTCGATACAGCGGAACGCACACGCATCTGGCACGAAATGCTGGCAATCTATACGCAGAATGTCTTTTCGATCGGCATCGTCAACGCAACATTGCAGCCGGTCATGCATTCTGCCCATATCCAAAATATTCCCGAAAAAGGCCTCTACGGCTTCGACCCGACCTGCTATCTCGGGGTCTACATGCCAGATACGTTCTGGTACAGCGAAGAGGTTAGCTGAGCATGGTGCGTTACATTTTCTGGCGTATCCTGGCGATGATCCCGACGCTCGTGATCATCTCCGCGCTGGTGTTCACGATCATCGAATTGCCGCCTGGCGATTATTTCGAGAGCTATATTGCCGAACTGCGCGCCCAGGGCGAAGCCGTGGACACCGCTGAGATCGATGCGCTGCGCAAGGAGTACGGCTTCGATCAGCCACCGGTGATACGCTACTTCCATTGGGCCGCGGGCTTGCTGCAGGGCGATTACGGCTATTCGTTCGAATATCAGCTGCCGGTCAATGAAGTGGTCGGCGACCGTCTCTGGCTGACGGTTCTGGTCTCCTTCGTCACCATCCTGTTCACCTGGCTGATTGCCTTTCCGATCGGCATCTATTCCGCCACCCATCAATACAGCTGGGGTGACTATGGCCTGACATTTGTCGGCCTGATCGGCATCGCTATTCCGAACTTCATGTTCGCGCTGATCCTGATGTATTTTGCCAATATCTGGTTCGGCACCTCGATCGGCCACCTGATGGACCAGAAATACCTTTCCGAACCGATGAGCTGGGAGAAGGCGAAGTCCATTCTCGAACACTTGTGGATACCCGTGCTGATCGTCGGCACGGCGGGTACGGCCGGCATGATCCGCCGCCTGCGCGCCAACCTGCTCGACGAACTTCAAAAACAATATGTCGTGACCGCCCGCGCCAAGGGCTTGCATCCGTTCCGGGCACTGGTCAAATATCCGCTGCGCATGGCACTCAACTTCTTCATCTCGGATATCGGCTCGATCCTGCCGGCCATCATTTCCGGGGCCGAAATCACGGCCATCGTGCTATCGCTCGAAACGACGGGACCGATGCTGATAAAAGCGTTGCAAAGTCAGGACATGTACCTGGCCGGCTCGTTCCTGATGTTCCTGGCATTCCTCACCGTGATCGGCGTGCTGATTTCCGACATCGCGCTCGCATTCCTCGACCCGCGCATCAGACTGCAAGGCGGTAGCACCAAGTGACGGTATCCCTTCCCCAATCCGGCGAGCCGCTTTCACACTACGTTTCGACGGCACCGTTCGATCCGCATTCCGTCGATGTGATGACGGAGGAGCAGTCGAAGATCTATCAGGCGTCGCAACTGCGGCTGATGTGGTGGAAATTCAAGAAACACCGGCTTGCGCTGTTTTCCTTGTATTTCCTTGTCTTCCTTTACGCCACCATTGCCATCGTCGAGTTCCTGGCACCCTACAATCTGCACACCCGCAACGTCGACTTCATCCATTCGCCGCCGCAAAGCGTCCATCTGTTCCACGACGGAAAATTTGTCGGGCCGTTCGTCTATGGCCGCACGATGACGCTCGACATGGATACGCTGCGCCGGATCTACACCGAGCAACCCGACAAGATCGAACCGATCCGTTTCTTCTGCCGCGGCGATAAATATAAATTCTGGGGGCTCGTCGAGACCAACGTCCATCTGGCCTGCCCGGCCAAGGACGGACAACTGTTCCTGCTGGGTAGCGACCGCCTCGGCCGCGACGTGCTGTCACGTATCCTTTACGGAGCGAGGATATCCTTGACCATCGGTCTGCTCGGCATCACCATGAGCTTCGTGCTGGGCATCACCATCGGCGGGCTGGCGGGTTATCACGGCGGCATCTTCGACCTTATCACCCAGCGCATCATCGAGGTGTTGCAATCGATACCGAGCATTCCGCTATGGATGGCGCTTGCGGCCATCATGCCGGTCACCTGGAGTCCGATCCTGATCTATCTGGGGATAACCGCCATTCTTGGCCTGCTCGACTGGACAGGGCTTGCGCGCGCTGTGCGCTCCAAGCTTTTGGCGCTGCGCGAAGAGGACTATGTGCAGGCGGCCCAGTTGATGGGCGCAGGCTCGGGACGCATCATCGGCCGTCACCTCGTGCCTGGGTTCATGTCGCATCTGATCGCAACGGCGACCTTGGCTGTTCCCGGCATGATCCTCGGCGAGACGGCGTTGAGCTTCCTTGGGCTGGGCCTTCGCCCGCCGATCACCAGCTGGGGCATTCTTCTGACCGAAGCCCGCAGCGTCAGCGTCATTGCTTTTTATCCCTGGCTATTGTTTCCAACCATTCCGGTCATTCTCGTGATTCTGGCGTTCAATTTCCTGGGCGACGGGCTGCGCGATGCTGCCGATCCGTATAAGTGAAGTGGATACCGATATGCTAAGGACACTCCTTGCGGAGATTGGCCACGCCATGGGAGATAAGAGGCTTCGCTCATGACCCGCCGGATCGAAGACGCCCGCATCCTGATGTACAGCCACGACACGTTCGGCCTTGGCCATCTCCGGCGGTGCCGGACGATCGCGCACTCGCTGGTCGAGGATTATCGCGGCGTCAATATCCTGATCATCTCCGGTGCGACCATTGCCGGGGCCTTCGACTACCGGGCGCGCGTCGATTTCGTGAAGATCCCCAGCGTCATCAAGCTGCGCAACGGCGAATACACATCGATGGACAGGCATATCGACCTGCACGAAACGATGAAGATGCGCCGATCGATCATCCGCCACACGGCGGAAACCTTCCAGCCTGACATCTTCATCGTCGACAAGGAACCGATGGGCCTTCAGGGTGAAGTCGAAGAGACGCTCGCCTATCTGAAAAAACAGGGAACCACCCTGGTTCTCGGCCTGCGCGAGGTGATGGACGCGCCGCATCTGCTTGATGCGGAATGGAAGCGCAACGACGTGATGCGCAAGATCGGCCAGTTCTACGACAGCGTCTGGGTCTATGGCCCGCCGGATTTCTACGATCCCCTGGTCGGCCTCGACGTGCCCCCTGCCGTGCGTGCCAAGATGGATTTCGTCGGCTTCCTGCAGAGAAGCGTCTCCCAGGATGTCGAATCCGAACACAAGCCGAAGGGCGACTATATTCTGATCACCACCGGCGGCGGCGGCGACGGCTCCGATCTGATCCACGATGTCGTCGATGCCTACCAGGAAGACCCGACCCTGACGCACAAGTCGCTGATCGTGCTTGGCCCCTATATGCCGGTCAAGCAGCGCCACAAGCTGCTGATGAAATGCGCGAAGATCCCCTATCTCGAGGTGATCGAATTCGACAACCGCATGGAAGAACTGATCGCCGGCGCAAAGGCCGTTGTGGCGATGGGCGGCTACAACACCTATTGCGAAATCCTGTCCTTCGACAAACCGGCGCTGATCGTCCCCAGGGTCATGCCGCGCGAAGAGCAGCTTATTAGGGCCAGCCGCGCCGCAGAGCTCGGGCTGATCGATATGCTCCTGCCGGAGGAAGCAGCCGACCCCATGCGCTTTGCGGCCGCGCTGAAAGCACTGCCGGACCGCGACCCGCCCTCCAAGAGCGCCAAGGGCATGACACTCGAAGGCCTGGCGAACATATCGCAGATCGTCGGCGAATGGCTCGGCCGCCGCAACCGCGAGCACCTGACGGTCGTCAAGGGATCGAGCCAGAATTGACCGAACGCCGCAAGATCGTCGTGGTGCTGAAGGGATATCCGCGCCTGTCGGAAACCTTCATCGCCCAGGAACTGCTTGGACTGGAACGGGCAGGCTTCGACCTCGAACTGGTAGCGCTGCGCCGGCCAACGGACAAGAAGCGCCATCCGGTCCATGACGAAATCAAGGCGCCGGTCCATTACCTGCCGGAATATCTGCATGAGGAGCCGGCCCGGGTTGCCCGAGCGCTTCTCCGCTGCCTGCCCAAGCCGGGCTTCTGGCGCGCCTTGCCTGCATTCTTCAGTGATCTCTGGCGCGACTCGACCCGCAACCGGGTTCGCCGCTTCGGCCAGGCGATGGTGCTATCGACCGAATGGCCAAAGGGCGGCGAATGGCTGCATGCGCATTTCATCCACACGCCGGCCTCCGTCGCCCGCTATGCCAGCATGATCACCGGCATCGGCTGGACCTGCTCGGCTCATGCCAAGGACATCTGGACGTCGCCGGAATGGGAGCTGGCCGGCAAACTCGCCGGCACCCGCTGGACCGTGACCTGCACGCGGACCGGCTTTGAGCACCTGCGCCACCTTGCCGGCGGCAAGCCGCATGTGCATCTCAGCTATCACGGCCTCGACCTTAGCCGCTTCGGCCCGTTCGAGGGCAACCGCCAAGCCTCCGACGGATCGGATCCGGCTCACCCCGTCACCATCGTCAGCGTCGGCCGCGCAGTCGAGAAGAAAGGTTTCGATATCCTGCTGCGAGCGCTGAGCCTGCTGCCTGCCGATCTCCACTGGCGTTTCGTGCATATCGGCGGCGGCGATCTGTTGAAGACACTGCAGGCGTTGGCATCGGAGCTGGGTATCGCAGAGAAAATCGTCTGGCATGGATCGCTGTCGCAAACCGAAGTGCTGCAACAGTATCGCGATGCCGATATCTTCGCGCTGGCTTGCCGCATCACCGCCGATGGCGACCGCGATGGCTTGCCGAACGTGATTGTCGAGGCGTCGAGCCAGGCGCTGGTCTGCCTATCGACGAATATTTCCGGCATACCCGAGCTTCTCGCCGACGGCGAAAACGGCTTTGTCGTCCCGCCGGAAGACCCGCAGGCGCTGGCCGCAGCGCTTGAAAAGGCCATCCGCGATCCGGCCCTGCGCAAGCAGCTTGGAGAAGCGGCCGAACGCAAGGTGCGCGGCCATTTCGATCATCAAACCAGCATCCGCCAGCTGAAAGACCTGTTCGAGAGTGAATGGCGGAGTGTGCAATGACCGATAGCCAGCCCACAGCCCCCCGCGCCTTTTTCTACGTCCAGCACCTGCTGGGTATTGGCCATCTTGCCCGTGCAAGCCGCATCGCCCGCGCGCTGGCAGAAGATGGTTTCGATGTGACCGTCGTCACAGGCGGCACACCGGTCACCGGGTTTCCCGGCCCGCTCGTCCATCACGTCGCCCTGCCGCCGATCACCGCCGGTGATGCCGGTTTTTCTGGACTGGCCGATATCAACGGCAATCCGGTCGATGACGCCTTCAAGGACAATCGCAAGGAACGGCTACTCGCTGCCTTTCACCAAAGTCAGCCCGATATAGTCATCATCGAAGCCTTCCCCTTCGGCCGCCGCCAGGTCCGTTTCGAACTGCTGCCGCTGATTGAGGCGATCGCGGCGATGGATGACAAGCCGCTGGTCGTCACCTCGCTGCGCGATATCCTGCAGGAGCGCTCCAAGCCGGGCCGCGACGAGGAAACCGTTGCGCTCATAAAAAAATATTTCGACCGGGTGCTGGTTCATGGCGACCCGGCTTTCGCCCGTTTGGAAGATACGTTTCCGCTGGCCGCCGATATCGTCGATAAAGTGATCTATACCGGGCTCGTGGCAGCCCCGGCCCCTCAGCAACCAACCGAACGCTTCGACGTTATCGTTTCGGCCGGTGGTGGTGCCGTCGGCAATGCCTTGATCCGCGCAGCGCTCGAAGCAGCAAAGAAGATCGGCAGGCCGTTGTCCTGGGCCCTGATCACCGGCCCCAACCTGCCGCAGTCCGATTTCGATGCGATTTCGGCCGACGCGCCCGCCCATGTCAGCGTCACCCGCTTCCGTCCCGACTTCGCGAGCCTATTGGCCGGCGCGAAGCTGTCCGTCTCGCAGGCCGGCTACAACACGGTGTGCGATATCCTGCGCGCCGGGTGCCATGCCCTGCTCATCCCCTTCACCGCCGGTGGTGAAACAGAGCAGACGGTTCGGGCCGAGCGTCTTGAGAAGCTTGGACTGGCGCATATTCTGACGGAAGACGATCTGTCGGCCGGCAGCATGACACGGGCAATCGAAACAGCACTCGCAGCAACGGACCGCCCGCCCCACAGCCTCGATCTCGACGGCGCCCATCGCACCGCCGAAATCTTGCGCGGACTGATCTGATCACGGATCAAACCGTGCCGATCACCATGAAACGGGTGTACTTCTTCATCTTCAGCGATCCGGCAAAAGCCAGATGGCTGAGCGATGTCTGCTCCTTGAAGGCTTCCAGCGACGGCACGCAGTTGATGTGGGTCGGTTCGCTGAAATAGTCGTTCGACTGCAGCAGCACCTGCGTGCCGCGCGGCAAGAGCGCAAGCCACCCCGGCAGATCGGCAATATGCTCGCAGCTGGTGTTGATGACCAGATCGGCACCGCGGGTACTGTAATCCAGCGCATACATATCCTGCGTCACCGTGCGAAAACGCTCACCTGCCTTGGCATTCAGCGTTTCGGCAATTTTTCCGACTTGCGGGTCGATGTCGATGCTCTCGAACAGGTCGATGTCGAAACGGCTGTCATCGAAACACATGGCCGGAAGCACGCCGTACCAGCCGCCGAGCAGGACGATGTGTTTATATTTTCCGCCAAGGCTTTCAAACAGCTTTTCGCGTGCCCATATCTTGCTTCCAACCTGCTTGTGGTTGAAGGCCGTGCCGAGGTCCGCATCCGGATATTTGGCGATCACTTTCGCAAGGCCTTCTATCAGAGAGCTTCCCGTATAGGCGGACAGACCGCGGATAATATCGAAGGCACTCTCGTGCCAATCTGTTGTGTTTGCTTCGTTTGCTCGGGTGGTTTTCATCATGCGCGTGTTGTAGTCTGGACTTTTCTGGAGTGCAAGGAATGCAAGTCAACCTGAAGGATGCCGCCTCCGGTTCCCCGCCCATGGAGGCGGGAAAGGACATACCGCATCTGGCAGGGTTGGGGGCAACCATGCGGCAGGTCTTTGCCGCCCACTTCATGCGCGACTGCCCGCACATCCTGGAAATCGGTGGCCATATCCGGCCCATCACCCCTTATCTGACCCACCATCCGCTATCGGTCACCTCCGTCGATCCCAAGACCGAGGCCTATGAGGCGAACGAACTGAACGGCCAACAATGCCATGTCCGGCATATTCCGGCCAAGTTCCAGCAGATCGACTATCATTATCAACCGGGAAGCTACGGGCTCGTCCTGCTCGGCTATTCGCTAAAACCCTTCGGCCGCAAGGATCCGCTCGGCGATCTGCTGTTTGCGCTGATCGAAAACGCCAAGACCGTCGTGATCGAATACGCGCCGGAGCTCGAACGCGCCGCCTCCCAAGTGCCGCACATCGTCAGCCGTCCGGCCGTGACGATCCGCGGACAGTTCGATCTTCACCTGCACGACCCGGAGATCGCCGGCACGCCCTATGCTGCCCGGCGCTTCTACGTCCTTGACACCCGCTACACGGCCAGTTGAATCTCCCCATGGAAAAAAGCATAGCCCGCTACATCTGGACGCACACAAGAGGCCAGCAGCTCTGGATCCTTCTGGTCGTCGCCGTCTCGATGATCCCCTATTTCCTGTCGTTCGACCTGCCCAAGCAGATCGTCAACGGGCCGATCCAGGGCCAGGGGTTCGACCAGCCGGGCGCCACCCAAACCTTCATGAACATCAGTTTCGACCTGCCATGGCTTGGAACCGTGACGCTGTTTGACGGCGTCGATCTGACCCGCATGCAGACCCTGTTTGCGCTCAGCATGGTTTTCCTGCTGCTGGTGATCATCAACGGTCTCTTCAAGTTCTATATCAACACCTACAAGGGCCGGCTCGGCGAGCGTCTGTTGCGCCGCATCCGCTTCGAACTCGTCGACCGGATCCTGCGTTTTCCACCCGGCCAGTTCAAACGCATGAAGGGCGCGGAAGTGTCCAGCATGGTCAAGGACGAAGTCGAGCCTCTCGGCGGCTTCACCGGCGATGCTTTCGTCCAGCCGGCGCTGCTCGGCGGGCAGGCCTTGACGGCCCTGTTCTTCATCTTCATGCAAAATACCTGGCTCGGCCTGATCGCCGCCGTCATGGTCGGCGTCCAGGCAATCATCATTCCGCGCATGCGCCGGCGCCTGCTGGTCCTCGGCCGCGAACGCCAGATCACCGCCCGCGAACTGGCTGGCCGGGTCAGCGAGATCGTCGATGGCATCGGCACGATCCACGCCTATGACACATCCAACTTCGAGCGCGCCGATATCGCCTCGCGTCTCGGCCGCATCTTCAAGATCCGCTACGACCTCTACCAGTGGAAATTCCTGGTCAAGTTCATCAACAACTTCCTCGCCCAGCTCACCCCGTTCCTGTTCTATTGCATCGGCGGTTATCTGGCGCTGCAGGGGCGTCTCGATATCGGCCAGCTGATCGCCGTGATCAGCGCCTACAAGGACCTGCCCGGTCCGCTGAAGGACCTGATCGACTGGGACCAGACCCGCCAGGACGTCCAGGTGAAATATGTCCAGGTGGTCGAGCAGTTCAGCGTCGACAACACCATCGACCCGACCATTCAGGCGATCGCCATCAAGAATGCCGGTTCGTTGAAACACCCCCTGGCAGCGGTCAATCTGTCGCTTGCCGACGATAGCGGCGCCAAGCTTCTGGAGCGGGTGTCGGTGCAGATCCATCCCGGCGAGACCGTTGCCATCGTCGGCGGTGCCGCCGGCGGCGGCGACATGCTGGCGGAAGCGTTCGCGCGCCTGACATGGCCCGAGAGCGGCAAGGTGACGGCAGGCGGCGAGGACCTTCTGGAACTGCCGGAATCGGTGACCGGACGGGCGATCTCCTATGTTTCCTCGGACGCCTATTTCTTCTACGGCAGCTTGCGGGACAACCTGCTTTACGGCCTCAAGCATGCGCCGCTGAAGGATGCCGTGTATGAGGGCAGCGGCGCTGCGCATCGCAAATGGCAGATCAACGAGGCGAAACTGGCCGGAAATCCGGACTATGACGTCAACAGCGACTGGATCGACTACGACGCAGCCAATGCGACGAACCGCGACGATCTGTTCGCGCCGGTTCTCTCGGTGCTTGATACGGTTCAATTGTCGAAGGACATTCTCGACCTTGCCCTGCGCAGCACCGTGTCTCCGAACGAGTATCCGGGTCTGACCGAGGGCATCGTCGAGATGCGCCACGCCCTTCGCGAGGAATTGGAAGAAGCGGGCCTCAGCAGCCTCGTCGTCTCGTTCGAGCCGGGTGCCTACAATACCGAGGCGACGGTCGGCGAAAACCTGTTGTTCGGCACGGCAACCGGGCCGGCGCTGATCGGCAAGGCCATCGGCAAGAACGCGTATTTCCGCTCCGTCGTCGGCCGCTCCGGTCTCGATCGCATCCTGTTTGACATGGGCTACAGCATCGCCGAGAACGCGGTCGAGCTTTTCGCCGATCTGCCGCCGGATCATCCGTTCTTCCAGCAGCTGACCTTCATGACGGCGGATGACATTCCCGAATACCAGCTGCTGCTGCAGAAGCTGAAGGGCAAGGGCTTTGACGCGGCATCAGAAGATGATCGCGGCCAGATCATTCGCCTGAGTTTCCGCTATATCGAGCCACGGCATCGTTTCGGTCTTTTGACCGACGAACTGATGGCCAAGATCGTCGATGTCCGCCGTCAATTCCATGACGGGCTGCCGGAGAATATGCGTGGCGATATCGAGCGCTATGACCCGGAACATTATCTGGCGTCGGCAAGCCTGATGGACAACATCCTGTTCGGCCGCATCAGCCACAAGCATACTGACGGATCCAAGCGCATTCGCTCCATCGTCACCTCGCTTTTGAATTCTCTCGGCCTTTTGGAGCGGGTCATCGATATCGGGCTCGATTTCAATCTCGGCGCCGGCGGCAAGCGTTTGACGGCGGTGCAGCGCCAGAAACTCAATCTGGCACGCGCCCTGATCCGGCGTTCGGAATATTACATCTTCAACAGGCCCCTGCCCGGCCTCGACCATCGCCTGCAGGACGAGATCGTCCGCGATGTGCTCAAGCTGGTACGCCGCGACGGGCGCGATCCCGCTGTCGTCTGGGTCCTTTCGAACACGGCACTTTCCAGCCTGTTCGATCGTGTTCTGGTCTTCGACAGGGGCTTCCTTGTGGAAGAAGGAACGCATGCAGCGCTGGTCGAGAATAACGGTATCTTTAAAGAGCTTGTGTCATCATAATGTCAGTGAAGAAGTCCATGCGTGCGATGGGGATGCAGGCAAGGACGGTCTTCCCGATGACGGTGATGGCGACCATCGCCAGTGAATGATCCGGGAGGAAGAAAATGGGGAATGGGCACGATTATGCTTCTGAAGGATGAAGTTCAAATGCTGCGGCGCGTGCCGCTGTTTTCGAATGTCGAACCGGGCAAGCTGAAGCTTCTCGCGTTCACGTCCGATCGTGTCAGCTATGATCCCGGCGAAGCCATCTTCCATCAGGGCGATACCGGCGACGCGGCCTATGTCGTCCTGGCCGGCAAGGCGGATATCCTGGTCGATTCCTCGACTGGCCCGATCAAGATCGCCGAAGTCGAGACCAATTCCATCGTCGGCGAGATCGCCATTCTCTGCGACGTGTCACGAACCGCCACGGTGCAGACGACGACGCCGCTGGAAGCCCTGCGCATCCGCAAGGAGCATTTCCTGAAGCTGCTTACCGATTTTCCAGAAATCACCATCGAGATCATGCGGGTTCTGGCCGATCGCCTCAGCCACACGACCAGCGAACTGTCCGAAGCCCGCAGCCGCGCACGCAAGGCCGATTAGGATGTCCGTAAAGTCGGTTCGATCACCCCGGTGATACGGTCGATGCTGAAATTGCGCGACGGCAGGCCGGAGATATAGTTTGAGAACATCCGGAATATCAGGGTGAACTGAGCCTGTGCAGCCTCCGGCCCATCTCCGTCGCGATCGGCAAACAGGTTTCCCACAGCCAGATAAGACGCGATCTTCTGCTCGCTGATCCAATCCAGCGCCAGTTCGCTGCCCATCCGCAGCCGGTACCAGTCCGCGAGATATTCCAGTGCGGAAATTCCGTGCAGCGCCCCGATCTCGGATCCGTGTTTCAGCAAATGCGCCGAAAGCCGCTGTTGCAGGCTCATGTCCGTGCGGGCAGCGGCGATTGCCGCCATTGCGTCCACAGCGGCCACCGGTTCTTCGATCAGCGCCAGCGTCGCCAGATCGGCAAGATCGAGAGCACGGATCATCGCTGCGATATCCTTCGGCCATTCCCGCTTGAGGTACCGCCGTCCGACCAGATGACCGAGATGCGCGAACAGAAAACCGCCGTAGTCATCGACCTCGAGCAAACCGCCCGCTTCCAGCCGCGACGGCAAAACCTCCCGCCGATAGCCCTGCCGCAAGTCGTCGTCGATCGGCATCGCCTCGATCCCGACCGTCTCGATATCGATACGCTTATCATCGATCGTCAGCACCTTGTAGGCGCCGGGAAAGGCAACGAGCGACGGCATGGCGAGATTGGTCAGGAAACGGCCGCCGCTGCGGTACTGCGCCGTGTCGTTGACATGCAGATGCCCGCTGAAATGGATATCGATGCCCGCAGCGATCAGCGCCTCTGCCACATCGATCTTTGGAATGCGCTCCACCATGCCTGTCCGGCCCAGCAGCGCCACCTCGTCCTCGACTGTGTCATCGAGCGGATCGAGAACGGGATAGTGCGAAAACGCCAGCAGGCATTTGCCGTCAAGCCGCGCGCGCCGGGCAACATCCGCCATCCAGTCGAGAACGAACCGCTTGTGAACGATCATCGCATTCCAGCCGGCACCGGTGCTGTCGGCAAGATCGCCCTCCTCGCCGGGCGTCACCCCATCGACGGGAACGAAAACATTGGCATCGATCATCAGCAGCCAGACACCGGCAAAGGGTTCGACCAGATAGGACGCATCCATCAGCCGGCGCGTGGTGTTTCCATCCGGCGAATGAACATCATAGAGCCGCGCCGCCGGATCGCCATCGGTGCCGAAAGGCGTTTCCCAGTGGAGGTCGCCGGCACGCGGATAAAATCCGAAATCCGCCATGGCATCGAGCCCGTCCGGATAACCCTGACAATACATCCGGTCGCTGGCGATGACTGTATGCGCGCCACGGTCGCGCATATGCGGGTCGCTGCTGAGTATGCTGTAGCCACCGTCCTCGTTGAGGAAGCGCTTGGAACGGTGGCGACCGTCCGCCCCAAAAATATCGTGATTGCCGACGGTGGCATAAAACCGCATGCCGAACCGGGCCGCATAACTGTCGAGCACCCGCTTCACGCCGCTGACGGTCTCCACCTGTCCGTCGTCGGAATAATCGCCGAGCAGCACGACATGGCGGATGCCGCGTTCGGCGACATCATCGAGCGCGTGATGGAATGCGAAGTAGCTCTCGTTGAAAACGCGCGTCGAGCGGGCCGTGTCGGCCAGCAGCCTGAACGTCAGCCGGCGATCATCTTGAGCAATGCCGGGAAAGCCGTAATCGGCATAGAGATCATGGAAATGCGCGTCGGCGATAACGGCAATGCGCGGATGCTCTAAGGGCAGCATTTCTTTCAGTATTTTCCGTCTGCGTGTTCAAACCGGATTCGTTTCCTGTCGTCTCTGGCACATATGGAAAGAAAAAGCGAATTGATGTCTCGCTTAACCCAGGCAGTTTGGCTAACATGGCGGAAATGAGGCTTGGTTAATCGGGCCCGGTAAAAAGACGACCTTAAGAATTAAATGGGACAGTTGCAGACGGAAAGGCAAAACGGCTTTTCGTGACTGAGGCGAGAGAGTGAACGAAAACGTGTTTCGGGTGCGGTTATGGGGAGTGCGCGGCAGCCTCCCGGTCTCGGGTGCCGAATTCCAGAGCTATGGCGGCAACACCATCTGCATCGAGATGCAATGCGGTCCTCACAGGCTATTGTTCGACGCGGGCTCCGGGTTGATGCCCGCCGGCCAGGCCTTGAAGTCCGAGGGTGTCTCCGATTTCAATCTGTTCTTCACCCACTGCCATTACGACCATATTGTCGGCCTGCCCTATCTGCCCGCCCTGTTTGATCCGCATGCTTCGGTGACCCTGTGGTCCGGGCACCTTGCCGGACGCATGTCCACCCGTCAGATGATCGGCGAGTTCATGCGGCCGCCATGGTTCCCTGTCGAACCGGATATCTGCCGCGCCTGCATCAACTGTCGCGACTTCCGCTCCGGCGATGCGCTGGTCCCCTATCCCGGCGTCACGATCCGCACCGGCAGCCTCAACCATCCGGGCGGCGCGATCGGTTACCGCGTCGAATGGGGTGGCCGCGCGGTGGCGCTCGTCACCGACACCGAACACAAGCCCGGCACGCTTGATCCCGCCGTGCTCGACCTGATCGATGGCGCCGATCTCTTCCTCTACGATTGCATGTACACCGACGATGAAATGCATCGCCATGTCGGCTATGGCCATTCCTCCTGGCAGCAGGCCATCCGGCTTGCCAAGACGGCAAAGGCCAAGCGGGTCGCCTTCATCCACCATTCGCCGTTGCGCACCGACAGCGAGCTTGACGAAATCCAGAGGCTCGCCGAACAGGATTTCGCCGGCGCCATCACCGCCCGCGACGGTCAGGTCATCGATCTCTGAGACGGCGATTTTACCCGACTGGCGCGTGCTGTTGTCGCAGGATTTCCGCAACCGGCGTCCAGCGGCAGGCGGGATGATCCGCCGTCACCGTAAACAGCGCCGTCATGAAATCCCAGACAGCTTCGTCATGAACCAGGTGATGGGTCAAAAGCCCCATCGCCCCGCCATGATCGAACATGAACCGCAAGCGCGCGACGATCTCGACGGCCAGCGCCTGCCGATCGCGCCCGCCCCGCGTGCCATGCCAGTCCATCACATCCACATGCGTATTGACCAGCGGCAACGCAGCCGGCTTTTCCGGTCCATAGACGGAGAGCGCACTATAGCCGAGCCCGGTCAGTTGCGGCACCAGCGCCGCGTCGATCCGGTTCCATGGCGGGATCAGCATCGGCACGAACTGCCTGCCATAAAGCGCGGCGAGCTGATCAAAACCCCGCTTCAACTCGGCAAGCACGTCAGCCGCCGGGCGATGCCGGCCAAGCTCCTGCTTTTTTTCATCAGGGCCTGCGTGGTTCCGGTGCGACCAGCCATGCACTGCGACGGAACATAACGGTTCCCGCCGCAGCCTATCGGCAAGCGCTTCGCCGGTATGAGCCGGAATGACGGCCAGGGTGAGCGGCACCGCGAACGCGGCCGATATGTCCAGCAACCGGTCAAGCGGCCCAGTCGGCTCGATGGCATCGTCATCCCGCAACCAGAACTGCGCCACCTTGCCCGCTTGGTGCCAGCGGTCCAGTTCCCCGGCAATCACTGTTTTGAATTCATCCATCATGCCGTGCCCGTTTTATGTATTCGTCCAGAATGATACCCAATCGCACCGCCGCCCGGTCGAGCGAACGCTCCTCGCCGGCAAAGGACCTTGCCGCACGTGCAAGCACTGCCCGCTCATCATCAGCCGTCAACAGCCGCTCGATCGCCTGCGCATAGGCATCAACATCCCCCACCGGTGTCAAAAGGCCCGTTTTGCCGTGTATCACCACCTCCGGCACACCGGCAATCTCTTGCGCGACAACGGGCAGACCGGCGGCCTGCGCCTCAAGATAAGCCAGACCATAGGCCTCGCCGCAGCCCGGCCAGACATAGAGCGTAGAGCGCGACAGAAGCTCGGCGATCTCGGCTGCCGGCTGTTCGCCATGCCAGATGACCCGGTCTTCGTCGAACCCGGCAAACAAGGCGCGAACATCGGCAGCGCGCGGGCCGTCACCGACCACCGACAATTGCCATGGCAGATTTTTCAACCGCGACAGGGCAGCGGCCAGCATCACATAGCTGTCCATCTTGTCGCCGGACCGCATCATCGCCACGGTGATTAGCCGCCCGGGTTCAGGCTTGGGCTGTTTTTCGAGAAACAAGGCAGGATCGATGAACGGCGGCAGCAAGGCCAGACTTGCCTCGGGCGCCACTGCCGCAAGCCCGTCGAAATCACGCCGGGTCAGGCAGATGTTCACGCAAGCCTGCTGCACGGCATCCAGCACATGCTGCTGCATCTCCGCCCACAACCCGTTGTTGCGCCGTGCCGAATAGGACGCTTCCGCCGTGACATAGCCCAGGCCAAATTCGCGGCCGAGTTCCGGGCCAAGCAGATCGGGCGTCTTGTAATAGGGATGGTAGCAAAACCACAGATCCGGGGCGCCGCGCTCTCGCCACAGCGCCGAAATCCGCGCCCGCTCCGCGTTCATCGCCGCAGCCCGCGCCGCGATCGCATCCGCCGAAGCATCCGGCAAAAAAGCCCGCAACTCCGAAGCGATCTCCACCTCGTGCCCCGCCTTAACCAGCGCCGCCATCAACAGGCGCGCCATCAACCGGTCGCCGGAGGGAACGGGATGATTGGGGGATTTGAGCGGACTATAGAATGCGATCTTCATCAGATGCGTTTCTAGAACATAGCATCACGCTTGGGAACCGGGCCTGCAGCGTTGTTTGCAACCGGCGCAGACCGGCAGCCCCAGTCAGCCAAGCGCCAGTTCGGTCTGCGCGTCGAATAGATGCAGCGCATCCTCGTCGAAGCCGAAAGCGTGCTTCATGCCGACCGCCAGCTTGGTGCGCGGCGGCAGGCAAGCGGTGACCCGCTGGCCGCTGACGCGGCCCGTCACCACCAGTTCCGGGCCGGTCAGTTCGACAACCTCGATCTCGACGTCGAGCACCGGGCTCTCTGACACGTCCCCCGTCAGCTGAAGCGCTTCCGGCCGCACGCCGAGCTTGACCCGCCTTCCCACTGGTGCTGCATTCCTGAGCCGGGCCGGCAGGGCGATGATGGCACCCGATCCGTCCAGATGCACGCCTTCGCTTGTGACCACGCCATCCAGCACATTCATCGGCGGCGAGCCGACGAAACCGGCGACACAAAGCGTTGCCGGATGGTCATAGACCTCCTCCGGCGTGCCGAGCTGCTCGATCCGGCCGTTGCGCATCACCGCGATCCGCGTCGCCAGCGTCATCGCCTCGATCTGGTCGTGGGTAACGTAGACAATTGTGGTGCCGAGCATCTGGTGCAGCCGTTTCAGCTCGGTGCGCGTCTCCATCCGCAGCTTGGCGTCGAGATTGGACAGTGGTTCGTCGAACAAAAAGACCTGCGGCTTGCGCACCAGCGCCCGGCCGATCGCCACGCGCTGACGCTGGCCGCCGGAAAGCTGGCCGGGCTTGCGGTCCAGCAAATTCTCGATCTGCAGCAGCTTGGCGGTTTCCTGCACTGCCTTTTCCCGCTCTGCCGCAGGCACCTTGCGCATCTCCAGCCCGAAGCCGATGTTGCGGTGAACGGAGAGGTTCGGATAAAGCGCATAGGACTGGAACACCATGGCGATGTCGCGATCCTTCGGATGCACCCCAAGGATCGAGCGGCCACCGATCCGGATATCGCCACTCGATGCGTCGGCAAGGCCGGCGATGATGTTGAGCAAGGTCGACTTGCCGCAACCCGACGACCCAAGCAGCACCAGGAACTCGCCGCTTTCCAGCGAGATATCGATGCCCTTCAGGGTTTCGAGGGCGCCATAGGTCTTGCGGATATTCTCGATTTCGAGCGCGCTCATGATGCGGTCTCTCCGGTAGCAGTCGCCAAAGGGCCACCATAGTTGCGGGGAAGCGTGGAAATGGCGCGCGAGGCGACAGTTGTTCCAGCCTGCAAACAATCCGCAAGCGGTCTGCCGTCTGCCAGCGCCGCCAGAAACGCCGCGTTGAAGACGTCACCGGCGCCGATTGTATCGACAACCGCAACGCTCGGTGCCGTCACGGACACCAGCGCGCCATCGGCACCGATCGCTAGTGCCCCATCCGGACCCCGCTTGACGACGACGATCGCATTCGCCGGCATATGACGCTTGAGTTCACGGGCGGCTTCAATGGGGTCGTCAAGGCCGGACAGCGTCGTCGACTCCACCGCGTTCAACAGCGCGCAGCCGCAGCGCGACAGCCAGCCGCGCGTCGCCTGCCGGTTGGTTTCGGTCCAGCCATCGAGCGGCCAGCCGGTATCAAGCGCCAGTGTAATGTTATGCGTGTCAGCCCAATCGAACAGAGAGGGATAATCCGTGGTCAGATCGTCGGTGAGGAACGAGCCGCAAAGCAGCGTGTAGCCGCCGGATAACCGGGCGCCGTCGAGAGTTGCGAACACGCAATCGAGCGAAAACCGCGGCAGATGTCCGCGCGTTGTGAAAAACGTCCGCTCGCCGTCGGGATGGGTGATGCCGACCGAGAGCGTCGTTCCCTCCGGGCGGATCGGCCATTTCTCCGCCTGGCGGCCAAAGGCCTCGCGCAGCCAGCGGCCGAATTCGTCGGTACCGGTATTGGCCGCGATATCGAAATCGACCCCGAGCGCCTTCCAGGCAAGAGCTGCATTGCCAGCCGAGCCGCCGACCCGCAATTCGTCGTGATCGACGATGATCTCCGTTCCGGCCTTCGGCCAGGGCTCCGCTGGCCCGAGGATCAGATCGACATTGACGTTTCCGATCACGGCAAGCGGACGCATGTCATTCGCTCCGGGTAATCTTGGTGGAACGCACCGGCGTTCCCGCGTTGTCGACGCGGGCTTCGGCAAAGGCGATCATGAAGCGCTGAGCCACTGGCAGCATCGCGAAGATTGCCGCAAGCCCCGTTGCCGGTGCGAAGCTGAGTGTCGTCGCCCCCTCCACCGGCGGCTGACCGGACGCATCGAACATAATGACCGGAGCCCCCGTCTCCACCGCCGATATGGCCATCGCGGTCACCAGATCGGAGGTCGCATCATTGCCGCGAAACAGCACGACGCCGACCTTCGGGCCGAGCATTTCCATCGGGCCATGCCGAAGCTGTCCGCCCTCCAGCGAGAAGCAGGGATAGCGCGACAGCTCGGTCAGCCCCAATGCCAGCGCTTCCGCCAGCCCCTGCAGACGGCGGCCCGAGGTGACCACGGTTGCGACATTTTCAAAAGCGGCAAGCGCTGCGGTGATATCGTTGGTGGCGGGCGCCGCAAGCACGGCCAGCGCCGGTGCCGGATTTTCGCCGAGCGCCGAGAGCACCGCCAGATGCAGCGCGAAACTGACCGTCAAGCTGCGTGTCGCGGCAAAGGCAAGCTCCGTGCCGCCCGCACCAACGAGGCAAGGCGCCGTCCTGCCAAGAAAGGATGCCCCCTCCAGCGTCAGACCAAACGTATCCTGATTGCCGCCGGTCTCGGAAAACCAACGCAGAACTTCGGCGCTTTCCCCTGATTGCGAAGTAATCAGCACGCTGCGCCCATCGATCGCAAGCGGCATACCAAGCTGTTCGGAGAGGGTGATCGCAATCGCTTCGATGCCAAGCGCCCGGTAAAGCGGCTCGACGGCCCGGTTGACCGCATGCGACCCTCCCATGCCTAGCAGCAGCACACGGCCGGTCGAGCGCAGCGACGCGGCAACGGCGTTCGCCGTCTCCGCATTATCCTCGAAAGACGCGATGGCATCGATATTCTGCCTTGCCATTTCGCGGTCGATCGCTTGAAGCCCGGATGGACGATTATCGTTTGAGGTCATGGTCATCCCTTGACGCCGCCGCTGGTGAGCCCGGAAATCAGGGCGCGTTGCATGACAAGACCGATCACCACGGGCGGCAGGGCGGCCAGCACGCCCGCAGTTGCGATCAGGCCGTAATCGGAAACGCGGCCACCGGCGAGATCGGCGATGGCAACGGTCAGCGTTTTGGCGCGCAGGTCCGAGGTGAACAGCAGCGCGTAGAAGAATTCATCCCAGGCGAGCAGGAAGGCAAATAGCGCCGACGTCGCCATGACAGGGGCGGCCAGCGGCAGGGTGATGATCCGCAAGGTGGCAAACAGCCCCGCCCCATCCATCATCGCCGCCGCCTCGATCTCCTTCGGAATGGCATCGAAGCCGGATTTCATCAGCCAGGTGGTAAATGGCGCAAGGATGGTCAGATAGACCAGCGCCAGACCGAAAACGCTGTTGAGCAGGCCGAGATGCGCAAGCCCGAAATAAAGCGGCACCGCCAGCGCCACCGGCGGCAGCATATAGGTGGCGATCACCATATAGAGCGACCAGCCGACCGACGGCGTCCGCGACACCGCCCAGGCGGCCGGAATGGCAAGCGCCAGCGCCGCAATGGTGGCCATGCCGGAAACCAGGATACTGTTCACCAGCGACGCGACGAAGGCGGCACCAGCGCTGTTTTCGACGCTGGACAGCAATATTCCATAGCGCGAAAAATCCACCGTCTGCGGCCACCAGACAAGCGGCTTGGCCGTGAGATCGCCAGCCGACGAGATGCTCATGATGAACAGCCAGACGACCGGCGCAAGGATGATGACCGCGAGCAAAAGCGCGCAGGCATGGAGGAAGACGGAAAATAGAAAACTCTTGCGCTCCATTATGCCGTACTCCCCGCAGTTCGCCGGACAAGCACGGCATAGGCCGCCGCCAGAACCGCCACCAGAAGCGTGACGATCAGCGCCAGCGACGCGCCCGACCCGGCTCGCTGGAAGGAAAACGCCTCCTGATAGACGAGGATCGACAGCGTGCGGGTGCTGTTGGCCGGGCCGCCGCGGGTCATGACCCAGATGATGTCGAACACCTTGAAGGCCTCGATGGTTCGAAGCACCAGCGCCACGATCAGCGGTCCGGCCAGATAAGGCAGGATGACGAAGCGGAAGCGAGCGAAGGGTCCCGCGCCATCGACCAGCGAAGCGGCGGTGATATCGCGCGGCACCGCCTGCAGGGCGGCGAGCGCGATCAACGCCACCAGCGGAAAGTTCTTCCAGCAATCGGCGATGATCAGCGACGTAAGCGCCGTGCCCGGTTCGCCCAGCCAGGAACGGTAGGCATCCAGCATGCCGATCTGCACCAAGGCAGCGTTCAGCGCGCCATATTCCGGATTGTAGATCAGCCGCCAGAGCGTGGCGTTGACCACGGTCGGCAATGCCCAGGGCAGGATCATCAAAGCGCGCAGCACGGTGCGGCCGTAAAATTGCTGATTGAGCAGAAGGGCCGCCAGAACGCCGAGAACCATTTCGGCAAAGACCGAGACGACTGCAAAGATCGTTGTCGTCGTCAGCGTGCGCTGGAAATTGGCGCTGGTGAGCATCTTCACGTAATTGTCGACGCCGACGAAATTGCCGGCCGTGCCGACCAGCTTGGCATCGGTGAAGGAAAGCCCGACCGTATCGGCGAGCGGCCAGCCGATGACGGCGATCATGACGGCGAGCAGCGGCAGCATCAGCAGCCATGCACGTGTGGTCATCGATGTCCCGGACATGGGGCAACTCTTCCTGAAAAAATCATGGGATGCAAGGGGCGATCAAGGGGTCCGGGCGGCAGGGAGGGTGCCGCCCGGAGATCGGTGGATGCGAGACAAGGGGCGGACCCCGGCGTCTTAGAGACCGCTATTCTCGGCGGCGGTCTTCAGGGCATCCTCCGGACTTGTCTGGCCAAGCAGCGCTTCCTGGATGGCTTGCTGCAACGCGACGGAAAGCTCCTGGTACTTCGGTGTCGTCGGGCGCGGATACATGGCGGCCAGCGACAGCTTGGCAGCGGCGATCAGCTCCTCCTGATCCTTGCTGACGGCCGCGTCTTCATAAGACAATGCCCAGATCGGCAGGCTGAGCTTGGCATACTGGTTCTGCACGGCCTGCGAGGTCATGAAGGTAACGTATTTCCAGGCCTCGTCCGGATGCTTGCTGGTGGCAGTGATACCAAGGCCCATCGAGCCGTTGACGGCCGAAACCTCGCTCTTGCCGGAGACGCCCGGCGCCGGAACGACGCCGACCTTACCGGCAACCTTGCTGTCCTTGCCGGCATTGGCGAGATTGTACATGTAGGTCCAGTTCAGCGCGAAAGCGGCTTCGCCGTTCTCGAATACCTTACGGACGTCCTCCTCCAAAAACTCCTTGGAATTCGGGTTGGAGATGCCGGACGAATAGCTCGACACCATGTATTTCAGCGCATCGAGGCCGCCACCGGTCTGGAAGTCGGGCTTGCCATCCTTCAGGAAATCGCCGCCATAGGCACTGACCAGCGTGGTATAGTCGCAGATAGCCGCTTCCGCCTGCGACCAGCTCCAGGCGATCGGGGTGGCCAGAAGGCCCTTGTCCTTGATCGTCTTGGCCTGTTCGGCCAGTTCGTCCCAGGTCTTCGGCGGCGTCTTGATGCCGGCTTTTTCGAGGATTTCCTTGTTGTAGAACAGGTATTTCGTATCGAGAATCCACGGCATGCCGTAATAGGCGCCGTCATATTGAACCGTCGTCCAGGCACCGGGCAGCACGTTCTTCTTCATGTCGTCGGTGACGCGCGAGGACACGTCGACCAGAACCTTGTTGCTGGCATATTCGGCCGGCCAGATCACGTCGAACAGCACGACATCGTAGCCGCCGCCGGACCCTTGGGCCAACACGGTCTTGTCGTGCAGGCCTTCGTAAGGCACGAATTCCAGATTGACCTTGACGTCCGGATTGGCCTTGGCAAATGCACCGGTCATGGCCCGGACATCAGCTTCGCTATAGGCGGCCTGCGCCATGAACAACGCATTGAGCGTCGTTTCGGCATAGGCGTTGGTTGCAAAAAAGGCGCCGACCAGCGCGGCCCCCATCAGCGCATTGCGTTTGGCTTTCAGCATGTTCTTCTCTCCAGTGATAACAACAGTCGTCTCGTCGGCCCGCAAAAACACGCGCCTTTCCGCAAAACCACTTGAAAGCGGCCTCCGGCATGCCTTGTCGAAGTGTTGCGCGGCCACTAGGACTGGTCCCGTGCCGCCGTTTGTTCCCTAAAAGCTCTGCGGCTTCTTTATTAAGTCAATTGCGTTGACTTAAGTCTTGTTGAATAATCTAATGGTGTCAAGAGGATTTCGCGGGATGAATGAGATGCGACCGATCCGGGCCAAAAGCGGCACCAATCAGGAGGGCACCAGCGCCCATAACCGCCGTGTGATGATCGATGCGCTGCGGCTGAACGGGCAATTGTCGCGCGCCGATCTTGCACGCGCAACGAAGCTGACCAAGCAGACCGTGTCCAACATCATCGAGGATCTGGAACGGGACGGACTGGTGGTATCGCTCGCCGCCGTGCGCAACGGTCGCGGCCAGCCCTCGACGCCCTACCGGCTGGTGCCGGACGGCGCCTTTGCCATCGGCCTGCAGATCGACCGGCACGTGACACGGGCGATCGCGGTGGATCTCGTCGGCACCGTTCTGGTGCGCGCCCACGCCAACCTGCCGCCGGGCGGCCCGGCCACCGGCGCCAAGGTCATTCTCGACCTGATCGAACAGGTCCGCACCGAACTCGCCGGCAGTGCGAAACAGGCAGAGAAGCGGCTCGTCGGTCTCGGCGTCGCCATGCCGGGTCCGTTTGGCCTTGCGACCGACAATGACGATCAGTGGATGATGGCCGCCTGGCAGAATTTTCCGCTGCTCGAAACGCTGGCCGCCGGCACCGGATTGGAAGTGGCGTTGCAGAACGACGCCGCCGCCTGCGCCACCGCCGAGCGCATGGTGGGTGCCGCCCACGGCATCGATCACGCCGTCTGCCTCTATGTCGGCTACGGTATCGGCGCTGGCCTCATTCTGAATGGTGAACTCTATGCCGGCACCAACGGCAATGCCGGTGAAATCGGCATGGTGCTTTTACCCCCCACACTGCGGCGCCCGGACCAGACGTCGCTTGAACACCGCGCGTCGCTTGCCTCGCTCTACCAGCATCTCGGCGCCGATCCGTCCGATCCCGGCCTGCCGGAACGGCTGACCATGCTGGTCAATACCGGCGATCCGGCGATGGCATCATGGATCGATGCCGCCGCCGAAGAATTGCGCTGGGGCGTGCAGATCATCGAGACGATCTTTGATCCGCAGACCGTCATACTCTGCTCCACAGGACCGGAGGCGCTGACCCGCAAGCTTCTGCAGGCCATCCACCCGCTGCTTCCATCCAACGCCAACCGCCCGGGCCGATCGATACCCCGTCTTCAACTCGGCATGACAGATCCGTGGTCCGTCGCACTGGGTGCAGCGGCTGAGCCGATCAGCCGCGCCTTCGACCCGCGCTTCTCGGCCATCCTCAAGACGCGGGCCAATGCGCTGGACTGATGGTCAGGCCGCGCGAAAAGCCAGGACGAAGCACCCCAGTGCGCCGATCGACGACAATGTGCGCACGTGGTTCCACCGGACCCAATCGACGAGAGTGGTCGATGTCCACAGGCGCGCAGCCTCCTCGCTGCCCGGCTGCAATGCTTCGAGCGCATTGTTCATCGGTACGTTGACGATCATCGTCACCAGGATGACGCCGCCAAGAAACAGCAGCCCGCCTGCAATCAGATAAAACCGCGCCGGGCCGCCATAGACGAAACCGCCGGCAATGAGGACGAGAGACAGCGCCGCCGTTCCCATGAAGGCGAGCAGGAACCAGGGATTGAGGATCACCACATTGATCGCCTGCATGGCGGCAATGCCCTGCTCAGCCGGTAAACGGGCGAGCGCCGCCATGATGCAGACTGAGAAGATGAAGAACAGGCCCGCATTCAGCCCGGTCCCGATCACGGCCGAAAAGATCAACCAGGGGAAAAGTGCGGCAATCATTTCAGGCCCTCCCAGACACCGGTTGCAGCAGCCTCACGCGCAAAATCAGCAAAGCCACGCGGCGGGCGGCCAAGCACCTGCAGGACATCATCCGTCACGCTCTCGTTGCGGCCGTCCAGCACGGTGGTGAAAAGGTATCGCACCAGCCAGATATAATCTGCCGGAATCTGCGCTTCTTCCAGCATGGCGACATAGTCGCCGATATCGACAGTGGTGAAGTGGATATCGCGTCCGGTCTGCCGGGCGATCTCCGCCACCGCCTCGCCGAATGTCATCAACTGCGACCCCGTCACCTCATAGGTTTTTCCGGCATGTCCCGGTCCCGTCAAAGCGGCAACCGCAACATCGGCGATATCATCGGCATCGATGAACGGTTCCCTGACATTGCCGACCGGCAGAACCAGTTCGCCCGCCTGAATGCCTTCGAGCAAAAAAGCCTCGCTGAAATTCTGGAAGAACCAGCTGGCACGGATGATGGTGTAGCCAATACCGGACTGTTTCAATGCCTCTTCCGCCGCTAGGGCTTCGTCTTCTCCGCGTCCCGAAAGCAGGACCAGATGCCGGACGCCCTTTTTGAGCGCAAGCCGGGACAAAGCACCAATCGCCTCGACGGCACCCGGCACGGCCAGATCCGGCTGGTAGCTGACATAGGCGGCATCGACCCCTTCAAACGCTGGTGCCCAGCCCGACGGATCTGTCCAGTCGAACGCAGGAACAGTCGAGCGCGACGCCAGCCGGACATCTTTGCCTGCTGCCGTCAGGCGCTCCGCCACACGGCGGCCGGTCTTGCCGCTGCCACCCAGGATCAAAATCGTTTCGTTGCTCATCGTCTCGCTCCCGCTGATCTCAACAATATGAGTGATACTCACATTTGCCAAATGTGATAAACCCTCGTATTTTGATCGTCAAGCGAAATTTCGATCAAAGAAAACCTGAAAGGACAGATCTTGGCCGTGGACCAGACAGCGCCCTCGCCGGCACAGGAGGAGGAAGGGGCGATGCGCAAATCACCGACGCAAAAGCGCAGCCGCGAGAGGGTCGAGCATATTCTGGCGAGCGCTTCCCGGCTGATTGCCGAGCGCGGCAGCGACACGATGCGGATGAGCGAAGTCGCTGAATTGAGCGGCATTTCGATCGGCTCGCTGTACCAGTATTTTCCCGACAAGGCTGCAATCATCCGGACGCTGGCCGAGCGCTACAATGCCGTCTCGCGCGCCTGCATCGCCGAAGGCCTTGCCCATGTGAAGACGGTTGAAGACCTGCGTCAGGCCTTCTCCGTGCTGATCGACGAATATTACGACATCTTCCTGGCCGAGCCGGTGATCCGCGACATCTGGTCGGCGATGCAGGCAGACAAGGGCCTGCGGGAGATCGAACTGGCCGAAAGCCGGCAAAATGCAATTCTTCTTGCGGCAGCGCTGAAGCGCGCCTTGCCGGATGAAGATCTCGACCGGCTCAAGGTATCGGCCTTGCTGGTGATGCATTTCGGCGAATGCGTCATGCGGCTGGCGCTCTCGACCGGCGAGACAGAAGGGCGCGCGCTGGTCGAGGCGTATAAACGCATGGCCTATCGAAGCTTCGACGACACTTCCGGTATGCCGCATAATTCCGGCCTACCAGGTTTGCCTGTGTCCCCGCCGGACTGAAGCAGCGCCGCCGCCTGCAGCCGGGTCTCCTCAAACGCCGGAAACAATCAGCTCCGCCGCCTTCTCCGCGATCATGATCACAGGGGAATTGGTATTGCCCGAGACGATCGTCGGCATGATCGACGCATCGACCACCCGCAATTTCGACAGCCCATGCACCCGCAATTGAGGATCGACCACGGCCATCGCATCGCTGCCCATCTTGCAGGTGCCGACCGGATGAAAAATCGTCGTGGCGATATCGCCGACACGGCGAATCAGGTCCTCTTCGCTCTGGTATTCCGTGCCGGGTAGCATCTCCTGCGGCCTGTATTTGGCAATCGCACCCGTCTCCATCAAACGACGGGCGTGACGGATCGAACTGGTCGCGACCATCCGGTCGCCCCCCGTCGAAAGATAATTCGGGCGGATGTCCGGGGCAGCGGAAAACTCCGGCCCCGCAACATGCACCGTCCCCCGGCTTTCCGGCCGCAGGTTGCAGACCGAGACCGTAACGGCCGGATATTTATGCAGCGGCTCGCCGAGCCGGTCGGTACTCAGGGGCTGCACATGATATTCGAGGTCGGCGGTCGCCAAGGCGGGATCGCTTTTGGCGAAGATGCCGAGCTGGCTCGGCGCCATCGATAATGGGCCGGACCGCCGCAGCATATATTCAAGCCCCATGCCCGCCCGGGTGAACAGGTTGTGATAGAGCTGGTTCAGCGTCTTGGCGCCCTCGATGCGAAACACCGTGCGGATCTGCAGATGGTCCTGCAGATTTTCGCCGACACCCGCAAGTTCATGGGTTGGTTCGATTCCGGCACGGGACAGCACATCCGGACGGCCGACCCCGGAAAGCTCCAGGATTTTCGGCGAGTTGATTGCTCCTGCCGACAGCACGACCTCGCGGCTAGCGTGGGCGACATGGGTCTGTCCGTTCAGCCGGAACCGCACGCCGGTCACCATCCTGCCGTCGAATTCCAGCCTTTCGGTTTCGGCCCCGGTCAGCACGCGCAGATTGGCCCGCTTCATCGCCGGGCGCAGGAAGGCCTTGGTGGTGTTCCAGCGCAGGCCGCCGCGCTGGTTGACCTCGAAATAGCCCGAGCCCTCGTTGTCGCCATCGTTGAAATCATCGGTCTTGCGAATACCGAGTTCTTCGGCGGCATCGCGAAACGCATCGAGGATCGGCCAGGACAGCCGCTGTTTTTCCACCCGCCACTCGCCACCTGCCCCGTGCACCCGCGATTTGCCGCGATAATTGTCCTCGGATTTGAGGAAATAGGGCAGCACGTCGTCCCAGCCCCAGCCGGAATTGCCCGCCTGCCGCCAGCCGTCGTAATCCGCCGCCTGCCCGCGCATGTAGATCATGCCGTTGATCGACGAGCAGCCGCCGAGCACCTTTCCACGCGGATAGGGCAGCGACCGGCCGTTCAACCCGGCTTCGGCTGCGGTCTTCATCATCCAGTCGGTGCGCGGATTGCCCATGCAGTAGAGATAACCGATCGGCACATGAACCCAGTGATACCGGTCGCTGCCGCCCGCTTCGAGCAAAAGCACGCGGTTCTTCGGATCGGCCGAGAGCCGTTTGGCCAGAACACATCCCGCCGATCCCGCACCGACGACGATGAAATCGTAGCGTCCCGCATCAATCGCTGCATCATTCACACGCATGGTCACGCCGCCACTCCTGCAACAACGGGCTGCACCGCCGCCAGACGCCGCCAGAGCGGCGCCATCGCTTCGGCGATATCGTTATACAGAGCGTATCGTCGCGCATAATGCGCCTCAAGCGAGACGTTCGGACGATAATGCCGCTCGGTCTGCACCATGGCCGCCGCACCCGCTTCAAAATCCGCAAAGATGCCGACGCCGGTTCCGGCCGCAATCGCCGCCCCCAGGGCACCGGTTTCCCGCGAACGGGCGACGGTCACGGGAACGCCGAGCACATCGGCAAAGATCTGCGGCCAGATCAGGCTGCGAGACCCCCCGCCGGAGAGCACGGCTTCGTTGAACACCGCCCCGGCCTTGCGGATCGTCTCGATATGCTGGCGATGGCCGAAAGCGACACCTTCGAGCAGCGCGCGAACCAGATGCCCCTTGGTGTGCCAGCCGGCAATGCCGTAGAAGCCGGCGCGTGCGTGGCCATCCTGCTGGGCGCCGTAGAGATAGGGATGATAGAGCGGATCGTCTGCCGCGGGCTCGATTGCGCCTGCCAGCGCGCAACAGGCATCAAACGGCGAAACGCCGTCCGCATGCTCGCCTTCGAAGAACTCCCTGACCAGCCATTCGAGATTGGCGGCCGAGGTGGCGCTGTTTTCCATGGCCATGTAGCGGCTGCGATCGAAGGTCGAGGACATGAACACCGGTCCGTCGAGATCGGGACCGTCGATGATGACCTGGTTGATGCTCCAGGTGCCGGCAATGATCGAGGCGCTGCCGGTGCGCGTAACGCCCGAGCCAAGCGCCGAAGCGACGACATCGAACAACCCGCCGACCACCGGCGTGCCGGCGGCAAGCCCGGTTTGCTTGGCAACCGCTTCGGTGACCGTACCGGCAATATCGGCGCTTTCGATCAGCGGCGGCAAGAGATCCATGCAATCGCCAAGGCCATAGGCCTCCATCAGCACCTTGTCATAACGGCGCTCGGCAAGATCGAGCAGACCGGCGCCGGACATGTCCGACACCTCGCTGACACGCTCGCCGGTCAGGCGGTTGACGATGAAATCCTTGGAGAAGAACACCGTGCCGATCCGGTTGAACTGCTCCGGCCGGTGGCGCTTCAGCCAGGCAAGCAATGTGGGGGTCTGCGATGGCCACGGACGCTGGCGGGCAATCGGATAGGTCCGGTCGCCGACGCCAGATTCGCGCCATTCGTCAACCAGCCCGGCCGCCCGCGTATCGATCGACTGGATGCCGAGCAGCGGGGCACCATCGCGATCGAGCGCATAGAGACCGTTGCCATGCCCGGCGCAACCGATCGCGGCAATCTCCTCCGGCTGGATCTTTGCCTTTTCGATACAAGCACGGATAACCTGCCGTGCATTGGTCCAAAGCTCGTCCAGACCACGCTCGACATGCCTAGGGCTCGGCATGCGGCTATGCCCCTCTTCAGCCGCAGCCGCGATTTCGTTGCCCGCCCGGTCGAAAATCACTGCCTTTATGACCGTGTTTCCGGCATCCAGCCCCAAAAGATATTGCTTCATTCTGAACCCCTCCCAAGGTTCTGACAGAGTTTTGCGCGATTCCGGCCGAAAACACAGACCTGACTTCCTCTTCTCCCCAGCGGGGAGAAGGTGGCCAGCAGGGCCGGATGAGGGGGCGACAGGCTCTGAATTAGCCGCCCCTCATCGCCTCGCATACGCTCGGCACTTCTCCCCGGTGGGGAGAAGTGAATTCACCACTTACCCCTGCTGATAAACAGCAAATGCCTCTTCGCCGCTGGCATTCTCATGGATGATCGCCATCAGCCCGCGCACCACGGCGCTTGGATTGGCGTGCTGATAGATATTGCGCCCATAGACCATGCCCATCGCGCCCTGCCGCATCAAGGCCGCGGATTTATCAAACACCGCACGCAGATCTTCCTTGCCGCCGCCACGCACCAGAACCGGGCAGCGTGCCGCTTCCACCACACGGTGGAAATCCTCGGCATTGTCGGTCGGATCGGCCTTGACGATATCGGCACCCATCTCGCGCGCCAAGCGCGTTAGCGTGACGATCTTATCGGCATCGCCATCGACCATGTAGCCGCCTTTTTCCGTGACCGGCTGCATCACCAGCGGCTCGATCATCAGCGGCATGCCATATTTGTCGCAATCGGCCCGCACGCGGGAAATGTTCTGTACGCACTGACGGAACAGGTCCGGCTCGTCCGGCAGCATGAACAGGTTGACGACGACGCAGGCCGCATCCATCTCAAGCGCGCCGATCAGCGGCTCGGCCTCGTTCTGCAACACCGCCCACATGTCGCGGTGGCGGATGCGGTTATAGGGATTGCCCATGTCGATGCGCATGACCAGCGCCGGCTTGTCCTTGCCGGGAACGTCCTGCAACAGGTCCGCCTGGCCGTAGTTCATCTGGATCGCGTCGGGTGCTGCAGACACCAGCGCCTTGACCACCGCCTGAATGTCTTCCAATCCGTTGAGGAAGGATGGCTCGTTGCAGACGCCGTGATCGATCGCCACGTCGAGGCAGCGGCCGTTGCCGAACAGCCGGTTCATCCGGACTTTGCTGTTGTGTCGCATTCTGTACTCCTTGGTTCGTTCCTTGCGGAAAGCATGTCTTCATCGACGCCGTGGCGTCCGTTGAGAAGGGTGAGAAACCGGTCGCGCTCGCTGGCGCGCTGCGCTGGTGTCCAGCGCTTTTCCTGCGCCAAAAGATCGAGCGCCGCGTCCATCATGTCGAGCGAAAGCTCGCCCGAGACGGCCAGCGTCGTGCGCCGCAAGAGCAGGTCATCGAGATGTTCGACGGCCTCGTCGCGGATCAGGAACTGCAATTCACGCACCGAGTAACCGGCATGCGGCAGTGCCGTATCCGCGCCTGTGGCAATGAAACCGGCGACGGCCTCGGCATCCGTACCATAGCGGCCAAACAGCGTAGCCATACGCTGGCCGGAAATGCCCTTGGCAACAGCTACACTTGCAAGCCAGACCGGCGCGTTGGCGGGAAATGCCCGCCCGCCGCCAATCGGCCTCTCGGTTGTCGCGACGCGCCGCCTCCTGCCCAATCTTTCCAGCGCCATGTCGGCTGCCAGTTCACCAAACGACCGGAACGTCGTCCACTTGCCGCCGATCATGCACAGCACCGGCGGGCCACCATCTTTGGGTTCGACGACCGTGCAGAAATGATCACGCGGAATGCGGCCGGTAAAGCTGTCATTGCTGGCCGGCAGCGGCCGCACGCCGGCAAACTGGAAGACGATCTCCTCGGGCTTGATCTTGATATCCGGCAGCACGAAGGCGAGCGATTGCAGGATGTAGTCGCGCTCATCCGCCTCGCAGCGCACCGTTTCCGGATCATCGACGCGAATATCGGTGGAGCCGACAAGAACCTTGCCGAGATAGGGAAACAGGATACAGATGCGCCCGTCCTCGTTCTCGTAATAGATCATGTGATCGGCAAGAGCATCGCGCAACGCGTCATTGTCGATGATCAGATGCGAGCCCTTGGTGCCGCCCATCAAGGGCGCCGGACGCGCCTCCGGCGAAAACAGGCTTTGATTGGCGATATCGATCCAGCCGCCGGTGGCGTTGATGATCAGCGCCGGTTCGACGGAAACGGACGCGCCGCCGATCTGGTCCTCGACGCGATACCGGCCATCGTCAGTGCGCCGCAGCTCCGCATAGTTCAGTGCCGCCGCGCCGAACTTTGCTGAAAGACCATCCTGCAGCAGTTCGATGCCCAGCCGTTCCGGATGGCTGACCCAGGCGTCGAAATAGGTGGCGGAACTCTTGATGCCCGGATGCAGTGCCGGCCATTTTTCAAGCGTCGTGCGGCGTCCGCGAAACTGATGGCGCGGCATCATCGCCCGCTTGCGCGTCAGGAAATCATAGATGCTGAGGCCTGCCTTGATGGCGACCGCACCCCGGCGGCTTGGACGGCGGCTGAGGCCCAAAAACCGGACGATGCCATTGCCGAGGCCGGAAAAGATATCGAAGACAGGCACCGTCGTCGGCAAAGGCGCGACGTAATGCGGCGCGTTGCGCAACAGCCGGTCGCGCTCGACCAGCGATTCCTGCACCAGCTTGAATTCGCCGTTTTCCAGGTAGCGCAGCCCGCCATGCACCATGCGCGACAGTGCCGAACTGGCGCCGGAGCAGTAGTCGTGCTTCTCGACCAGCAGCACGCTGAGCCCTTGCAGCGCCAACTCCCGGAAGACGCTGATGCCGTTGATGCCGCCGCCGATGACACACACGTCCACCTTCAGGCTTTGGCGCAGCCCGTCCAATATCTCTTGACGTTCCATGATGGCGATCCGCTACCTGTCCATATCAGTTAGTTTCGCCGCTATGGCCGTATCGATGGCGGCTAGGTCGGCCGCATCCAGCCGGATGGTCCCGGCCCGCGCATTGTCGATTGCCTGCGCCGGATTGCGCGCCCCGCAGAGCGCAAAGGTCACGCCGGGCTGTGCCAGCGTCCAGGCAATCACGGTCTGGGCGATGCTGGCGCCATGCTTTTCCGCGACCGGCCGGATGGCATCGGCAAGCGCCGTTGCCTTCTTCCGGTTGCCGACTGAAAAGCGCGGATTGTCCTTGCGCTGGTCGTCGCCGGAAAACACCCGGTCCGGGCCGATGGCGCCGGACAACAGCCCCAGCGCCAGCGACGAATAGCTGAGCGTCGCAATGCCATTGGCTTGGGTCAGCGGCAGGAGATCCATCTCGATCTCACGGTCGATCATGCTGAACCGCTCCTGGATCGCATCGAGACCACCAACCGCAATATAAGCGTTGAGATCGTCCTTGCTGACATTGCTCGCCCCGATCGCCCGGATCTTGCCGGATGTCCGCAAGTCCTCCAGCGCCCGCATCGTCTCCTCGACCGGTGTCGTCGGGTCCTGCCAATGGGTGATGTAGAGGTCGATGTAATCGGTGCCGAGCCGCGTCAGGCTTTCCTCGACCTCGTGCATGATCGCATCGCGGCCGAGATAGCGGTGGACCGGCTTGCCGTCCTGATCGAAGAAATGGCGGCCCTTTTGCGTATGCCAGACAAGGCCGCATTTGGTGGCGATCACAGCCTTGTCGCGGCGGCCAGCCAGTGCCTTTCCGACGATTTCTTCCGAGCGCCCCAGCCCGTAAGCCGGTGCCGTATCGATCAGCGTCACGCCGGCATCGAGCGAGGCCTGGATCGCGGCAATGGACTCGTTTTCATCCGTCCCGCCCCACATCCAGCCGCCGATCGCCCAGGTTCCCAGCCCAACCGCCGAGGCGGAAACGCCGGATTTGCCGATCTCACGTGTCAACTGCTGTCCGCTCATGCCCATTTTCCTTCGCCATTCGCCAATGCCAGTACCCGCGCACCCGTCGCCTCGTCGGTCACCAGCGTATCCAGATGATTGCCCCGCAATACGCTGAGGATCGGCCCGGCCTTGTTCGGCCCGCTCGCCACACCGATCTTGGTGGGGATCGAGGCGAACTCGGGAAGCGTCAGCGATACCAGCGACCGGTTGAGGCTGTAGTCGCAGACCTGCCCCTGGTTATCGAGTAGGTGCGCCAGCAATTCGCAGGATGCACCGGAGCGTTCGATTGCGGCACGGTCGGTGCTCGAAGACGGATGCAGGTCATAATAGCTCGAGTCGTCCGACAGGATCGAACCGATACCGACCACGGCGATCTTTGCCTCTCGCGCCCGTTTGAACACGTCGGCAACCGAGCGCATGTTGATCAGCATGCCGCGCTCGGCCGCACTATCGGCAAACAGCGGCGCATGGATCTGGTAGGAGCGCCCGCCGAGCCGATCGGCCATCATCGTCGAGACGTGGTTGACGTCGGTATAGTGCTTGCCCTGGACGCATCCCGTCGCCGGGATCACCTCGACATCGAAACGGCGCTGCGCCTGCAATCCGGCCACCACGGCGCTGACGCCCTTGCCGCCGGTAATGCAGATCGTATCGCCATCCGTAATCTCTTCCAGCAAAAGCCGGGCGGCCGCCTCGCCAACCGCCTGAAGTGCCGTCTGCGGATTGTCCGATACGGTCGGCACCACCACGGCGCGGCCGATGCCGCCCAATGCCCGGAGCTGCTCTTCCATATCCACCAGCGGCTCGACCGGCGACTTGATCTTGATCTCGACCAGGCCCAGCTGGCGGCCGCGCTTGATCAGCCGGTTGACGGTGGCGTGCGAGATGCCGAGCTGATCGGCGATCTGCGCCTGCGTCAGTCCTTCGAGGAAATGCAGGACCAGCGCCTGGTGCATCTGCCGGGCGATGACGATTTCCTCGCGCGGCGCATTGGCGGGCTTGAGCTTGGCAATGGGCCTAATGGGCGACATATCAGGCAGCCTTCCGCTTGTGCAGGAAATGGTCGATCGAGACGGCAGCGAGCAGAATGCAGCCTTTGATCATGTCTTGCCAATAGACGGAGACGTCGAGCAGGATCAGCGAACTGGTGACGACCGAAAGCAGAGCGATACCGAGGATGGCGCCGAGGATCGTACCCGAGCCGCCATTCAGCGAGGCGCCGCCGATCACCGCGGCAGCAATGATGTTGAGTTCCATGCCGACACCGAAGGTCGGCGTCGCGGCACCGAAGCGGGACATGTAGATGACGCCGGCCACACCCGATAGCGTGGCGCAGAGCACCGTCACCCAGAATTTCACCTGGTTGGTCTTGATGCCGGAATAGAGCGCCGCCTTCTCGTTGCTGCCGGTGTAGAACACTTTGCGGAAAGCCGTTGCCCGGCGCAGCAGGAAATCGAACAGCACGACGACGGCGACGAAGATCAGGATCACATAGGGGACGCCATAGAACGTCCCCTGCCCGACCGCTTTGAACGACGGCGGCAAGGTAAACAGCGACAGCGGCGTGCCCTTGGTGATGATCAGGCAGATGCCGCGCACGATCACCATCGCCGCAAGTGACGTGATGAAGTGGTTGAGCCCCACCACCGTGACGAAGAAGCCCATGACGCAGCCGATCAGGCCGCTGGCAATGATGCCGATCAGCGATGCGCTCCAGGGATCGAGCCCCATCAGGAACAGCGAGCCCGACAGCACCATCGAAAAGCAGACGACCGAGCCGACCGACAGGTCGATACCGCCGACGATCAACAGGATGGTCATGCCGACGACGACGATGCCTTCGACCGAAAACGACATCAGCATGGCCCGGAAATTGCCGAGCGTCAGGAAATGCGGCGAGGCAAAGCTCATGGCGATGCAGAGCGCCAGGATGATCGCGATCAGTCCCGCCTCGCGCATCGTCCCCAGCCGTTTCCAGCCGGGCGCGCGTGCCTGATGTGCCGTTGCCAACGTAGCGTCCGCCATGACCTTGTCTCCTGCCCCTGCTTGTTCTTTATGCGGCATGCTCTGATGCCTTTGAATTGTTATGAGCGCCGACACCCGATGCCAGCCGCATGATTGCCTCTTCGGTCATCGTCTCGCCCTCGACCACACCGGCAACCGTACCCTCGCGGATCACCAGTACCCGGTCGCAGAGACCGAGAAGCTCCGGCAGTTCCGACGAGATGACGACGATGCCGATGCCGGAGCGCGCGAGATCGCGTAAGAGCCGGTGGATTTCCGATTTCGCGCCGACATCGATGCCGCGCGTCGGCTCGTCCATCAGGATGACCTTGGGATTGACCGCCAGCTGCTTGGCAATCGCCACCTTCTGCTGGTTGCCACCCGACAGCGACGAGACCGGCATGTCGATGCCGCCCATCCGCACGCCAAGCCGCCTGGTCAAATCCCGCGCACGATCCGCCTCGGCCTTCGAATTCAACAGGCCGAGCGGCCCGGTCAGCGATTTCAGATCGAGCACGGCAATGTTCTGGGCGATGGACAGCTCCAGGAAGACGCCGGACCCCTTGCGGTCCTCCGAAAGATAGACGACGCCCGCCTGTACGGCCTGCGCATAGGACCGCGCCCGCAGCCGCTGCCCATGCAGTTGCACCTCGCCTTCCCTCACCGGCCGCAATCCGCAAATGCCCTTGGCAATCTCGGTGCGGCCCGAGCCGATCAGCCCGCCGACGCCAAGAATTTCGCCTTGGCGCAATTCGAAACTGACATTGTTGAAGCGATCGCCGTCACCAAGATTGCGGACGCTCAAAATGGTCTCGTCCGTCCGTTCCGTCGGCGCCTGCTTTTCCGGATAGAGCTGGGTGATCTCGCGCCCGACCATGCGGCGGACGATATCATCCGGCGTCAGATCCGCGACTTTTTCGGTCGAGACATAGCGCCCGTCACGAAACACGGTCACCCGGTCGCAGAGGCTGAAAATTTCGGCCATGCGATGGCTGATATAGATGATCGAGATACCCTGCGCCTTCAGATCGCGGATGATCCCGAACAGCACCTGGGTTTCCGATTCCGTCAGTGCCGCCGTCGGCTCGTCAAAGATCAGCACGCGGCAGTCGAGCGTCAGCGCCTTGGCGATCTCCACCAATTGCTGGCTGGAAATTGGTAGCTCAGCCACCTTCTGGCGCACGTCGATCGGCGCCAGGCGGTTCATCACACCTTGAGCCTCCCGCTCCAGCCTGCCATAGTTCATGAAAGGCGAGCGGCGGCGGTTGGTGGCGGCCATGAACATGTTCTCGGCCACCGTCGCATCGGGGCAGAGCGCTATTTCCTGATGCACGAGGCCAAGTCCGAGCGATTGCGCCACGGCCGGCGAGGTCACCTTGACCGCCGCGCCATCGACGAGCACTTCACCCTCGGTCGGCTGCAGGACGCCTGCAATGATATTCATCAGCGTCGATTTGCCCGCGCCGTTTTCGCCGCACAGCGCATGAACCTCGCCCTTTTCCAGACTGAAGCTCACGTCCGTCAACGCCTTCACAGCACCAAAATGCTTGCTGACATTGCGGATTTCCAGAACCGGCATCGGCGCCATGACATGCTTCTCCCTACGTTTGCGGTGGCTGTCCGGGGCATGAAGCCCCGGACAGCCGGCACCTACAGCGCCGCCTGCTGCATAATTTGTCCTTAAATCGATACCGATTTAAGGATTGTGCAGTGGGCTTACTCCTCGATGCCCTTCGTACCACGCCGCTTCAGGTACTTGTCCCAGTAGAAGTCGTCGGCATTGTCGGCGGTGACGATCGACAGGCCGTTATCGACGAACGGAATGCTCATCGGATTGAAGCCGACGCGCTTGGCGTCGTTCATCGGGTCGATCAGTTCCGGGTGTTTGGCAAGCCACAGCAGCATGAAGCCCATGTAACCCTGCATGCCCTGGTTCGGGTTGATCGAGCCGAACACTTCGCCCGCCTTGATCATGTCGAGAATGTTGGCGTTGACGTCGGCGCACATCACCAGGATCTTGCCGCCGCTTTCCTTGTTGGCCTGCGACGCGCCGATGGCCGAGTTGGCCTCCGGCATGAACACGGCCCCGAGGTTCGGATTGGCCTGGATGAGGCTCGAAAGCGCCTGATAGGCCTTGGTCGGATCCTGGTTGGAAGCAGCACGGCCGACCAGCTTCATGTCCGGATATTTTTCGGTCATGCGGGCGATGAAGGCGGCGATGCGCTTGTCATGGTTGTCCTGGCCCGGATTTTCCAGAACGGCATATTCGCCCTTGCCGCCCATCTTCTCGGCGATCGCGTCGGCGGCATAGGTGCCTTCGCGGGTATTGTCCGAGGTGATGAACGAGATGCGCTTGGAAAGCGGCGCATCGGCGGCGAAAGTAACGACAGCCGTACCTTGGTCGATCGCCCGGTTGATCGGCTCGATGAACGGGTCGGAGTTCATCGGGTGAACGAGGATACCGGCCGGGTTCTGGGCCAGCGCCTGGTCGAACGTGGCGATCTGCTTGTTGACGTCATATTCCGGCGTGCCGGTATAGGCGGTCTCGCAGCCGAGCTGCTGGCCCGCCTGCTTGAACATTTCATAGACCGGGAACCAGTATTCGACGCCCGAGACCATGACGTTCATGACGTATTTTTCGCCCGGCTTGCAGCGGAACGGATTGTCCGTTTCGGCGCTGGCAGCACCGGCGAAAAGCGTCGATGCAAGGACCGCCAATGCGGTCGTGCTTAGAAATTTACGCAAGATTCCTCCTTGAGGCCGAAGCCCCTCCCAAATACCCGGCGGCGCCTTAAGCGGCGGCCCGATGATCCAATGAAGACCGGAGTTCCTCCTCGAAGTCCGGTATGGGCAGATAATCGCAACAACCGAGCAAAGTCAATATAATTCATACCATGAAATATATTTCACACATTCGGATGCCCTGGCTGTGAAGGACGCGAAATCCTGCGCGTTCGCTGCAAACACCCAACCCATTCGCCGGGCCACTGCAAAACCGCCACTTCCACCGTCATCGCACGCCGTTCAGGCTGTTGTCAGCCCAAACTGCAAAGCTGATCCCATCGCAAAGGCCGCTGGTGGATGATGCACGGATTTTGGAAGCTGGCTTTGATGGCAGGCTGCGCCGCAGCGGTGGGGCTTGGAACCTATCTGTTCGCCATTCAGGCCACCGGTAATTTTGCCGAGGTCGTGCCGGGCGCGCTCTATCGTTCAAACCAGCCAACGGCCCTGAATGTGGCCGATTATGCGCAGCGCTACGGCATCAAGACCATTGTCAACCTGCGCGGAAGTGGCCAGGGGGCGGCCTGGTATAAGGATGAGGTTGCGGCAGCCCGCAGCCTCGGCATCAACCATATCGATTTCAGGATGTCGGCCACCCAAGCCTTGACGATCGAGGAAACAAACACCCTCGTCACCCTGTTGCGCGATGCGCCGAAACCCATCCTCATCCATTGCAAATCGGGCGCCGACCGGACCGGCCTTGCCTCCGTGCTCTATCTGAACCGGATTGCCGGCGCAGACGAGGATACGGCCGAACGCCAATTGTCGATCCGCTTCGGCCATTTCAGCATCCCTTTCCTCTCGCCAACCTATGCGATGGACGCGAATTGGGAAAAACTTGAAAACCTCTACGGTCTGTCAGGCTGATGACGGATATCGTCGGGATCTACCGAAGTACAAACGCCGTTCGGTTTTTCCGCTTACGACACCGCGCGTCAACTGAGGTGAGACAGACCCCTTCGGCAAACCAGCACTGCCGACGTCCCCCGCCCCACCGAACGTCCTTCTCGGCCATCAGCGGCATTTACGGGGTTATGGCGTGAGCCTGTCGGGCGCTGACGGAGGGATGGGTGCGAGACGCTACGTCTGTTCGGTGGCTTGAAAGGCGAATTGATCCTTTTCCGCTGCCCTTTGCCCTCCTTCGGCCTCTTCGCTTATCCTCCAAACGCAGCAAAGCCCGCCTCCGTTTCCGGATGGCGGGCTTTTTGTGTGTTTTTGGTATTGATTTGGTTGCGGGGGCAGGATTTGAACCTGCGGCCTTCAGGTTATGAGCCTGACGAGCT
>NZ_JAFCXF010000015.1:0-85223 GCF_049898205.1 Pararhizobium sp. DWP3-4 | reverse complement strand
TTTACTCTTCCAGCTGGAGCCATCCGCCACCGCCCGGCCTACGCAACCCCGACCAGCTCCACCCGGGCGGCGGCTTACGTCTGTGTATCGGCAAATATAGAATCTTGCAAAATCAGTAATAACGAATAGGATGGTGTCGCGTCTCTAAATTTCTTACTTTGTCTCATCTTTAAATAGCTGTGACAGTCCGTGTAGCCGGGTGGGTTCAAGGATGAAGTGCGACTTGCAATAGATAACAACAGTTTATCCTGCAAGGAACGAGACATGAATCGCACCTACTCCCAGATTGATCTGGATGAACGCCGCAAGATTGCTCGCTGGCGTACGGCTGGAATCAGCGTTGACGTCATCGCCGAGAAACTGCACCGACATCGCTCGACCATTTTCCGTGAGCTGCGCCGCATTGCGTTCGAAGGTCGGCAGGTGCCTGAACTCGGAAGCGCTTATGCGGACTGGCCATCATTTCGCTGCGTAAAGCGCCCGAGACCGTTCCAGATGTTTCAGTACTGCCTGTTCGGCAGCGTCGGGATTGCCGGCTTCCAGGCAGGTGATGATTTCCTCGTGCTCGGCCAGCGTGAACTTTTCCTTGCCGGTCCAGATCAGCATTTCGGTATGGTATTCCTTCAGCCAGGCGAGCATCGCATCGCTGACGGCGACATAGATCGGGTTGCGTGAAATCCGGGCGATCCGGGTGTGGAATTCCATATCGGCGGCGATGAAGGCTTCGGCGTCGCCCAGCGACGCGCGCTGCCGGTCGAGGATTTCGCGCAAGTCCGCAATGTCGTTGGCACCGCCCTTCTGGGCCGCCTCACGCGCCATGCCGCGCTCGAAGAAGATGCGGGCGCTTTTCAGATGTTCCAGCGAATCCGAGGATTTGGCCAGCATCATCTTTGCGGTCATGTCCATCTGGCGGAAGATCGATTGCGCCGTCAGTTCCAGCACCTTGGCGCGCTCGCCGTGCGAAATGGCCACCAGCCCCATGCCGGCCAGCGCCTGCATCGCCTCGCGGATCGCCGGCCGGCCGACGCCGAAGCGCTCCATCAGTTCCCGCTCGGACGGCATTTCGTCGCCGGGCTGCAATTCGCCTGACGTGATCATCGCCTTCAGCCGCGCGAAAACTTCGTCAGACAGTTTGCGGCGGACGATCTGTTCGGTCTGCTGGCCCATAATGTCTCGCTGGTTCACATTCGCCATCGTTATGCACCGCTCCTGTGGCGAATGAAATCCACACACACGCTCATCGGCGTCACATTCCACATCGATCGTCGCGGACGCAAGCGCCCCTCTTGCTTAATTGATATACTCATTATACCAGTTGGCGAAAATGTGCCACACAATCTGGCAGGGATTTGCCATACCGGGAGGCTCTTGCGCGATCATGATCGTCGTCACCTACAGAATTGAAACATCAGGCAGCATCGAGGCGATGGCGGAAAAGATCGCCAGCGACCAGTCGACTGGCACCTTTGTACCTGTGCCCGGCGAAACACCGGAATTGAAGGCGCGGGTTGCCGCCCGGGTGCTCGCCATCCGCCCGCTTGCCGATGGCGAACGCCCGAGCTGGCCGGAAGCCACGGCAGGCCGTGGGCCGATCCGCCGCGCTGACGCCGATATCGCCTTCCCGCTCGATGCTGTCGGCACCGATCTGTCCGCCCTGATGACCATCGCGATCGGCGGCATCTTCTCGATCCGCGGCATGACCGGGCTGCGCGTCGTCGATCTCAAGTTGCCGCAGGAATACGGGTCCGCCTATCCCGGCCCGCAATTCGGCCTGCCCGGCAGCCGCAGGCTCACCGGCGTCTACGACCGGCCGATCATCGGCACCATCGTCAAGCCGGCACTGGGCCTGCGCCCGCACGAAACGGCCGAGCTGGTCGGCGAGCTGATCGGCTCCGGCGTCGATTTCATCAAGGACGACGAAAAGCTGATGAGCCCGGCCTATTCGCCGCTCAGCGAGCGCGTGGCCGCCATCATGCCGAAAGTTCTCGATCACGAGCAGAAGACCGGCAAGAAGGTGATGTATGCCTTCGGCATCTCGGCGACCGATCCCGACGAGATGATGCGCAACCATGATCTCGTTCTGCAGGCCGGGGGCAATTGCGCCGTCGTCAACATCAACTCGATCGGCATGGGGGGCATGGCGTTCCTGCGCAAGCGCTCCGGCCTGGTGCTGCACGCCCATCGCAACGGCTGGGACGTGCTTACCCGTCATCCCGGCATCGGTTTCGATTTCAAGGTCTGGCAGCAATTCTGGCGGCTTCTCGGTGTCGATCAGTTCCAGATCAACGGCATCGGTGTGAAATATTGGGAGCCGGATGACAGTTTCGTCGAAAGCTTCAAGGCGGTGACCACGCCGCTGTTCAACCCATCCGACTGCGCCCTTCCCGTCGCCGGTTCCGGCCAATGGGGCGGACAGGCGCCGGAAACCTATCGCCGCACCAACCGCACAACCGATCTGCTCTATCTTTGTGGCGGCGGCATCGTCAGCCATCCCGGCGGCCCGGCGGCCGGCGTGCGCGCGGTGCAGCAAGCCTGGCAAGCGGCCGTCGCCGATATCCCGCTGGAGACATATGCCAAGGATCATCCAGAGCTTGCCGCTTCCATCCAGAAATTCGGCAGCGCCAGCGAGTAGAAATCATGACCGCACAGACCAATCCTCTCCTGTCCTATTATGGCGATGACCTGACGGGCTCTACCGATGTCATGGAGGCGCTGGCTTCCAATGGCGTCGAGACGGTGCTGTTCATGGATGTGCCGGATGAGGCACTGCTGCAACGCTTCGGCGATTGCCGCGCCATCGGGCTTGCCGGTACCAGCCGCAGCGAAACCCCGGACTGGATGGACAAGAACCTGACGCCGGCCTTCGGCTGGCTGAAAAGCCTCAGCGCCGATATCTGTCACTACAAGGTCTGCTCGACCTTCGATTCCGGCCCGATGGTCGGCAATATCGGCAGGGCCGTCGAAATCGGCAAAGCGCTGTTTGATCAGACCTACATCCCCGTCCTCGTCGGTGCGCCGCAGTTGAAGCGTTACACCGCCTTCGGCCATCTCTTTGCCGCTTATCAAGGCGAAGTGTATCGCATCGACCGCCACCCCGTCATGAGCCGCCACCCTGTCACGCCCATGGCAGAGGCTGATCTGCGCCTGCACCTGCGCGCACAGACGGCGCTGACAGCCAGACTCGTCAATCTCTCCATGCTTGCCGCTAAGGATGCGGATGACAGGGTAGACGACGTTTGCCGGGATGCGGACGGCATGGTGCTGTTCGATGTCGATAGCCCCGAAAGCCAGTTCCATGCCGGCCGCCAGCTCTGGCGCCTGAGACGCGACGGCGGCTGGTTCGTTGCCGGCTCCTCCGGTGTCGAATACGCGCTGCTGACCGCCTGGAGGGCCGCCTGCCTGACGGAGGGAAAGAAGACCTTTCCGCTGCCCGGCAAGGCAGACCGTATCGCCGTCGTTTCCGGCAGCGTCTCCCCCACCACCGAACGGCAGATCCGCCATGCAACGGAAAACGGTTTTGCCGGAATCAATCTCGATCCGCTGGAACTGCTCGGTGAAAGCGGTAATGCCGCTCTTGAACGGGCAATTACAAGCGGTCTCGACAGCCTGAAGCGCGGCCAAAGCGTCATTCTCAACACGGCGCTCGGTCCATCCGCCGACCGCGGCGGCGATATCGACCGCATCCCCGGCAGCCGCCACCGGCTCGGCCGGCTGCTCGGTGCGATCCTGCGGCGTCTGGTGGAAGAACAACATTTGACCCGCGCCGTCATCGCCGGCGGCGATACGTCGAGCCATGCACTTCGAGAACTGCATGTGCAGGCGCTGACCACGCTGCTGCCGCTACCACAAACGCCGGGATCGCCGTTGTGCACGGCGCACGGCATCTATGCCGCGACCAACGGCCTGCAGATTGCGCTCAAGGGTGGACAGGTCGGATCAGATGGTTACTTCGCGCAGATCCGGGACGGCCTTCAAGCATAGCCATTCCGATGCTGGCCTATTGGATTGCGCGAACCGCGTTGCGGCGGTCTTTCGGTGGCACGGGTGAAAAGGATGCACGCAGGCTGGCATTGAACTGCGTCAAAAGATGCCGATCGAAATGGCCGTCGGATTTCAGCATCATCCTCAGTGTTTCCGCCGGTGTCCACGCGCGCTTGTAGGATCGTGCCGAGGTCATCGCATCATAGACATCGCAGATGGCGGCGATCCGTGCCGGCGTGCTGATCTGCTTGTCCGACAGACCGAAGGGATATCCTTTGCCGTCTATCCGCTCGTGATGGTGAAGGCAGACGTCCAGAACGATCTGCGGCATGTCGCCCTGGCGCGACAGCAACTCGTAGCCACGAACTGGATGGGTCCGGATCTCCGCCATTTCCTCGTCCGTGAGCGCGCTCTTCTTTGACAGCAGCGCGTCGGGCATCACCATCTTGCCGATATCGTGCAACAGGCCGCTGACGCCGAGAACACGCACCGTTTGCTCGTCGAACTTGAGGAAGCGTGCGAAATGCACCATCAGCGCGCTGACGGCAATCGAATGCAGGAACGTATATTCGTCCTTGGTCTTGAGGCGGGTAATGCCGATCAGCGCCGCTGGATTCGTTACCATCGACTTGGCGATCTGCTCGACAGCACGATCGGCGGGCTCGAATGTGCCCTTGCCGTTCAGCCGCGCGTTTGAAAACAGCGTGTCGAGCAGCGGCCTGGTCTGCTCGATCGTCTGCAGCGCCTCCTCGATTTCGGTCTGGGTAAAAGGCCGGGAAAGATTGGACAGCGATGCCTCGCTTTCCCGCTTGTCCGGATGAGGCCGGCCGGCGCCGACGTCCACTCCCCTGCGGGTATCGATGACGAGGCTGATGATATTGCTGGCTCTCACCTTTGCCGCAGCCGCTTCGTCCTTCAGAAGAAAACTACGCACAGGCGCTGCCTCGTCTCGCAACGGGTCTTCGATATCGGTGATGAACATGCCCACTCGGGCCTGATGGCGTTTGATACGCTTGAGCATGCTATCGCTCTTTTTCAATCATTGCGCGCTCCCTGCCCGGTTAACACCATAAAATATCATTTCCTGAGTATAACTTTCGTTCCCTCCCATGCAGCAGACGAAAAACTCAAGTGTCCATCCAGAAACACCACCCGCGCAGGAAATCTCTCGTGAGTGATCTTTGATAAAAACGATTTATCCGGCGTTAAAGACTTATCACCCGCTTCAAAATTAATCCAACCTCCGAGAAAACTACCTTCGATTGCCGGATGACACCAAGTCTTCCTGTGATTGCCAATCACAGCCGACGGAAATTTTGTGCGCAGCAATATCATGGCGAACACTCCCAATAACCGACTCGCAACATGACATACTGATTGACTCATCATACCAGTTGCCATAAACCATCGCAAAGCAAACGCGCAGGTGAGAAAATATGACTTCGATCGCACTCTTCGGTGCCGGCGGCAAAATGGGCTACCGGCTTGCCAAGAACCTCAAGGGCTCACGCTTCGATGTGCGCCATGTGGAAGTAAGCGAGGCCGGCAAGGCACGGTTGCTCAACGAACTCGGCCTGTCCTGCATTGATGTCGATGCGGCGCTTGCCGGTGTCGATGTCGTCATCCTCGCTGTGCCCGACACAGCCATCGGCAAGGTCGCGGCAGGCATTGAAAGCAAGCTGACAGCGGGTACGATGGTGGTGGCTCTGGATGCTGCCGCCCCGTTTGCCGGCCACCTGCCGGAACGCGCCGATCTCACCTACTTCGTCACCCATCCCTGCCATCCGCCGATCTTCAACGATGAAACGGACATGCAGGCGAAGAAGGACCACTTCGGCGGCCTGTTCGCCAAGCAGCATATCGTTTCCGCGCTGATGCAGGGCCCGGAAGAAGCCTATGCGCTGGGTGAAGAGATCGCCAAGGTCATCTGGGCTCCCGTCATGCGCTCGCACCGCGTCACCGTCGATCAGATGGCGATGCTGGAGCCAGGCCTGTCCGAAACCGTTGCCGCCTCGCTGCTGGTCGTCATGAAGCAGGCCATGGACGAGTGCGTCAAGCGCGGCGTGCCGGAAGAGGCTGCCCGCGACTTCCTGCTCGGCCACCTGAACGTGCTCGGCGCCGTGATTTTCGGCGAAGTTCAGGGCGTGTTCTCGGACGCGTGCAACAAGGCCATCGAATTCGGCATCCCCGCGCTGATGCGCGACGACTGGAGAAAAGTCTTCGAACCCGAGGAGATCGCCGAAAGCATCCGGCGCATCACCTGATCGACAAGGAGCCGACGCTCCGCACATCGACGGCTCCGCCGGGAACGGAGCCGTCAACTTAATCAACCGGGAGGAACCACATGACACTGACACGCAGACTGACGCTTGCCGCCTTTGCCGGCGCCCTTTCACTGAGCGTTGCCATGCCGGCATTCGCCGCCGATCTCATCGCCATCATCACCCCGTCGCACGACAACCCGTTCTTCAAGGCGGAAGCCGTCGGCGCGGAAGCTAAGGCCAAGGAACTTGGCTACGAGACCCTCGTTCTCGTGCACGATGACGACGCCAACAAGCAGAGCCAGCTGATCGACACAGCCATCGGCCGCGGCGCCAAGGCGATCATCCTTGACAATGCCGGCTCCGAAGCTTCGATCGCCGCCGTCCAGAAGGCCAAGGATGCAGGGGTCCCTTCCTTCCTGATCGATCGCGAAATCAACGCTACCGGCGTTGCCGTCTCGCAGATCGTTTCCAACAACTACCAGGGCGCCCAGCTCGGCGCCGAAGAGTTCGTCAAGCTGATGGGCGAGAAGGGCAACTATGTCGAGCTGCTCGGCCGCGAAGCCGATCTCAATGCCGGCATTCGCTCCAAGGGCTATCACGACATCATCGACGAATATCCGGAGCTGAAGATGGTCGCCCAGCAGTCGGCCAACTGGAGCCAGACAGAAGGCTATTCCAAGATGGAGACCATCCTGCAGGCCAATCCCGACATCAAGGGCGTCATTTCCGGCAACGACACGATGGCCATGGGGGCGATCGCCGCCCTTCAGGCTGCCGGCCGCAAGGACGTCATCGTCGTCGGATTCGATGGCTCCAACGACGTGCGCGATAGCATCACATCGGGCGGCATCAAGGCAACCGTACTTCAGCCGGCTTACGCTCAGGCGCAGATGGCGGTCGAGCAGGCCGACGCGTTCATCAAGACCGGCAAGGGTCCGGCTGAAGAAAAGCAGCTGATGGATTGCGTGCTCATCAACGCCGACAACGCCCCAAAGCTCGAAACCTTCGCGCTCAAGGACTAATCCTCCCCAAGGATGCGCACAGGGCGGACGAAATCTGCCCTGTGCGTTTTATGCCATCTGACGGAGTGACATTCATGCCGCATTTCCGGCTCGCCGCCGCCATCCAGCTTTCCCTTGCGCTGACCACACTTTTGGCGCTCGGCGGCTGCAAGATCATCAAGACACCGACGGCGGAAGAGGCTGCGCAAGCAGCAAGCGGCGGCTTCAATCCCGCACGTCAAGTTGCGGAAATCTGGGACAGCGAGGTCATCCCTTTCCTGCAAACGCGCGCCGGCCCCTTCCAGGAAGTCTCCGCCCTGTCCAAATCCGACCTCGACGCTGCGGCGGCAAAATACGGCCACAAGGAGAAGGAAGGCAGCGCGCCGTGGACTTTCGCGGCCAAGGTCTCCGGCACGATCGTCAAAGCCCAAACCGCATCGCGCGCCGCCTATCTCGACACCGATGTCGATGGCGACGGCAAAGCCGATTTGCGCATCCAGATCGGCCCTGTCATCAAGGGCACGGCTATCCGCGACAGCCTCGATTTCGTCAATTTCAACGAATTCAAGAACCAGATCCAGTGGGCCGAATTCGGCAAGGCCTTCAACACCCATGTCAACGGCCTGACGCTTGAAAAGCTGCCGCGCGAAAGCCTCGAAGGCAAACATGTCGAGGCGCTCGGCGCCTATCCGCTGCCGTCCCCCGGCCAGCCGGCGCTTTTGACGCCCGCGACCATCACGATCGGCGGCTGACATGGCAGCCGAATTCCACGACACCATCCTCAAGCTTGACGATGTGACCAAGGTCTATTCGGGCATCGTCGCCGTCAAGCATGCGAGCCTTGAGCTGAAGCGCGGCGCGGTTAACGTTCTCGTCGGCGAGAACGGCGCGGGAAAATCGACCCTGATGCGCATGATCGCCGGCGTCGAGAAACCGTCGCTCGGCCGCATCCTGCTCGAAGGCAAGGACGTCGAGTTCAACTCTCCCGCCGACGCCCAGAAACACGGCATTGGCATGGTGTTCCAGGAGCTCAACCTGTTCGGCAATCTTTCGGTCGCTGAGAACATTTTTGCCACCCGCGAAATCACCCGTGGCATTCGCGGCATCGACCACAAGGCCCAGGTGCAGAAAGCCAACCAGTTTCTCGACAAGCTCGATGCCGGAATCAGCTCCGAGACCATGGTCGAGGACCTGCCGATCGGCCAGCAGCAGCTCGTCGAAATCGCCAAGGCGATCTCGCTCGATACCCGCATCCTTATTCTCGACGAGCCAACCTCGGCGCTCTCTGCGGCCGAAGTCGATATCCTATTCAAGGTCATCGGCGAGCTGAAGGCGCAAGGGGTCGCCATCGTCTACATCTCGCACCGGCTGGAAGAGCTGATGCGGATCGGCGACTACATCACCGTCCTGCGTGATGGTCAGATCACCGGCCAGGCCATGGTCAAGGACATCGACACCAAATGGATCGTCCGCTCGATGATCGGCTCGGATGCCAAGGACTTCGCCAAGTCGCTCGACCACAAGCTGGGCGCTGAGGCCTTTCGCGCCGAAGACATCTGCCTGCCGCGCAAGACCGGCGGCTTCGCCGTCGATCACCTATCGATCTCGGTTCGCGCCGGCGAGGTGTTGGGCATCTACGGCCTGATGGGTGCCGGCCGCAGCGAGTTCTTCGAATGCGTCATCGGCCAGCATCCGCATTCGACCGGCAAGATCTTTGTCGCCGGCGAAGAGATCGTCGCCAAGGACACGTCAACCCGCATCCGCAAGGGTCTTGCCCTCATTCCGGAAGACCGCCAGCGCGAAGGCCTTGTGCAGGTCCTGTCGATCGCCGCGAACCTGACTTTGGCAAGCCTAGAAAAATTCGTGAAATTCGGCTTTCACATTTCCGGCGACCGCGAGCAGGCGGCCGTCAAGGAACAGGTCCGCAATCTCTCGATCAAGGCGCCGAACCCGGATTTCGACGTCACCTCCATGTCCGGCGGCAACCAGCAGAAGGTCGTCATCGGCAAGGCGCTGATGACCAATCCGAAAGTTCTTCTGATGGACGAGCCGAGCCGGGGCATCGATGTCGGCGCCAAGGCGGATGTCTTCCGCACCATGCGCAAGCTCGCCGGCGATGGTCTCGCCATCCTGTTCTCCACGTCCGACCTCGAAGAGGTCATGGCGCTGTCCGACCGGATCGCCGTCATGAGCAACGGCAAGATCACGACGATCCTCGACCGGGCTGACGCCACCGAAGAGCTCATCGTCAAGGCTGCGTCAGAGGGACACAAATCGGCCGGCCACACATCGACAAGGGAAATTGCGTGATGACGACTGCAACCTCGACCGAAAAAGTCCCGGCGGCCGATAGCGGCTCCATCCTTCTGACGCTGATGAAACTGCGGACCTTCATCGCGCTGTTTGCCGTCATCGCCTTCTTCTCGATCTTCGCGCCGAACTTCCTATCGACGGCCAATATTATCCTGATGTCGAAGCATGTGGCGCTCAATGCCTTCCTCGCCATGGGCATGACCTTCGTCATCATCACCGGCGGCATCGACCTTTCGGTCGGCTCGATCGTCGGTCTCTGCGGCATGGTCGCCGGCGGCCTGATCCTCAACGGCATCGATCTCCAAATCGGCTACACGATGTATTTCAACGTCATCGAGGTCTGCCTGATCACGCTCGTCGTCGGCATCCTCATCGGCGCAATCAACGGGCTTCTCATCACCAAGCTCAACGTCGCGCCCTTTATCGCCACGCTCGGCACGCTTTATGTCGCCCGTGGGTTCGCGCTGCTCTCCTCCGACGGCCAGACGTTTCCAAACCTGATCGGCAAGCCCGAACTGGCCACCACCGGCTTCGGCTTTCTCGGCTCCGGCCGCATCATCGGGCTGCCGGTATCGATCTGGATCCTGATCGTCGTGGCGCTTGCCGCCGCCTATGTCGCCAAATATGTGCCGATCGGCCGCCAGATCTTTGCGGTCGGCGGCAATGAGCGCGCCGCCCGTATGTCCGGCATTCGCGTCGACCGCGTCAAGATGTTCGTCTACATGTTCTCCGGATTCTGCGCCGCTATCGTCGGCATCGTTATCTCGTCGGAACTGATGGCGTCGCATCCGGCCACCGGCAATTCCTTTGAGCTCAACGCCATTGCCGCAGCCGTGCTCGGGGGCACCTCGATGTCCGGCGGCCGCGGCACCATCGGCGGAACCATTATCGGCGCCTTCGTCATCGGCATCTTGTCGGACGGCCTGGTGATGATGGGCGTTTCTTCGTTCTGGCAGATGGTCATCAAGGGCATCGTCATCATCGTCGCCGTAGTGGTAGACCAAGCACAAAGACGGCTGCAGCAGCAGGTGACATTGATGCAGCTGGCGAAGAAGGGCTAAAGTTTTAAAGGCCCCTCCCCAACCCCTCCCCACAAGGGGGAGGGGCTTAACCTGCCGCAGCTCACCTGCTCCACAACAGCCTCCGAGAATGTGGAGGCCAATTGGGGTCCTGGGGAGTGCGGCATGCTGGCCCCTCCCCCTTGTGGGGAGGGGTTGGGGAGGGGCTCTTTTTGAGTTGGGAAGGAAACGACATGCCAAACCTCAAGGGCGCCCTGATCGGCTGCGGCTTCTTTGCCGTCAACCAGATGCACGGCTGGAACGACGTCAAGGGGGCTCGCATCGTCGCCATCTGTGACCGCGATCCAGAGCGCCTACAGATCGTCGGCGACCAGTTCGGCATCGAACGGCGCTACACCGATGCCGCCCGGATGTTTGGCGACGGCGGCTTCGATTTCGTCGATATCGCCACGACCGTCAACAGTCACCGCGCCCTCATCGAAATGGCTGCCGCAAACAAAATCCCAGCGATCTGCCAAAAACCGTTTGCCCCGACGCTCGCCGATGCCAAGGCCATGGTCGCGGCCTGCAAGGCTGCCGGCGTTCCGCTGATGATCCATGAAAATTTCCGCTGGCAGACGCCGATCCAGGCCGTCGACAAAGCGCTCGCATCGGGCGTGATCGGCACGCCGTTCTGGGGTCGCTTCTCGTTCCGCTCCGGCTATGACGTGTTCTCCGGCCAGCCCTACCTTGCCGAAGGCAAGCGCTTCATCATCGAGGATCTCGGCATCCACACGCTGGATATCGCCCGCTACATTCTCGGCGACGTCACCTCGCTGACGGCGCGCACCAAGCGCGTCAACCCCAGGATCAACGGCGAGGATGTGGCAACCATTTTGCTCGATCACGAGAGCGGCGCCACGTCGATCGTCGATGTCAGCTATGCAACGAAACAATCCACCGAGCCTTTCCCCGAAACGCTGATCGAAATCGACGGCACCGAAGGCTCGATCCGCCTGTCGCAGGGCTATGAACTGCAGGTCACCAATGCCGAAGGCACCGTCAACACCGATGTCGCCCCGACGCTTCTTCCCTGGGCGTCGCGCCCGTGGCACAATATCCAGGAAAGCGTTTTTGCCATCCAGCAACATTGGACCGATAGCCTGACAGCGGCCAAGGAAACCTCCACGTCCGGCAGCGATAATCTGAAGACCTTCGCACTGGTCGAAGCCGCCTATGAAAGTGCGGCATTAAACACCACCATCGACATCGGACCCCTGCTGAAATGATGGCTGCAGACCTCGCCTTCCAGCTCTACGGTACAAGGCAAGCTGAGCCCGCTTCGCGGATATTGAAAGCCGGCAAACTGACGGCGCACCTGGCAGGCGGCAATCTGCGCGCTATCAGTTATGACGGCGTGGAGGTGCTGCGTGCCATCTCCTACCTGGTCCGCGACCGCGATTGGGGCACCTACGACCCCACACTGGCCAACCTCGCCGTCACTGAAACGGACACCGGCTTCACCGTTGCCTACACCGCCCGATGTAACGGCCCCGAGGGCACGGTTCTCGACATAACCGCCGCAATCGAGGGCACCGCCGATGGCGCGATGACTTTCAAGGGCACTGCCCATTCCATTACAGGCTTCGAGACCAACCGCTGCGGCTTCTGCATTCTCCACCCGATCGTCGGGGTGGCCGGCACGCCCGTCTCCGTCGAGCATGTCGATGGCAGCATCGAAGACGCCGAACTGCCCGACCTGATCGAGCCCTGGCAGCCCTTCAAGGACATGCGCGCCATCACCCACACGGCGCTCCCGGGCGTCAATGTCGAATGCCGTATGGACGGCGATGCGTTCGAGATGGAGGACCAGCGCAACTGGTCCGACGCCTCCTACAAGACCTATGTGCGCCCACTCGCCCTGCCCTGGCCTTACCGGATCCCCGCAAACGAGCCGGTCACCCAGCAGATCACCCTGACGATAACCGACAGCCGCGCCGCCTTGGACGATCGCCCAGCATCCGCTGGAAATGATGCCATCATCCGCCTTACCCCCGGCACCTTGACGGGTGCCATGCCCGCCATCGGCCTGCTGATCACACCGGAAGAAGCCAAAGCCAGCCTCGCCGCCCTTCGGCAATCCGACGCTCCAAAAGTCCAGGACCTGCTCTTCCATTTCGACCCGATCGCCGGGCACGATGCCCGCGCCTTCATCGCTTTCGCTGAAATGACGGCGGTCCACGACGGCACCACCACCCTCGAAATCGCCGTCCCCTGCAAAGGCCCGCTGGATGGGGAACTACAGGAAATCGCCACATGGATGCGTGCTGCGAATTTCGCGCCTAACGCCATCATGGTTTGCCCCTCCGTCGACCGGCAATCGACGCCGCCCGGCAGCAGCTGGCCCGACTGCCCGCCGCTTGCAGAGGTTTATGCGGCGGCCGCCAAAGCTTTTGCGGGCATTCGTCTCGGCGGCGGCATGCTGTCCTATTTCACCGAGCTCAACCGCAAGCGCGTACCGGGCGAAAATCTGGCCTTCATCAGCCATTGTACCAACCCGATCGTCCACGCCGCCGACGATATCAGCGTCATGCAGACGCTCGAAGCCCTGCCTTTCATCACCCGCTCGGTCCGCGCCGTCTACGGCGACAAGCCCTACCGTATCGGCCCCTCCACCATCCCCATGCGCCAGAACCCCTATGGCAGCCGGACGATGGACAATCCGCAGGGTAACCGCATGCCCATGGCCAACCGCGACCCGCGCCACAACGGCAAATTCGCCGCAGCGTTCGCCGCCGGCTATATCGCCTCGGTGTTGAATGCCGGTCTCGAAACACTGACGCTATCAGCCCTCACCGGCCCGTTCGGGCTTTATGCCGGAGAGCTTGAGCCGGTGGAGGAAGGCGGCATGCGCCCACTTCACGCCATCGTCAAAAGACTGGCGGAACTTGCCGGGCAAAACTGGCAGGCCGTCACCTCGTCGGCGCCCGACAAAGTGCTGGCGTTCACGGTGCAGACGACGGCCGGCGGTATCGCCTGGATCGTCAATCTGACGGCAGTGCAACAGTCCATAGACACGATGCAACTCGGCCTGAGTTCCCTGCGGACGCACCTCGCTCCATTTGAAGCAACCCATATTGCCATTCAAGCAGCGAAGGGCACGACCTGACGGAGCGTGCCGACGGCATTTAATCCCGCTTCCTGCAAAACGGGCAACCTCCGATGACTTTGATCGGCAGGTCGCCTCAGCGTACGGCCACGGTTCCTTGGCACGATCTTGATAATTCCGCCGCAGATGGTTGGCCGCAACCATACTCATGGGGCTTGGAACATGATTCAGAATGATTTGATCGCCGCAGCGGTAAAAGGCGAAATATCCGGCACCGCACCGGGACATACGACTGGAGATCGCCAGTGAACCACGGCAATTTCGGTATCCCGTGCTTTGGAGAATACTGTCTTTTGTCTTGCGGGCCCGCTGGAAACGCGGCGTTCTTTTCTGGTTTCGCTCTGCCGCCAATCCGCTCCTGACCATTCGCTGGTGGCGCTTCCTTTCAGGCTTTGCCGCATCGCGGCAGTTCCCAGCGCCGCATGACGCGTTGCTACAGAAGCCGCTGTCGAAATTTCTCGTTTATGGAATGCGCGGTTCCAAGCAGCCGATTCCGAACAAGCCTTGATCGCATCCCCGCCGTTTCTTGACAATCCGGACCCAGTTTGCCGCCGATTGAGCCTTCGGAGAGACCGGCATGCGGAAATTTGCGTTCGATTATTGGAATTCTCCCTCAAGGGGATTGCGCCTGTCCCAGCCGGCAATGCCCAACAGCATCGACCCCGACAGCATCAACGGGGTGATTGCCGCCCTGGGTGCCTGGATCGTCTGGGTAAGTTTTGTCTTTGTCGTCTTTCCCGATCTCGATCTTGTGGTCTCGCGCTGGTTTGCCGGCGGGCAGACTTTCGTTCTGGCCAGCAATCCGTTCCTGGTGGGGGTAAGGGATATCGGTCGCCTGGCACAGCCTTACATTATCGGCTCGATGATCATGCTGATCATCCTGCAGAGGCTTCTGCCGGGATCAATGCGGTACTGCCCGCCCCATAAGCCGCTGTTCGTGCTCTTGAGCTTTGCGGCAGGGCCGCTCATCTTGGTCCAGTCGCTGAAGCTACTCATCGGGCGTGTGCTGCCCAATGCGCTTGTCGAGTTCGGCGGCACTGCGGATTTTACGCCGGTATGGCAGTTTTCGCGGCGTGCAGCCGCAGTTGCTCCTTTCCTTCCGGCGAGTCTTCTGCGGTTGCAGCGTCTCTGTCGCTGCTGATCCTGGTACCGGCCAGGTTCAGGTGGGCGGCTGCAATCCCGCTTGTGCCTTGTCTCATGTTCGTGGCGTTCAACCGCGTTATCCTGGGCGCACATTTGCTTTCCGACGTGGTGCTCGGCTGGCTGTTCGCCATGGCCTGGGTCTGGCGCTGGATGGATGTGCGTTCAAAAGCCATGCTTCGCAGGTGAGAGCAATGGTGAACGCCGTTGAGAAATCCCTGAAACGGTTCGGCCAAGCGGCCGGCACGCCGGCGCCGGGCGCGTGCGTCCAAAAGGCGGAAAAGTTGAACTAATTACCGGTTGCTAATTCAACAATTCTTGCCGGAATAGCGCACTGGCTTCATATAGGTTTCATGACGAATGATTCGAAGATATTTGTTGGCCTGAAATCGACGCGCAAGAAGCCGGCTGCCAACAGCGAGCCGGCGGGTCCGAAATGCCAATGGGACAGTTGCGACAAAAGAGGCACGCACCGCGCGCCTGTCGGGCGCGATGCCGAAGGCCTGTATCTGTTCTTCTGTCTTGAGCACGTGAAGGAATACAACAAGGGATACAATTTCGCGACGGGTCTCTCTGACGCGGACATTGCCCGTTACCAAAGGGAAGCGACGACCGGCGGCCGCCCGACCTGGGGAACTGGCGTCAACCAGGCAACCGAAATTCCGATCCCGTCCACGGTCCGCTCCGGTTCGGCAAAAACATTGAATGATCGCAAAAACGCAGCGCAGCGCAATGCGCAAAAGACGAATTCCCCAGTGAGAAAACTCAAGGTCCTTGAAGCCAAGGCTTTCGAGACACTCGGTCTTCCACAGGACGCGACGCCGGAAGAAATCAGGAGCCGTTATAAGGAACGGCTCAAAATGCACCATCCCGACGCCAACCAGGGCAATCGCACCTCCGAAGACGAGCTCCGTGCCTCGATCGAGGCCCATAAAATTCTCAAGCTGAACGGATTTTGCTGACGGTTTTTTGGCACAAGCTTCGATGCGGCCTCGCATTGCCGGATGACAGGCGAAACTGTCGTGATTGACCGGTCAATTGGCCTAAAAGCCTGGTGCCGCTGGACTTGACCAGTCTTGGCCGCGGCGCTCCCGTGAGAAACGGCACGAAACACAATCAGGCGACAGCAAACCCACGCTGACACATGTGCGGACAAAGTGTCAGAACCCGGACACGTAGCCGATCAGCATCGAATCTTCATGGGTTGGCGCCGGGGCGATGTTGATTTTTCCCCGCATTGTCTGAAGGTTGAGGCCGATACTGAAGCCGGTCTTGATTATGGTGCCTTCATTGGCGTTCAATGTTCTCAGAGCGTCATCGATCTGGATATCGATCAGAAATCTCAAGCCTTTTTTCAGTTGCGACCTGTCGTTCAGCGCCAGCCTGTTGCGCAACATAACCAGGAACGGATCGTTGAACAAAAAGATTTTCCGTTCTCTTGTCAAAACCAATGTTGGGGATGGTGACGCTTGAACGATGGCATTCAAATTGGCCATCGACGCCTTTGCCTCAAGCAACTCAATGCGGCACAGCGCCCACTTGAAACTGATTGCTCTCAGCAATGATGCAAGATTGGAATCGGGAATTTGGCTGGCAGCCAATTCGACAAGATCCGCCGTGCTGATGCCCGATCCCGCGGCAATTTGGCTCAAGCCGTCCCAATAGATACGTTCCAGGCGGATGCCTCGGCGTTCGCCTGTTCTGCCGCCGACAGCCTTGAAATGTGGTTCCACCTCCTCGGCAGCGATCCTGGGCAATGCGCTGCGGGTCTCCAGTCTTGGCAGCGCTACCTCACTGACGGGCACGGCATCGTCCAGTGCCATATCAACGCTCCGTCAGCGCTTCCGAGCGCGCCTTGTTGATAGGCTTGAGCAGATAGCTCAGGATCGTCTTGCGGCCCGTCATGATCTCAACCGAAGCAACCATGCCCGGCATGATCGGATAGGATTGCCCATTTCTTTCGAGATCAGAGCGATTGGTCTTCACCTGGACGAGATAATAGGTCTCACCCTTTTCCTTCTCGACCAAACTATCCGCCGATATGTTTGTCACCTCGCCGTCCAGCCCTCCGAAGATCGAGAAATCATAAGCTGTAACCTTCACGACTGCTTTCTGCCCGCGGCGCAGGAAAGCAACATCGCGGGGCGACACGCGGGCTTCGATCAACAGGGTATCCGCGGTTGGAACGACGCCGGCGATGACGCTGCCCGGATCGACGTAAGCACCGATTGTATTGACCTCCAGCGTATTGACGATGCCGTCCACCGGCGAGCGAATGTCGGTGCCCTTCACCCTGTCCGTGGCGCCACGGATCGTCTCATCGACGACCGACAGCTCCGACAGCGTCTGCGCCTTCTCCGTCAAGGCCTGCTGCTGCAGTTCAAGCGAAACGTCGTTGACGAGAAGCCTTGCCTCTTCGATGCCGCCCTGGAGCCGCACCAGACTTTCCTCGTAGACCCTCAACTGCCCTTGCTGGTCCGTCAGATCGCGCTGGACCTTCAACACTTCCGTCTCGGCAACGAGCTTCTTCTTGGCCAGTGGGGCGATCAGATCACGCTGACGTTCGGCACTTTCAATGTTCTGTTTCAGGTGACTGATGTTCGCATAAGCCTCGCTCAGTTCGTTCTGCTTCTGCTTGGTCCGTTCCGTGAGGACGTTCACCTTGTTGCGATAGCTGGCACGGTTGGCGTCCAGCAATTTTTGCTCATTGAGGCAAACGTCCTTGGCGACGGCCATGATCTCGGGCGGGCACGTGAAATCGGCGACATAGTCGCCGGCCTCTTCCAGCGTCAGGCGTGCCACTCTTGCGCCCAGGGCGCGCGCTTTCGCCACCGATTCGCCAAGGGACGATTCGGTGGTGGTGTTTTGAAGTTGAACCAACAATTGCCCTTTGCGGACGACCTGACCGAGGGTGACGGCGATCTCCTGAACGATACCCGCTTCGGACGTCTGGACGACCTGGGTCTTGGAGACCGGAATAACCCGCCCTTCACCACGCGCCAGCTCGTCGATTTCGGCGAAGGCAGCCCAAGCCACGAAGCAGACGACGCACAGCGCGACCAAGCCGAGGATGGCGCGGGCAAATAGCGGCGGATTGTCGAAACTCGTGCTGCTCATGCCGGCACCGGGCGGCTGCGCTGCATGGATTCGATAACGGCTGCCTTGGGACCGTCAGCTACGATCCGGCCCTTGTCCACGACGATCAAGCGATCAACCAGTTCCAGCATGCTGTGACGATGGGTGGCGATCAACAACGTGGTTTGAGGCCCGAAAGCGGTGTTCAACCGGGATATCAGGTGCCGTTCGCTGGCCAAATCCATGGCGCCCGACGGCTCATCGAGGAAAACGATCTTCGGTCTGACGAGCAGCAGACGGGCGATTGTCAAAGCTTGTTTCTGGCCACTCGACAGATTGCTTCCGCGTTCCCCGACCGGCATGTCGAAACCGCGCGGATGGTTAGCCACGAATTGATCGACACCCGTCATGCGTGCCACATCGAGAAGTTCGGCATCGGTCGCGTCCGAGCGGCCCATCAGGAGATTTTCCTTGACCGTTCCGGAAAACAAGTCCGAAGATTGCCCCGCGACAGCGACGGCAGCCCTCACTTCGGCCATATGGTACTGGCGGATATCGACGCCATCGATCAGCAGACGGCCGGACGAGGGAAGAAAAAGCCCGTCTAGAAGGCGCCCGATCGTCGTCTTGCCGGACCCGATCCGGCCAATAATGCCGATTTTCTCACCTTCTGAAACCGAGAAGGACAATTGGTTGATTACGGGATAGTCGGATCCCGGATACTGGAAAGAGACGTTCTCGAATCGGAAACTGGCCAGCTTGATCTCTCGATTGACGAAGCCGGCCGTAGACGGCCGGTCGTCGGGCTGCTCCATAATCTTGTCGAGAATACGCAAGGACATCGTTGCCTGCCGGAAACGGGCAAGCGTCATGGCAATTTGTCCAAGCGGCGCACCCGCCCTGCTCGCCAGCATGACGGTGGCGATGATCGCGCCCATCGCGATTCTGCCTTCTGCGAACTCATAGGCGCCGGCGATAACGATCAGCGTACTGACGCTCTGCTGGATGAAGGTGGTCGAATTGACCGCGTTCGCGGAAATCTGCTTGATCTTCTCGCTTGTCCGGCTGGAGTTCTTCGTCAACTCCTGCCAACGCCGCAGCATGCCGGCCTCGGCGCTCAGGCTCTTCAAGGTTTCGATCGTCGAAATCGTTTCGACGAGAAGTGATTGACGGCGTGACGCCTCATTGGCGGCAGTCGCCATGCTCTTGCCGATCTGAGCCTGTGCAACCAGACCGACGATGACAGTGAGAATGAAAGCAACGGCTGGGATGACCACCAGCCAACCAGCGATCAGATAGATGACGAACAGGAAAATGAAGACAAAGGCGCTGTCGATCAGGACACCAATCGTATTCGAGGTAAAAAACTCGCGCACGAACTCATATTGCGTTACCCGGTTTGCATATTCTCCGGTTGACTGCGGCCGCGATGCCAGCGTCGAGTTCAGGACCTTGTCGAAAATCAGCTGCGACAGACGCAGGTCCGCCTTTCGCCCGGCATAGTCGATCAATGACGACCGCGCTGTTTTCAGCAAGAAGTCGAACAGATATGCCAGTGTAATCCCGATGGCGAGCACCCAAAGGGTCGGCATCGCTTTGTTCGGCAACACCCGATCATAGACATTCATGGTAAACAGCGGCGAACCAAGTGCAATGAGATTGATGAACAGCGCCGCCACGATGACGCGTACATACGTTCGCCAATAGGGAACAAGCGTCGTCGTCAGCCAATGGCGCTTTTCGATCTCGACGGCATTGCCGACCTGCGCGTCTTCCGAGGCGTTGACGTAGTACACACTAAAGGCAAAAGCAGCCAAGGGCTTGAAACTAGTCAGCTTCTCGCCTGGGAGACAGATCGCGGCCCCATTTTTGGCGACCATATCGAGAAGATAAGCACCGTTCTCGTCGCGATCGAGCAGTGCCAGAACGCGGCCCTCAGGCAAGAGGACCACGGCGGGACAGTCGAAATTGCCCGTGCGGCAATCCCGCTCGTCAATCTTGCGGACTTGCAGGCCTATACGCTCAGCGATCCGCTCGACATCATCCAGCTCGAGCGATTCCGTCAATTCATCCGGCAGCCCGGAGAAAAGCACTGTGTCGGACGCCGGCCGCCCAAAATAAGTGGCGACCGACTTGAACGCAGTTTTGAAGTTGCGCAACGGAATGGCGCCCGTACTTTCCATTGCTATGTTCAGCATCGCTGTGCACCCGGCTTGTTACTGGGACCGAATGGGCGCGAGAAGATCGAACGGCATATCAGCGCTTTGATGGGAATCAAGCTCGACATAATTTGCGTCCTGAACAGTGGCAGGAACACCAAACTCCTGGCGGGCATATTCAGCACCCTGATCCATCGGCTTCAGGCCCATCGTTGCTACAAGCTTTCCAGATGCGGCGAGAATTTTATACTCTGCGAACAGCGCCGCGAGGCGGGCTGTGTCGGAGAGAACGCTGGTATTGAAGCGCGTGTTCTGCGCATCCAGCACGTCAAGCAGCGACCGCTGACCGACCCGGAACTGTTCACGGTATGAGGAAACCAGCTGTGCATTCGTCTTGGACTGCCGGGACAGGGCAGCGGCAAGTTCACCGCGGCTCTTGCGCTCGTTCCAAGCCGACCGGACGGACTCCTCGACTTCGCGATGGGTCTCGTGAAGTACTTCACGCTGCTCGCTTGCGCGGCGGATTTGCTCCTGTTCCCGCGCGATGTCGATCCCGCCACGATACAGATTCCAGCGAGCGACGACGCGCGCCTGCAGATCATTGGTATTGCCGTAATCGCCGTTTATGTCATCGCCAGTACTGGCGCTCGCCTCCAGATTGACCTTGGGCAGATAGTTTGCCCGGGCGCCCTGCACACCGGCATCGGCAGCATCGATGTCAGCAGCAGCAGATGACATCCGCGGGCTGCTTTTCGTTGCGATGAAGATCGCGTCATCAAGCGTGCGCGGCAGGAACTTGGCAACGGAGCCAGGGGTCTCGACGTTGGAAATTGCCTCGCCAACGACTTTCAGGAAACGGATTTTCGTTGCCTCCAGTTCCTGATTGGACTCGATCAAACGGGCGCTCGCCGCTTCCAGCCGTTCGTTGCCCTGCAGCCCGTCGGCGTCGGTCAAAGTACCGCCCTTGATGCTGTCCTTGATATCGCCGAGGATCTGCCGGTGAAAACCGAGATTATCCTTGGCAGCCTGAACAATCTTGGTCTGAAGGATATATTCCAGATAGCTTTGAACGACCTCAAGTGCGAGGGACTCGGATCTCTCAAGAACCCGGAACGAAGCGCCATCGACGCGCGATGCCTGCCGATTGACTTCGGCGCGTCGTGCGCCGCCATCATACAGCGTCTGGGTAATACTCAAGCTGACATCGGACGGGGAGAGGCTGTCGCGATCCGATGACAGACCACCGGAGGTTGGGCTCGCCAGGCGGCGCTTACCTGCCCCAGCTTCCAGATCGATCGACGGCAGGTACAAGCCCCGCGCCTGACGCAGTTCAAACTCCACGGCTTCGCGATTTTTCGTCGCCTGCAGAATCTGTGGATTGGTCTTAAGCGTCTTGTCAACTGCCTGCTTCAGGCTCATCGCCTCTGCAGCAACAGGAACAAAACCAAACGCCACGGTTGCACAAAGAACCGCGATCAGCCCGCTTCTTTTTTTCATCAACTTCCCCAACTCCCCGACATGCATCGAGCTACCGCTCTAAAGAACAGCGCTCATGAATTCCAAGAGGAAAAACCCCAGGATTAACATTTATAGTCGCTATCCACCCTCAGGATTCGCAAGTCATATAAATATCTATGTTTTCTATTACAAAATCACCGACTAAGACTGGTTAATATTTATTTCAACTCCAGGAACGCCCAAACGGAGAATCCTTACCAGCCTCGCCCCGGCGTATTCATACGACAACTGTTTTTTTTTAGCCTGTCCATTTTTGGGCCATTCTATCCGGACGGATTCTTCGCCTTGGATAGTTGCATTTCCGTAACAGAGACCTTACAGACGCCGGACATGTAACTCTGCGTCACTATTGAATTCTTTCATCAAATATCGTTGTACAGATTGAATCTTGAAATGGACTCGGGATAACTCGAATACCCTGATTCAGCTAGGAAACGCGGCCGTTGATTCCGCCGCGCTTCTATGTTCAGACGGTTCGTTACCGTTCGTTAGTTATACGGCATGGGAAACTGCCGTCGAGTTGTGATCGTCATCGTAAAGAACCTTGACGGTCGACGTGTAGTCTTGAAGGACTGCCACGTCATGCCAGGCGCCATTGTCATTGACGCTGACCACGGTATCCGCACCGTTGACCGTCGTCTTCACGCTCGCCAAGGCATCCGCTTCGCTTGCATCATGACCGAGCAGCGAGGTGAGAAGGCTGGAAACATCCAGTACATCGCCTTCACCCGCCTTGTAGTCGGTAATGACGTCGGCGAGATCGATCCCCTTGAAGGAATCACTATCCAGAACGAAGGTATCCGCCCCGGCGCCGCCCGTCATCGTCATTTGGGCCAGGCCACCGGCCAGGATGTCGTCGCCTGCGGTGCCGAAGGAGCCATCGCCGACGATCGTGTCGAAACCGACTTCGATGAAATGACCATTCGAACCGTTGTCGAGGGTGAAAGTGCCCTCGGCAACAACCGACTGGCCATCTTCCAGCCCGTCCACCGATGTTGCACCGAGCGAGATGCTGGCAACATGGTTGTCAGCCAGGCTCGACAGCTCACCCCCATCGCTGATGCCGTTGTTGTTGGCATCAATCCAGATCGAAAGCTTGGAGAAGGCATTGTCGTCAGCATCGATCTTGCCGTCGCCATTGCTGTCGAGCGTGGCAAGAGCCGCGACGCCACCGGCATGGTTGCCACCGGCAAAGCTCGGCGTGAAGATCTCGGTACCATTGTCGATCTTGCCGTTGCCATCGAGGTCGTAAGCCAGGATGCCATCCGCGCTGGTCCAGGCGACCTTGTCGGCCTTGCCATCAGCATTGATATCGAAGGTGACGCCATTCTCGATCGAGGTCAGGGCAAAGCCGTTGAGGTCGAGGTCGAGGATGATGGGATCGGTGCCAACGGGGGCATTGGAGTTCCCGCTGATCTTCAAATTATAGCTGAATAAGTTATCTCCGGAACTGCCGCTGGCGTAGTTTGTCACGATGGCTGTGTAGAATCCGCTGACGGGAGCTGTGAAGGAAATACGGGGGTCACCATGTGGTCCATTGTGATCGTCGGTATCGTCGGCAAAGGCAATGAAACCGGGATCATTGGTGTCAAGTGCACTACCGAAGACGGCGGCACTGCTGACCTTGCCAGCAAACAACCACATGGCAGGGTCGAATGCGTTCTCAGTTCGATCTACATCAAGAGTGACTACAGCGCCCTGGTGAGCATAGAATGTCCAGTAGTTGCTCTTTGCAGGGTCAGGGCCATTGAACACTCCCGAATCCGACACCAGGCCGCTAACGATCGCATTTTTACCAAGGACTGTACCCAGCGCATCAGCTTGCGGATTTACCGTCACGGTTGAGGTCACCGCCGTGCTTGCACCTCCATCGCCGTCAGAGACCGTGATGCTCAAGGTGCGCGTGAGATTGGGTGTGTCCGAATTGTTGGCATAGGCAAGCCGCTGAACCAAAGCATCCACGGCAAGTGGTGTAGCGGATGCGTTGAAATTGACGACCAAACTTGCCCCATTCGCCCCATTGCTGGAAATCGTACCGATTTGAGCACCGCCAAAAGCAATATTGTTACCAGAAATGGAAATCTGGCCAGCGCTGTTACCTTGGCTCAAGAACGACAACTGATCTTGGCTTGCTCCGCCAGCAGACCAACTCGCCGTTAGCGAACCGCCGGAGAAATTGGCACTATCGTCATCAGTCAACGAAACGTCGTTGTCGATTAGCTGAGGACCGGCATTGACCACATTTTCGCTAAAGGTCACATTCCCCAGCCCACTAAGAACCGGCGCGTCGTTGACCGGAACCACGATGACATTGACGGTCGCGGTTTCTGGAGCCGAATTGTCCTCGTTGCCATCTTCAAGGATGACACCAAAGGACGCGGCAGTAGTTTCCGATCCATTGTGCTGGAAGCTGACCTGACCATCCAGCAACTGCTGGCCGTTAAACGAAAGAGCAGTGGCGCCGTTGACAAGAACGCCGCCATAGAGCGGATTGGTAACGGTGAAGGTCACGCCTAAGCCGACATCATCCGGATCACTGAAGCCGAGATCCGTAGTGGTTAAGGTGACAGTCGCGCCTTCATTGACTGCCAGGGTACGATCACCGGTGATCGCCGGCGCATCGTTTACCGGCGATACCGCCAGGTTGAACGTGCCAATCGCTGGCACCGAACCATCTTCGTTGCCGTCTTCAACCTTGACGTTGAAAGAAGCCGTGGAACCTTCCGAACCGTCATGGTTGAATTTGATCAGACCGGCAAACACTTCCGCGGCCGTGAACGACGTCGCCGAAGCGCCGCCATTGGTGATCGTACCGTGCGCGAGATTGGAGACCAGGAACGTAACCCCGGTGTTGTTGTCGTCGACATCGATGTAACCGAGTTTGGCAAGCGTCAGCACGACACCACCACCTTCGGCAACAGTTTCCGTCAGGGTACCGCCAAGGACCGGCGCATCATTGATTGCGATCAGATGGATGGTCGCCACCTGCGGCGCGCTGTCGGCGAGGCCGTCGTTGACGATCACCGTCACAGTCCGATCCAAAGCAACATCCGGATTATCACTGCCGTTCAGATAGATGATGTTCTTCAGGATGGTTTCGTAACGGCTGACCGACGCAGAGCCGGTAATCAGCATGACACCGGTTGTGCCGTCATAGGAAACGGTCAGGCCTGCTGCTGCTGTCGTCGCGGTCGCATTGAGCGACAGTGTTTCGGCCGTTGCGTCCTGAATGTTGCCGAGTGTCAGCTCCATTGACTGCAGGTTCGACGAGTCGACATCTGAGAGATCAGCCTGCCAGGCGAACTGCTGCGGCAACTGTTCGACAGCGTTGGTCGTTGTATCGTTGCCCGCAGTTTCCGTGTTCAGATCGATGACCGGAATGTCGTTGGTGCCGGTGATGGTGAGTGCGATCTTCTTGGTGACGCTATCCCCGTCGCCATCGGCAACCGTGTAGGGGATATGCAGCACCACAGTCTGGCCAGCCGCAAGGACGTCGAATGCTGTTCCAGGCACGATTGAAATCTGGTGGTGGGCGGTGTCGAAGGTGATGGCTGGCGTACCCAGGGTAATCCCATTCGGAATACCAGTGTAGCTCGGCGTACCGAATGAGAACGCCTTGCCAAATTCGTCGGCCCCGAAATTGAAGTGAACGCCCTCAACCAGAGTGACACTCTTGCTCTCGTTTTCGGTCATGACCGCAGTCAGGTCGCTCGCGACCGGAGCCTCGTCGTGGATTGTCGAGCGGATGATGCCGGTGACGGCATCGCCGTCGCCATCAGTAAATTTGACGGTCGCATCGATCACTAGTCTGTCGATGGCAGCGCCGTTTTGCGCGGCGATGTGATCGATGTTGCCGTACAGCGTCGTCTTGGCGCTGCTATCGGTGTCCGTCAGCTTGATCTCGATGATCAGCTCGTTGCCGGCGAAGCCCCGGATGGTGTTGGCATCCACCATGGTAAAGACAACCACGCGGCCTTCCGAAGTGAACTTCGGCGAGCTGTCGGAGCCATTGGCCAGGTTCAGATTGACATTGCCGGCAAGACCGCCGCCGATATCGAGCTTGAGAGCGCCGGTGAAGGCTGTCGCGCCGTAACCGTCCGCACCGTAGGTAACTGCAAATGTGCTGTTGTCAGTACCGCTTGCCGCACCAACACCCGCTTCATAGACGTCGTTGTAACGCAGCGTCTGCGTCAGGGTTGGAACGCTGTCTGCAATGTTGATCGTGAACGGCTGATCGACGAAGTCGCCGTCGCCGTCATAGACGCGGGCCACCATGTTGAGGGCCAGGGTGGCGTCATTGCCGCCGACATGGTCGACGTTCTGATAGAGCGTGGCTGCAAAGCTGCCGGGATGCAGAACGGCGACGATGAAGACCGGGTTGGCCGCCGTATCGCCCTGCTTGAAGGCAACCAGTTCCTCATCCACCCCATTGGTTGTCCGCACGATATACTGCAGCGGAACGCCGTCGGAGGTGAGGCCGGCATTGATAATCGGGACGCCGCCGCTCATGCCGATGCTGACATGGGTGCCCTTGTTATCAGCTCCGATATCGATGTTCAGGCTGGCAAACGTTGACGACACCAGTGGCAGGCCTGCTTCAGACAGCGTGCCGGTCTGCGCCGCGCCGATGGCGACCGGAGCCTCGTCGTGGATTGTCGAGCGGATGATGCCGGTGACGGCATCGCCGTCGCCATCAGTAAATTTGACGGTCGCATCGACCACTAGTCTGTCGATGGCAGCGCCGTTTTGCGCGGCGATGTGATCGATGTTGCCGTACAGCGTCGTCTTGGCGCTGCTATCGGTGTCCGTCAGCTTGATCTCGATGATCAGCTCGTTGCCGGCGAAGCCCCGGATGGTGTTGGCATCCACCATGGTAAAGACAACCACGCGGCCTTCCGAAGTGAACTTCGGCGAGCTGTCGGAGCCATTGGCCAGGTTCAGATTGACATTGCCGGCAAGACCGCCGCCGATATCGAGCTTGAGAGCGCCGGTGAAGGCTGTCGCGCCGTAACCGTCCGCACCGTAGGTAACTGCAAATGTGCTGTTGTCAGTACCGCTTGCCGCACCAACACCGGCTTCGTAGACGTCATTGTAACGCAGCGTTTGCGTCAGTGTCGGAGTGTCGTCGTCAACATTGAGAGTCAGCGTGCCGGTCGCAACGTCGCCGTCGCCGTCGGTAACGCGATACTGGAACGAGACCTGAAGGTTATCTTCCGCCCCGACAGTGTTGTGCTTTACCGCAGCCAGTTGGGTAACCTGGTAGGCGCCAGTCGCCGGATCGGTGACCACGACCTTGAAGACACCCACATAGGCGCTGTTCTGCAACTGTGTGATCGTCATCGTCTTGCTGTCAGCGGACAGATCGTACCAGAAGCCATTCGGCAAGGTCAGGCCATTGGGTGCCCACAGAACCGAAGCAGTCCCGTCGCCGCCGCCGCTGTGCGACAACACACCGGTCAGTATGGAGTTTTCGGCGTCATCGCCAGCGCCTCCGGGGTTGCCGCCGCTCAATGCGTCGTCATCAAGGGCAATCACCGCGCTCGCTGCAACCGTCGGTGTATCATCATCGACGTTGATGCTCAGCGTTCCTCTAGCCTGGTCACCATCACCATCGGCGACATCGTAGGAGATTGTGAACTGGACATTATCCTCGAAGCCCGGAATCGTGCCCTGCGGATGGTCGATCGGCGCGACCTGCCCGACAGAGTAAGCGCCGGTCGCAGTATTGGTGATGGTTGCGGTTACCACCGGAACATAGACTCCGCCCTGCAACTGGGTGATCGTCATGACCGTACCGTCTGTGGAAACCGAGAACCAGAAGCCAGAGGGAAGCGTTAGTCCGGCAGACGACCAGAGGACGGATGCCGTGCCATCAGCTCCGCTGTCATGGGCCAGCGTGCCGGTCAGGGCGGCGCCGTTGATATCGTCGCCGTCTCCTCCGGGATTGCCACCCGAAAGAAGGTCCTCATCGATCTGCACAAGTGTATTGGCAAAAACACGCGGCCCGTCATCATCGAAGCTGATCTTGGTGCCGATGGAGACGAGCTTCTCGATAACGTCGCCATCATGGTCGGTGGCGGTGATGACGGCCGAGATCTTGCCGGCGAGATTGATCGCCTCATCGTTCGATCCGGTATTGGGATGCGCCAGCGACATGTATTGCGCGACACTGACATCACCGTTCGGCTGGATCGCAACCGCAAAGGCCGCCGCCCCACTGGCGATACGGCCAACCACCATGTCGCCTTGCATGGACAGAGTGATCGCCTGGCCATCGGTAGTGAATAGGCCGGAGGTGCTGCTGTCGATACGCAATGTCAGGCTGGTGGTCACCGTATCGTCGGTGCCGCCGTTGACCGAGGTGTCGACCACATCGTGGCGCGCATAGATCGCCCCCCCCAGATCGGAATCCCAGCCCTTGTTGGTGACGCCGTTGAACAGGTTGCGCGCGCTGTTGCTGGTCGTGTCATCGTTCTGGTTGCCCGAGGTCTCGTCGATCGTCACTGAGCCGACCGTCGAGATCGACACTTCTGGCACGTCGTCGCGAACTGTGATCAAGAGCTTGCCGGACAGATTGACGACGTCGCCGTCACCGTCCGTCGCATTGATAACTGCGCCGAAGTTGATCGACGCAAGGCCGTTGGCAAGCGCGGTGTTCTGGCCGTTGCCAGCGGCATGGTCGAGCTGGTCATACTGACGGAAGGTGAAGGCACCGGTCGTCTCGTTCAGCTCCAGGGACATGACCGGACGATCGACAAGCGGCTGGAAGCCGCCGAAGTATCCATTGACGTAACCGACGATCGCATCGCCGACAAAAGCAAAGACGACCGTGCCGCCCTTGGACGTCAGCCCAAGGCCATTGAGCGTGGCAAGCGCGTCGGACGTGAAGCTGAAGCCGCCGCCAGCTTGTTGACCGTTGGCGCCAAACGCAACCGTCGAGGCAACGCTGCCCGAGACCGTGGCTGCAAAGCCGCCGCCCAACAGAGCCAGCTCCGACGACGAACCGTCGGCCGTGCCGTCGTTCGGGCTCGTGCCCTCAGAACGCAGATTGCGGATATCATCCTCATCCACCGTCACGCCGATCGATGTGCCGGTGACAACCGGAGCATCATCGATGACACCGACCTTGAAGGTGTCCTTGGCGATATCGCCGTCGCCGTCGCGGGCTGTGAAGGTGAAGGTGAAGGACAGGACGTCTTCGTTGGAGGCACCCGATGCCTTGACCGGATGATCGAGCACGCCAGTGAGGTTGAAGTCGTAGCTACCCCTGCCGGTATCCGACAGGGTGACGGTGAACACCGTCTGGCCGCCGGCCGAAGCCGTCAGCACCGTGCCATTGGCAGACAGCGAGAAGGTGACCGGCTGGCCAGCCGACGTCAGCGAGCCAAGCGCAACCGAACCGGCACCACCGCTGATCGAGAGGAACTCGCCGGCCTGCGTTGCCGTCAGAGCCCGGGCAGCGCCGGTGCCATCGGCAAACACAACCGAGAGATCGCCGGCAACCTGGCTACCGGTGTAGCCGCCATTGACACGCGTGTTGCCGTCGTCGCCACCCCAGAAGATATTGAGCGGGCCACCGGCGGACTTGCCGGTCACATTCCCAAGGATGCCATCGAGATCCGCAAAAGGAGTACCGGACCGGGTATCCTCGTTACCGCCAGAAAGCTCTTCTTCTTCGACAAAGCGCGGCAGGATGGTGCCAATTGCCACCGGCGTGTCGTCGCTCACACTGACCGAGAAGGTTTTTGGCGGGGTTGTGTCGCCATCCGAGTCGGTGGCCGTAAACTGGAAGGTCAATATCTGGCCGTCTTCGCCCTGAGCCAAGCCCTGATGATCCAGCGTGTCATAAAGTGTGAAGGCATAGGAGCCATTGCCAACATCCGACAGCGCAACCGAGAAGACGATATTGGCAGCAAGCGCTGCAGCACTGTTGGCCGGAACAGCGGTCGGAGCCGTCGCGCCGGTATAGGCAAGCAGGATTTGCTGACCCGAGACCGTGAGCGTGATGTAACTGATCGAATCGCCATCGGAGGTGAGGTTCAATGTGCTCAGATTGCCAACGGCGGCCGGGCCGAACTGGACCGAGCGGTCGCCAGGCTGGCCATTGCCGTCATTGGAATTGTCCGAACCCCAGGAGATGGCCAGCGTGCCGCCGGTCTTATGTGTGGTGCTGTTGGCGTCCAAGAACCAATCATTGTCGCCGCTGCCGCTGCCGTCTTCATTGCCGCTGCCGGCAACCTGCAGCTGCTCTTCCTCCACGACACCACCTGCAAACGGCGTATATATCTCGGCAACATCATCGCTGACATCGACCGTGAACGAGCCGGTAACGCTGTCGCCATCGCTATCCTTGGCGGTGTAGCCGAAGGTCAGCGACAGGTTGTTCTGGCCATTGGTGCCGTCGCCAGCCGCATGATCCAGCGGCTTGACCAGCGTGAACGTGTAGGCACCGCTATTGTCGTCCGAAAGAGACGCATAGAAGACGACATTGGCGCCATTGATCCCCGCAGGCACCTGCGCGCCGGTATAGCCGACCAGAACGCCGTTCGACAGAACTGTCATCGTGACAGCCAGACCAAGCGAGGTCAGCGTTGCGCCATGGGCGCCCGAGACCACGACAGCGGGGGTGTTGTTCGTGGCGGTGAACGCAACCGAGCGGTCGCCATTGCCACCCAGGTCGCTGTCGGCGTTATCCGCACCCCAACGAATGTTCAGGGCACCCGTGGCAACAGCCGTCAGACCGTCGCTCTCATTGTTGCCACCATTGACCGCTTCGTCTTCCGCAGTGCCACGAACCTCGTCGCCTCGAACAGGACCATCATCGATGACATTGACGGTGAAGGTGTTGTTGCTCTTGTCGCCATCGCTGTCGGTGGCGGTGTAGTTGAAGGTCAGCGACAGGCTGTTCTCGCCATTGGCGCCATCGCCGGCCGCATGATCGAGCGGCTTGACCAGCGTGAAGTCGTAGCTGCCGTTGGCAACATCCGAGACTTTGGCAAAGAACACGAGATTGCCCGAGCCTTCGCCCGTCAAGGCGGTCGGAGCCGTGGGGCCAGTGTAACCGACCAGTGTACCGTCCGGAAGAACTGTCGTTGTGACCGCCAGACCAAGCGAGGTCAAAGCTGTGCTGCTGGCGCCGGAGACGGCAACCGTGGCATTGGTGAAGGCAACCGAACGGTCGTTCAGACCGCTGGCATTGGCGTTGTCGGCACCCCAGTTGATGTTGAGAGACACGCCAGTGACGGCAGCCGAGAAGTCATCATCCTCATTGTTGCCGCCGTTGACGGCTTCGTCCTCGACCGTCGAGGCCGTGCCTACGTTGGCAACCGGAACATCATCAACGACATTGACGGTGAAGGTGTTGTTGCTCTTGTCGCCATCGCTGTCGGTGGCGGTGTAGTTGAAGGTCAGCGACAGGCTGTTCTCGCCATTGGCGCCATCGCCGGCCGCATGATCGAGCGGCTTGACCAGCGTGAAGTCGTAGCTGCCGTTGGCAACATCCGAGACTTTGGCAAAGAACACGAGATTGCCCGAGCCTTCGCCCGTCAAGGCGGTCGGAGCCGTGGGGCCAGTGTAACCGACCAGTGTACCGTCCGGAAAAACTGTCGTTGTGACCGCCAGACCAAGCGAGGTCAAAGCTGTGCTGCTGGCGCCGGAGACGGCAACCGTGGCATTGGTGAAGGCAACCGAACGGTCGTTCAGACCGCTGGCATTGGCGTTGTCGGCACCCCAGTTGATGTTGAGAGACACGCCAGTGACGGCAGCCGAGAAGTCATCATCCTCATTGTTGCCGCCGTTGACGGCTTCGTCCTCGACCGTCGAGGCCGTGCCTACGTTGGCAACCGGAACATCATCAACGACATTGACGGTGAAGGTGTTGTTGCTCTTGTCGCCATCGCTGTCGGTGGCGGTGTAGTTGAAGGTCAGCGACAGGCTGTTCTCGCCATTGGCACCATCGCCGGCCGCATGATCGAGCGGCTTGACCAGCGTGAAGTCGTAGCTGCCGTTGGCAACATCCGAGACTTTGGCGTAAAACACCACGTTGGACGAGCCTTCGCCGGTGATCGCCGTGGGAGCCGTATCGCCGGTATAGCCGACCAGCACGCCGTTGACCAGGACGGTCGAGACGGTCAAACCAAGCGAGGTCAACGTCGCGCCATGGGCGCCGGAGACCGCGACAGTGGTGTTGGTGAAGGCGACCGAACGGTCATTTGCACCACCCAGATTGGCGCTGTCGGCACCCCAGTTAATGTTCAGTGAAACGCCGGAGATACCGGCGGTGAAACCGTCGGCTTCGTTGTTGCCGCCGTTGACGGATTCGTCCTCGACCGTCGAGCCCGTGCCCACGTTGGCAACCGGGCCGTCATCGCGGATATCGATCGATGCGTTGCCGATGACGGTGTCGCCGTCCTTGTCGGTGACGGTGTAGGTGAACTGCAGGCGCAGGAGATCGTCGGCGCCGCTCTGGCCCTGATCCGGATGATCGAGAGCGTGCAGTTGCTGGAAGGTGAAGGCGCCGGTCGCCGTATTGGTAACCGTCAGGGTAAACACCACGGCGCCACCGGCGGTGCCGGTGAGTGTCAGGCCATCTGCCGAGACGGTGACGACGACGGCGGCGCCGCCCGATGTCAGCGCGGTGGCGAAACCTGTCTGCGTGGGCTCATCGATATTCAGCGTGTTGACATAGGCGATCGACGCAATCTGGCCGGTATCGGCGCCGGGCACGAAACCGAAAATTCCGTCAATGGTCTGGTTTTCGAATGTACCATCGGCATTTGCCGTTTCCGTAATGAAGCTCAAGGCAGTTTCGGTGATGATCGGGGTGTCGTCGAACAGCAGACCGTTGCCATCGCCGTTCGGGTCACCGAATTCGGTGTTTGCCAGAAGATCGGCCAGAGGACCGGCCTCCTGGGTGCTTTGCTGCAACGTATCCTCGAAATTGCCGCCCGAACTCTGTGGTCCAGAACCAGTGGCCGAGTAGGAACCATCCGGACCGGCGGCGACGTTGACGCCATCCTGTTCAAGAACAGCAAGAAGCACCTGCTGGGGAATCTCAACATCACCAATGATGAAAGTCGGGATGCGCAGCGCGCCGTTGACGATGGTCACTTCCGTGCCGTCTGCCTGCACCAAAATGAGATTGGCTCCATCGACGCGGATTTCATCGACCGTCACATCAGCCGGGAGACGCGCGATGTTGTTCTGATCCGGCACGATCTCCTTCGGCCGTTCGCCAGCGGCGGCAACTTCGGCAGGCAGCCGGGCCGACTTGGAGGACGCGCCATTTTCCGTCGCCTGGGCCATTTCAATATCAGTGGCTTGCCGGCCATCGTCCTGAAATTCCAACGAGAACTCGGACGCGGACTGATCGGCATCGATGGCGGAAATATTCAGATCTTCAATAGACATAATTGCAAACCCCTCACAGAAACATGAACGCACTCAAATACCTGAGGTTCGCCGAACGCAATACTTCCTTAACTATGGAGACATATTCGGTTATACATCACCCCAAAAAAGGACAGGACTTGGTTAACTTTAGCGACGGAAAAACGCCCTGGAACCGCTGTGGCAATCAGGCGGCCGGTCGGAGAAACATCGATCCCTGGCAGGCTGCCGGTTCGGCAAACGAACGCTTTTGGGCGAGCAAACAGCACCAGCGGCCTGCGGAGCGATCCACGGGCGGTCAGCACCACACAGACGGCGCCAGATAAGTTTTTTGCATGCAGGCGTCCCGCAGCCGCAAAGCGGTGCACGGGCGGCAACCCAGTTAGTGCCGGCTCAGTTCTTCACGGAAGCCGGTCCGGACATTCGTTCGAGCCTGCCATTGCTGATGACGTATGGCGTCAGCTTGCGCTCGGCCTGACCGGACGCAGTCAGGCGAAACAGGCCGGTTATGCCAGTAAAGCCTGCTTTCCGGGTCAGAAGCTCAGGCGTCAGCCCCGCTGGACCCTTCGCCCTGATGATCCCCGATGCAAGCGCGACCGCATCATATCCGTAGGCTGCAGCCGCCGACAACGGACGGCCGTAGCGCCTGTTATAACGCTCAGCGATCAAAGCGCGGTTTTCGCGATCAACCGAGGCAATCATGACACCCGTTACACCGGGGGCCGACAAAACCTCCTCTGGCCAGCCGCTCGTTCCGATGAACGCCATTTTTGGCGTCGCGCCGGATGTTTTGACGGCAGAGACCAGTCCTGCCACCGCGCTGGTATCACCAAGCACGAGGACCGCATCGGCACTTTTCAACACAGCCTGCGCGCTCAATGCCGCTTCGGACACACCGGCACTGCTGGCGACGTAACGCGGCGATGCCAGAACCATGCCGCCAGCGGCACTCGCCGCTGACAGTATCCCCGCCTCATAGCCTGCCGGATAGTCCGACGGTACAAAGAAAACAAACTTGCGGCGTCCACTTGCGGCTGCGGCCTTCACACCTGCAATTGCACTATCGACTTCATCGGACGCGAAATTGAACACGCCGCCGGAAGCGCTCACGCGGCGCCCGACATTGATGAGCAACGGACGCTCATCGGCTGGCATTGCAGCGATAGCGGACGTCACGTCGCCAGGCGCATAGCTGACGAGAACAACGGAACCACGGGCCTTCGCGGCGGCCGCTTCCGAAACGCCGGCTGTCGCGCCCTTGGATACATCGGCCACTCGGGCATGCACCATGTCCTCGCCGAGTTCACCGGTCGCAAGTGCCGCGCCATCGCGGACATCCCGCGCCTCGCCCATGACGTATCCGGCCGGCGCCTTTGCCAGGATGAGGGTGATCTCCGCACCCTTGTCGCCGAAAGCTTCGGTAACGGACGTCGACGGCGGTGGCCTCAGGTCATTCTTTCCCTTGACGCCACCCAGACTGTCGACTTCGGACTGACACGAGGCAAGCGCCAATACCAAGCCCGAGGCCAGAACGAGGTTGGAAAGGCGGCCGCTGATGGATTTCCTCAAGTGGAATGAGAAATCCAGCAGTCCCGGCCGGATAGCCTCAACATTTCCAGACTGCGCCTCAAGACAAGGGCTCAAACTTCCGGCCCCCGGCAGGATGCCGGCGCTCCACGATCCACGCATTTTCAGCAAAGCTCTCTCCCCAACCCATGCACTTAAGTTTCGGTTCTGCCGATGTTCTTTTCCGCCCAATAAAGCCGACTGCGAGCAAGGACGCTGATTGATAGAACATTAAAAATTTCTTTCAATGTCTTTTCTCATTCGACGTTTTATTTTTATCCAAGGTTATCTACGCCTCCTCACGGTAACTTTATCGATCCGTCCTAATGTTTCTCCAACCGCCGGAGAACGTGGACAAATGAAAAAGCAAGTAAATAACTATATCCTCGCCATTGCTTTTGCCACGGCTGCAATTCCAAGTCATTCATTGGCAAACTCAACAGGCGTAGTTGAACTTAAACAATTTGAGCAAAATTTTACTTATTTCCCGTCGCTATCCCTGGTTCCGAAAACGATCTTCTATTCTGCCCTTGCGTTAAAGCAGCAGATCACAACCCTGTATTTCCCACCGGCCCCCATTCTGACAACAACCGTGGATGGTAACATTCAAACGGGCGCGATCCCGCCCAAGCTGGCCGATCCCGCAGCCGTTCGCTCCGAAGAAACCAGAGGCACGACCCAGACCGCGTCGAAAGCCATGTTCGGCACCGTGGCGTTTCCATTGAAACGCCTTGGCGCCCTGAAGAAATTTGCGCCGTCTTTCAGTCAGATAAAGGATGGTTCGGAATGGAACTGCCCGGCAGGAACCTGCAACGCGGCGGCGCTTGCGATCAAAGCGTCCGCTTCCCGCGTGGCTCAGGTTTCATTGCGCGACAAGTTGAACGACATCAATGCGACGGTAAACGGCTCGATCCGCTATAGCCGCGACGCCGATACCTACCAGACGACGGACAACTGGGCCAAACCCAGCGAGACGCTAAAGCGCCAGACCGGAGATTGCGAGGATTTTGCCATTCTGAAGATGGCGGCTTTGCATGCCAGCGGCGTCAGCCTGGATGATATGTCCATCGTCGTTCTCTACGATCAGAAACGCCGTTTCTATCACGCCGTTCTCTCGGTTTCGGCCGGCAACCGATTTTACATACTCGACAATATGCGCAATGCGGTCCTGAGCGACGATCAGTTGACGGACTACGTACCGCTCTACTCGATCCTCAATGGCCGCGGCTATTTTCACGGACTGCCGGTTTCGCGGTCCAAGCAGATGGCGGGCAATGTACTGCCATTGGAAAAGGTCGCACCTGGCGAAGGCTCCGTCCCCTGAAATTCAGGCCACAGACGTCCAGCTTTGCCGCAAGCCCCTTTTCGGAAACAGGCAGTCGCCCCCATCTGGTCGGCCAGACAGCATTGATTAGGCACGGAGACTGCGACTTTGCTGTGTGCATTGCCGCTTGCTGCCTATGGGTTGTTCGCCCGGATCCGCACCAGCCGGAAAAATCGCGCAGGCAGCACGATGGCACTCATGGAAAGACCAGCGGCAAATCCAATCCACACGCCCAACGGGCCTACCGACGTGTGGAAGGCGAGGCAATAGCCCAAGGGTAGCGCCAGCAGCCAATATGAAACGATGGACACAGCCGACGGCCATTTGGTGTCGTTCAGCCCACGCAAAGCCCCAAGTCCGGTAGACTGCAACCCGTCTGCCACCTGCATCAGCGCAATGACCACAAACATGCTGGACGCCAGCGCAACGACGGGCGGGTCCGTGCTCAGCATCCCGGCAATGAAACGGCCTGCGAAGATCAGTGCAACCATCGTCGCCAGCATCCACAGCGCCACGAAGCCGAAAGTTGCCATGCCGATAGGCCTGAGCCGTTCCGGCTGCCCCGAGCCGTCGGCCTGCGCGATACGGATGGCAACGGCAGTCGCCATCCCCAGCGGCAGCATGTAAAGCGTTGCGCCAATCGAGTTGACGATCTGGTTGGCGGCGAGTGCGCCGGCGCCGAACCAGCCGAGCATGAAGGTCGCCATGGCCACAGCCCCCGTCTCGGCGAGATAGCTGACCCCAAGAGGCAATCCCAGTAGGAACTGCTGCCAGACGCCTTTGCCCGTGACCAACGCCCGCAACCGGAAACGGCGCATTGCCAATGCACGGCGCCAGTATTGATAGGCTGCGGCAAGTGCGATCGTTTCGGCCAGAACGCTGGCTATTCCCGAGCCAAGAATGCCAAGAGCCGGTATCGGGCCAAGGCCATAAATCAGGAGATAGTTCAGCGGCACGTTGATCGCCACACCGAGAAAAGCAAACCCGACGGCCAGCCAAGGCCTGTCTGTCGCGTCCAGAAGGGACTTCAGCACCAGAAAGACCGAAAAGGGCAACATGAACAGCGCCATCGGCACCCAGTAAAGCCGCGCCTGCGTCTCGGGCAGGTCCATCAATCGAACAATCGGCAGCAGCGCCAGCATAATCATCGCCGCCAAAACACCGCATATCAGCGCCGTGATCATTCCATGCCGGACGGCTGAACTGACCATGCGGGCATCCTTGGCCCCAAAGCCGCCGGCCGTCGAAACGACGACATGTTGAAAAATTTTCACCCCGATAACGCCAGCCAGCCATGCGCTCTCGCGAGCATTCAGCTCAGCGAGAAGGACTGCGGCGGTACGCAAACTCTATGGTTGGCCAACACCTCACGGCCCAGTCCCCATAGTGGACATCACGGCTGAAACAACCGAGATAGCCGCGATTACGGTGCGACTTAGCGCATCGCCGAACAGTAATACACTCTGACGACAATGTAAGAAACGGAAACACTTTGTGACTAAGTGCTTCCGAAATCAGCCATTTTTGACTTGCCGCGCGCCCGCACATGACAGATATTGCTCCCACCTAAGGAAGCGATCATGATTAGAATGATACAAGACCCGGCTGAACTCTCCGGCGAGGATATTACTGGAAAGTATATTCTGCGGAGGCTGAACTATCACTGGTTCGCCTACGGCAAGGCGGCCATCGTGACCGACTGCAAGGGCACTATTCTGCATCTCGAACGCGAGGAAACGGTCTATTCCGAGCGCCTGGGGCGCCGCGCCTATAGCGGCAACGGAAAGCGTTACCCCGGCGGGGTCTGCCCTATTTCCGCAGTGGCTTGCGTTTGCGATACGGCAGATGACGTGAATGCCGTGATCCAGTTGGATGTCGAGGCGCACGACGAATTTTACCAGTTGATCGCCAAAGCGGATGCCAGGGTTCAAGCCTTGGCAGCGTCGTCGCAGAGCAAATTATTCCTGGCCGCCGCGGAGTAAGGCCGAGAGGGCAGCGTGCGACCGGATTATGAACCGGTAGGCATCTCAGTTCAAGGAAACTTTGTGCCGCAGCTTGACCGGTGAATTGTGCGGGCCATATCAGATCTCATCGACCATAAAAGGCTCGTTGTCGCTGAATACGGCGGTTGCGGCGCGGGTATTCGTTGAAATTATCGCGTGGACCGCCAAGGGTGCAATAAACCTGTAGTTATCGCCTTGATGAGAGAGACCTGCTGCCACGGGGATCGCAGGTCGCTCCACAGCCTCCGAGAACCTCTGCCTTGAAGAACACGGACCTGTCCCACCAGCGCATTCCCTTGCGCCGGTCGCATTGGTCAGTGTCCCGCATGCCGTCCGCATTGTTGTATCGCTGCCTATTGCACGCCTTCCAGCAGATCGGCTTCATCCGCAAGAATGGCGGCGGCCTCGGTCAGCAAGATGTCCTTTGCATTCTTGCGGGCGTTTTCGATTGCAATATCAGCGCTCAGGCTGCGTTCGTCCGACTGCAGGCCATCGTCTTCACCGAGGCCCACACCGTCACTTATTTTTGCACGCTCCTTGAGACGGACTGTTTGGGCAGCCAGTTCGTTTCGACGCTGGGTTAGATTGAGGGAGACAACGCCTTTTTCGCGCTGCGCTTTCAGTTCGGCAACGTCTTCAACAAAGCGTTGGAAATCCCGATCGTTGCTTACCCGGGCATCATGGCGCGTTTGCAGCTTCGGCAGCAAAGCCGTCATATCACCAGCGGGCGCATATTTTGCTGGCTTGATCTGTTTCCATGGCAGAGCGTTGTCGTAGCTCGCTTCACCAAAGCTCTTGATATCTGAAAGGCCTGGCAGGTTGATGTCAGGCGTGACGCCGCGCAGCTGTGTCGTCCCACCGTTAACGCGGAAAAACTGGGCAATCGTCAATTTCAATTGGCCGAATTTCGGTTGGCTGTTGTTTGCCGCCTTATCAAGATTGACCACGGTTTGCACTGTGCCTTTGCCAAAACTGGGTTCGCCGACGATCACACCACGGCCGTAGTCCTGTATCGCTGCGGCAAAAATCTCGGAAGCCGATGCCGAACCGCGATTGATCAAAACGCCGACGGGTCCTGTCCAGGCTGGCGCTGCACGATCATTTCTTTCGATCTCTACCCTGCCGTTGGCACCGCGTTGCTGAACCACCGGACCTTTGGCGACAAACAGCCCCGTCAATTCTATCGCCTCGGTCAACGATCCACCGCCATTGTCGCGCAGATCTATCACGACACCTTCGACATCGTCCTGCTTCAGTTCGCGAAGAAGCTTGGCGACGTCGCGGCTTGCACTTCTGTAGTCCGGGTCGCCTTTTCGCCGCGCTTCGAAATCTTCATAGAACGCCGGCAAGGTGACGATTCCGATTTTGCGCGTTGCCGCGCCCTCCTTTATGGACAGTATGGTCTTCCTGGCGGCCTGCTTTTCGAGGCTTATCTTGTCACGTGTCAGACTGATGAGGCGATGGCTGCCATCTGGCCCGGCGTCCGCTGGCAAGATGTCCAACCGGACGACGGAGTCTTTTTCGCCTCGTATCATTTGCACGATCTCATCAAGCCGCATGCCCACCACTTCCTTTACGGGGCCGTCCTTGCCTTGACCGACACCGGTAATGCGGTCTCCGACGGTCAGCTTGCCGGACAACTGCGCCGGGCCACCTGGCACGAGCTCGCGGATCGTCGTGTAGTCATCGCGTTCCTGCAAGACCGCGCCGATGCCGACCAGCGAAAGCTTCATGGAAATATCGAACTCTGTTGCAGCCCTCGCGCCGAAATAGTCCGTATGCGGATCAACCGACGTCGTATAGGCACCCATGAAAGACTGAAAAACGTCGTCGCTTTTGTACTTGAAAGCGCGATCGAGGGAATTTTGATAGCGTTTGTCGAGCGTATCGCGAATAACCGCGTCCGCTTTGCCCGCCAGCTTCAGCCGCAGCCAGTCGCCTTTGACGCGTTTGCGCCAGAGATCATCGCTTTCGGCTTCAGATTGGGCCCAAGGGGCGTTGTCGCGCAACGAGGAATACGATTCCTGCACATTGAAATCGAAGTTCTGTCTGAGCACGCTACGCGCATAGTCCATACGGTCGATAACGCGCTGCTCATACACGTTGAAAATGGAAAACGGGATCCTCAGGTCTTCCCGTTTGATGGCATCGTCAATCTTTGCGCTGTCAACCATGAACCTATCGATGTCTGCCTTTAGGAACAGCATACGGTCCGGATCCAGCGACTTGATGAAGCGGGTCATGATCTTCGCTGACAAAGCGTCATCAAGCGGAACAGGCCTGTAACCGAAGCGCGTCATGAATTGCGCGCTCAAACGCGCGGCTTGCGCCTGCTGCGGTAGTGGTGCCAGAACGGGCGGCGATGCTTCCAGAGCATATGCGGACGGCGCGATTGCCAGGAACATACCAAGCAAGCAGTAGTGTATACGCATTCAGCTGTGATCCAATTCTAAAGTCGTTCGTTGACGAGTACGTTGGTGGAACAATTATGGTTTTTTGGCAACCAAAGGAGTGCGCATGTCTCGAAGGATCAGCTCTTTCGTTAGCTGCTGTGACCAGTCCCGTTATTTGGATCAATTCACGATTGCGTGACGTAAAGCGCCTCACGGCAGGCAATTAGGCTGATTTGGAGGATGCCTGTTTAACAAGATCGCCTAGGCGCCCAGTGACACCTCACCGAAAGCGCTCACCGCTCGTCCGCAAATTCTTGCCGTGGTGACGCGCTGCGTCCATATAGGCGACATGACGGTTGATTCGAAAATATTCGTCGGGCTTAAATCTGCCCGTAAAAAAGCCCCCGCCAGCGAACCCGCAGGTCCGAAGTGCCAGTGGGACGGTTGCGAGAAGAGTGGCACGCATCGCGCCCCTGTCGGTCCGGGTGCGGAAGGCCTGTACCTTTTGTTCTGTCTTGAGCATGTGAAAGAATACAACAAGGGATACAGCTTCACTACGGCTCCATCGAGCCCAGAGGTCGCCCGCTACCAAAAGGAAGCGACGACCGGCAGTCGTGCGACCTTCGGAACCCGGGTCACCCAAGCGACCGAAATCCCGATCCCGTCAACTGTACGCTCCGGTTCTGCAAAGACATTGAATGCGCGCAGAACCGCCACACAGCACCAGGCAAAAAGCAGCAGTCTCCAGAGACGGAAACTCAAGGTGCTCGAAGCCAAGGCTTTCGAAACACTCGGCCTGTCGCCGGACGCGACGCCGGAGGAAATCAGGAGCCGCTATAAAGAAAGGCTCAAAATGCACCATCCCGACGCCAACCAGGGAAACCGCAATTCCGAAGACGAGCTTCGCGCATCGATTGAGGCGCACAAGATCCTTAAACTGAACGGATTTTGCTGAGCTCCACAGATGATGCCGTATAGGCCCAAACGATCCAGTGTCGATTGTCTGCCCACCTCTGGGTTCAAGAAAATCCAAACGTGGTGGCCTTGAAGGGGATGGTCTATTGGACGGGAAGTTGGACGCGTGGATGGTTTAATGGCGGCGGCTTGTTGCAGACCCGCCTTTTCCGTTCGCTCTCGCAATAGGCTATTCAATCGCCGTCATGAACGCGGGAACCTGTTGTTCAAAGAACTTCGAAAACGATGCGATGCGCGGTGGTAGCGCCTGATATGGCGGGTAATAGAGGGTAAGCCATAGGTCGGGCGGGGACCAGTTGTGAAGCACATGAACCAACCTTCCCGTGCGCAGATGTTCGGCAATGTGGAATTTCGGCAGCATCGCCACCCCTGCCCCTTCAGCAGCCATATCGGCCAGAACGCCGCCGCTGTTGGCACTAAACGCCCGGCCTGCCGAGATCGTCGCACTCCCACTTCCATCTGATAGCGTCCAAGTCTCCCGCTTGCTTTCGCCACTATAGGCAAGGCAATCATCGGGGTTCAGTTCGTTCGGATGCTGCATTTCGGCAAACCGGCTGCCCGGTGCGGCGACGAGAATACGGCGCACGACGCTGATCTTTCGCCAGATCGTAAACTTGTCCGATGGTGCGGAAGAGATACGGATCGCCAGATCGTAGTCGTCGTCAATGATGTTCACCAGTCCGTCCGCGAGCGAGATTTCGAAGCTGATCTTCGGAAACCGCTCCCTAAAGCCGGCCAGGATGGGTGGCAGGACTTGCTGACCGAACCAGGTCGGCGCACTGATCCGCAGCCGTCCGTGATCCGCCTTGTGCGCGTTCATTACCTCCTTGCGCGCATTCTCCAACACCTCCATCGCTGGCTGAACCTGGGCGGCGTAGATCGCTCCATCCGTCGTCAAAGATACTTGGCGCGTCGTTCGAACGAAGAGCTGGACACCGAGATCGTCCTCCAGAGCCGCGATTGCCCGCGTGACGGCTGCCGGAGTCATGTCCAGTTCACGGGCCACCTGGGCGAAGTTCCGCTTCTCGGCAGCTAACAGAAAAGTTCGGAGGGCCTTGTAGTCGTTCATTCTATTATTTCATACCGCGCAATTCACTGACAATTATTATTGCAATTTAATCATCGGATCAACCGGCATATGTTCTCAATCACACCAAACGAACAACACCGGATCCAAGGATGGACATCATGATCAAGGATATCAAAGGACTGCATCATATCACGTCGATGGCTTCCGATGCCCGTCAGAACAACGGGTTTTTCACGGATACCCTTGGCCTGCGCCGCGTGAAGAAGACCGTGAACTTCGACGATCCAAACGTTTACCACCTCTACTACGGCGATGAGGCTGGCAGCCCGGGCACCGTCATGACCTACTTCCCATTCCCCTATGTGATGCGCGGCAGGCCAGGCGTTGGCGAAGTCAGCGAGACACAGTTCGCAGTGCCGAAAGGCGCCCTCCCCTTCTGGCAGGATCGCCTGGCATCAAAAGGTGCAAACAACGTTCAGGCCGATGTGATTTTCGGCACCAACAGCCTGCGGTTCAATGGACCGGACGGTGAAGGGTTTGCCCTGATCGAAGCGGGGGATGATGCGCGCAAAGCTTGGACTGGAGCCGGCATCGCCGACAGCGTCGCCATCCGCGGTTTTTCAGGCGCCAAGTTCCGCCTGCATGAGACCGGGGCCACCGCCGAACTGCTCGGGTTCATGGGTTACCAGCGAGCCGAGACCGAAGGCAACGTTACCCGCTTCGTCATGCCCGGCGGCAACGGCGCCGACACGATTGACCTTGAGGCTCTGCCCCAGACGCCCTTCGCGAGACAGGGCGCCGGCTCGGTTCACCACATCGCCTTTGCAATCGAAAACCGCGAAAAGCAACTCGAAGTTCGCAAGGTTTTGATGGATACTGGATATCAGGTTACGCCGGTCATCGACCGTGACTACTTCTGGGCAATCTATTTCCGCACCCCCGGCGGCGTGCTGTTCGAGATCGCCACCAACGAGCCTGGTTTCGACCGCGACGAAGACACCGCACACCTTGGCGAGGTTTTGAAGCTGCCAGCTCGGTACGAACCTTACCGTGATCAGATCGAAGCCGGGCTGACGCCGCTGGCAACCTAAAATTCCAGCCAGATCGCTTTCCGACAATTCAGCGTCCGAACCTTCAAGACGAAACGTCGCCCCTGCCCCATGCCTTTACTCAATCCAATGAAAGGGAAACACCAGATGTCCAATAAACTCCAGGTCCTCACCCCCCAGAACAGCCAGATCATCTTCATCGACCAGCAGCCGCAGATGGCCTTTGGTGTCCAGTCGATCGACCGGCAGGTCTTGAAGAATAACGTCGTCGGTCTCGCCAAGGCGGCCAAGATCTTCAACATTCCGACAACGATCACCACCGTCGAGACCGACAGTTTTTCGGGCAACACCTTTCCAGAGCTACTCGCCGTGGTTCCCGAGAACGACATCCTCGAGCGAACCTCGATGAACTCCTGGGATGACCAGAACGTACGCGACGCGCTAGCCAAGCATGCTGCCGACGGCCGCAAGAAGATCGTCGTCGCTGGCCTGTGGACCGAGGTTTGCAACACGACCTTTGCGCTGTCCTGCATGAATGACACCGATTACGAAATCTACATGGTGGCCGATGCGTCCGGCGGCACCTCGGTTGATGCGCACAAGTATGCAATGGACCGCATGGTACAGGCTGGCGTGGTCCCCGTCACCTGGCAGCAAGTCCTGCTCGAATGGCAGCGCGACTGGGCCCGCAAGGAAACTTATGACGCGGTTACGTCCCTGGTAAAGGAGCATTCCGGTGCCTACGGCATGGGCATCGACTATGCCGTCACGCATGTTCACGGTGGCGCCGAGCGCGTCAGCCATGGCAAGCGGATCGGTCCGAACCCCGCGAAGTAAAGCCGTCTTCGCTCCGGCAGGACGCCACCTGCCGGAGAGAATTGCTTCCTCCAAGCGAAGGTCATACCTGATGAAAATCTATCTCCTGTCACTCGGCGCCGGTCTGCTGGTGGGCGTGATTTACAGCCTGCTCAATGTCCGCTCGCCTGCCCCGCCTGTCGTCGCTCTCATCGGCTTGCTTGGCATTCTCGTCGGAGAGCAGCTCGTGCCCTTGGCCAAAAGCATCTGGGCCCGCGAGCCTGCCGCCATTTCCTGGCTTCACCAGGTCAAGCCGCACATGTTCGGTCACCTCCCGAAGGGTGGTTCGAACATAGCGAAGACGGCCTCCCCTGGCGACGATCCGGCATCGGGGGAAAGCTGATGACCACGCGCCGCACATTCCTGGGAGCAGCATCGAGTCTCGCCTTTTCAAACCTGTTTTCAACGGCCAATGCCGCCGATCCCACCAAGACCGGAGCCCCTTCCATGCACGCCGATATCGTTTTCCACAATGGATTGATCACGACGCTTGACCGCGCAAATCCGAACGCCACCGCCGTCGCCGTCAAGGACGGGCTGTTCATCGAGGTGGGGACAGACAGCGACGTCATGGCGCTTGCCGGGCCGGACACGAAGGTCGTTGACCTCAAAGGCAAACGCATGCTGCCGGGCCTGATCGACAACCACACCCATGTCGTGCGCGGTGGTCTCAATTTCAACATGGAACTCCGCTGGGACGGCGTGCGCTCGCTTGCCGACGCGATGGACATGCTGAGGCGGCAAGTCGCCATTACGCCCGCGCCACAATGGGTGCGTGTCGTCGGCGGTTTCACCGAACACCAGTTCGCCGAAAAACGTCTCCCGACGATCGACGAGATCAATGCCATCGCGCCCGACACGCCTGTCTTCCTGTTGCACCTGTATGATCGCGCACTGCTCAACGGTGCTGCGCTTCGCGCTGTCGGCTACACCAGGGATACACCGAACCCGCCAGGCGGCGAGATCACCCGCGACGCCAACGGCAATCCGACCGGGCTGCTGCTCGCCAAGCCGAACGCCGGCATTCTTTATTCAACGCTCTCCAAGGGGCCGAAGCTTCCGTTCGAATACCAGGTCAATTCCACCCGCCATTTCATGCGGGAACTGAACCGGCTGGGAATTACCGGGGTTATCGACGCGGGGGGTGGTTTCCAAAATTATCCGGATGACTATGCCGTCATTCAGAAACTGTCGGACGAAGCCCAGCTCACGGTGCGCCTCGCCTATAACCTGTTCACGCAGAAGCCGAAGGAAGAAAAGCAGGACTTTCTCAACTGGACGCAATCGGTCAAATACAAGCAGGGCAATGACTATTTCCGCCACAACGGCGCTGGCGAAATGCTCGTCTTTTCCGCCGCCGACTTCGAAGACTTCCGCCAGCCGCGGCCCGAAATGGCGCCGGAGATGGAAGGCGAACTTGAAGAGGTGGTCCGGGTGCTTGCCGAAAACCGCTGGCCGTGGCGCATGCACGCCACCTATGATGAAACCATCAGCCGGTCGCTCGACGTCTTCGAGAAGGTCAACAAGGACATCCCACTCGAAGGGTTGAACTGGTTCTTTGACCATGCCGAGACGATTTCGGATCGCTCGATTGACCGGATTGCTGCCCTTGGCGGCGGTATCGCCACCCAGCACCGCATGGCCTATCAGGGCGAGTATTTTGTCGAGCGCTACGGCCATGGCGTAGCCGAGGCCACGCCGCCGATCAAGCGCATGCTTGAGAAGGGCGTCAACGTCTCCGCTGGAACGGATGCCACCCGTGTCGCATCGTACAATCCCTGGGTCTCTTTGTCCTGGATGGTCACGGGCAAAACCGTCGGCGGCATGCAGCTTTATCCGCGCGCCAACTGCCTCGACCGCGAGACGGCGCTGCGCATGTGGACGGAAAAGGTCACCTGGTTTTCCAACGAGGAAGGCAAGAAGGGCCGGATCGAAAAGGGTCAGTTCGCCGACCTCATCGTGCCGGACAAGGACTTTTTCACCTGCGCCGAAGACGAGATCTCCTTTCTGTCCTCGCAGTTGACCATGGTCGGCGGCAAGATCGTCTATGGTGCCGGCGACTTCCAGGCGCTTAACGAGAACGATGTACCGCCCGCCATGCCGGACTGGTCTCCCGTGCGCACGTTCGGCGGCTATGCGGCTTGGGGCGAACCGCAGGGTGCAGGTTTGAACTCCTTGCGCCGCACTGCGATCTCGACCTGCGGCTGCGCCAGCTCCTGCAACGTCCACGGTCATGACCATGCCGGAGCCTGGACGTCTAAATTGCCGATAGCCGACCTCAAGGGCTTCTTCGGGGCACTTGGTTGCGCCTGCTGGGCAGTGTGAGGAGAAGATGATGATATTGAACACCCGAAGCCGGAGTGGCCTCGTCTTGCTCATCACATCGCCTGTGGTCCGCTTCGTGGCACTCCTGGCTCTCTGTGCGGCCTATATCCAGGGGCCGCTCACCAAGCTGTTCGATTTTCAGGGTGCGATTGCCGAGATGGAGCATTTCGGCCTCCACCCGGCAACTCTTTTCGCCATCGTCGTTATTGCGTTCGAACTGACGGCTTCGGCAATGATCCTGTCCGGCGTCCTGCGCTGGCTTGGCGCGCTCGGCCTCGCCGTTTTCACGCTTCTTGCGACCTTCGTTGCGCTGCGGTTCTGGGAGATGCCCGCCGGCATGGAGCGCATGATGGCGACCAACGCTTTCTTTGAACATCTTGGCCTTGCCGGTGCGTTCGTCATTGTCGCCATAATCGACCTTGCAGAGGGAGCGGGCAAATGACCGCCGCGAAATCTTCAGGCGGCAGTTTCGCCCCGCTCCGCCAGCCTGTCTTCGCTGTCCTCTGGGCCGCGACGGTTCTCGGCAACACCGGCAGCTTCATGCGCGACGTAGCCAGTTCCTGGTTGATGACCGATCTTTCGGCAGCCCCCGCAGCCGTCGCGATGGTTCAGGCGGCTGGCACGCTGCCAATCTTCCTGCTGGCAATCCCCGCCGGCGTGCTCTCGGACATCCTCGACAGGCGCAAGTTTCTGATCGCCATCCAGCTCCTGCTCGCCAGCGTCAGCATATCGCTGATGACACTGTCCCATATGGGCATGCTGTCGGTCAGCGCACTGATCGGGTTGACGTTTCTGGGCGGCATCGGAGCGGCCCTAATGGGGCCGACCTGGCAGGCGATCGTGCCGGAACTGGTACCGCGCGAGGACGTGAAGGGGGCAGTTGCGCTCAACTCGCTCGGGATCAATATCGCGCGCTCGATCGGTCCGGCGGCTGGGGGGCTGCTACTGGCCGCATTCGGAGCCGCCGTGACCTATGGTGCAGACGTTGCAAGCTACGTTCTCGTCATCGCGGCCCTCGTCTGGTGGCCGCGCGCCAAAAATGCCGATGACGCGCTGTCCGAAAACTTCTTCGGTGCGTTCCGTGCCGGGCTCAGGTACACCCGTGCCAGCAAGCCGCTTCATGTCGTGCTTTTGCGGGCGGCGATCTTCTTTGCTTTTGCCAGTGCCGTCTGGGCGCTTCTCCCGCTGGTCGCCCGTCAACTGCTGGGCGGCGATGCCGGCTTCTACGGCCTCCTTCTCGGCTCGGTCGGTGCAGGCGCTATAGGCGGCGCGCTGGTAATGCCGCATCTGCGCCAGCGCTTCGATTCCGACGGTCTTCTTCTCGGTGCCGCTGTCGTAACGGCTCTGGTCATGGCAGCACTTTCACTCGCTCCGCCGCAATGGTTGGCAATCGTCGTTCTTCTTTTTCTGGGTGCTGCGTGGATCACGGCCCTCACCACTCTGAACGGTGCAGCGCAGGCCGTCCTGCCGAATTGGGTGCGCGGCCGTGGGCTTGCCGTCTATCTTACCGTCTTCAACGGCGCGATGACGGCAGGCAGCCTTGGATGGGGTGCCGTGGGGGAGGCGGTCGGCGTACCGGCCACGCTTCTGATCGGAGCCGCGGGTCTGCTTGTCGCAGGCTTCATCATGCACCGGATCAAGCTTCCTTCCGGCGAAGCCGACCTGGTGTCCTCCAACCATTGGCCGGAGCCTCTCGTTGCCGAGCCGGTCGCACACGACCGCGGCCCCGTGCTCATCCTGATCGACTACCACGTAGAGAAGCATAACCGCGCCAAGTTCCTGCATGCTCTCAACGACATGTCCTCGGAACGCCGGCGCGACGGAGCCTATGGCTGGGGTGTGACGGAGGACTCGGCCGACCCTGAAAAGATCACCGAGTGGTTCATGGTCGAATCCTGGGCGGAACATTTAAGACAGCACAAGCGCGTCTCGAATGCGGATGCCGACCTGCAGAGCAAGGTTCTGGCTTTTCACAGTGGCCCGGAAAAACCGGTCGTTCGACATCTGCTGTCGATCAACAAGCCTGGAAGAGCAACCTGAAGCGACCTATTACCCAAAATCAGCAATTGCGATTTATGCAATTAAATCGACATATTTATTGCAATTGTGGACGTTTATCGCCCGGTTCATTCTTCCTCCATGAACGGGAACAAGACCAAAAAGACTGCAACCAACCTCGCAGGAGCCGCCATGACTGAAAGTCTTTTTCCACTCACCCGCCGTGACGCACTTCGCGCCGGCGCTGTCCTTGCCGCCGCTGTCGCGCTGCCGATGCGGTCCACCTTCGCTGCTACCGCAACACAAGCAAACACAGGAGAAAATACCATGGGCTTCGTTACAACCACAGACGGCGTGGAGATCTTTTATAAGGACTGGGGTCCGAAGGAAGCGCAGCCGATCGTTTTCCATCATGGCTGGCCTTTGTCGTCCGACGACTGGGACGCGCAGATGCTGTTCTTCCTGGCGAAGGGCTATCGCGTCGTTGCCCATGACCGTCGCGGTCACGGCCGCTCCGCTCAGGTTTCCGGCGGTCACGACATGGACCACTACGCCGCCGACGCCTTCGCCGTCGTTGAAGCACTCGACCTGAAAAACGCGGTCCATATCGGGCACTCGACGGGTGGCGGTGAAGTTGCCCGCTACGTTGCCAAGCACGGCGAACCCGCTGGCCGCGTCGCCAAGGCTGTCCTCGTTTCTGCAGTGCCGCCCCTGATGCTGAAGACGGCTGCTAATCCTGAAGGTCTGCCGATGGAAGTCTTCGACGGCTTCCGTTCCGCACTGGCCGCCAACCGGGCGCAGTTCTTCCGCGACGTGCCTGCTGGTCCCTTCTACGGCTTCAACCGCGAAGGTGCCGTCGTGCACGAAGGGGTCATTCAGAATTGGTGGCGGCAGGGCATGATGGGTGCCGCAAACGCACACTATGATGGCATCAAGGCGTTTTCGGAAACCGACCAGACCGAGGACCTCAAGGCCATCACTGTGCCGACACTGGTTCTGCATGGTGAAGACGACCAGATCGTGCCGATCGCAGATGCCGCGCACAAGTCCATCAAGCTGTTGAAGAATGGCACGATAAAAACTTATCCCGGCTTTTCGCATGGCATGCTGACCGTCAATGCCGATGTGCTGAACGCCGACCTCCTTGCTTTCATCAAGGCGTGACGTCACAAACGCAATGACGCCGATGGCAATTTGCCGTCGGCGTCTCCTGAATCTCCCGGAACCGCAGCGCCGTTTCGGGAGACATCCTTATCCCCAGCATTAGTGCCGGTTGCGTGAGCGCCACTCGTGCGGTGGTACGCCTGCCGCTTTCTCGAAGACTTCGGCAAAGGCATCCTCCTCGGGAAAACCGCATGTTTCAGCCACTTTGGCGATGGTTTCACCGGTCTTGCTCAAAAAGGACATGGCCATGCTCACCCGGCATCCCGAAATCCATTCGAGCACCGTCTGTCCGGTTGTTGCCATGAAGCCTGAACAGAGGTCGTCCGCCCCAAACCCGCTTGCATCGGCAATCTGATCGATCGTCATAGGCCGTGAGAGGTTCGCAGTTATGTACGTCTTGATACGTTTTTCCTGCATGGACGTCAGCCGGCCGCTGGCCGAAAGACTTTGGGCCGGAGACCGTCCGTAGCGATGCGCAAGATGTGCATTGAATGCCAGCCCAATATGCGGAAGCAGCATGTCCCTCACCTCGTCCGGCATGTCGAACATCGGCATCAAAGCGGCGCCAAGGTTGCGGATGACCTGATCGTCAATTCCGCGGCAAATCTCAAGATCATCGATCTGCGGCTCGCCCGCTTCCTCAGCAAGCTCGGAGAGATGCGCACTTGGGATATGGAAGGCGAGCGCTTCGAAACGTCCCCGCACTGAAATTGCGGAACCGTCTCTTAAATTGATCAGGCAGATCGAGCCTTTGGGATATCTTTTCAGAGGTGCTGGGGGCCGGTCCGGCCAGATGTCGCAATGATCGACATCAGCGAGATAGAGCATCACCAGAAACGCATCGTCCGGCGGAAGAATGACCGGGTCGTCGCCCTCTTCGTAAGAACGATCCAGATAGATGACGGAGAGTTGCGCGTCGCGAAGAGGCCTGATCGCCAGTGCTTTTATCGCTTCGACACCAAACCCTGCCGCAATCCTATCACTCGCCCCCAACACTTCACTCACATTTGCCTCGATCATCTGAACAGCGAATTCTGTATCTGCAACTCAGGCTCCGCCATTTGAACCTATCTATCCTTCATTCAAGCGGTTATCTTGTAGAAAAGCATCCTGAGCGAGGAATTCGACTGATTGTTAGCATTGAGGAATCCTTGAGCAACCACAGTCGACTGATTCAGCATCCAGCGTTTTCGAGAGGGAGGTAATGTGTCTTGGCCCCAGTCCCCACCGGTAATATTGGATATTCTGCTCGGCAAGTGACCGATGGGTTCGGTTGCTCTTTGACGCAATTGGCTGTCAATCAATCGCTGACGACCTCCGACATCGCTGTCTTTCGCAAGGCAACATCCGGCACCCGGCTCGATCAGGTGAAGACGCCGGCAAGCAATCGAGGTTTTGTGCTCGGGGTCTCGGCCGTTGCAGGCCATACGCGCCGCATATTCCACAACCATCATGCGACGACCCACGTTTTCCCGGAGAACTCGATTTACATCCGCGATCTCGCCGAAGCCTACAAAGCAGATCTGAGCACGCCTTTCGATTTCCTTTTGTTCGAAATTTCGCAAGCATCGCTCATTAAATTCGCCGATGAGGCCGAACTGACCGGGGTGACGTCAATATCCGCTGCAACCGCATCCAAGGATATCGTACTTGCGAATCTTGCGCGTGCGCTGATCCCGGCTCTTGAAAGGCCAGAGGAAGCAAGCGCGCTGTTCGTCGACCAGATGACGACGGCGATCGGGACGTATCTGGTTCAGCGTTATGGCGGACGACGAAACGCCACCCCCATCCGGGTAAGAACGCTTTCGCGTGCGCATGAGGACCTGGCGAAGAGCATTCTTCTTGAAAAGATCGAGGGCGACATCTCGATCGCGGAAGTCGCTGAGGCTTGCAACTTGTCGCGTGGTTACTTCATTCGCGCCTTTCGGGAAACGACCGGGATGACACCGTATCAGTGGCTTCTCAGCGAACGGATAGACCGCGCCCGTGGGATGCTGCGAACGTCCAACGCTTCGCTTGCCGAAGTGGCCATCACTTGCGGTTTTGCAGATCAGAGCCATTTTACCAGGGTGTTCTCGACTGTCGTTGGCGCAACTCCGGGTGCTTGGCGCCGAAGCTCGTAACCGATGTCCGCTCAGCTTCGTGACCAATCACCATCCCAAGATGGAGTGCCTGAGCGCAGCCGTCGTTGGTCGATTACGATAACACAATTTCAATGTGCCGGCGTGGCCCGCTCCGGGCAACTCTGCCGCAACCCGGGTTTCGTGCTGGACAGCGCCAGCCGAAACGTGCGTCCGTGGAAATGCGGGCATTAGCGCACGGGTCAGTTTAAAGATCGTTCTGTATCAAACAATTAAGAGGGATCCGGATGCCGGACCCCTCCTGGTTTGGAATGCTGTCGGTGTTTGCGAAACGGAAACCCGTTACATCATGCCGCCCATGTCAGGCATGCCACCGCCAGCCGAATCCTTCTTCGGCAGTTCGGCAATCATGGCTTCCGTGGTGATCAGCAGCGAAGCAACCGAAGCTGCATTCTGCAGGGCCGTACGGACAACCTTGACCGGATCGACGATACCCATGGCGATCATGTCGCCAAATTCGCCGGTCTGGGCGTTGTAGCCGAAGTTGTCGGTGTTGCTTTCGAGAATCTTGCCGACGATGATCGAGCCTTCGTCGCCTGCATTTTCAGCGATCTGGCGAACCAGCGACTGAAGTGCCTTGCGCACGATGTTGATGCCGGCGGTCTGGTCGTCGTTGGCACCTTTGAGATCGAGAACGATCGAGGCACGCAGCAGAGCGGTGCCGCCGCCTGGAACGATGCCTTCTTCGACCGCTGCACGGGTTGCGTTCAGCGCGTCGTCGATACGGTCCTTCTTTTCCTTCACTTCGATTTCAGTCGCACCGCCAACACGGATAACGGCAACGCCGCCCGAAAGCTTGGCAAGACGTTCCTGCAACTTTTCCTTGTCGTAGTCGGATGTGGTTTCTTCGATCTGGGCCTTGATCTGAGCGACGCGGCCATCGATCTCGGCCTTCTGACCGGCACCATCGACCAGGATGGTATTTTCCTTGGTAATGGTAACCTTCTTGACCCGGCCGAGCATGTCGAGCGTGACGTTTTCAAGCTTGATGCCAATATCCTCGGACACCACCTGCCCCGAAGTCAAAATCGCGATGTCTTCGAGCATGGCCTTGCGGCGGTCGCCGAAGCCCGGAGCCTTGACGGCGGCGATCTTCAGGCCGCCACGCAGCTTGTTGACCACGAGCGTTGCGAGCGCTTCGCCTTCGACGTCTTCCGAGATGATCAGCAGCGGCTTGCCGGTCTGAACGACGGCTTCCAGCACAGGCAAAAGAGCCTGGAGATTGGAGAGCTTCTTTTCGTGCAGCAGGACATAGGCATCCTCGAGCTCGGCAACCATCTTTTCAGCATTGGTGACGAAATACGGGCTGAGATAGCCACGGTCGAACTGCATGCCTTCGACGACTTCAAGCTCGGTTTCGGCGGTCTTGGCTTCTTCGACCGTGATGACGCCTTCATTGCCGACCTTTTGCATCGCTTCCGCGATGTACTGGCCGATTTCCGTTTCGCCGTTGGCAGAGATCGTGCCGACCTGGGCCACCTCTTCCGACGTGCTGATCTTCTTGGCCTTGGCCACCAGTCCCTTGACCACTTCCGTCACGGCAAGGTCGATGCCGCGTTTCAGGTCCATCGGGTTCATGCCGGCAGCAACGGCCTTGGTGCCTTCGCGCACGATGGCCTGGGCAAGGACGGTCGCGGTCGTGGTGCCGTCACCGGCAATGTCGTTGGTCTTCGAAGCCACTTCACGCACCATCTGGGCGCCCATGTTTTCGAACTTGTCTTCGATCTCGATTTCCTTGGCGACCGTCACACCATCCTTGGTGATACGCGGTGCGCCATAGGATTTGTCGATGATGACGTTGCGGCCCTTCGGACCGAGCGTGACCTTGACGGCGTCTGCGAGGATATCGACGCCGCGCAGCAGCTTTTCACGCGCGTCACGGCCGAATTTGATTTGTTTGGCAGCCATAGAAAGAACTCCCGGGCGCATCGCCCACTGGTCTTCATGAGAAGGAAAAACGATGAGGCCGAGATCAGCCGATAACGCCCATGATGTCGGCTTCCTTCATGATCAGAAGGTCTTCGCCGTTGAGCTTGACTTCGGTGCCCGACCACTTGCCGAACAGGATGCGATCGCCAGCCTTGACGTCGAGCGCGATGAGAGCGCCCTTGTCGTCACGGGTGCCGGTACCGACAGCGACGATTTCGCCTTCCTGCGGCTTTTCCTTGGCGGTGTCCGGAATGATGATGCCGCCCTTGGTCTTGGCTTCGGCCTCGATACGGCGCACGACGACGCGGTCATGCAGCGGGCGGAAATTGGTATCAGCCATGTTTGGATTCCTTAATGGGCACAGCCGGATGGCTTCTCCCCTGCTTGAGGAGTAGCACTCTCCGCTTAGGAGTGCCAGCAATCATTCTGTGCCAATGAACAATCACAATCCTTGTGTGTTCCAATAATTAAAACATAAATCCAGTGTAGTGTGTTAAACTAGCGGATATCCGATTTATCACGGGAGTCCTGCGATGAAATCATTCTTCGATTCCATTTATCACTTTCAATATGTTCTCTTCTTCATCCAGTGGACATTGACTTTGTCTTTGGCGCTCGGCGCCTGCATGGCTGTCGACAAGGCATATTTCTGAACAGTTCGCTCGTTTTACCTTGTTTTCTTGGCGCAAATGCCAGCTCTCCACCGTCCCGAGCACAACCGAAAGACCATCGAGATGATCAAGTTTCGCCCCAAGACTGAAGAAGAGCTGAAGCTGCCGTCTGCGCCCGCAGCAGACAAGGCCGTCGCCGACAAGCCGGCGGATTCCAAGAAGCGCCCGAAAGACTGAACGCGCCGGGTTTTATCAACTCGGTGCGGAGAACGCCGTGCTCGACGCGAACGTCTACCAACAGCGCAAGACAAGCACCCCATATCGGGGCAATGCCAGAACTGTCTTCCGAAAAATTTTGTCGGCTTCGAAGGCGGTATCCCGATCGCGTGGATACTGCCGAGCCGCGTCTGCCCCACCGCCAGCGGCTTCGGTCGAGATTTCTATGAAAAATCACCGGCCTTCAACAAGCCCGATCCGCACACGAACACCACTGAAATCCATGACAAGCCCTGGGGCTTGGCATGTACCGAGAAGGAAACTCCATGAACGTCGATTTTGCCATCACCGGACGCTATGTGCACGAAATCAAAGCGGTTCTTCAATCCGTGGGCATCAACGAGGGCACCGAATATGATGCGCTGCCTTTCAGCCCCGCAAGCCGCGCAAGTGGCCAGCACAGCTTCGCGTTCCGCAACAAGCAGGCTGCTGCCGAGGCCGCCACAACCTGGGAAACGCACGTCAAGCAGCGCGCCCTCTTGCATCGCTGATCTCTAACGCCCGTCGCTGCAAAGCACGGGCCTCCCGGTGGCGCACAGGGTGCCGAACACACTCTGCGCACTGCCGGTGCGCGCGTCTGCCCTATTTGGGAAAATCGCGGGTAAAGGCATCGAGCACGTCGATCAGAACTTCGTTGACCTTATCCGTGGTGAAATCGTCCAGTCCGATCACATTATGCCCCACCGATACGCTTTGGGCTGATGAACGGCGGTAATGCTGGAACTGGATATGATCTTCGGTCAGGCTGACCGCGCTTCTGATCGAGCGTCCGGTCAGTTCGCTGGCGATTTCCATCTCGACTTTTGACGACGTTCCCGGAGCGGGCTCCGTGAGCCGCATTTTCGGCATATCCGCCATTTGAAGCTTTTGGTTGAGAATCTCGATAAGGCTTTCGATTTTCGGACGGAAGACCTGTATCCAATTCTCCTCCACCCATTGTTTCCGATCAGCCTTCTTGGATTTGGCCAGTTCGATTTCCTGCTGCTTCCGCCTGGCTTCGCTCTCGATGCGGCTTCCCAGTGCGAGAAGTTTATTCAGGCGCTCATCGGTAAATTTGGACATGGTCATTCCTGGAAACGTTGAAACAGACGGCCAGCAATCGAACATATGGAATATACATTCAGCAAACGCCCGGCATGTTAGAGTCAATTCTCTGCCGCAAGAGATATCGGCATGCATCGATAGCACCCAGCGCGGATATATCCTTGCATAAAATCGATGCATCGCGGGCAATGCACCCTGCCGGAGTTCTGGAATCGGAAGCCGTGCCGACCCCGCCCCTGAGTTTTCTTCAAATTTAGGGTAGTGCAGGTGAAGGGCAAGAAGGCCAGCATCCCGGCCTGTGCATGATATTTTCCGCCTGGGCATGATGATGTTAAATCTGCGCCACGACTGTTTCGTCACCAACCCCGCAAGCGATAAACGATGCCGGATATGGCGAACACGGCGTCACGGCATAGTCATCGACCGCCACAAGCCGCCCAAAATCACCGCCTCACGCCGCCATTGGAGCATATGCAGATGTGGCCGTGTGACGGAATGTATCAGGCGCGGCCAATGTTCCTGTAGAGGCGCAGAGGATGTCGTCATGCGTTGCAGGCTGCGGCTAACCAATTCGGGTCTTGCCGACGCTGGATGGTGCCATTCCGTAGCGCTTGCGAAAGGTGCGATTGAAATAGGACAGGTCGCCGAAGCCAACATCATAGGCGATGGCACTGATCGGTTTTGAACCGTTGTTCTGCAACAGCCGCTTTTTGGCTGCGGTCAGTCTCCTGTCGAGAAGGTACCGCGAGAAAGTCGTCCCTTCCTGCTGAAAGAGCTTTTGGACATAGCGGGGCGTCACGCCAAGCACTGCGGCAACCGAGCCGATATGAAGGTCGCTGTCGATCAGGTTGGTGTTGATGTAGTCCTTCACCGGCAACAAGCGTCCGGCTGCCGATACCGTTGTGGGTTGCCGGTCGAGATAGGCGATGACAAGCGGCAGGATTTCGTTGAAGTGGGTGTTGGCCATCTCCGCCTCTTTCAGCGAGTGTGGCCCGCGCATCAAAAGGTAAGCCCCGTAGGTGATCAGCAGTTGCAGGGGTGGAAATGATTTGGGGATTGGCCGTAACAGCAGCCGGTCGATCGCTTCCGGTGGCATGCCGAAGGAATGAGCCGGAACGCTGCCGCAATCCACTCGCCCTCCCTCCGGCAGCGACCACGTGAATGGCCGCTCGCCCGACAGGAACAAAAAATCGCCTGACTGTGCCTCGACCCGCAGGCCATTCTGTTTGACCGACAAGGGGCCCTCCATGCTGCGCAGCATCAAGATACGGCCACAGTCCTGTCGTCCCTCGCCCCTAATATGCAGCGAATTGGGCGGAAAAAAACATGAGGTGACACTGAGATCATCGACCTGACACAGCATCCCATGGAGGCCTTTTAAACCATCGGCTTCGGCGTCAAGGACGATATTGCCGACGACGCCGGAAAGAAGCTCCGTGCAGAGATCGCGGGTATGTGCCTCGTCGAACCCGGCGGTATCGAAATGAAGCGGGCTGTAGGTGCCGCGTTCGATGCCCGGATCATTGTGATATAATTGCAACTTTTTCACAGACCTTACAATTGTTCGTTTTCAGCAGTGTCTACTTCGCGCCAATCCAAGCCGCGCCTGCCCGAACAGTTTAAACATGACTATTAGACACATGTTTAAACCTTTCGGGCGCCGGGGACCAGAGCTTTCCCATGCTTTGTTGGCGCCGAGGGACATTGAGGAGCATCGTATGCATCATCACCTGCGCGCAAGCACTTGCTTAGCGCTGCTTCCGCTCGTTTCTTTTCCGCTGTCGGCTTTTGCACAAGAAAAGCCAGACGGTGGCGACGCCACGGCCCTGGAAACGCTGGTCGTGACGGCAACACGTGCCGAGAGGCCCATTTCCAGCATTCCCGGATCGGTGATCGTTATCGACCAGAACGAGATCGCCGAGCAGTTGAAGCTGACAAACGATGCCGCAACCGTGGTCTCGAAATTCGTCCCCGGCTTCTCCGTTGCCAACCAGACGCTTTCAGGTGCGTCGGAAAGCTTTCGCGGCCGCGGCGTTCTGGTGCTTGTCGATGGTGTTCCGCGTAACACGCCGCTGCGCGATGTCTCGCGGACCATGTCGCTGATCGATCTTTCCCGCGTCGAACGCATTGAAGTGGTCAATGGTGCCAGCAGCCTCTATGGCTCAGGCGCGACCGGCGGCACGATCAACTTCATCACCAAGAAGGATGCCACCGACAAACCAGTGGTCACAGTCGAGACCAAGGTCAAGGCGTTCACCGAGAATCTCGGCAAGTCGGCAGGCCCGGAAGTCTCGGTTTCAGCGACGCAAAAGATCGGCGATTTCGATTACCTGCTTTCGGCGACCGGCAAAAAAAGCCGCCTCGCCTATGACGGCGATGGCAACGAACTGCCCTCCGACGCGATGCTTGGACAGGGTGGCGGCGATCGCACGAAGTTCGGCGATCTCTATGCCCGCCTAGGCTATGAAATTGATACCCGGCGCTTTGAAATTTCCGGCGAAATCGTGCGCATGGACCAGACCCCCGACTGGTTCACCAATCTCAGGTCCAATCCGACCTCTCCCAATTTAGCAGCGCCCTATTCCGGGAAATCGGTCCAGGAAGATTCGAAATATTTCAACGCACGCTATACCGATACCGACTTCGCGCTCGGCTCGCTGGAGGTCAGGTCATTCTACAACGACATGGCGAAACGGTTTCCGTTCACACAATACGACGCGATCTACAACAACCAGGTTTACTATTCCGGCAACCCCGCAAGCCCGCAGGCGGCCTATGCGCAGACGACACTCTACACAAAGCGCGCCGGACTGAACGCCACCGTGGAATCCCCGCTGGACGCATTGCGTGAAGGCGCTTCGCTTACCTGGGGTGCCGATTTCACCCATGACAATACCTATCAGACACTGAACAACGGCCTTGATGTCATCAGCCCGATGACGCAGAATTCGATTGCCGCCTTCGCGCAACTGCAGGTGCCGCTCACCGACCGTTGGCAGGTTCAAGGCGGTCTGCGGTATGAACGCTATCACCTCAACGTCGAAAATTTCGTCCGCCCATCGATTTTCTATATCAACCGGGTCTTTCCCGGCATCAATGTCATGGGCGGCACGTTCGACTATGACAACTGGACTTTCAACCTCGGCTCGACGTTTGATCTGACACCGGACGTTCAGCTCTTCGGCGGCTTCTCGCAAGGGTTTTCGCTGACCGATATCGGCGGCTTTACCCGCCGCGCGGGTGCAAACAGCACTGCCGAATTGTGCGACGCCTATGGCGCCCTCGTTTGCCCTGGTGCCGGCGCTCCCGACTTCACGGTCAGCTACGCCGATATTGCCCCCGACCCGCAAGTCGTCAACAATTACGAAATCGGCCTGCGCGGCGGCACCGCCGATTATGGCGGATCCCTGTCCGCCTTCCTGTCGACCTCCGATGACGGCGTCAATTACGACGTGGCGTCGAACCGCGTCTCGCAGCAGAAGGAGGAAATCTGGGGTATCGAAGCGACAGGCTGGTGGCATGCGACCGACAACCTGACCGTCGGCGGCATTCTGGGTTACCGCGAAGGGCGCTACGACACCACTGGCAGCGGCAGCGTAAATGCCTGGCTGCCAAACAACCGCATCGCAACACCAGTGCATGGGACGGTCTATGGAACCTACGCGTTTGAAAATGGCCTCAATCTGCGTGGCGAAGTTCAGTTCTTCACCGGCCGCGACAAGATCACCACGGCACCGGAAATCAAGAGCGCGGCCCTTGTCAATATTCTGGCAAGCCGCAAGGTCGGAGCGGGAGATCTGAGCGTTGGCATCGAGAACCTGTTCAATACGGACTACATGAACCCGACTGCCAGCGCGACGCGCAACAATGTCGTCAACGGCTATGGCCGAACGATCTCGGTCGGCTACAAGGTGACGTTCTAAAATGGTTCGTCTCGACATGGAAGGAGATGGCATCGTCCATCTCCACCTCGGTCCGCCACATGCCGAAAGCGATGAAGCAGCATATTTCGCGGCTCTCGAAACGATCGGTGCGCTCACCGGCGCCTATGTCATGGTGGTTGATATATCCGGTCACTTCCATCTTTCCCGCGACGGTGAAATCCGCCAGGCGCAATGGGCCAAGGCGACCCGCGCACAGGTATCCAGCTGCTGCCGGGCACTGGCGCTTGTCCGCGACAAACCCAATCCCCGTTCACAGCAGTCCTTTGCACGGCTTTGGCAAATACCGGTGCACGTCACGTCCGACCTCGGTGAAGCCATGGAATTTGCCAGGACACATTTGTGCCAGGAAAGGCCACAAGCATGAGTACCCCCTCCGATCTCCAGGACACTTTCAAACGCCGGATCGACGGAAGGCGCCTGAGATTGTTTTCGGTGCTCGCCGGGCTTTATCTTGCGCAGGGTATTCCTGGCTATCTGCTGGTTGCCGCAGTTCCGCCGATCATGCGCGAACTCGGCGTATCTCGGACAGCCATAGGCTTGCTGGCACTTCTGATGATCCCGCTGACGGTCAAATTTCTCTGGGCGCCGCTTGTCGACCGGCTGAAGCTGATGGCGATCGGCCACCGGCGCAGCTGGATCCTGCCGACGCAACTCGGCACGGTTCTGGCGATTGCTTCGTTGGTTTTCGTCGACCCGACCAATGTCACCGCGATTCTGATGATCGGTTTTGTCATTGCGGTGCTGACGTCGACGCAGGACATTGCGACCGACGGCTATGCGACCCTGGCATTAAGGCAAGAGGATCGTCCGGTCGGCAACGCCATTCAGGGCGCCGCGGTCGCCTTCAGCGTGATCATCGGTGGCACCCTGTCACTCCTGCTGTACGGCTGGGTCGGCTGGCAGGCGATGGTGCTGACGATCGCGGTCGTTTCAGCGCTTCCTCTATTTGCCATTGCCTTCATGCCGGAAGACGCCGACACCCAAGTCTTCAAACCTGCCGTCAAGCCATCGCTCAAATCCTTCCTCCGGCGCCCGGAAGCAGTGACCGTCCTTGCAATCGCTTTGACCTACCGCGCAAGCGAGGGTCTGGTAAAATCGATGGAAGGCTCTTATCTCGTCGATGCAGGGCTTCCCTTGTCGGCCATCGGCTATCTCAGCGGCATTGCGGCGGCAACGGCAGGTATCGCCGGCTCTTTCATCGCCGCTGGTCTGGTAAGGCGCACCGGAGCAGGCGGCACCTTGCTTTTGCTCGGCGTTCTGCGAACCATCTGCTTCCTGTTGTTTAGTCTTCACGCCATCGGCCATCTCACCGGCATGTGGGTCCTGCTCGGCGCCGCCGGTTTCCAGACCCTGATCCGCTACATGGAGATCGTCGCCCTCTACAGCCTCTTCATGTCCGTATCGTCAAAGGACCAGCCTGGAACGGATTTCACCATCCTGTCCTGCGCGCAGATCATTGTGTACCTGATCGGTTCGGTGCTGGCAGGCAGCTTGGCGGATCGCTTCGGGTATGTTGTTCTTTTTTCGATTTCCACCATCATCTCGGCTGCAGCCGTGATCTTTACCGTCAGGCTGTTGGCAAAGCTGAGCCGTATCGACAAACAAGATCCGGAGGCCGGATCATGCGGCGAGCTGAAAGCCCACGAGACGGTCTAACCACACCGCAGTTTCTTACACCGGAGAAAACGGATTCAAGGAAACCTGCCCAAGCCGGTTTTACCCCTTGCGTACAGCCCAAATCCTTTGACGCTGACGAGTCTGCTGGCGTGCAAGGATAGGAGGCGGTCTTGTCAAATCACATGACGATTGACGGCTAAAACCGCGCAACGACGCAAGACACGAACAATCGGTCTTCTTTAACGCCTTCCGGGCACATGGATCGGTGCAAAACCAAGATTTACAGGGCAGCGCCTCTAGCGGAAGGAGAAAACGCTGGCATCGTAACAGGTCGATTTTGTGATGACATGCAACAGTTGGAGAGCTTGTCTTTGCCAAATGAATCGCCCAACGCTAGAAGCACGGCAAGACCAACCGGGATCTCCCCTTGAAGACAATCGCCATTGATTTCGAAACCGCCAACGAGCAGCGTGGCAGTGCATGTTCCGTTGGTTTGGCCTGGATTGAGGATGGCCGGGTCATCCGGGTGGAGGAACGGCTGATCCGTCCCAGAGACATGCGCTTTTCATCCTTCAACATTGCCATTCATGGCATCCGCCCGGAGCATGTGGAGAATGCTGGCGAGTTTCCGGAGGTGATGGACGAATTCACTGATGACTTTCGCGGAGCGACGATGATCGCCCACAATGCCGCCTTCGATTTCAGTGTCTGGCGCTCCTGCCTCGATCTCTACCGGCAGGCTTACCCTGAACTATCCTATCTCTGCTCGGTGAAGATGGCGCAAAAGGTCTGGCCGCATCTCGGATCGCACAAGCTCAATATCCTCGCCAGTCATCTCGGCCTGACCTTCAAGCATCACAACGCTGCTGAAGACGCGGCAGTCTGTGCGGAAGCCGCGATTGCGGTTGCCCGGTCTCTGCGCGTTCCGCATATCCGCGACATTCCGGCGCTGATCGGCATGAGAGCCGGCCGGCTGTTTTCGGGCGGCTACGACGCTTGCACCTGCAGAAAAAAATGAAGACGTCGATTGCCGGGAGCTTTGGGAGCTCGAAATTGCAGCTGGGACAGGCCGGCTTCTATCGCCCAAGATGTGCTGCATCCAAAGCAATATTATACGCGCACGTTTGCGAACCCGGCCGCGATAGCCGGGCGTGGACAGCTTTCATTCAGATTTTCAGATCCGCCGCACCCGTATCGATATGCGGAGCCCAGAAGGCGATGCTTTCGGCAATGGCGGGAATGACGTTGCGGTCGTCCGGTTCGCGTTCCTTGAACGATAGCTCCAGGCAGATTTCATTGTCCACCGCGCCGCCCTTGAGGAACGCTGCCAGCAGGGGCTCGGGCTGAACCCGGCCCGTGGCATTGTGTTCGGCGGTGAAGGGACGGTGACCGCCCTTGTCCATCTTGCTCTGCTTGATATGGATGATCGGCGAGACCTTGGGCACTGCCCGCGCCCAGGCATAGGGGTCGGTGTCGTCGGCATCCGGTGAGGTGATGTCGCCATGATCGATATCAGCCATCATCCACATCGGGATTGCCATATTGGCTGCACTCAGCCTGTCCTGCAGCGCCATGCATTCTTGAATGGTATGGCCGAACTCCCGCCCCACTGACATCGGTTCCCAGAACACGTAATCCAGCCCGGCCGACTTGCCATGCTCCGCCACTTCCGCCCAGCAATCGATGGCGATCCGGATGAGGTCTTCACGGCGTTGCAGATCATCGAAATCGGCAAAGGTGAAGATGGCGAACTGCGTGCCGACGGATTTTGCCCCAAGGTCGGCGGAGATGTCGGCGAAGGTCTTGAACCAGTCGACGTAATAGCGCCGCACGTCGCGGTCGGGGTGACCGAAATGGTTGAGCCGCCCATAGGGGCCGGTCATGCCGGAGGTGACGCGCACGCCGGTTCGATCGAGGGCGGCGCGAAAGCTGCGTGTCACACGGCGGATCACCGGCGCTGGCCATGACGGATTGATGAACTCATGGGTTAGTTGCAGGTCGCGGATCTTCAGGTCGCGCGCAACGGTGTCGATCAGGTCATCGGGCGCGGCGAAACGGTTGACCAACGGATTGGTATTCAACGACAGGGTCAGGGACATGGTGGCTTCTCAGGTTCAGATTGCAGACGATGACGACGCGGGCAGTGCGCGGTTTACCCGGAGGCCCGGGCGCCTTGTGCACTGTCCGCCTCAAACCAGGCGGCAAAGGCTGCCTTCTCGCTTGCGCTCAAATGCAGGCCCTGCTTCGTCCGGCGCTGAAGGATGTCTTCGGCCGTCATCGCCCATTCGTGCTTTATCAGATACCGCACTTCGGCCTCGTACAAATGCGCACCGAAATGCCGGCCAAGACCGTCCAGCGCGGTTGCGTTGCCGATGATCTTGTCGATCCGCGAGCCATAAAGGCGGCCGTAATGATGGATAAGCGAGCGCGGCATCCAGGGATAGGCACGGCGCAGGTTTTCCGTGAACTGAATGAAGTCGGCGTTTGCGATTTCGCCGCCGGGCAGGATTGATTGGCGTGTCCAATTTCCGCCCATGGCCGGGAAAAATTTGGCAATTTTCTCGATCGCATGCTCAGACAGCTTGCGGAAAGTGGTGATCTTGCCGCCGAACACGCTTAGAAGCGGCGCGCCATCGGTCTCATCGAGATCGAATGTATAATCGCGTGTTACTGCAGACGGGTTGCCCTGGCCATCGTCGAACAAAGGCCGCACGCCCGAAAAGGTCTCCAACACGTCCCCGCGCCGCAGCGTCTCCTTGAAGTAGCGGTTGACGGCAGCCAGCAGGTATTCGACTTCGCTTTCCTCCGCTTTCACTTCTTCCGGGGCGCCGTCATAGGGAATGTCGGTGGTGCCGATCAGCGCCTTGTCACCTTCGTAGGGGTTGATGAAGATGACCCGCTTGTCGTGGTTCTGCACCAGGTAGGCGTGCTGGCCTTCCCAGAATTTCGGCACGATGATGTGGCTGCCTTTGACGAGACGCACATTGCGGCGGCTGTTTGAGCCGGCGACACGGCCGACGATATCGTTGACCCAGGGGCCGCCGGCATTGACGACGACGCGGGCGCGGACCGTGCGCATTTCCCCGGTGCGTTCGTCGCGCATCTGGATGGTCCAGCCGCCATTTTCGCGCCGTGCACTGGTACAGGCCGTGCGGGTCAGGATCTCGGCACCCTTTTCCGCAGCGCCGACGGCGTTGAGAACGACAAGACGGGCATCGTCCACCCAGCAATCGGAATATTCGAAGCCCTTGACGTATTTGTCCATGACTGGCGCGCCCTCGGGATCGCGGCGCAGATCCAGCGACCGGGTGCCCGGCAGCTTCTTGCGGCCACCGAGGTGATCGTAGAGAAACAGGCCAAGCCGCACCAGCCAGGCCGGACGATCGTCCGGGCTGTGCGGCAGGACGAAGCGCATCGGCCATATGATATGGCTGGCTGAATTCAGAAGGACTTCACGCTCGATCAAGGCCTCACGCACGAGACGGAACTCGTAATATTCAAGATAGCGCAGGCCTCCGTGGACGAGCTTACCCGATCGCGACGATGTTCCCTGCGCGAGATCATCCTTTTCGCACAGGATAACCGATAGACCCCGGCCCGCCGCATCACGCGCGATGCCCGCGCCGTTGATGCCGCCCCCGATAATGAACAGGTCGATCATCCGGGAATCATTCATGTCACTCTCCTTTGGCGTGGCCAATCGTGATGGAGGCGCTGTACCAGCCTTCGGGCCGTTAGCGCCAAAATTCGTCAAGTCGGTCCGCTGCTTGTACGCTCGGCCATCGCGTCCCACACCGGCTCAAGCGCGCGGCGGGCGTTCAGGTAGACCGGAAACATTCGGCAATAGGTCTCGACCAGCGCACGATCCGGTGCTTCCGCAGGACCAAGCAGCGGCGTCACCCATTCGGCGATGCAGGCGTTCATGTCCTGGTACACACCGATGGCGACGGCGGCGATCATGGCAGCGCCTGCGGCACCCGCCTCCTCACGCGATGAGACGCGGGTCGACGATCCGACGGCGGCGGCGATAACCGAGCGCAATGCCGGTGAACGGGCTGCTCCCCCTGTCATCCGCAGTTCGGCAGGCATTCCACCCATCGCTGCATAACAATCGCGCGTGCCCATTCCAAGCCCCTCGACCACCGCCCGCAAAAGATCGGGAAATCGATGTCCGCTGCTCAGGCCGATGAACCCGGCGCGGGCATCCGGGTTGACGAACGGCCCGCGTTCTCCGGCCTCCGAAATATAGGGGTGATAGAGGATCGCGCCGGGACGGCTTGCCGCAAGCCAACCCTCGATCCGCCCGACCAGCTCGGCATGGGCAACCGGATGCCCCATTTCGCTCAACAGATCGCCGGCCATCCGTAGTGCCCAGTCGATATTGAGCGTCGCTGCCATATTTGATTGTGCCGGGGCGACGATGCCCGGTATCGGCAGGACGACCATATAGCCCGTGCATTCGGCATTCAGGACGACGTCATCAACCGCCATCGCGCGCATGTGCATGCCGGTGGAGCCAATTGTCGAGCAGGCCGATGCCTTTCCCTCCGTAAAGATGCCGGCGCCGAGTGCGGTGCAGACGAAATCGACATAACCAAGGCTGATCGGCGTGCCTTCCAGAAGCCCGGTCTGCGCGGCCGCAGCTGCGGAGAGCGGATGGCTGACCTGCGTTCCGTCGATGATCTCCGGCAACAGCCGGCGCTTTGCGGTCAGGCCAAGCATAGCGATGACGGTGTCGTCATACTGGCGCGTGCGAAAATTGCCGAACGTGAAACTTGCCTCCGACGGATCGGTGGCCCGCACGCCGGTCAGGTTCAGGTAAAGCCAGTCCTTGCAGTGAAGGGCAATGTGGGCTTGCTCGAGCAGTTCAGGGCTTTGGGACGCCATATGGGCCAGTTGAGCCCCTTGCTGGCAGGTGGAAAGTCCGGTCCCCGTCGCTTCGAAGCGGGCGCGGTCATCTGGAGAGGCACAGAGTTTACGCACGGTCGGTGCTGCGCGTGCATCGAGCCAAAGCCAGGCATCCGCTGCCGGTGTGTTATCGTTACCCACGAGCCAAGTGCCGTCGCCCTGCCCGGTCACGCCGAGTGCTGCCGTGCGCTGCGCAAGACCCTCGACCTTGGTGCCGAGATCGCGGATCGTGCGGGCACAATCGGCCCAAGTCTTTGCCAGCGACTGAAATGCCGCACCGTCCTCACCCGTGGAATAGCTGTTCGGCACGGAAGCCGCAGCAATCTGGCGGCCCGCCAGATCGAAGGCGACTGCCTTGATCACCGAAGTTCCAGCATCGATGCCGATCAGGATATCTTTGCCGGCATGGGGCATCAGGGTCTCCAATTCTTTAACGACTTCAGGACGCATCGTTGACAAGCGCAGACGCCGTCTGCTCGTCGATGATCAGTCCGCTGAGACAGCCGCTCAGCAAGGCCGAGCGGATTGCCGGAATCTTGCCAGGCCCGCCGGCGATGGCGACAATGCGGCGTGCCTTCATGCTTTCCAGGCTTGGCGACAGGGTGCGCTCGCCCAGTGTCGTCTCGACCGGCTTGCCATCCGCATCGAAGAAATGACCGAGCATTTCACCGACGCCGCCATGATCGCGGACATCCTGCATCTCCGGCACTTCGATCATCTGCGACACGACGAGCTGTGAATCGAGTTCTGCCGTGCCGATACCAATCAGCATCAAATCGGCGCGCGCGGCCAGGTCGAAGACGTGACGCACGCCACGCTGAGACAGGAGCACCTCCCGGTCTTCCACCGAGTTGGCAAAGAACGGTACCGGCATGACATAGGATACCGCGCCGGTTTTTTCGGCCAGGCGATGCATGACGTCGTGGGGATTTGCCGCATAGTTGCGCGTCAGGCCGCCAAGAAGTGAAACAAATCGTACATCTCCGGCATCCACATTCGGCATGGCGGCAATAGCCGCGGCCAACGTGCGGCCATTGCCGATGCCGATCACCTGGCCCTGCAGATTTTTGATTTCACGTTGCAGGAATTCAGCGCCGGCAACGCCGAGCGCGCGCATCAGCAGGCTCTTGTCATAAAGGTCCGGCAAGACTTCGCAGTAATCCAGCCCGAACAGGCCAGCGATCTTAGTTTCAATGGCAACGCATTCGGTCACGTCACCATGGATAGAGAACTTTACTACCCCATTCTGGTTTGCCCACATGATCAGCCGATGTGCTTTTACATTCGGTATGCCGAGCCGGGAGGCAACCTCAGCCTGCGTCAAGCCGCCGACGTAATGGAGCCATGCTGCGCGGACAGCCAGGCTGTCGTCGCGGTCGCGCGTTGTAACCGTTCGCACCATCTCTCCTCCCGTGCCGATCGTTGCAAAATGTAATTAATTTCACCTATTGCATTTTTTTACACAAAGCGTAGTTTAAGTCAACAAGATCACACGATATCCCTTGATTATCACATGCAGATTTTTGAAGGAACATGATGAAAGAAAAGGGCTTTTGAGGCTGCTGACTTCAGCTTGAATGCGAGGCTTCCAACTTGGAAAACGTTAGGATTCATGCGGTTTTTGCGGGTTTACTGGTTGGGCGGCCTTGCTGGTGTTTGGGCTTTCCTCCTGGGCTTCCGGGTTGCTCAACATGGAAACGTATCACTCAAAAGCTTTAACTTAACGGTGTAGGCGTTGACATGCGTGGAAACGTATCACACTATTGGGTAAGTTATAACGCTCGGATAACAGGACTGATGGGTTCTGGCAAAGATGCGGAAATGCGCTGCGCGGGTGGGGGGATATCGCCGCGTGCAGGAAGCTGAGGAGGAGTAATCATGCAGACGATCACAGTTCGAAGCGCTGGCATTAGCCATCCCCGGCAAACGGCACCGCTCCGAGCGGTGCGCCCGCTATTGATCCAACATCAAGTACAGGTCGGCACGATATGAGTTCACAGTCCTACATCGCAAAGAAGGGCCGCAAGCAGTCCAACATGGGCCGGATCGTGGCCTCGGCTGCCGTGCTGATTGTCCTTGCCGCAATGGCGCTCGATACCAAGGTAATCAAAATCGGCTCGAGCGATGACGTGAAGGCCGGGGTATTTTCCGCTGCCGATTACGGCGCAACGGAGTTCCCAAAGGTAAAGGCAGGCGTTGAAGAGCGCGCGGTCGATGCTGCAACGCTGGCTGCCGCCATCGCCAGCGACCGGCCTGCCGCCGAGAAGACGTATGGCGTGTCTGCAGGCACCGGCGCTGTGATGTCCGTCAAGCTGACCGGCGTTTTCGGCGAAGCGAAATCGGGGATCTACGACGTCAAGGTCGAGGGCATCCCCGATACGGTGCGTGTCCGTGTGCAAACCGGACCAGCCATCAATGGAACGGAACTGCGCGATGCCACAGGCACGATCGCGTTCGGCCAATTCACCAACCAGATCGAATATCAGGATGCGGGGTCCGCTCTCAACAACCAGCTGAAGCAAGACGTTCTTGCCCAGATCGACACAAGCCAGCTGACCGGCAAGACGGTATCGATCATTGGTGCGTTCAAACTGATCAATCCGAAAAACTGGCTGATCACCCCGGTAAGGCTGGACGTGCAATGAAGCCTTTACCTGCAACGCCTCCGGCGTCCGACGACGCCGTCCTGTCCGCGCGGAACATTGCTAAGTCCTATGGCAACGTCCATGCGCTCAAGGGCGTCAACTTCGATATCCACCGCGGCAAGGTCACCACACTTTTCGGGGAGAATGGTGCCGGCAAGTCGACGCTGATGAAGATCCTGTCTGGCGTCGTGACGCCGACGTCTGGTGATATCGTGCTTGACGGCGAAGTCGTGCACTTCTCATCCGCCTCCGATGCCCGCGACTGCGGCATATCGATCATTCATCAGGAACTCAGCCTGGCGCCCAATCTCAGCGTCCGCGACAATATCTTCATGGGCCGCGAGATCCGCACCGCAATCGGCGTGGATTTTGCCGAGGAAGCGCGGCAGGCAAGAGCCCTGATGGCCGATCTTGAGGAAGATATCGACCCGATGACCCTTGTCGAGGATCTGCGGCTGGGGCAGCAGCAGATCGTCGAGATCGCCCGCGCTTTGTCGGTTGATTCCCGCATTCTGATCATGGACGAGCCGACATCTGCGCTGAGCGCGACGGAAGTCGAAGTGCTGTTCAAGGTGATCCGTGACCTGACCAGCCGGGGCGTCTCGATCGTCTATATATCCCATCATCTGGAAGAAGCGCTGCAGATCACCGATTACGCCGTCGTGTTGCGCGATGGCGCCATGACGGCCAATGCCGAGGCAAAAGACATCGACCTGGAGTGGATCGTTCGCAACATGGTCGGCGAAAACTTCGATCTCGGTTCCCCGCCAACAGGCTACGCGTTCGGCGAGACTGCCTTGTCGATCGAGAATGTCAGCGTCGACGACGCCTCGGGATCCGGCTATTCGGTCGTCGATCAGCTGTCGCTTGAGGTCAAGGCCGGCGAGATCGTCTGCATCTATGGACTGATGGGGGCGGGCCGCACAGAACTGCTGGAAGCGGTTGCCGGACGGATGCCGCTGAGCAGCGGCCGTGTGATCGTCGAAGGCGACGATATCACGCGCCTGAGCATTGCGCAGCGCATCGACAGGGGCCTGGTGCTCGTCCCGGAAGATCGGCAGCGGGACGGCCTGGTTCAGACCATGTCGGTTGGCCAGAACCTGTCGCTCGCCAGCATCGCAAGCTTCACCCGGCGCATGCTGATGTCGCGCTCCGGTGAGCAGGCCGTCGTCAATGAAGCGATCAGCAAGGTTCACATCAAGACCGATGGTGGAAGCGCTGCGATCGGCTCGCTGTCAGGTGGCAATCAGCAGAAAGTCGTCATCGGCAAGATGCTGGCGACCAATCCGCGCGTCATTCTTCTCGACGAGCCAAGCCGCGGCATCGATATCGGCGCAAAGGCCGAGGTGTTCCGCCTGCTGAGCGAACGGGCGGCCAAGGGCCTCGCCGTCGTTTTCTCCACGTCCGAAGTTGCCGAATGCCTCAGCATTGCGCACCGGGTTGTGGTGATGCGGCGCGGCAAGATTTCAGCGCAGTTCGGCGCCAATGTTTCAAAAGAAGAGATCATGGCCGCCTCGGGCGAAGCCGTGCATGTCTGATTACCGAGTTTAATGGAGCCCTGACCATGGCCAGTTCAGTCACCACCCCACCTCGTTCAGGTCTTTTCCGCGATGGCTTTGACCTGGGCAGGCTGCTGCTTGAAGGGCGGGCATTTTTCGCGCTGATCGCCATCATCGTCGTCTTCTCGTTTCTGTCGCCCTATTATTTCTCGGTCAGCAACTTCCTGATCATGTCGTCGCACGTGGCAATATACGGGATTCTCGCGATCGGCATGCTGCTCGTCATCCTGAATGGCGGCATCGACCTCTCTGTCGGCTCGACGCTTGGCCTTGCCGGCGTCGTTGCAGGCTTCCTGATGCAAGGCGTGACGCTCAACGCGCTTGGCGTCGTTCTCTACCCACCGATCTGGGTCGTCGTCTTGCTCGTCTGCGCGCTCGGCGCCTTCGTCGGCCTGATCAACGGCATTCTTATCGCCCGCTTCAAAGTGCCGGCCTTCGTTGCAACGCTGGGCGTGATGTATGTGGCGCGCGGTTTTGCGCTTTTGATGACCAATGGCCTGACCTACAACAATCTTGGCGGCAAGGCGGAGCTGGGCAATACCGGCTTCGACTGGCTTGGCTTCAATCGTCTCGCCGGCATTCCGATCGGCGTCGTCGTTCTGGTCGTCCTGGCGCTCATCGGCAGCCTCGTGCTCAACCGCTCGGCTTTCGGCCGCTGGTTGTATTCCACGGGTGGGAATGAGCGCGCTGCAGAGCTCAGCGGCGTTCCGGTCAAGAAGGTTCAGGTGGCAGTCTACATGCTGTCCGGCATCTGCGCCGCCATCGCTGGCCTCATCCTGTCCTCGCAGCTGACCTCGGCTGGCCCGACCGCCGGTACCTCCTACGAGCTGACGGCCATCGCCGCCGTGGTCATCGGTGGCGCTGCCCTAACGGGCGGCCGCGGCAATATTCGCGGAACCCTGCTCGGCGCCTTCGTCATCGGCTTTTTGTCCGATGGCTTGGTGATCATCGGGATTTCCTCCTACTGGCAAACAGTCTTCACCGGCGCGGTCATCGTGCTCGCGGTGCTGCTCAATGCCGTTCAATATCGCCGCCGCGTCAAGAAGACGACCGAGACCGACGGCCCATCCGCTTCTCTGCAATCGACCGGCAAAGGCGAGACCGCCAATGCCACTCACGGGAAGATCGCCAGCTGACTGGCATATGACCAACAATCAAGGGAGAGAGTAAAATGTTGAAACTGACAAAGAGAATGCTGCTGGCCAGCTTCATTCTGGCTGCGCCGGTCATGGCGCTGTCGGCAACGGCTGCATCGGCCGAAGGCCTGATTTCAATCATCGTCAACGACCCGTCGAACCCCTATTGGTTCACGGAAGGCGAAGTGGCCGCTGCAAAGGCCAAGGAGCTTGGCTACACCGCAACGGTTGGTGCCTCCAAGGGCGACACGAACACCGAGAGCAACCTGATCGACACCGCGATCACCAACAAATCGGTCGCAATCATTCTCGATCCGGCCAATGCTGACGGCTCCATTGGTGCCGTGAAGAAGGCCATTGCTGCCAACATCCCGGTTTTCCTCGTCAACGCCGAAATCAACCAGGAAGGCCTTGCCAAGGCACAGCTCGTTTCCAACAACGCGCAAGGTGCAGCACTCGGTGCCCAGCAGTGGGTCCAGAGCATCGGCGAAAAGGGAAAATACGTCGAGCTTTTCGGCGCCCCTTCGGACAACAATGCGGCAACCCGGTCGAACGGTTATGAAACTGTTCTCAGCCAGTATCCTGATCTGGAAAAGGTCGGCTCGCAGGTTGCCAACTGGGACCGTACACAGGGTCACGACAAGATGCAGAGCCTGCTCCAGGCCAATCCTGACGTCATCGGCCTGATTAGCGGCAATGACGAAATGGCGCTCGGTGCGATCGCTGCACTGAAGGAAGCCGGCAAGCTTGCCAACATCAAGGTCGGTGGCTTCGACGGCTCCCCGGACGCTGTCGCAGCCATCAAGGCTGGCGAACTGGAATATACCGTCCTTCAGCCAGTGGCCATCTTCTCGGCCGAAGCCGTCAAGCAGGCCGATTCCTTCATCAAGACGGGCAAGACCGGTGCTGCGACTGAAAAGCAGCTGTTCGATTGCCTGCTGATCACCAAGGACAATGTCGACAAGTACACGGCTCCGTTCACGCTCTCCGAGTAACACTATCCGAGGGCGCCTCCGGGCGCCCTCAATCTCGACTTCCGATCGACAAATCATCGATCGACGGCTCCGGAATGAACGGAAGAAGCCTTGATGGTGGCCATTTCATTGTCCCAGCGCATTCTGCGTTGAATGCCCTTCTTGGCACTCCTCTCCTCGATATAGTTTCTGTCATTGGCGGAATCGCAGTGCATTTCCGCACGGGCACCTGCGCTCACAGACGGCAGCATAACTCTGAAAAAGCCCTCGAAAAACATAACAATCCTTGACGTTAATTTCACACTGAAATACGATATCGTATCGCAATATGGTATCGTCTTCTGCGCTGGATGACGGTGTCTCGATGCCCGATCAACGACGAGGAAAACCATGGCGAGCCTGCTGGGGATCGACAACGGACTGACTGTGACGAAGGCTGTCATCTTTGACGCCGACGGGACTCAGCTTTCAGTCGCGCGCCGCCGTGTGCCGCAATCCATGCCCCAGGCGCGCTTCGTCGAACGCGACATGGCCGGACTTTGGAGTGCCACGGCCGAGGCTATCCGCGAGGCGATTACCCTCAGCGGCAGGCCTGCATCGGATATCAAGGCGGTCGCGGCGACGGCCCACGGCGACGGCCTTTATCTGCTCGATAAAGACAAACAGCCTCTTGGTCCGGGTATTCTATCGCTCGACAGCCGCGCTGGCGCAGTTATCGACAAGTGGTCCGCGAGTGCAGTATTCAGCCAGGCGCTGGCTTTGACCGGCCAGATTCCGCATGTCTCCGCACCTTCTGCCCTGCTTGCCTGGATCAAACAGCACGAGCCGGATCGTTACAAACGCATCGGCCATGTGCTTGGCTGCAAGGACTGGCTGCGCTTCTGTCTCACGGGCACGATCGGAACCGACAGGACCGAAGCAAGCACGTCTTTTACCGATGTCCACACCCAGGCCGTTTCACTGGAAGCAATGCACCTGTTCGGCCTCGGCGACGTGTTCGAAGCCCTGCCGCTAATGGCGAATTCCGCCGAGATCGCCGGATACGTCACGTCCGATGCTGCCGCACTGACAGGGCTTGCGGCTGGCACTCCGGTTGCGTTCGGCCTGCATGACGTCACCGCGTCTGCACTCGGCATTGGCGGCCATGCCGATGATATCGTCAGCATCGTCGCAGGCACCTATTCGATCAACCAGGTTGTCTCAACTGATGTGCGCGTCGATCCCCGCTGGTTCTGCCGCAATGCCATTGATGCAGGGCGATGGAACAACATGGCGATCTCGCCTGCTTCAGCCGCAAACTATGACTGGTTCCTCGACACACTATGCCGCAAGGACCAGGACGCAGCAGCCGAAAGCGGCACGTCGATCCACGAGACGCTGGCGCACGAGATCGGCGCCGCCCTAAAAAGACCATCGACCATCCTTTTCCATCCCTATCTCTTCGGCTCGCCCCATGGGAATGTTGCCAGCGGTAGTTTTCTCGGGCTGCATGGCTGGCACGATCGCGGCGATATGCTGAAGGCCGTGCTCGAAGGCATCGCCTTCAATCATAAAATCCATATCGACGCGCTGCATGACGGTTTTGCCTTCAAGGAGGCGCGGCTTACCGGCGGCGCGTCGCGCAACCCGGCCTTTGCGCAGATGTTCGCCGATATCCTCGGTATGCCGGTCATGGTGACATCGACCGATGAGGCGGCTGCATTTGGCGCAGCCCTGTGCGCTGGCGCAGCCGTCGGCCTGTTCGCTTCGGTCCAGGACGATCCACGCGACCTGAGCGCGACAGGACGCCAATATCAGCCCGATCCGGCCCGCAGCGCTGAATTCAACCGGCGCTTCTCGCTCTACTGCCGCATTGCTGAAACATTGAACCCGGTATGGCCGGATATCGAACAACTGGCAGAAAAAACCGAGGGGGACGGCGCGTGATCAAAGCAGACGAACGGCGGGAAGAAATCGCCAACTATGTCATCAAGCTCGGCCAGGTGCGGCTTGATGATCTGGCCGAGCATTTCGGTGTCTCGCGCATGACCATTCATCGCCACATCGATCATCTGGCGCAGCAAGGGGTCTTGCGCAAGCTGCATGGCGCCGTGACTGCGCAGCCATCCGGTGTCTACGAGAGCGCCTTCCGTTACCGCATGACGGTGGGAACCGCCGAAAAGAACGCTTTGGCGCGCGCTGCGCTTGATTACATCGAAGCCGGTCAGGTCATCATGCTCGACGATTCGACCACGACCTGCGCCATTGCACCGCTATTGCTGGATATCAAGCCGCTGACGGTGATCAGCAACAGTCTATCGACGGCAGCTTTGTTGACGGCGGCCGAAGATATCGATTTCATCTGCCTTGGTGGCCAGTATCACCGGACATACAATGCCTATATCGGCATCGTCTGCGAAAATGCCGTTTCCAGACTGCGCGCCAATGTCCTGTTCTGCTCGGTCTCCGCCATCACCGGCACAACCACCTATATCCAGGATCCTCAAGTGGTGCGCGTCAAGCAGGCGATGATGGCAGCATCCAACCAGCGCATTCTGCTAGTCGACCATTTCAAGTTCAACAATGTCGCTCTGCATGCGTTGGACGAACTCACCGCATTCGACACCGTTCTGGTGACCGACGGCATTAGCGACGCTCAAGCGCAAAAACTCGAACAGGCGGGCGTACGCCTGCGCGTCGTCAGGACAAACCCGGCATGAACCAACTGCAAAAAGAACCATCTCCGCGTCCAGTCGATCGCTTGACCGTCTTGGGTAATGAACAGGATTTCGATGTCGTCATTTTCGGCGCCGGCATCAACGGCGCCGGCCTGTTCCGCGATCTCTGCGCGCAGGGGCTGAGATGCCTGATCATTGACAAAGGGGATTTCGGCTCCGGTACTAGTGCTGCCCCTTCACGGCTGATCCATGGTGGCCTCAAATACCTCGAGACGGGCGAATTCGGCCTCGTTGCGCAATCGACGCTGGAACGCAATCTTCTTCTCAAAAACGCGCCCCATTATGTCACCCCGCTGCCGACGGTGATCCCGATTTTTTCATGGTTCAACGGCATAACCGCTGCTCTGCGCACGCTGTTCGGCTCGACCAGCGCACCGCGCAGCCGTGGTGCTGTCTTGATAAAAATCGGATTGGCACTCTACGATTTCTACGGATCGCGCGACAGAGTCATGCCGCGCCACCGCTTGGTCGGGCGCAGCCGCGCGCTAAAAGAGATGCCAGTCCTGACCCAGTCGATCGTTGCAGCAGGCACCTATTACGACGCAAAAATCAGCCATCCCGAACGGCTGGTCCTTGAATTGATCGAAGACGGCCTGGCGGCCAGCAAAACCTCTGCGGCGGCCAACTACTGCACTATGACGTCGGCCTCGGGCGGTCTTCTGACCTTTCAGGCCCAAAAGGGCAGCACATTTTCAGTGCGGCCAAAACTGGTCGTCAACGGTGCGGGCCCGTGGATCGACCACGTCAACGCCGCGCTCGGCGCGCCCTCAAAAATGATTGGCGGCACCAAGGGTTCGCATATTCTGCTCCAGAACGACGAATTGGTGCGCAGCCTTGCCGGCCGCATGGTCTATTTCGAGGCCGACGACGGGCGTATCTGCCTCGTATTCGACTACCTCGGCCGTGCCCTTGTTGGATCGACCGATACGAAGGCCGACAATCCGGATACGGTTCGCTGCGAGCAGGATGAAGTCGATTATTTGCTGGCAAGCGTCAGCGCCCTGATGCCGGGAGTGAATGTTGAGCGCGACCAAATCGTCTATGCCTATAGCGGCATCCGGCCCCTGCCCGCTTCCGAGACGTCAATCGCCGGCCTCATCAGCCGCGATCATTCGGCCCCGGTCACCGAGCCGGATCAAACACGTCCTTTTGCGATCATCTCCTTGATCGGCGGCAAGTGGACCACATTTCGAGGTTTCGCCGAAGAGGTTACCGATACGGTGCTCAAGCGCCTGGGGCGGAGCCGTGCCGTCAGCACCCGCTCGATGCCGATCGGCGGCGGCCGGAATTTCCCGGCAGACACAGCGCAACGTTTGCAGTGGCTGACCGAAACATCGGCTGTATCTGGGCTCGATCTACAGCGGATCGACACCCTTCTATCCCGCTACGGGACACGCGCCCTTCAGGTCGCACGACATGAAGGCGCCTGGAGCGGCACTGAACGCCTGCCGGATTCGCATGATTACAGCCAGGCGGAAATCGACTACATCGTCCGCAACGAATTTGTAGAACATCTCGCAGATGTCGTGATGCGCCGCACGACACTGGCCGTCACCGGGTCTTTGACGATCAAGGATTTGCAGGCGATTTCAGCGGTTGTCGGCGCTGCCTGTGGTTGGGACTGCGAACGGGCAACCGAGGAATTTGCAGAGACTGTGACGCAACTCAAAGGCAGAAACTTGATGCGCATCTGAAGGAGCGGGATCGAGGCTCGCGGGACTGCTTTCGAGCCGGCCAGCAGGCCGTGGCTCACAGTCTGCCCACATACCGACCGCTCGTTTGCAACTGTCTCCGTGTTGTGACACCGAACCGGGCCGCGAAGATGTCGCTCAGGTAAATTATGAACAGCCGAAATGCACCTCGGCGATATCGGCGATATATTTGCCGATCGGCAGCGCGGACGTGGCAGCAGGCGATGGGGCGTTGAGGACGTGAACTGTGCGGGCCGTGCGTTCGATCAGGAAATCGTGCAGCAGGCGGCCGTCGCGGCTGACCGCCTGGGCACGGATGCCGGCCGGATGCGGGTGCAGATCTGCCAGCTCCAGCTCCGGGCAATAGCGTTGACACAACGCAAGGTACCGGCGACGGCTGAGTGAGTTGGCCATCTCGCCCAGCCCATAGCGCATGTTGCTCGCCATGACGTGGCGAAACCCGGGAAAGCGCATCATCTCCCAGAGATCCTTGGGATTGATATTGCCAAAACTGTATCCGTTGCGGGCAAATGCCAACACGGCGTTGGGGCCGACCGTCACGAACCCACCCACCATCGGCGTCAGATGCACGCCAAGGAACGGCAGCGATGGTTCCGGGATAGGGTAGATGAGATGTTCAACGATGCGGTTCTTGTCGGCGCCGAGACGGAAATATTCGCCACGGAAAGGAACAATCGCAATATCCTTGGCAAGGCCACACATCCGCGCGAGGCGGTCGGCGTTGACGCCGGCGCAGACGATGACATGGCGGGCACTCAGCAGCATTCCCGTGTCCAGGGTGATTTCGACACCTTCGGCGTGTTCGTCGATGCGCGTGACGTCAACATCGGTCATGATCGTGCCATCGGCTTCGATAAGGAGCGCGCCCATACGCCGCGTCACTTCGCCATAATCGACGATGCCAGAAGCTGGAATGAAGAGGGCCGCAAGACCGGCAATATGCGGCTCTCGCTCCGTCAGCTCGGCATGGCTGATCCGATGGACTTCAAGCCCGTTGGCGACAGCACGCTCTTGTAGTTTTTCCATGCGCGGCAACTCTTCCGGGCTGCTGGCCACGAGCATTTTTCCACGCTGTTCGAAGCGGATGCCGTAATCCTTGCAAAACTGCATCGTCGCAACGCTGCCCTCGCGGCAGAATTTTGCCTTCAGGCTGCCGGGCTCATAATAAACGCCTGCATGAATAACGCCGCTGTTGCGCCCCGTCTGGTGACTGGCAAGCATCGGCTCCTTTTCCAAAACTGCAACGGTAAGGCCGGGAAACCGCTGCGACAGCTGCATGGCTGTCGATACCCCGACAATGCCACCCCCAATCACCACGATATCGAAATCCGCCACGCGCTCGAAATTCATTCTGCCCGTTCCCGTCGTATCCGCAGAAAGCCTTTTCTTGCTACACCAATGGCTGCTTCAGTGCCAGGCACCGCGCGTATCGTAGATCACTTTGCCTGCCAGGCGGGTGTGCCTCATGGCTTTAAAGGGTTCGTGCTCTACGAGAAGCACCACGATGTCCGCGCGCTCCACCGCCTGATACGCACCCTCAAGGTGAAGATTATCGTATTTTGACAGCAGTCCCGGCATAACGCTGACGTAAGGATCCGATACAAGAATATCGACATCCGGCAACGCCTGGGCAATGAGCCCGACGACTTCTATCGCGGGGCTTTCGCGCACATCATCGACATTGGCCTTGAAGGTCAGGCCCAAACAGGCAATCGTCGGCGAACGGAACCGCTTTGCCTTCTCCACCACCTGCCCGGCGACGTGATGAGGCCGATGATCATTGACCTCGCGCGCCGTACGGATCAGCCGTGACAACTGGGGCGCGGCAGAAACGATGAACCAGGGATCGACCGGAATGCAATGACCGCCGACGCCCGGTCCGGGGCTGAGAATGTTGACGCGCGGATGCCGGTTGGCCAGGCGGATCACTTCCCAGACGTCGATATGGAGGCTTTCGCTGATCAGGGAGATCTCATTGGCAAAAGCAATATTGACGTCGCGATAGGCATTTTCCACGAGCTTGGCCATTTCGGCGCTTGCTGCATCGGTCAACAGGATCTCGCCTTGAGCAAACAAGCGATAAATGGACGCCGCCTTCTCCGCACATCTTGGTGTCAAGCCACCGACGACGCGGTCGTTGGTGATCATTTCGATCATGATGCGGCCCGGAAGAACGCGCTCCGGGCAATGTGCAACAAATATGTCGGCACCAGTCTCGCCATCGCGCGGCATTCTCAGATCCGGGCGCAGGGCTCCGATCCAGTCTCCCACCTTCTGAGTGGTTCCGGGCGGTGAGGTGGATTCGAGCACCACGATATTGCCGGACTTCAACCTTGGGGCAATCTGCTCGGCAGCCGCCTTCACATAGGATAGATCAGCGGTTCGATCCTCGTTGAAGGGTGTTGGTACCGCAATAATGAAGGCTTCCGCCTCCGGTGTCTCGGTTGTCGCAGTCAGCCGCCCCATCGCGACGGCACCGCTGACAGCCACGGCCAAATCCGGCTCGACGAACGGCACTTCCCCGCGCGACAAGGCTGAGACGGTCGCCGGATTTATATCGACGCCGATCACGTCGACGCCGCGCGTTGCGATAGCAACAGCGGTAGGCAGCCCGATATACCCCATACCCAGGATGGCAACTCTGCTCTTGAACACTTCACTCATCGGCAATACTCCGGAGCTGCACATCTGAAATGATGGACCTGGCGGGCGCCACGTTCCGGTTCGCACCAAACCTGAATGCACGCGCGGGATGTAGCAGTTCCCGGACGGTGAGTTGGACGAAGCTGGTGTTGGTCTTCAAATAGCGCCACCACAGTCGGCGCGGCTCTTGCAGCAGTCTGTAAGCCCACTCCATTCCAGCCCTCTGCCAAGCGAAGGGTGCGCGTTTCGTAAGGCCCGCCATGATGTCGAAGGAGCCACCGACGCCATGCAACACGGGGACCTTGAGGGACGCGCCATACGATCCCAGAAATATCTCCTTCTTGGGTGACGTCATTCCCAGGAAAAGCATATCGGCGCCGGATTCTCGGATCTCGGCGGCGATCTGCCCTGCCTCGGCGGCCTCGTAAAATCCATGATGGCTATAGGCGATCCTCAAACCGGGGAAGCGCTGCGCGAGAACGCGCCGCATTTCCTGCAGGACCTCAGGTTTGGCGCCCAGCAGCGCAATGGACCGGTCGTCGCGGTGCGCGAGAAAAAGAAGTCGTGTGAAAATGTCGATGCCTGCCACGCGCTCCGGCAAGGGCCGGCCGAGCAACTGACTTGCCCACACGACGGACTGACCATCCGCCAGCAAGAGATCGCATTCCATCAGAGATTCGCGCAGGAGTGTATTTCTGTGAAGCTCGACGATTTTTGCGGCATTGAGCACCCCTAGAAGGATTGGCCGGCGTGTCGTCAGGGCCATGCGGCAGCGCTCGATGACATCATCCATGCGCATGGCATCCATATACATGCCAAACAGAAGCTGGCGTTGCCTTTGCATATCAAATCTCCTTGAAAACTGCAGGCATGTCCCCTGCCGGGTTGGGGGCAAGCTGGGCGACCACCCCTCCTGAAAGCCATGCGTACATCAGCCAGCCGAGTTCATAGGGCCGGCATTCATAATCCACGCGGATCGGCGGAAAGAGCGTATCGAGCCCGGGAACATGCAATCCCGGCAGCAGAGACGTCGTCACAGCGGATACAGCTCTGACCAACTTGCGGGGTTCGCGGCGCGCCACCTTGCGCCAGATCACGCCTTTTTCCGATGCAACGAGCGGCGTTGAGACCTCGGGATGGTCGTCGAGCCAGTACATGCCTCTGATGATCGCTTGGGAATGGTCGGTACCTCCGGCTTCTCGAAGGTCGAGCAACGCCATCGGGGCCATCGCGTGCTGGTGAACGCTATAGACCGGGTAACCCTCGACGACGCCGCCGTTACGCGTATCGTAGTGCCACCACCACTGGCCGCCCGGCCCTTGCAGGGCGCAAATTCGTTCGGCACAGACTTCGGCTGCCGACAAAGCTTCTGTGTTTGACTGTGCCGCATAAAGGCGGGAGAGTGCCTGGATCGGGTAAACCTGATCGGCAAAACATCCAATATGCGCGCGGAAACGCCCGCTGGCCGATGCAGGCAACATATGCGGAAACAGCCCTGCCGGCGACCGCGCGGACATCAGCCGCGTCGTCGCCAGGGAGACGACATCCTGTGTGTCGCCGAATTGGCGAGCTGCCAAGCCGGCACTCAATGCCCATGCGCAATCGACAGTCGCGATGGGCGCATCAGAGGCAAGTATTTGCACCAGCTGGCGAAACAGCGGCACCGAATGGAACCGTCCTGCCTCAGCGGCGGCCCAGGCAGAAAGCGCGATCGCACCCATATCTGCCGATGTCGTGGCCCGAACTGCACACGCATGCGCGAGATCGAACGCCGTATCGCCATCCAGTACCTGTTGCTGTGTGGCTCTGTCAGCATAGGACAGCCCGAGTGCGGCGATAGCGGTGTAACGAAGGCTGTCTCCTTCGAGACGCTCCGTCCAATTGGAGTCCAGGTTGACCGCACGCAGCGTATGCCCGAACGCACCGCGCCGGTGCATGCGTGGCAGGCCTCGCTTTGCAACATTCAAGAAACGGTCGGCTTGAATTCTCGTCTTGCGCGAGACCGATTCGATGGCTTCCAGCCGGTCGGCCACGCCTATCCCGGCTCGCTCAACAGGGGGCGGCGGCTGTCCACTATGGTCCGATGATACGCTTCGCGCTCTGGATGGCAATGAATGCTGAAAATCAATCGGCATGAAAGCTCCTGATAACTTGCCGTATCAACGGAAATGGCAGTTGAGCAAAGGCGTCGTGATAAATTGAGAATCCTCGGTTGCTGTCCACATGCTAGAAAATCCTCACAGATATGCCAGCGCACTCAAAGACTTACAAAGCCGCCATCGGCATGCTGGCAATGGTATCGGCATGCGCCGATAGTATTACCCAAACTGGTGTTCCTTCAGCTTTGGGATTAGCGGTGGAGTTGGAGTGGACTGACCGGCTACCTCTCTCTCCAGTGTTTCGGCGCCGGCATTTTTCCAATAGGAATTGCAGGACTCCCGCTTGCGGGTCTCGCCGGACATGAGGGCGCGAAATGGATGCTTCGATAAAACAAAGAGAGTTCAACAGGATCGCGCCAGCTCCCATGATCCCGCGAAAACTCTCGATCGTAGCCGTCACCTACAACAGCGCTTCGGTGTTGCCGGGATTGCTTGATTCTCTGCGTGCGGGTCTGGAAGGCATCGAGGAGTATGAGGTGATTGTCGTCGATAATGACAGCTACGATGATTCCATAGCTATCGCACATGCGCATCCGATTGGAGCAAGAGTGATTGCGACGGGCCGGAATGGTGGCTATTCCGCAGGGATCAATACTGCGACCGCGACGATCGAGCCTTTGTCGGACCTGCTGGTTCTCAACCCTGATATTCGTTTGCAGCCCGGATCGATCAGCCGCCTATATGCGGGTTTGAGCAGTTCTTCGGTCGGCGTAGCCGTGCCGCAGGTGCGTGGGGAGGACGGCGTCATCGCCAAGTCCATTCGCCGCGAACCATCGCTAGCAACCGCCTGGTCGGAAGCGCTGCTGGGTGGCAGGCTAGCCGCCCGGTTGGGGCTGGGTGAAATGGTCGCCAGTTCTGCGCTGTACCAAGAGGGCGGACCCATTGAATGGGCGACCGGCGCGATCCTTCTGGTCACTGCCAATGCGCGGGCCGTGATTGGAGAGTGGGACGACAGCTTCTTCCTTTATAGCGAAGAGGTCGATTATCTGCAGCGGGCTCGAGCAGCCGGCCTAGACGTGCTGTATGTTCCGTCATCCCAGGCCATCCATATTGGCGGGGATTACCATAGCAGCGATTTTCTCACTGCATTGATGACGGCCAACCGCATTAAATATTACCGCCGGCATCACGGCGCACTGGCCTCCGCATTGTTCCGTTCCGGAATCGTGGTCGGCGAAACGATGCGTCTGGCCATAGGGACAGGACGCCGGGCGACCTTGAGCGCCGCGCTCCGCTTTTAGGCCGCGACCGGGATCCCTGGTATACAAGATGGCGCAAGCTTTTTGCATGGCCGCATCAGCGGATTATTGGGCTGCCCATCAGCAATATTTCCAGCTCAAGTCTGAATTTCCGACACGGCTGATAGGCAGATTCGGCGTGAAACCCGGTTGATACGCGTGTCAGCGAACCCTTAAGGTTGAGCAAAATTAATTTTTAAAAAAAAAATACGCGCTGCTCCGCCTCTGTGGCCTTTATGTGAAATCGAACATCTTCCAACATTTTTTTGCAAATCTTTTCAGCACTTCTATTGCACTGCAGGTTGCAGTTTCGCGTGAGGATTTAGAATTTGCCTGCAAGTGTATTCAGTAACCAGCGGCCGCAAATTTGGCAAATATATCAATCGGAAGCGGAATTTTAAGCGTTTTGCGGCAATATTAAGACTGAAATCGGGCGTCATGCCTCATTATAGCCAGCCGCTATAGACCGATTGCACCTCATTGTGAGTTGCATTACTCCTTGCTGTTATAAGTTTGCCGTACCGAAATAGAGGTAGGCGGCTTACCCGTAATACTATGTTGAAACGGGGTTAAAGGGCTGAGGAGAAAGGCGATAGCACAGTGGCACGAACACTATTGAATGCAACCACTAGTGGGTTTTTGACTGAGGATAACATCCAGGGAAATTCTCTCGACGTCATCGATCTGAACGAAGCGAGCGACACTCAAGAGGCAACGGTCGCCTCCAAAGTCATGCCGAACGAATCCGGCGGCTTTGCACATCGCGCTCATAACGCCATGGAAGATTTTGGTGTACGCGATATTCGCCATGAGAGCAGGACGTCCGACCACAATTCATTCCACTTCCTTAACAAAACACCGGCCGCAGAGAGCGATGCCGAAAGCGCAACATTTGATGCGAGCAGCGTCTCATCAGGCACAACATCCGATACGGGAGCAACAGAGGCCTCCCAGAACGCTTTAAAATCTGCCGCCAGCATCAGTGCGGCAAGTACCGACGCGCCCGCCGCGACGTCTACGGTGAACAACAGCGCAGCGACAGCAGCGACAGCAGCGACAGCAGCGACAGCAGCGACAGCAGCGACAGCAGCGACAGCAGCGACAGGTTTCCCTGACGCAACCAATACCGGCGTCAAGACTGGTGTCGCAATGACGAAATATACCGGTTCGCTTCATATTACTGAGGACAATGCCGTCATCAGCAATATGGAAGTCACCGGCGATATAATCATCGATGCCCAGAATGTCACGCTGAGCAACATCAAGCTAATCTCAAATACCGAGTGGCATGTTCTGCGGATCATGGATGACGCGTCCGGCTTCACTCTGAAGGACAGTGAAATCGACGGACGTGGCTTGAGCGACAATGGCGTCTACGGCCATGGAACGTTCCTGCGCAACAACATACACGACGTTGAAAATGGCATGACCTTATGGGGACCGTCTTCGGTTCAGGACAATTACATTCACAATCTCCGGAATGGTAAAGCCGACCCGCATTACGACGGCATTCAGGTCAATGGCGGCCAGGATATCGACTTCATCCACAACACGATCATCAACGACCACGACCAGACAGCTGCCCTGATGCTGGAAAATACATTCGGCGGTCTGCGCAACATCACCGTTGACCACAACCGCCTGGTGGGCGGCGGTTACACCGTTTACATAGACGGACGCAAAGGCGGTGGCACTGTCGATGCGAACACAATCAAGATTACCAATAACGAGATCGGCGGCGGCCATTGGGGCGACTTCTCGCTGTATGACAACAAGCCGGTCCTGTCCGGAAACACCGGTCTAGGTGCTTCGCCGGAGACCCCACCCGTCAACCCGGAAACTCCACCTGTCACTCCGGAAACCCCAACCACGCCTGAGACACCCACGACACCGGAAACGCCAACCACCCCGGAAACACCTGTTGCGGGCAAGGCGACCAATGGCAATGACGTGCTTACCGGCACGGCGAGTGCCGACAAGATCGACGGCTTGGGCGGCAATGACAGCATCAAGGGTCTTGCGGGCAATGACGCACTCAAGGGCGGTGCAGGCAATGATATGCTGGACGGTGGTGCCGGTGCCGACACTTTGGATGGTGGAACGGGGATCGACACCGCTTTCTATGCCAGCGCAAAGACCGGTGTCACAGCCAGCCTTGCCGATGCCTCCATCAATACGGGCGATGCTAAGGGCGATACATTTGTGTCGATCGAACAGCTGAGCGGGTCAAGCTTTGCCGACAAGCTCTATGGCAATAGCGGCGCCAACCTTCTTTCGGGCGG
>NZ_JAFCXF010000014.1:0-88100 GCF_049898205.1 Pararhizobium sp. DWP3-4 | reverse complement strand
GTCGGCAGATCGTTCGACAGAAGCCATTTGTTCTCGCGCTCGATCAGAGTTTTGTCACCGAGGCCGCCCGGCGTCACTTCCCGTGTCGTCATCATGATGTGGGCATGATGATTGCGAACGTCGCTCGCACCATGTGGAGAGTGCACGGCAAAATCCACCGCTGCGCCATACCGGTTCGCCAGTTCCTGCACAAAGGCCCGTGTCAGTGCAATCCGCTCGCTTGCCTGCAGTTCATGGGGAAGAGCAACTTCGAATTCACGAGCGACGCGAGCGTCCTTGCGGTTCTCGGCTTTCTCGGCTGCATTCCACAAAGCCGATCGATCCCGCGCCCATTCGGCATCCACACCGTCAGGAAGCACAATCTCCACATGCTCGACGCCCTGCTTGGCTCGAAAATCGTGGGTCAGGCCATCTCGCTCATTCGTCAGCTTTTCTGCAGCACGATAGGCGGCCGAAGCAACCGCGCTACGGCCGCCGCTCCTTGCAATCGGCTTCATGCTGCAATGGTAAATCGCCAAACGCGGTTTGCCTTCCCGATATGCAGATCGGCGACTTGAGTTGCGCAGCAACTCGTAAGTGCGCCCTTGGAACTTCTTTCGCTTCGCTCTCTTCGTAAGGGATTGCACCAGGCGCACCCATTGCAGGATCCTACAATGGTGCCGGTGCTGCGTTGTCTGTAGTCTTGCGACAAACAAGGAAGCGTCCATGACACAAACACGTCGAGCACCACTGGCGTTGCTGATTGACGACGCCGCCGCGCCCAGGATCATCCGCAGCCATTTGAGGGAGGTCACGCCGTTGGGATCACCCGTCGTCAAGCAGATCTACGGCGACTGGAGCACGCCAAACTTTAAAGGCTGGAAACTGAGCCTGCGCGATTTCGACATTCACCCCATCCAGCAGGGGGAGGCACAAGTATGATCCAGCCTCGTCTTGCATGGGCAGCATTCAAAACCATGACGCACTTAGCCCTTCGCGATCCGATCTGGGCTTTTGTCGGCTTGATCACGTTGCCGTTCCGGGCATGGAAGCGCTTCCTGCAGGGCGTTCTCGTTCTCATCGTCGTTCTCTACTGCGTCGGAATGGGTGGACGATTCATTTTAAACACGCTCGGCTTCGGGACCGGCACCATCCAGTTTATCGCTGTTGATCTGTTGACTTTGCTCATCCTGTTCCTGTTTGCCTTCCGCTTCCTCAGCGCGCCGATCATTCTGCGTTTCGGACATGAAGGTGATAGCGCAACGCACGGCTCGGCCCGTTTCGCTTCGGCCAACGAAGTGGTGCCGCTTGTTCAATCGCGAAGAGGCTTGCTGATCGGGCGGGATGGTAAGACCGGCAAGCTTCTGCGCTACGATGGACCCGCGCATTTGCTGACTATGGCGCCGACGCGAACCGGCAAGGGTGTCGCCACCGTCATCCCCAATCTGCTAACCGCCGATCGCTCCGTCATCTGCATCGATCCCAAGGGAGAGAATGCAATCATCACCGCTCGCGCCCGGCAAATGTTTGGGCCGGTATATGTGCTCGATCCCTTCGGCGTGACCGGAATCGCGTCCCATGCATTCAATCCTCTCGATGCGATCAAGCCTGACAATCTTGACGTCGCAGAGGATGCCAGCACGTTGGCGGACGCCTTGGTTTTCGACGAACCCGGCCAAGGTGGCGAAGCTCATTGGAACGAGGAAGCCAAGGCGCTGATCGCAGGTTTGATCCTGACGATCGTCAGTGACGAACCTGCTCACCGCAGGACGCTTGCAACGCTGCGGCAGTCTTTGACCCTGGCGCCAGACGCATTTGCGGCTCTGATGCGAAGGATGCAAGACAATGACAAGGCCGGTGGGCTGATTGCCCGGGCCGCTAACCGGCATCTTGGCAAATCCGATCGGGAAGCGGCCGGCGTATTGTCAGCCGCACAACGTCATACCCACTTCCTCGACAGCCCGCGCATGACGACTGTTCTTGGCCGCTCGGACTTTGTCTTCGCCGATCTCAAGGCGCAGACCGGAACAGTCTTTCTGGTGCTCCCGCCTGATCGTCTCAGCACCTATTCGCGGTGGCTGCGGCTACTCGTGACACAAAGCCTGACGGACATGGCAAGAATACAGACCACAGCGCGGATGACCGCCGTTTCGCATCTGCAGACGAGACCAGTCTTGTATCTTCTGGACGAGTTTGCAGCCCTTGGCCATCTTGCTCCGGTGGAGCGCGCTATGGGTTTGATGGCAGGCTACGGCGTCCAGCTCTGGCCAATCCTGCAGGATATCCATCAGCTGCGCGCCACCTATGGACAACGTGCAGGCACCTTCCTGTCGAATGCCGGCATTCTCCAGGTGTTTGGCGTCAACGATCACGACAGCGCCCGCCTGGTCTCCAATCTGCTCGGACACGAAACCGTCGTCTTCCAGACCATGGGGCGCACGCTTGATTCCGAACAGTCAGGAATTTCCTATAGCGAGCAGCACGTCGCCCGTTCCCTTCTGACGCCCGACGAAGTGCGTAACCTTCCGGCGCACGCGCAGCTGCTGTTTCTTGCCGGACAACGTCCTGTCGTAGCGGCCAAGCTGCGCTACTATACGGACCCGGAGTTCAAGGGAATGTTCGATTAGGATCGGCAGACGGCGCTCACGCGTCAAGGGCCAACGCAAACTCACCAGTGCAGCAACTTTAAGGTGCCAGGCCCGGGCGAACCAAAAGTGCATCCATCAACTTTGTGAATCGATTGGCGGCAATCGGTTCACAAGTCTCCTTGGACCGGCCACCCGCGATAATGCCGGAATGACCAATCAGACAGAGACACTCAGTGTCAGGCGCATCGACCCGTCCCGCAACATCGCACGCTACTATTGCCTGAACGTTCAGCAGGGCCTGTCGCAGATACGGCCGTGAGACGGACCTGCGACCGCATCGCGACCGCTGTGGCGACGAGCCAGAGGCGCGGACTTTTGGCGAGGCTTGCGACGCAGAACCTGCGCAAAGGCCATCGCGAACACCGATAGGTCTGTTCGCCAACGATGGCATTTGTAAACCATCGTCTTGCGAGGAGAGGAGGGTCCCGCCGTCGGCGGGGCCCTCGTTAGTGTTCAGTCCCGGTTCGTGCGGGACCAGATGAGGGAGAGGCCTTCCTCGCCTTCGACTTCGATCAGGGTTGCGTAGATCGGAGCCGGAAAGCTCGGGTCGTCGAGTGTGACGGAGAGGTAGTCGCGGCCCTCATTCGAGGTCTTCTTCCAGGCGGCGCCGAAAGCCACGCTTCCCGCAAGGATGCGGAAGTCTGGACCCTTCTCCGTGGTGCGTTCGACAGCGCGCACGGTTGCCTTGACGTTGAGGTTGAGGGTCTTGATGGTGCCGGAAAAGCCGTTGCCGGTAGCGGTGAAAGAGCCGATGGTTGCCATTGCCTTTATCCTTCTTAAGTCGTTCGAGCCGCGCCCATCGCGATCTCGATGGCTGTCGACCAGGCCGGGGACGAACGGTCCGCATCCGAAGGACCGAAACAAAGTGGAGGACGGCCAAGGGTGAGGCTTTCTTGCCCCGCGAGGAATGGGCGCTTGCGACCAGGGGAAGAAAACGAGCCGGCCGTTGCGGCTGCCGATCGAGCTGAGCTTGCGAGGCGATCCTCGGTCAGACATGCCCCATCGAGACCGCAATGGGCGCCAATGCCGGCAGATTAAGAAGGTGGGGCAATGGCATCATCTGGCGGCGATCGGCCAAAGCGTCCGGCGCCGTGCCCAAACCCCTGGCTCGTGCATGTCAGGCTTTGTTTGCCTCAAACCGCACCCCGACGGTGAAGCTCTGTTCCGGATACTCTCTCGGACGCGGCGATGAGGCACGCATTGAGGGGCCAAGCTCGGGGCGCATTATCGTGTACCCGTACAGCGCCACGAAACTGCAGGATCTCAGACGGTAAAAGTCACCAATCGCATAAGGTACGGGCTTTGCATATTTCGACATGGTCCAGCTGCCGGGTATCTGTGCACTCCGGCGTTGCTCGCCATGAACGGCGATGGGCGGCCGGGACTGATAAAACAAAAGCCCGTCAACTGGAAAAGTTGGCGGGCTTATTGCTGGGCAGACAGACTGGATCAGTGATCGCTGAACCGTAAACGAAACCTAACTAAACATGCCTAACAGATGGTTAATTCGCCGATGCGTGTCCATCTCAAATGAAAAGGACCCACTGAGAGGGTCAGTGGGTCTCAATTTCCGGGAAATAACATGTTTTGCTTCGTCTTTCGTGGGCATGCACTGCACTGCGCTGCACTTTGGCGATCCGATGAGTGACACTGCCTCGGACCAACCACAGGATGACTCCCCATCGTTAAGAAATAGTTAATGCTGTTTTAGCCATTCGTGCCAAGACTGGGCGAACTGGCCTCTGGGAGCAGAGCCGCTCAAGAATGAGCGGAGTTTGTAGAATGTCCCTAAGGCGGTTTCGACTAAAATTGATGACGCAGAGCGACCTGACGAGCGGCCCACATCTGTCGATACACTACTTGATCACAGTCGCCCGATGTCCGACGTCCCGCTGCACGCGGGACAAATGAAAAATGAGCATATCGGAGAACCGAGCATAGCGGTGGCTTAAGCCACGGTTCGGGAATTCGCGCATGCAACTTCGGTTCCCGGGGCAGCCGCAGGAGATTTAGCATCGCGCCGCCGGAACGGCGGAAATCGGGATCGACTGTCCCCAAAGTTGCATTCTATATGCTGCTCTATTTTGGCCAGCAGCGAGATCGGTGCAAACGCATCGTGGCCGGCTGTAAGCAATGTTGCGCGCCAGAAACCTTCCTTCAGGCTAGCATCAGAAATGCAAGCCGGCGAAATCTACATAGCAAACAGAAGCGACTTGGGAGCGGAGCGGAGCATAGGCATACGTTGTGTCGTAGGTGCAAATTGTTGCCCGCTCGGTGCAGGAGGTGCGCAAGGCGGGTAGTGCGTATCTCGAATCGGAATTTGCGGGGCCGTTGTGCAGTGGACCACACGAAATTCGACCGGCAGTCCTGAGGCGCGACTATACCACGGCGGATACTACGGTGTGAAAAAGCGACGATAAAACCTCGTCGCAGTATCGATTTCGATGAAGACGGTAAAACCGGAGCCATCTTACTCCCAGAACAACCTGTGCGGTTACAACATTTCTTCTGGTTAAAACCGCCCTCGCCACATATGCTTTCCACATGGATTCGAGCTATCCCCCAAAGCGTCCCATATCTTTGCCCGCGCCTGTCATACCTGGGTGGGTCACGTCTCGCGGCGCGGTGAGCGATGTCGATGTGGCATTCAAGGCGGGAGCGGCTTTGAGTTCGCTAGATCAGCTGGTGCGACTGGAGCCTGTTTGGTCCGGTTCCTGGCGCCAGCGCCTCGGGCTGAAATGTGCGGTGGCCGCTGTGCGGCTGATGGGCCGGACGGAGGACGAATCGGCGCTGCGTGATGCCGTTCTATTGCGTACGGCCGATGGCGACGCGGGACCGGCCGGCAATGTCTTTTTGGCCTATAAGAAATTGTCGGCGCATAGCACGCATAATTTTGAACCGCCGCATGCAAAAACACTGCGCGACATCGCAAATCTCTTCGCAATGAAATGGGACGATACGCTGGCGGATTTCTGTCAGCTCACCGGCGACTTGGCGCAGGATGGGCGCGCGGCACCTTTTGCCGTCGCTGAACTGGTGACGACAGTGTGCCGTCTTCGTCCGGACGCAGAAATTCTGGCCTGGTGGCTGGCGGACTGGGTTTTGGCGAAAAAACTCAACTGGCAAACGCCTGTTCCGCTCCTGATGGCGCAGCGTTATGATCCAGCGTTCCGGATGGCCGGGGGGAGGGGGCGCATAAAACCCGATGATGAGGCGTTTGCCCGATCAGTCTGCCTCGCTCTCGTTCAGGGGGCACGTGAGGCCTTGCGACAGGCGGTCGACATCAGTCGTCGTGCCGAGCAGTTCCTGGCCGTGGCACCAAAGGTACGGACCAAGGGCGCAGAAACAGTCATGCGGCAATTGTTGGCCGAGGATGCATTGTCGGCCTCCGCTACCAACGGCAATCTTTCACGTTGGGCCAGCCGCCGGTTGTTCGAGCGCCTGGAGACGCTGGGCGGTGTGCGGGAGCTGTCGGGACGCTCAACCTTCCGGATTTACGGCCTATGACCATGGCTGGATCGGATATTGCCCGGCCCGGGGGGCGCAGAAAGAAGGCGGCGGGGCAGGAGAACGTGTTGTTCGACCGCGAACTGGCTTCCCTGCCGCCGGCGCTCCGCTGGCGTGAGTGGATGAACCGCGTCGAGGCGGTGATTTTTGCCTCGGCTATTCCGGTTGATCGTGCGACACTTGCCCGGGTCGTTGGGCAGGAGTGTAATATCGACCTAATCATTGACGATATTCGCGAGGAATTGCGCGGCCGGCCGTTTGATCTGGTGGCTGTCGCGGGCGGTTGGCACCACAGGACAAGATCCTCCTATGCGCCTGCGATCTGGGCGTCAGGGACCACAACCCAGCCGATGGCGGGCTTCAATCAGCAAGAGGCCATAGTTCTAATCGCCATTGGCTACTTTCAGCCGGTCACGCGCGGCGAGTTGTCAACCATGTTTGGCAAGGAGGTCAGCCGCGACACAATTGCCAGCTTGCGCGAGGCCAAGCTGATAACCTCCGGCCCACGCAGCCCGACACCGGGCGCGCCTTATACATACGTCACGACGCCCGCATTCTTGTCGACGTTCGGCTTCGACACTCTGCGCGATCTGCCTGATATCGAGATGCTCGAGGACAGCGGATTGCTCAACCGGAGAAAAGTGGCTGATGATCCCGATATGAATGGCACAAGCCCCACCGAAGACGACGAAGATGATTGACCCCATTTTGGGTTCTTTTGCTCGGGAGCAAACTCGGTTCGCAGTCGCCACCCCCCATTGCGCGGCCTGCCCGCTGACCATGAACGATGTAACATCACTTTGAGAGAAGCCCGTGAAACCCATCCGTCTCCTGAGTTTGTTATTGGGCTGTGTGTCCCTTTTTCCGATCCCTGCACACGCAGACTGGCAGGCCGTCGAAAACGTTCAGGTTTACACCGTCGGCGGCAAGACGGGCGCGGAACTGTACGCCTCGATCGGCGGACGCGGGCCCAAGATTGGAAATGCCGGCCGCGCTGTTGCCGTTACCAATTTCAAGCTGACCTGGACCCGGAAATACGAGCCCAAGGGCAATTCTTGTGTTCTGGCTGTCGCGCGACCCAAGCTGATCATAACCTATGTTTTACCAAAACCGGCCGAGCGCTTGCCGGGACCGGTTGCGAAAAAATGGGAAACTTTCATATCAGGCGTGCATAAGCACGAGCTGGTGCATGGTGATCTCATCAAGGATATGGTGAAAAAGATCGAGGCCGTTTCCGTGGGCTTTACGGTAGCCAACGACCCGAAGTGCCAGAAGATCCGCACGGAACTGACCGCTCGCCTTGGTGAGCTATCGCGCTCCCAACGGCAACAGAGCCGAGATTTCGACCGGGCCGAACTCAGCAACGGCGGCAACATCCACCAGCTCGTCCTTGCCTTGATCAACGGGCAATAGAAGCAGTCGAAAAATAGGCCGCCTGCAAACAGTGCGGCGGTCATACTCCTGTTCGCGTCGAATGGTCGCTCTCGGGCACGACTGAAGACGTATTCCGTCGACGGAGCTCTTCGGCGTGCCCTCCCGCGTGTTCACAACTCAAGGACACAGCGGGTCCGGTTATGGATTTTTTCCTTGTTGAGCGGTGATGCAATTGGGGTTTATGAAAATGAATTTCATAAAACTGATAATTTTGCGGATTCCGGTTGACGAGTTTGAAAATCTGCCTCAGTCTGAGAAAATAAATTACGACAATAAACGGGGAATACCAGAAGAATGAAAGTTGGCATTATCGGACTCGGATTCCGTCTTGGCTATCTGGGTTATGTCTTCAAGGCTATGGACGAAAACTTCGAGATCGCGGGTTACGTCGATCCGAATCCGGCCGGTTTGCCCGGCCTTCTGGAAAAAGGCGTCTCTGCTGGTACTGCCTATGCGACCCCGCAAGACCTGATCGCCAACGAGAAGCTCGATCTCCTGATGATCGGCTCGCCCAATCACATGCACCTCGATCATATTCGCATTGGTTTGGAATCCGGTCTAAAAGTCTTCAGCGAAAAGCCGATCGTCACCACAGTTGAAGAGAGCATCGAACTCGCCCGTTTGATGGCGAAATACGGTCATGAGCGGCTGATGGTCGGCCTCGTGCTGCGCTATGCGCCGATGTACCGCGACCTCCGTGCCGCTCAGGCTGCCGGCACACTTGGGCAGATCGTCTCGATCGAGGCGTCCGAACATATCGAACCCTATCATGGCGCCTTCTTCATGCGCGACTGGCGCCGCTACGAGCGCTATTCCGGCAGTTTCATGCTGGAAAAGTGCTGCCACGATCTCGATCTCTATAATGGCATTATCGGCGCACGGCCGGAGCGGGTCGCAAGCTTCGGAGGCCGCAAGAGCTTCACGCCCGAAAATGATCCGGCCCGCGAAGGCATCAATGACCTTGAGCTTTTCCATCGCAAGCCGAGCGGCTGGATGGGCTCCGACAAGGTGTTCGACAGCGATGGCGATATCATCGACTATCAGGTGGCGATCGTCGAATATGCCAATGGTGTCGGCATGAACTTTCATACCAATTTGAATGTGCCTGATCAGTTTCGCCGCTTCTGCATCATGGGGTCGCGCGGCATGGCGGAGGGTGATTTCATCCGCGGCTATTTCGACGTGCATGAAATGTTCACCGGCAAGAAGGTCGTCGAAAACAAGTATGCTGCGACAGCGCTGTCGCAGCATTACGGCGCCGACGAGCAGATGGCCACCGACATTATCGGGCATGTCCGCGATGGACGCGCGCTGCCGGTCTCGACGATCGATGCACTGGAGGCGGGCATTCTGGCGCTATCCATGGACGAGGCGCGCCGCAAGCGCACCGTCGTCGATCTGCGGCCAGTCTGGGATCGCTTTGACGAGGCGCTCCACACCCGTGCGGCATAGGGAGGGCGCAAGATGAACGCTCAGCGCAGCACTCTCATCTTCGCCTGGATGCTTCTGCTGCCAGCCGTTCTCTACGTCGTCGTGATCGTTGCCTATCCGCTATTGGACACGTTCATCCTGTCGTTCACCGACGCTTCGTTGAAGAAGACGACCAACTGGGTTGGCTGGATCAACTACGAGAAGATTTTCAACACCACCTTTGCCGAGGTCATCATCCGCACGTTCGTGTGGACCTTCTTCTCGGTGGCGATCAAGATGATCATCGGCGTCTTCGGCGCCTGCATGCTGAATGCCGCTGTTCCTGGCCGGGCCTTGTTCCGCGTGCTGACCATGCCGCCATGGATCGTCCCGATGGCTATCGGCATCTTCATGTGGGGCTGGATGTATAACGGCCAGTTCGGCATGATTTCCGGAGTCTTGCAGAACTGGGGCATCATCGACGGTCCCATCGCATTCCTTGCCCGTGGATCGACCGCATTCTGGGCGACGATCATCACCGACGTCTGGATCGGCGTACCGCTGGTGACGCTCTATATGCTGGCGGCGATGCAGGCCGTGCCGCAGGATCTCTATGAGGCTGCCTGGACCGATGGGGCAGGGCGCTTCTACCGCTTCCGCCGCATTACCCTGCCGCTGCTTATCCCCTCACTGATCACCATGTCGATGCTGTCGTTGATCGCCACGTTCAACTCGTTCGACATCATCTGGATCCTGACGCAGGGCGGGCCGAACGGTGAAACGACAACGATGATCATCGATACCTACCGTACGGCAATCGGTTCGAAGAAATATGGCGAAGGTGCTGCGCGGGCTGTGCTGATCTGCATCTTCCTGTCGATTTTCTGCCTGGCCTATTTCCGGGTGACCAGCCGGCTTTCCGCGGGAGAATCCAACCGATGAGCACACAACCCGCCATGATCAACCGTTACCGCTGGTACGAGCTGATAAGCATCTATGCCGGCATCTTCCTCTTCCTGACCTTTATCCTGGCGCCGTTCGTCGAAGGCTTTCTCGTATCGCTGAAACCGCTCGGACTTCTGTTTTCCTCTCCCTACAAGTTCTGGCCGGAAAACGGGTCGTTCGCCGCCTACCGGACGATGTGGGTGAGCGTGCCGGGTTTTGCCCGTTATATCTTCAACTCGTTCTTCATCTCGATCATCGTCACCGCGATCGTCCTGATCCTAGTCGTGCCTGCGTCTTACGCATTCGCCCGGTTCACCTTTCGCGGCAGCGGACTTCTGCTCGGCGCGTTTCTAGCGGTCAACATGTTTTCGGGCGCTGTCCTGCTCATCCCGCTGTTTCGCCTGATGCGCACGCTCGGTGTTCTGAACACCTATTTCGCCATGATCGTGCCGGGGGTTGCCTTCCTCATTCCGTCGGCCATCTGGCTGTTGCGCACCTACATGATGCGTATTCCACGCGAGCTGGATGAGGCGGCCTTCGTCGATGGTGCCAGCCATTTCTATACGCTGCGCCGGGTCATCCTCCCCATCGCCATGCCCGGCATCACCGTCGTAGCGATCACGACCTTCATCGGGTCCTACGCTCAGCAATTCATCTTCGCGCTGACCTTCAACTCGAAGACCGAATACATGCCGTTGCCGGTTGGGCTGTTTGCCTATTTCGGCCGGCAGGAAGTGATCTGGAACGAGTTGATGGCGGCGAGCTTCGTCGGCATCACCCCGGCCATCATCGTGATCTTCTTCCTACAACGCTATCTCGTCAGCGGGCTGACCGCCGGCGCGGTGAAACAATAAAAGCAATCAACCACCAGAGAAACGGGAGCTTCAAACGTGTCAATTCAACTCAAAACGGGGATTCTCGCCCTTGCGCTGCTCGGCTCGACCGCGCTGGGCGCCATGACCGCCCACGCGGCCGATCAGGAGATCAGCTGGATCTATTGCGGCGACGTGATGGACCCGGTTCACGAGAAGTACATCAAGCAGTGGGAAGAAAAGAACCCCGGCTGGAAGGTTACGCCTGAAGTTGTCGGCTGGGCGCAGTGCCAGGACAAGGCGACGACGCTTGCGGTTGCCGGCACACCGGTCGCAATGGCCTATGTCGGCTCGCGCACGCTGAAGGAATTCGCCCAGAACGATCTCATCGTTCCGGTGCCGATGACCGAAGACGAGAAGAAAAGCTACTATCCTCACATCACCGATACCGTAACGTTCGACGATAATCAGTGGGGCGTTCCGGTCGCATTTTCGACGAAGGCACTCTACTGGAACAAGGACCTGTTCAAGCAGGCTGGCCTTGATCCTGAAACGCCACCGAAGACCTGGGCCGAAGAGATCGCCTTCGCCAAGCAGATCAAGGAAAAGACCGGCATTGCCGGCTACGGCCTGCCTGCCAAGACCTTCGACAACACCATGCATCAGTTCATGCATTGGGTTTACACCAACAATGGCAAGGTCATCGACGGCGACAAAATCGTCATCGACAGCCCGGAAGTTCTTGCAGCCCTTCAGGCCTACAAGGACATCACGCCCTATTCGGTCGAAGGTGCCACGGCCTACGAGCAAAACGAGATGCGAGCCATCTTCCTCGACGGCAAGGTCGGCATGCTCCAGTCTGGTTCGGGTGCTGCTGTCCGTCTCAAGGAGACCAAGGTCAACTGGGGCGTTGCGCCGCTGCCGCTTGGTCCGGCTGCCAAGGGTGAAGGCACTCTGCTGATCACCGACAGCCTGGCGATCTTCAAGGGCTCCGGCGTTGAGGAGAAGGCAATCGAATTTGCAAAATTCATCACGTCGCCCGGTCCGCAGGGCGAATATGAATTGCAGGGCGGCGCTGGCCTGACCCCGCTGCGCCCATCGCCGATGGTCGATGAATTCGTCAAGAAAGACCCCTACTGGAAGCCGTTCATCGATGGCATCACCTATGGTGGTCCGGAGCCGCTGTTCACTGACTATAAGGGCTTCCAGAACGTCATCATCGAAATGGTTCAGGCCGTTGTCACGGACAAGGCCGAACCCGCGGATGCCCTGAAGAAAGCTGCTGCCGATCTCGAGCAGTACAAATAAGACCATCGGACCGCGAACCGGTATCTAGGTTCGCGGTCCACTCCTTTTCTGCTACGAACGGGCCGCTTTTCGCCGGCGGCCGGAGACAGTTTCTTGGGACAGCTCAATCTCAACAAGGTTCAGAAATTCTACGGGACGTTCGAAGTGCTGAAAGGCATCGAACTGGAGGTCCGCAACGGCGAATTCGTCGTTTTCGTCGGCCCATCCGGTTGCGGCAAGTCGACATTGCTGCGCATGATCGCCGGTCTCGACGAGACAAGCTCGGGTGACATCATGATTGATGGCAAGCGCGTCAACGACTTGGCGCCCGTCAAGCGCGGCATCGCCATGGTGTTTCAGTCCTACGCGCTCTATCCACATATGACCGTGTTCGAGAACATCGCATTTCCGCTGCGCGTCGAAAAGATGCAGGAAGACAAGCTGAAGGCGAAAGTCGAGAATGCCGCACGCATTCTTCATCTCGATCAGCGGCTCCAGCAGAAGCCTGGAATGCTGTCCGGCGGCCAGCGCCAGCGCGTGGCCATCGGCCGGGCGATCGTGCGTGAGCCCAAGATCTTCCTGTTCGACGAGCCGCTCTCCAACCTCGACGCCGCCCTGCGCGCCGATATGCGCATCGAACTGGCGAAACTGCACAAGCAGTTGAAGGCAACGATGATCTACGTCACCCACGATCAGGTCGAGGCGATGACGATGGCGGACCGGATCGTCGTGCTCAATGCCGGTGAGATTTCCCAGACAGGAGCGCCGCTCGAACTCTATCACAAGCCGGCCAACATGTTCGTTGCAGGTTTCATCGGCAATCCGCGGATGAACATGCTGCCGGTCATGTGCAAGGCGGTGAGCGATGCCGGTGTCGAGATCGAATTCAAGGGCCAATCAGCGACGATACCCGTGAGCGGCCGGGCCGATCTTGTCGGCCAGCCGCTGACGCTCGGTATTCGCCCGGAGCACATTCAGTTCGGTAAGGCCGATCTGTCGATGAGCTTGACGCCTTCAGTGATCGAACGGCTTGGCGCCCAGACTGTTGCCTATGCGTCGCTTGACGGTGAAAGCGAGAATTTCTGTGCGATGCTGCCAGGCAGCGCACCGATCCGGACTGACGAGACGGTTCCGATCGGTATTGGGGCTGCAGATTGCCATTTGTTCGAAGCTGCCGGCATAGCGCTTGAGCGGCGGGTGGAACTCACCGATATCGACGTTGGCCTGTTGAAAATCGCCGGCGGCTGACGTCGCGGCGGTCTACCAAACGTCTTTGAATGCAAAAGGGACGCCGATGGGCGTCCCTTTTGTTTTTGCAGTTGGTTCACCGTCGGCGGAGGACGTGTTCGGCGAACTCACGCCGATCCCAGCTCCAGATTATGCGGGTTCTCCACCATCGGCCAAATATCGCGCGGTGCCCGGCGATAGGGCGTACGGGCAGGATTGTTCGGGTAGGGTGTTCCTGCCGAACAATAGAGGATTTCGGCCGCGATCAGCGCGAAGGATGCGTAGAAGTGATTGGTCGACTTGATGACCAGGATTTTCTTCGATGTAGGGTCTATGCCCATCACCGAAAACAGGCTTGGGTCAAAGCTCTGCGCCCGGGTGGAGTTGAGGATGATGTCGATGCCACTAAGATGGATATGTGCAGCATCACCAAAGGGTGCGTAGCTTTCGCCGAAGCGCATTTCCGCGTTGCGCACCAGCTTTATGATTTTGACGATGCCATCGATCGGATTGCCGGTACCTGGGGCCGATTTTGCGCCGAAACGGAGCCGGATCTCGGCACCTTCCCCGGCTGCCATGCAGATCTGCACCGCCATCGGATCCCAGATCGTCCCGACGGCCGTGTCCTTAGCGCCCTGTGCCAGAAGCTCGGCTAAAAGCACCGTTGCATCACCCGCCGTGCCGCCACCGGGATTGTCCCAAACGTCGGCGATCACCACGGGTTTGCTGGTCGCGGCGCGCGCGCGGGCAACCGCCTGCGTCTCGTCGATCTGCGGCATCATGAACGTGCCGCGCTTGGAGAAAAGCTCAAGACCGAGATCACGGGCAAGGGCTTCCCCCTTTTCGGGCTTGCTATCGGTGACGACGAGCATTTTCGTGCCCATCTCAGGCACGTCTCCGGCCATGAAGCCGTGGATGACTGAGATGGACAGGATATCGGAGTCTTCGGCTTCCATCCCCATGATCTTGTCGATGAACGAGCGCATCGGATCGCGCGACGTCGGGTAGACGTCGATCATCCGGCAATCGAACACCGACATCACAGGCTTGACGCGGCCGGCCAGCGTATCGAGCGCGATGCGCCAGAGGTCTTCGGCGCGATCGACAAAGTCCGTATGCGGAAATTCCTTGAAGTAGACGAAGAAATCCGCAGCTTCGCGACGCTTGGCGGTCAAGTGGCTGTGCGGATCGAGTTCAGCGCAGACGAGAATGTTAGGACCGACAATCTCGCGGACACGAGTTAGAAAATCGCCCTCAGTATCCTCATAGCCATTGGCGACCATCGCACCATGAAGTCCGAGCACCACGGCATCCACCGGCAGTGCTGCGCGCAGCTGGTCGAGGATTTCGTCGCGCAAGCCCTCATAGGTCAGGCGATTGACGAGACCGGCCGGATCGGCCCAGGTAGCTGTGCCCTCGATCAGCTCGAAACCCTTTTCCGCGGCAAGCCGGCGGCCGACCGTAATCGGCGCCGAACAGAGCGTCGGTGTTTCCGGATGCTCGCCCGGCGGGGCATAGAGCGACGCCTCGAAGGCGCGGCGATCGACGCAGATCGGTGAGAATGTATTGGTCTCGGTCGCCAGGACGGCGGTGAAAATGCGCAATGCCTTTGCCTCGTTCTAGCCGCTCAGGTCGCGCCCATCGGATTGGGTAGATATCCCGTGAAGCCGCAGATTTTCCAGTGCCCTTGATGAAGACGGCAGTAATAGAGCGTCTGCCACTTGAGAATATCGACGCTGCCGTCCGACTTTTTCAGGCTGCCGTCAAACTTTTTGCGGACAAGTGCCATGTCGCCTTCGATCTCGATGTCTTCGAGCGTCGTGGTGGTGAAAATGGCATTTCGGGTGTCTTCGGCGAAAGATTGCTGGGAAAAATCCTCGGCCTGGCGCAGCCACTCGTCGCGATAGGCCGTCAGGCAAGGAAAAGCCAGGCGCCATTTGTCGGGGCTGGTCTCACGCTTGGCATCAATGCCGATGAAGCCTTCCTCGACAAAATCACCGGCGACCTTCGTCCAGTCGGCGGCAAGAAAGGCATCAATGTCGCGCTCGACCAGCATCTGCCAGATCGCGTGACGGGCGGCATCGGAAGAAGGGAAAGGATTGCGGAAGGGATCGCGCACGATTGCTCCGTGGATTGAAATTCTTTTCATAAATAGCGATTTTCTCTGGTCAAATTCCGCTTTCTATGGTCATTTGTCAACGGATCAAGAAAATAATTTGCAAGGACGGGGCGAATGTCCATTACACGTTATGGCACCGTACAGGCGGGCGCAGGCGGCAAACCGCTGCCTTTCGCGCGCGCGGTAGAGGCGGATGGCTGGCTTTATGTATCCGGCCAGGTTGCAATGGATAGCGGCGAAATCATCGAGGGCGGCATCATCCCGCAGACGCACAGAACGATCGCCAATCTGCTGGCTATCCTGAAGGAGGCCAATTACGGACCCGAGCATATCGTTCGCGTCGGGGTCTGGCTTGATGATCCCCGCGACTTCTGGACCTTCAACAAGATTTATCAGGACTATTTCGGCGAGCATCCACCCGCACGCGCCTGCGTGCAGGCGTCGATGATGGTCGATTGCAAGGTCGAGATCGACTGCGTCGCCTACAAGGAAAAGACGTCCTAAGATTCAGACGATACGGAAACGGGTAGACACCAGGTGAGAATCGTATGCCAGATCGCAGCATTGCCGCGGTTTCAGGAAGCCTCTTCAAGGCGGCCTGGCAATTTCATTGAGGGTGCTGTCTGATGGATATTTTCTCGACACTTCAGGAAGAAAAAGGGCGACTTTCGCCGGCCGAAGGCCGCATTGCCGAAATATTGCTGACTGATTTCGAGTTTGCGGTGAATGCCTCGATCATCGAGCTGGCGGGCAAGGCGGATGTATCCCCGCCGACCGTCACACGCTTCTGCCGCCGGTTGGGCTGCGACAGCTTTTCCGACTTCAAGGTGCAACTGGCCCGCACCGCGTATGTCGGCATGCGCTACCTCAAGCCCGAACCGAAAAGCCGGGAGCCGGCCGATGTGGCGCAGGATATCGTCTCCAAGGCGCAGAATGCGCTGTTCATGCTGCATCGCAGCCTCGATCTTGCCGCGATCGAGCAGGCGACCGAAAAGCTGGCCGGCGCCAATATGATCTATGCGTTCGGCTCCGGCGGCAATTCCTCGATGATCGCCAGCGAATTGCAGAACCGCCTGTTTCGCCTGGGGCTGCGCATTACCGCAAGTTCCGATCACAGCATGCAGATGATGATGGCGGCTGCCGCCCGGCCCGGCGACGTCGTCATCGGGTCGTCGTTCTCCGGGCGCAACGCAGAACTCGTCCGATCCTTCACGCTCGCCCGCGACCAGAATGTGACGACCATCGCGCTGACGCAGAGCGGCAGTCCCGTTGCTCGCGCCGCCGATATCACCGTACCGGTTGATCTGCCTGAAGGTACCAATATCTATCGCCCGACATCGACCCGCATCGCCTATGTCGCACTCCTCGATATCCTGGCCAGTCTTGTTGCCTACCACATCCAGCCACAGGCGACGGTGACGTTGCGGCGCATCAAGCAGCAGCTTGTCGCCCATCGCGACGGCGACGACCGCCAGCTTCTCGGGGATTGATTTCACCATGCTCACAAGGGGACCCGTCATGACTTCATCGGTTGCAATCGTAACGGGGGCTGCTGGAGACATCGGCCGGGCGATTGCCCGCCGTCTTGGCGAAGATCATGATGTCGTGCTGATGCCGGACCTGGATGGCGAAGCTGTTGAACGGGCAGCGGCAAGCCTTAGCAATCCCGCCAAGTTTGTTGCCCTGACCTGCGATATCACCGATGTGGCAAGTGTCGCCGCGATGGCGGCGCGGGCGGCGGAACTCGGCACGGTTCGAACGCTTGTCAACAATGCAGGTGCTGCGCGCGCTGTCAGCCTGCATGACACGACGCCGGAAATCTGGCGCATGGACAGTGTCCTCAACCTTGAGGCCGCCTTCCTCTGCTTTCGTGCTGTCGAAGATGCGTTGAAGCAAAGTCAAGGTTCGGTGATCAACATCGCCTCGGTGAATGGAACCAACGTCTTCGGCCATCCCGCCTATAGTGCGGCCAAGGCCGGCCTGCTGCACCTGACAAAACTGATCGCTGTCGAATACGGCAAGTACGGCATTCGGGCAAACGCGGTCTCGCCGGGCACAGTGCGTACCCAAGCATGGGAAGTCCGCGCCGCCGCCAATCCGAATGTATTCGAGGACGCAAGACGCTGGTATCCACTGCAACGGATCGCCAGTCCGGATGACGTGGCCAATGCCGTCGGCTTTCTCGCCAGTCCGCTGGCGTCCGCCATCTCCGGCGTTTGCCTGCCGGTCGATTGCGGCCTAACGGCAGGGCAGGCCGAGCTTGCACGCACCTTTTCCCAATCCGAAAACTACTAGAAACAGAGGAACGGACATGCAATCGGCGTTCTATCGTCTTGAAAGCGCGTGGCATCCGCAGGGCGGTCCGCACGGCCGCTTTATTTTCAGCCTGTTCAACCTATCGGACAAAGCCATTGAAGGCTTTACCATCGTCTATACTTCGTTGACGCGGGTGATCGACAAGACGGCCTGCGAGAACGCTGTCTTCGTCAAGCGAAACGCCAACTATCATGAATTTGCACCGCCGGCAGGTTTTGTGCTTGCGCCGGGCGCATCCTGGACGTTCACCGTCAGCGGCCTGCACCGCAAGGCCGTGCATTGCACCGACGGGGCGAAATCCGCCTATGTGACACTCGCTGATGGCCGCCATGTACCGGTCGCAGTGTCGGACCTTCTGCTCGAGGGGCGGACCAGCGAGCCGCCGCCGGTGCTGTTGCCGGAAGGCAAGCTCGGTCTGCCGTTTGCGCTGCAGCCGTGGCCCCGCCAGATCAATGCTGTGCCCGGCGATGCTTTCCCGGTTTGCCTCTATCCCGCGCCCGGCGCCTCGATCGAGGACCTCAAGGCGATCGATACCGTGATCGGACTGTTCCGCCGCCTGTTCGAAGCCGACCATGCGCCGCTCAGCCTGACCGCGAACAGTCAGGGTAGGGCGCTGCACCTGACGCAGGATGCATCGCTGCCGGCGGAAGGCTACGCGCTGGCCTTTTCGTCGGAAGCCATAACGCTTAGCTATGGCGGAACCGACGGTCGGCAATATGCTTTGACGTCGCTGGCACAGCTTCTGAACGGCGCCCGCCGTGAGCCGGGGAAATTCCGGTTTCCGGTCTCAGGCACAATTTCGGATGCGCCGCGCTATGGCTGGCGTGGCTGCCATCTCGACGTCTCCCGGCAGTTCTACCCGGTGGCCTATGTGGCGCGGCTCATCGATATCCTCGCCTGGTTCAAGCTCAATATATTCCACTGGCACCTGACCGACGACGAGGCGTGGCGGCTGGAGATCAAGGCCTATCCTGAACTGACCACGGTCGGCGTTGTCCGCAGCCCGGATGGTCCGTTGTTGCCGCAGCTCGGCAATGGGGCGGAGCCTGTCGGCGGGTTCTATAGCCAGGATGATGTTCGCACGCTGGTCGCGCATGCGCAGACGCTCAGTGTCGAGATCATTCCGGAGATCGATGTTCCCGGCCACAACTCGGCGACACTGGTCGCCCTGCGTGACCTGTCCGATGGCCAGGAAGCACCGGAAAGCTATCATTCCGTCCAGGGCTATCCGAACAACGCGCTCAACCCGGCCGTGCCGTTCACCTATGAGTTTCTCGGAAAAGTCTTCGATGAAATGATCGGGCTTTTCCCATCGGCCTATATCCATATCGGCGGCGACGAAGTGGCGAATGGGGCTTGGCTCGCGTCGCCGCTGGCCCGCAAGCTGATGGAAAAGGAAGGCATCGAAGGCACGTTTGCTCTGCAGTCCTATTTCCTGAGGCAGATCAAGGAGATGCTGACCCAGCGCGGCAAGAAGCTGGCCGGTTGGAACGAGGTCGCCCACGGGGGCGGTGTCGACACAGCGGAAACGCTGCTGATGGCCTGGGAAAAGCCCGAAGTCGGCATTGAACTTGCCCGCGAAGGCTATGACGTGGTGATGACGCCGGGGCAGGCCTATTATCTCGATATGGTGCAGGGGGAAGAGTGGCAGGAGCCGGGCGCCAGCTGGGCCGGTACCGTGCCACCCGCCCACACCTATGGCTACGAGGCGGAGGGTGACTTCCCCGAGGAGCTGAAAGACCGGATGAAGGGCGTGCAGGCCTGCATCTGGTGCGAGCACTACCTGTCGCGCGGTTATTTCAACCGTCTGGTCTTCCCGCGTCTTCCGGCGATCGCCGAAGCTGCATGGACGCCGAAAAGTCAAAAGAACTGGCTCCGTTTCGCGGCCATCGTCCCGCTCAGTCCGAAGCTGTAACAGCCGATATCATGGGGAAAACATTGCGCATCGCCGTCGGTGGTATCCACACAGAATGCAGCACCTATTCGCCGGTCCTGATGACTGCCGAAGATTTTCGCGTGTTGCGCGATGCCGAACTGCTCGGCGCTGAGTATTTCAATTTCCTCGCTGCCGCCGGGATAGAACATGTGCCATTGCTGCATGCCCGCGCCGTGCCGGGCGGTCCGGTGTCGCGCAAAGCCTATGAGGCGTTCAAGGCGGAGTTCCTTGAAAGACTGCAGGCGGCATTGCCGATCGACGGGCTTTATCTGGCCATGCATGGCGCGATCAATGTCGAGGGCATGGACGACGCCGAGGGCGATTGGATTTCCGCCGCCCGCGCGGTCGTCGGGCCGGATTGCCCGATTGCGGCGAGTTATGATCTGCATGGCAATGTCAGCCAGAGGATCATCGATCAGCTCGATATCTTCGCCGCCTATCGCACCGCGCCGCACATCGATGTGCGCGAAACCATGGTGCGGGCTTGGTCCATGCTGGTCGAGACGCTGCGTACGGGCAATCGCCCGGGTGTTGCTTGGGCCAAGGTTCCGCTACTCTTGCCCGGTGAATGCACCTCCACAGAAGATGAGCCCGCAAAGTCGATCTATCTCAGCCTTCCGGCACTCGATGCCCAGCCGGGCATTCTCGATGCCAACCTGATGATCGGCTATGTCTGGGCCGATGAACCGCGCGCAACTGCCTGCGCCGTCGTGACAGGAACGGACAGGCAAGCCGCGTCGAAAGCGGCCAAGGAAATCGCACAACAATACTGGAACGCGCGTGAATATTTCGGTTTTGGGCCGGTTACCGGACCGTTGGAGGAGATGCTCGATATTGCTGCGGTGGCTGAGACATCGCCCGTCATTCTCGCTGATTCCGCCGATAATCCGACCGGTGGCGGGGTTGGCGACCGTGCCGACGTGCTGCGCGCCCTGATCGCCCGCGACTGGCAAGGCGCGCTTCTTGCCGGGATCACCGACCGTCCGGCGGTCGAGGCCTGCTTCGCTGCGGGTGAGGATGCCTCGCTTGCTCTGAGGATCGGCGGTAGTCTCGACCCGGCCAGCGTTCCGGCGGAGGTGACCGCAACAGTCCTGCGTCTGGAAGACACCGGTGCGGTAGCGGACCGTCAGTCCGTCGTCGGTGTTGGTGGTATCGAGATCGTACTGGCCGCACGCCGCCGTCCCTATCACAATATCGAGGATTTCCGGCGGCTGGGTCTCGATCCGAAGGCAGTGCGGTTGCTGGTGGTCAAGTCAGGCTATCTGTCGCCGGACCTGGCGCCGATTGCCAATCCGAACCTGATGGCGCTGACGGAGGGCGTCGTCAATCAGGATATCGCCAATCTGTCGAGCCTTCGCAGGGCAAGGCCGGTCTTTCCCTTCGACCGTGATTTCGACTATGCGCCCGCAGCAGCATTGTCGGCGCGCTGGCGGGAATGACGCCGGCTAGGATACTTATCCCTACATCTTCGTCCGGAATTTCTGGACGGACTTTGACCTCCTTTCCGGTATTCTCATCATGACATCAACGCTGTCGATCGCCTTCCGCCACCCCGTGGTCCGGCTGAGCATGATCGCGATCTTCATGTTTGGCTTCACCGGGGCTGCGACGGCGCCCTATCAGTCGGTGATCGGCATCACCGAGCTCGGCTTGAGCAACAGCTTCTATTCCATCCTGATTTTCGCGGCTGCTGCCGTCAACGTCATTGTCAGCCTCTGGGTCGGCGTGCTTGCTGATCGTATCGGCAATTACCGGATCTTGCTTATGACAGTCATGTCGTTCGGGGTCTTCGGTTATGGCCTCGTCTTTGCCGTACCGGTCCCCGCCAGCTTCGTGTTCTGCACGCTGGTCATGCTGCCGGTCTACAATTCGATGACGTCGCTGTTGTTTGCCAACGTACGCGCCATTGCCAATGCGGAGGGCGGCCGCGATGCGGCGGCGATCAATTCCGGGGTGCGCGCCGCCATCTCGGTTGCCTGGGTTCTGGTACCGGGCCTCGTGGCTCTGGTTCTGGTCGGGCGCGGCAGCATGCTGCCGGCCTATCTGCTTGCCTGCCTCGGATGCATCGTCAATCTCGTGCTGGTTTTCTTCAAGTTGCCGGCCGCCGATGGGCCGCCGCCGGCAAAAAGCCATCGCCATTCCTATCTTGCATCATTTGGCGAAGTTCTCGCGCCAAGCGTCTTCGTCCGCCTGATGGCGATCTCGTTGATCACCTCGACCCTTCATGTCAACGCGGCAGTTCAGCCGCTGATCATAACAGGTGCCGCTGGTGGTAGCGTGACGGACATCGGCGTGGTCGTCGGCATCGTCGCGTTTCTCGAAGTCGTGTTCATTTTCGTCTGGGCTCGCATCCAGGTTCACATGCATGCGGTAACGGCGCTTGCAATCGGCGCTGGGCTTTATGCGGTCTATCTCACGCTCCTGGGTCTTGCCTCCGCCCCCTGGCATGTCTATGCCCTGACGCTGCTCAGCGCCTTTGCCGCGGCGGCCCTCATCAGTATCCCGATCACCTATATCCAGGACCTCATCGCCGACCGCCCGGGTCTCGGCAGTTCGCTCATCTCGGTGAACCTGTTCCTGAGCGGCGGATTGAGCGCCATCCTGTTTGCAATCGGCACCCGCTACAGCGACTATTCGGGCACGTCGATGCTCGGCGCGCTAGCAGGAACGATTGGTCTCGGCCTGATGCTCTATCTCGATGGTCGCAGGCGAGGCGCAAGCCCTAGCCCAAGGTAAGACGGGCGGCGACGATGCCGCCTCCGTCGTTTCCCGCGAACGCACAAAGGCTTTGCGCCCGCAGGTGCCGGGAGCTGCGGGACACATGACTTCCATCTCGTCATGTGTCGAGGTGCCGTTGTCGCAGAAGCCTACCTACGGCTCCGTGCATCATCGCGACTTAACTAACGGTTGGCACCGGGATGCCTTTTGCTTTCATCGCGCCCAGGCGCTACCCATCGAGATGACAGTCCTGATTTCGTGATGAAGAGGCATGGTAATGATCAATTTCCGGCAACTTGAAGTGCTCAAGACCCTGCTTGCGACGGGATCGACGATCGCAACGGCGAAAAGCATGGGATTGAGCCAGTCGGGCGTCAGCCGACTGCTTGCGCAGCTGGAATCCGACCTGTCGCTCAATCTCTTCGCGCGCGACAAGGGGCGGCTTATACCAACGCCGGAGGCAACCATTCTCGCCCGCGACGCCGAGAATATCCTGCTGGGGTTGAACCGGTTCTCCGGCCTGGCGGAAGACCTGCGAAGCGGTGCAACAGGCCCCGAGGTCGTCCGCATCGGGTTGCCGAGCAGCATGTGGGAAGATTTCGCGCCGGCGATGCTGATGGACTATGCAAAAGAATTTCCAAGCGTGCGCATCGAAACTTTCTTCGAAACGACGACGGCGATCACCCGGCTGGTCGAACAACGGGTGATCGATTTCGGCTTCCTGCGCTACGAAGGAGAGGTGGGGCCGGCCATCGAGATGGAGCCGGTGGCAAATGGCGTCAGCGTCTGCGTGATTCCGGAAAACCATACACTGGCGGAATTCAAGCAAATTACCCCGAAGGACCTGCGCAACATTCCGCTGATCCTGATCGGCCGGCAGCGGCCGACACGCATGCTGCTCGACCAGACGTTCAAGCGGGCCGGCGTGAAGCAGAACGTCAAGATCGAGACCCATACCAACAGTTCGGCTTGCGCCTACGCCGCCCACGGTCTCGGCATCGCCATCATCAGCAGTTTTTACGCCAATCTCTACCGGCATCTGCGAATCGTCCAGCGTCCTTTCATTCCGATCTCCAAGCAGGAGTTTGGTCTCGCAAAACCTGCCGGCGTTCCGCCCTCGCTTGCGGCGCAAGCTTTGATGGATGCGCTCAAGCGTCAAATCGCGCTGTCGCAGGCGCTACGCTAACTGGTTTTGCCCGTTGCGCTTTCCGGATATCAGGCGCAGAGCGGACGGCGACGCATCTGCATAGGGCTATGACAAAATCGCATAATATTGCGCATATTTAGCAAAACCATCATAGTTCGGTCATAAACAAGCCGGCCAACGGTAGCGATCCCGCATCCAATCGTGTTCAGGGGAACCGATGCTCAGATTTATTTTGAACCGCCTGCTGATGGCGTTGCCGACAGTCGTGATCGTTTCGATCACGGTGTTCGCGCTGATCCGCTTCATTCCCGGCGATCCCGCCGCGTTGATGCTGGGCGATATGGCGCAGCCCGAGCAGATCGCCGAAATGCGCTCCGAGCTCGGCCTCGACAAGTCGATGCCCGAACAATTCCTGATCTGGGGCGGCAATGTGCTGACCGGTGATTTCGGCCGGTCGATCGTCAGCGGCGAGCCGGTCCGGCAACTCGTCGTTTCGCATTTTGCCGTTAGCGCCCAGATTGTGCTTGTCGCCGTGCTTTTGGCCAGCCTGATCGCCGTTCCCGCCGGAGTCATTGCGGCCTGGCGGCAAAACAGCCTGACCGATCTTGCACTTGTCGGCACCGCGACCGTGCTTTTGTCGATCCCGACATTCTGGCTCGGTCTATTGCTGCTTCTGTTCTTCGGGCTGCAGCTCGGCTGGCTGCCGGTGCTCGGTTACGTTTCGATCGGCGACAATCTCGTCGGCGGCCTGCTGTATCTGGTTCTACCGGTGATGACGCTGGTCATCCACGAGATGGGCGTGCTAATCCGCATGGCACGTGCCTCGACCCTGGAAGTGCTGAGGCTTGATTACATCACCCATGCACGGGCAAAGGGCCTGTCCGAAAGTGCTGTTCTTTGGAAGCACGCCTTCAAGAACGCTTTTGGTCCGACCTGGACGATGATCGGCCTGATCCTCGGCAATCTGCTGGGCGGCATCGCCGTCATCGAAACGGTCTTCACCATTCCCGGCCTTGGCCGGCTGATGGTCGATGCCATCTTCCAGCGCGATTACCCGGTCATCCAGGGCTGCCTGCTGTTTGTTGCGCTGTCCTACGTGCTCGTCAACCTGATCGTCGACCTGCTCTATCCCCTCTTCGATCCGCGCGTGGTAGCCGAATGAAAAACTATACATTCAACGCCCTCATTGGCGGCGTTCTCATTGCTCTCCTGCTTATTGTCGCAGTGCTCGGTCTCTTCTGGACGCCGTACGATCCGATGAAGCTGAGCTTCACCGCCCGCCTGGCAGCGCCCAGTGCAGAGCATTGGCTCGGAACCGACGAGTTCGGCCGCGACGTGCTGAGCCGCATCATCGTCGGCGCCCGCGCCAGTGTCTGGATCGGGGCGCTCACGGTCTCGCTTGCTGCGATCGCCGGCACGCTGATCGGTCTGGTCAGTGGTTATGCGCGCGGCTGGGTCGATGCCGTGATCATGGCCGTCAACAATGCGCTTCTGGCCTTTCCGGGCATTCTGCTGGCGCTCGGTCTGCTCGCCGTGTTCGGGGCAAACCAGTACGGCATCATCTTTGCACTCGGCATTGCCTACACGCCGTCAATGGCGCGTGTCGTTCGTGGCGGCGTGTTATCCCTGCGCGAACGCGAATTCATCGAAGCCTCGAAGATCATGGGCAACAGCGAAGTCTTCACGATGCTGCGGCACATCCTGCCCAATTGCCTGGCGCCGATCACCGTCCTGTCGACGTCGATGTTCGGCTGGGCGATCCTGTCGGAGAGCGCCCTGAGCTTCCTTGGCCTCGGCGTACCGCCACCGGCGCCCACCTGGGGCAACATGCTTGCGGCCGGGCGCCCCTTCATCGAGCAGGCCGTCTGGCTTGGTCTCTTCCCCGGTCTCTGCATCGCGCTGACGCTGCTTGGCATCAATCTTCTCGGCGACGCGCTCCGCGACAAGCTCGATCCCCGCATGCGAGGTCTGAAATGACACAGGAAAGACTTCTCAGCGTACGGGACCTCTCGCTCGAGGTCGCCCAGCGCGGCGTCGAGGTGGTGAAGAAGGTCAGCTTTGACATCGAGCCCGGCGAGATTTTCGGCATCGTCGGCGAAAGCGGCTCCGGCAAATCATTGGCGACGCGGGCGATCATTTCGCTTCTGCCACCGGCCATTAAGGTGACGGGCGGGCAGGTGGTCTTCAAGGGGCGCGACGTCCTATCGATGAGCGAAGCCGGGCTTCGCGAATTGCGCGGCGCGGAAATCGGACTGGTCTTCCAGGAACCAATGACCTCGCTCAATCCGTCGATGACCATCGGCCGGCAGCTGGAGGAGGGGCTGACGCTTCACACAAACATGCGGCCGGCCACGCGGCGCGAGCGCATTCTTGTCATGCTCCAGCGCGTCGGTATCCGTGACCCGGACGGCGCGCTTTCCGCTTATCCGCACGAGTTTTCCGGCGGCATGCGGCAACGCATCATGCTGGCCTCGGTCATGCTGCTGAAGCCGGCACTGTTGATCGCCGACGAACCGACGACGGCGCTCGACGCTGTCATCCAGCGCGACGTCATGGAGCTGATGGTCGAGTTGACCAAGGCCGAAGGCACTGCCGTCCTCCTGATCAGCCACGATCTGCCGATGGTGGCGCGCTATACCAGCCGCATCGTGGTGATGGAAAAGGGCTCGCTGGTCGAACAGGGAACGACCGAGCAGATCCTCGAAAAGCCGCATCATCCGTATACGCGAAAACTGCTTTCATCGCTGCCGATCCGTGGCGAGGTCCGCACCATTGACACGATCTCGGCTCCGATGATTTCGGCACGCAATATTGTTGTCGATTACCCCGGCCGCAAATCGCTGTTCAAGAAGGGCACGCCGAAACGGGCGCTGCACGGCGTCAGCGTCGATATCCATGCCGGCGAAGTGGTGGCACTGGTCGGCGGCTCCGGCTCGGGCAAGACCACGCTTGGCCGCACCATCGCCGGGCTTGTCAACCAGAGCTCGGGGGACATTCTGTTTCAGGGCCGTGAACGGTCAGCGGATTGGCGCGACTACCGGCTGAACTGCCAGATGGTCTTCCAGGATCCCTATTCGTCGCTCGATCCGCGCATGACGATCCTTTCGCTGGTCGAGGAAGCCTTGCGGCTGGTGCCGGGTATTGACCGGGCTGCCAAGACGAAGCGGGCCTATGAAACGCTGGAGGAAGTCGGGCTCGGTACCGAATATGCCCTGCGCTATCCGCACGAACTGTCCGGCGGCCAACGCCAGCGCGTGGCGATTGCCCGCGCCATTGCCCGGCGGCCGAAATTCCTGATCGCCGACGAGCCGGTCTCAGCGCTCGACGTCACCGTCCGGGCTCAGGTGCTGACGCTCTTTTCCGATCTGCAGAAGCGTTACGGCTTCTCCTGCCTGTTCATCAGCCACGATCTCGGCGTCGTCGAGCAGGTGGCCGACCGCGTCATCGTCATGCAGGACGGCCGCATCATCGAACAGGGCGACCGCAACACGATCTTCGACAAGCCGAAGGAGGCCTATACGCGGCGCCTTCTCTCGGCCATCCCCGCGCTCGATCTCAACGAGACCGGTGGGGTCAAACTGAAATGGCGTCTGGAGGCCTGATATGAACACGACAACTTCGAGCAAGGTGGCCGAGCGGCTGAACGCGATCTGCGACGCGCAATCCTTCGTCACCCGCTACTGCGTCCGCAATCTGCTGACCGGCGAAACGTTTGGGCGCGGCGCCGACGAGGAAACCCCGTCCGCCAGCACGCGCAAGACATCGATCATGATGGCCGCACTCAAGGCCATCGGCGAAGGCCGTCTCGATTTCGATGAGCAAATCGTCTACGAAGCGCGCTTTGCGGACGAAGTCGCAAGCGGCATCTTCCGTTATTTGACGCCCGGCATCGTCATCTCGCTGCGCGATGCGATCACCGGCATGATGGTTCTGAGCGACAATGTCTGCACCAAGATGGTGTTCGAGCGGCTGACGCTGGAAGAAGTCGATCTCTACTGCAAGTCGATCGGCATGAACGGCACCCATCACCGCTTCCTCATCCCGCCTCTGGCACTGTCGCCGGATCATGCGCTCGGTGCGGTGACGACGACGACGGCAAACGATCAGGTCATGCTGTTGCAGACCATTCTCGATGCGCAGACCTTGAGTGCTACCGCCGCCAAGCTCGGTTGCCCGATGGAGCTTTGCCAATTTGCTCTGCAGACGTTGAAGAGCCAGGTGCTGCGCTACGGCATTCATTCGCGCCTGCCATTCGAAACCAAGGTCGCCAGCAAGGGCGGACGCGGCAAGCGCGGCCGCATGGACGCAGGCATCGTCTACCGCAACGGTTCGCCGTTCTACATCATCGCCGCCTATACCGACCAGGTGCCGCAGGCGATGCCGGACGGAACGCCCGGATACACGATGTCACTTGAAACCATCGGCAGGCTGTCGCGCGCCTGCTGGGATGAATTCCAGTCATAACCAAATCAAAAAAGAGGGTAGAACAATGAAGACAATTCTCCTGGCCGGCACCATGCTGGCAGCACTCGCCGGTACCGCCGCAGCCCGCGATATCGTCGTGGCGCAAAGCTCCGATCTGCGCAGCAACAATCCCGGCGTCAACCGCGACGGCAATACCGACAGCATCATCCTTCATATCGTCGAAGGCCTCGTCGGTTATGCCAACAATGGCGAGGTCAAGCCGCTCCTGGCAGAAAGCGTCGATATGGCGCCGGATGGCCTGAGCTACACATTCAAGCTGCGCAACGATGTGAAGTTTCACAACGGCAAGCCCCTGACGGCGGAAGACGTCGTCTGGAACTGGAACCGCTACATGGATCCGGCTACCAAATGGACCTGCCTCAAGGATTTCGACGGCAATGGCGCCACCCATGTCACCGGGATCAAGGCCGTTGATGCCTCGACCGTGACGATGACGCTCGAAAAGCCATCCGCCGTTTTCCTCGGCCTGATGTCGCGCCCCGAATGCGGCTATACCGGCATAATCTCGCCCGAATCCGTTGCTGCTGACGGCACGTTCGATAAGCCGATCGGCACCGGCCCATTCCAGTGGGACGTGTGGAAGAAGGGCGAATATCTGCACCTTGCCAAGTTCGACGGTTATATCTCGCCGAAGAATGACGGCAAGCCGGATGGCGTCGTTGGATCGAAGCGGCCGCTGGTCGATGGCATCAAGTTCATGGTCATTCCGGATGCCTCGACCGTTAAGGCTGGTCTGCAATCCGGCGTATTGGACACCGCTGAAATCTCGCCGGATCTCATTCCGGAATTCAAGGACAGCGAAACCACCCAGTTGATCATTGCCCGCAACAACGGCAAGAACCTGTTCTACATCCAGACCCGTGATCCGGTGCTCAGCAAACCTGCGATCCGCCGGGCCATGGCACAGGCGCTCGATCTCGACCAGCTGGTCGCCGCGGCATCGAACGGCACGGGCGAAGCGAACGGTTCGATGATCTCGTCTGATTCCGTCTACTACAGCGACGTCCAGAAGAAGCGTCTGCCCTATGATCTTGAAGCGGCGAAAAAAGAACTTGAGGCGTCCGGTTACAAAGGTGAACCGATCAGCATCATCGCCAACAAGCGCGGCAACGTACCCAGCTTCCCGGCAGCCGTGATGGCGCAGGCGATGCTGCAGCAGATCGGGCTCAACGTGCAGATCGAGGTGCTCGATTATGCCACACAGGTCGATCGCCGCCGCTCTGGCAACTACCAGATCATTTCGCAGTCCGTTACGCCGCGTCTCGACCCGGCGCTGATGTACAGCTTCTATGTCGGCGACAAGGACAAGAACGCCTCGCTGATGTGGGACGATCCGAAGGCGCGCGAACTGATGAAGGCTGCCTATGCCGAGATCGACCCGAAGAAACGCCAGGCGATCTTCGACGAGTTCCATGAACTGATGCTGCAGGAAATGCCCGGCATCTTCCTCTACGACATGGTCGATGTCTGGGGCGCCACCAAGACACTGAAGGGCCAGCCGGTCTGGCAGTCCAATGCCCGCCTCTGGGAAGTGTCACTCGACAAGTAAGCCTTAAGCGAACCACGCCGCTCTGGCGGCGTGTCTTTCCTTTTTGAATATGAACGCAGCCGGCGGAGACCCCTCCGCCGCCCCGGATTTCCGACGCCGAAATGCGCCGACGCGAGGATACGCATGCCCGACAAATCTTCCCTGCTTTCTCTGGCGACTGCCATCGATGCCATGGCGCCGCAGTTTACAGCGCTCAGCGATCAAATCTGGGACTTCGCCGAACTGAAATTCGATGAACACCGGTCGGCAGCGCTGTTGATCGCGATGTTGGAGCAGAACGGCTTTTCCGTGCGGAGAAACGTCGCGGATATGGAAACGGCGTTCATCGGCGAGTTTGGCAGCGGCAAGCCTGTCATCGCCTTTATCGGCGAATTCGATGCACTGGCTGGCATGAGCCAGATCGCGGGTGTCGACACTCCGCAGGCCGTGTCGCCGGATGGCACAGGCCATGGCTGCGGTCATAATCTGCTCGGCGCCGGCTCGTTGCTCGCAGCAATCTCGCTTGCCATACACTTGAAGGCCGAAGGTCTGCCGGGCACCGTTCGCTATTATGGCTGCCCGGGAGAAGAGGGCGGTTCTGGCAAGACATTCATGGTGCGCGCCGGCGCCTTCGACGATGTCGATGCAGCACTCACCTGGCACCCAGCCCCGTTTAACGGGGTGCGCTCGACCAACAATCTGGCGGTGCTCGAAACCTTTTACCGGTTCAAGGGCGTGGCCGCGCACGCTGCCAACAGCGCCCATCTCGGCCGTTCCGCCCTTGATGCGGTGGAATTGATGAATGTCGGCGTCAATTTTCTGCGCGAGCACATGCCGCAGGATTGCCGCGTCCATTATGCCATTACCGACGCAGGCGGCCGCGCGGCGAATGTGGTGCAGGCCAAGGCCGAAGTGCTGTACCTGATCCGTGCGCCGGACATGGCGCAGGCGCTGGCTCTGGCCGAGCGGGTGGGCAAGGTGGCGCAGGGTGCTGCCACAATGACGGAAACCGAAGTCGAGACCATCTTCGATACTGCCTCGACCAACCTGCTGCCCAATCTGACGCTCGAAAACGCTATCCATGACAACATGGTTGCGCTCGGGCCCGTGCCGTTCGATGACGATGATATCGCCTTTGCAAAAAAGATCCAGGCGACCTTTACCGACGAAGCGGTCAAAAGCAGCATCCGCCTGTACCAGATCAAGGGTGACGTCTTTTCCAACGAAAAGATCGACGGCTCAACGGCGCTGCATCTGGGCTTGCGTGCCTTCGAAGGCCAGTCGCATTTTCGCGCGGGTTCGACCGATGTCGGGGATGTCAGCCGGGTGACGCCGACGGCGCAATGCTGGGCGCCGACCTGGGCGATCGGCACCAATCCGCACACATGGCAGGTGGTGGCGCAGGGCCGCAGCCCGGCTGCGCACAAGGCGATGGTGCATGCGGCAAAGGTTTTAGCAGCCACCGGCCTTGATCTGGCAACGTCGGAAAAGCTGCGTTACGAGGCAAGGGCCGAGTGGAACGACAAGATGGACGGCCAGCCCTATGTCTGCCCGATCCCGGCAGACGTCAAACCGGGACAGCACTGAGCCAACCGCCGTACCCGCCGATCAGAAGGTCGGCGGCGTGCAGGCGCTGATGATTTCACAAGCCACCGGCCCGACGCAGCGGAATCGGTGCGGGCGGCGGCTTTCGAAATAATAAGCATCGCCCGGCCCAAGGAACCGGCGTTCATCATCGACAGTGACTTCCAGCCGCCCGGACAGGATGATGCCGCCTTCCTCGCCGTCATGCACCAGCGGCACTTTGCCGGTGTCCGCGCCGGGCTGATAACATTCCTTGAGGATTTGCAGGCTGCGGCCGAACAGATTATCGCCGATCTGCCGGTAGGATATTGGCCCCTTGCCGATTTCGACGAGTTCGTCGCCCCGATAGAAAGCCTTCTTCGGGCGGTCCGGCTCAAAGGCAAAAAACTCCGCGAGCCCGATCGGAATGCCGTCGAGGATGCGCTTCAGCGCACCGACGGAGGGATTGGAGGAATTGGATTCGATCAGCGAAATCGTTGAGTTCGTCACGCCCGACCGCTTCGCCAGTTCCCGCTGCGACAAATTGTTGAGCAGGCGCACATGGCGCAACCGGTTTCCGATATCGACAGACATGCCCATCCTCCGTTTCTCATGTTCGAAATATCGCAACTATCACATTTCACGGCAAGCATTTTCAATAGCTTATGAAAGATCAGAAAAGGACTTGTTTCGGCATTTGAAATCGTGGCGTCATCGTGGTCTCACAGGAGGTCGCCATGAACCAGCACAGCAAACCAAACACCCCGGTACTCGACAGCTACTGGATGCCGTTTACCGCCAACCGGCAATTCAAGGCGGCGCCGCGCCTGCTCGCCTCGGCAGAGGGCATGCATTATACCAGCGTCGATGGACGCAAGATCCTTGATGGCACCGCCGGCCTCTGGTGCGTCAATGCGGGTCATGGCCGCCGCCAGATCGCGTCAGCGGTCGAGCGCCAGCTGCTGACGCTGGATTTCGCACCGTCCTTCCAGATGGGCCATCCGATCGCCTTTGATTTTGCCGAGCGGCTGGCCGAAATCGCGCCGGGCGGTAAGGGCGAAAAGCTCGACCGCGTGTTCTTCACAGGCTCCGGCTCGGAATCCGTCGATACCGCCCTCAAGATCGCTGTCGCCTACCAGCGGTCGATCGGGCAGGGCACACGCACACGGCTGATCGGCCGGGAGCGCGGCTATCATGGCGTCGGTTTCGGCGGCATTTCCGTTGGTGGCCTCGTCAACAATCGCCGGGTCTTTCCGCTCATTCCCGGCACGGACCATCTGCGCCATACGCATGATCTTGCAAAGAACGCCTTTGTCAAAGGCCAGCCCGAGCACGGCGCCGAGCTTGCCGATGATCTGGAAAGACTGGTCGCCCTGCATGGCGCCGAAACCATCGCGGCCTGCATTGTCGAACCCGTCGCTGGTTCAACCGGCGTACTGATCCCGCCAAAGGGCTATCTTGAGCGGCTGCGCAAGATCTGCTCGACCCACGGCATCCTGTTGATATTCGATGAGGTCATCACCGGTTTCGGCCGCCTCGGCGCGCCGTTTGCCACCGATTATTTCGGCGTGACACCGGATCTCGTCACCACGGCGAAGGGCCTGACCAACGGCGCGATTCCGATGGGTGCCGTGTTTACCAGCCGCAAGGTGCACGACGCGCTGATGCATGGGCCGGACGGCCAGATCGAGCTGTTCCACGGCTACACCTATTCCGGCCATCCGGCAGCCTGCGCCGCGGGTATCGCGACGCTCGATATTTACCGCGACGAAGGTCTCTTGACACGGGCAGCCGAGCTGCAGGACGATTGGCATGATGCAATGCATTCGCTCAAAGGCCTGCCGCATGTCACCGATATTCGCACGATCGGCCTGATCGCCGGCATCGAGCTAGCCCCCCGCGACGGCGCGCCCGGTGCGCGCGCTTACGATGTCTTCGTCGATTGCTTCGAACGGGGCCTGCTGATCCGCGTCACCGGCGACATCATAGCCTTCTCGCCGCCGCTGATAGCTGAGAAATCCCATATCGAGGACATCGTCTCGATGCTCGGTGATGCCTTGAAGCTGGTGCAGTAGTCCGTATGATTGAGGCGTTCGGCTGTTAATCAAAAACATGCCGGGCGCCAAATTCGGAGGAAACATGGCATGGACCGATTGACCGGCGGTTGCCTGTGCGGCGAGGTCCGCTTTGTGGCGGCCGGCTCCCCATACCGGGTCGGCCTTTGTCACTGTCTCGACTGCCGCAAGCATCATGGCGCCCTTTTTCACGCTTCCGCAATCTTCCCTGAGGATGCGGTGACGATCGAGGGCGAAACGCGCGACTATGCCGGGCGGTTTTTTTGCCCCCGCTGTGGCTCTCCCGTTTTTGCACGCAGCGCCGACGAAATCGAAGTGAACCTCGGATCCTTGGATGCCCCAGACCAACTGATGCCGACCTACGAGCTCTGGACTTCCCGCCGCGAATCCTGGCTGCCGCAATTTCCGCTCGTGAAAGGATACAATCGCGATCGCGATGACACGAGCCGCTATGAGGCGTAGGTCACAGGATCAGCGCGAAGATGCCGTTATCGGGTAACAGAACTGTCAGAGGTCAACGGCGCGTCACTCCGGAAGCCCAGCCTTACGGAAACCCTCAACGAAATGCTCAAGCACCGTCGCTCGCGAAATGGCTCCGTCGCGGCCAAGTGGCGGGTGGTAAAATGCAGGTTGCCGACGAGGAATAGCTCGGCCTGCCGCACGGCCAATTTGCAGATAGGCTCAGGGAGGTGCCGGATGGACGCGTTCGCTATAATCTTTCTGTGATCGTGAACGCTGTAAGCTCTGGACTGATAACAAACCTATATTGTCCGCGATCCGCTTGACCTGGCTTTAGTCACTCGGTGGCGTAGCCAGTCACCAATCTACGGTCGGTAACCTCGTGTTTGCCGAAGCAAAACTCCTCCAACTCCAAGTCAACTCGATCCTTGCTGCAAATGTGCTAGACGGCCGCGGTGGATATCACGCCTAATATTTTGACGAAGATACCAAAGTGTGCCGCGGAACCAGCATCTATCAGCCTCGGGAAACGTACAGCGCGTCGGTCGTTCGCACTCATTTCTGCGCCGCTTCTGAATGTAGCGAAGCGGACGCCGCTATGACTTGCTCCGTTTCAAATATGAGCCAGCGAGGATTGCACTGAGCCTTGAAAATAAGCGCAACTCCAGCAAAGTCACCTGATCAACGAACGAATTCGTTTTTCAAATTGAATGCGAAACAGCTTAATGCAACGGCGCTGGGCCGCAATCATAGCTTTCAGCGCGGCTCCTTGTCAGCAATCGCAGCGAAATTTATCGGATTTTGGGGTGAAGGTGAGTTGGCAAGGAAAGAGGAGATAGCGATTAGAACATCGGCGTAAGTGGCCTCAATTTTTTCTCTGGTCTAAGAGCCTAGCTGTCCTTTGCGGGACAGCGAAATCTTCTACCAAACGGGAGATGTAGAGCTTGCAGAACCACCGCTGTTGTGTCGCGATATCGGGCGAATGCGTCTCGCCCAGCTCGTCTTCGGCGTTCTCCCTTAACGAGCCGTAGAATTCGTTATCGTGTTGTGGCCCCGAAATAGGTTCGTCAAGTGATTGCATAGATGAATGAACCGGAATGATGCGATACAGATATGGTTCTCTGAAAATCCGGCCAGCGTAAGCGGGATAATTCAATCGGCCTGCGCTGAACAATTGCATTTTTGAGTCTTCGTCGGCCACGGATGGCACAGCAACATTCCGCTCCTATTGAGCATTGGCGAAACGTTCTCAATCTCTACGAGGTCGGCTACCGCCAACATTCAATAAGATATCCTTTTGCCCCTTGCACCGGGTCTATCTTAGGGATCGGCAGCGACGATATTCGTGCCTTCATCTCGCTAGAGGCGCTGACGTCTGGATGTCAGCCTGTTGTCCGACAGGATAAGCGCCGACGACCTCGAAGTCTGGAGAGCAGCCCAAGTTCTGGTGTCCCGTTCCCGCTGGCAGTATCAGGCAGTCGCCGGTGCCGGCTTCTATTGACTGGCCTCCCGGACCTCCGATTAGGAGAGTGGCAGAGCCACGGCCGACGCCCAGCACTTCGTGTGCGCCGGAGTGGTAATGCTGATAGTCAAAAACACCGTTTCTCCAGATACCGGTCCATCCGTTCGCGGCGAACATGGTTTCAAAATCTTTTGACGAGCCATTGTTGGGCAGGGCGTCGCTATAGAGGAGAACTGCGAGCCGCTGATTGTTTGGAACCCAGGCGCTGGGGGGGAAAAGGATCTGTTCCTGTTTCATACATACCCTCCTTTCGAGCCATGCAGCTTGCCGAAAGCTGTCCTCGTCATTTGTCGGCAGCGTCGCCGTTAATGTCATTCAGCGACGGGAGAAACGTCTCGACGTCCCTCTTCTCACGATCTGATAGAGAAGCTATGCGCTTCTCCCAGAAATCGGCGGCTTCGGGTGGGTCGTTTTCCCAGTCCCGCGTCGAGCCGAGATTGTCGTCGATCACGGCGACGCGGCGGCCACCAAGGCGCCGGTATTCGTCGGCCAGACTTTTCGATTGGTTTTCCAAACTAAGCTCCTATGTTCAAACTTGCAGCCAGCTGTTCGCGACACAACGAACCGATCACAAATGAGTTCCGTATTACTTCCCCTTAAGCATGATGCGGGCTGGCATTTAAGGCACTACAGAGGCTAGGTACCCTCGATTTGCTGTCACGTTCTCGGCGGGAGCGGTGGGAACAACGCCACTGCCAAAGGTTGATTAAAACGGGCACGAAGCGATCAGATTTGGCCGATTTCGCGGCTCAAAAAGACGATACGAGATTTATGACCCTATCCATGACCGCCGTTCGAAAGTCCTATACAACCGCCGAGGGGGTCATAGAGATCCTAAAGGGCATCGATCTCGACGTTGGAGCTGGCGAGAGCGTCGCGTTGACCGGTGAATCCGGAAGCGGCAAAAGTACGCTGCTCCATCTAGCCGGTGGTCTTGATCATGCGGACGGTGGCTCTGTTCTTATGCAGGGACAGGACCTTGCTCAATTCGGTGAGCGGGAAAGAGCCAACTACCGTCGAACTCAGGTCGGTCTCGTCTTTCAACAGTTCAACCTGATCCCGTCGTTAAACGTTGCCTCCAACATCTCATTTCATGCCAAGCTTGCTGGACGTCATGATGCAGCGTGGGAGGTTGACCTCACGGAACGCTTGGGTTTGGCAGCCTATCTTGCCCGCTATCCCGAACAACTGTCGGGCGGGCAACAACAACGCGTCGCGATTGGTCGAACCTTGGCAGCTCGTCCACCGCTCATTCTTGCTGACGAGCCGACAGGAAATCTGGACGAGGCGACTGGAGACGCGGTCCTCGATCTTATGGTCTCATTAGCGAAGAACGCCGGGTCCGCTCTTCTGCTGGTAACGCACTCAATGAGGCTCGCGGATCGCCTTGACCGGCAGGTCGTCCTTCGTGGCGGCAGGATCGTCGAATGACCTTTGCATTGGCGGCGCTGCTTTCACATTGGCGACGGAAGCCACTTCAGCTGCTAACACTGGTGATGGGGATCGCGCTCGCGACCGCGCTGTGGTCTGGCGTGCAGGCAATCAATGCCGAAGCCCGGGCAAGCTACGCCCGGGCGGCATCCGTTTTGGAGCAGGGGGCGCTTCGGCAAGTCGTTTCTAGGGACGGCAACGGGATTTCGATCCAGACGTACGGCAAGCTTCGTCGCGCGGGCTGGAATGTCTCACCGGTTATTGAAGGCACGTATCGGTTCGGAAATCTAAGGATCAAATTGATCGGTATCGACCCGACCAGCATGCCGAGGGAGGGGCAGGTGGCATCCATCACGGATGGATCTGATTTCTCAGACCTTCTGTCCGGCCCCGGCCAGCTTGTGGTTTCAGCTGCCACTGCCGAGAGGCTTCGTAGCGCCACGGAAATGCGGCTGAAAGTCTCCGAGAACGTCCCCGATGAGGCCGCCTTCGTAGATATCTCCGTTGCTGACAGGTTGCTTGCAGCTCATGGAAAGATCAATCGGCTAGTCGTCGCGTCCGAACAGCGTCCCGGACTGAAGCCGATCGACCAAGTTGCTCCGGAGATCACACTGCGGGAGACCTCAGACACGTCAGATGTCGCCCGGCTTACCGACAGCTTCCATCTCAACTTAACAGCTTTCGGGTTCCTCTCTTTTATCGTCGGACTTTTCATCGTGTATTCGGCGACCGGCCTAACGTTCGAGCAGCGGAGGGGAACCTTCCGCACGTTGCGATCGCTGGGAGTTTCGCTCCCGGCTCTGACCGCAATGCTCGTGATCGAGCTTGCGGCATTGGCACTGATCTCTGGTATTCTTGGTATCGTTCTGGGGTATTTCATCGCATCTGCGCTCATGCCGGGTGTCGCGACCACCCTTAAAGGCCTTTATGGCGCGAGCGTCCCAGGCTCCCTTTCGGTACGCCCGGAATGGTGGGTAGCGGGATTGGCTATTGCTCTCGGCGGGACGGCTATATCTTCCGTCCAAAGCCTGTGGCGGGTTTGGACGCTTCCCATATTGGCTGCCGCCCAGCCGCGTGAATGGGCGAGAGCGTCCGCCAAAACCCTTGCGTACCAAGCGTCCGCAGGCGGCGCACTCCTAGCGCTGGCCGTGATCCTGGCGATTGCAGGCTCAGGGCTCTTGATGGGTTTTGGCGTCCTTGGAGCACTGCTGCTTGGTTGTGCTCTTATGTTGCCTGGGCTTCTAGCCCTCAGCCTCGCACTCGCTGAACGAACCTCTCGCACAGCCCTGACCCAATGGTTCTGGGCGGACACACGTTTGCAACTCCCCGGGCTGTCGCTTGCGCTCATGGCACTCTTGCTTGCCCTATCTGCAAACATCGGCGTCGGGACAATGGTTTCCAGCTTTCGGCTGACCTTCCTTGGGTGGCTGGATCAAAGATTGGCCGCCGAATTGTACGTAACTGCGAAAGACGAGGAAGAGGCCAAGCGTTTGCGCGAATGGCTTCCGCAACACTCCACCGCGATCTTGCCGATTTGGAGTGTCGAAGGGGATGTTCTGGGCGAGCAGCTCCAGGTTTTCGGGGTGGCCGATGATCCGACGTACCGAGACAATTGGCCGTTGGTCGTCGCTGACAAAGACGCCTGGGATGAGGTGTCTTCTGGTAAAGGAGCGCTGATCAACGAGCAGATGTGGCGACGCGGCGCGGCGAAGCCGGGGCAGACCATCGCGATGCCGGGCGGGTGGGACGCAACAGTCGTGGGAATCTATTCCGACTACGGAAATCCTAAAGGACAGGTCATAATTGGGATAGATGCGTTGGTTGCCCATTACCCCGATGTTTCCAAACTCCGCTACGGCATTCGCGTGCCGCCGGAAAGCGCTCCGAAACTCAAGCAGCAGCTCGTGACCCAGTTCGGTCTGCCCGAAACCTCCATTGTCGATCAGAACTCGCTAAAAGCACAGTCGCGGGCGGTTTTTGAGCAAACCTTCGCCGTCACGGGAGCGCTCAATGTTCTGACGCTTGCGGTGGCGGGGTTCGCGATGTTTTCGAGTCTTCTGACACTCTCGGGTATAAGGTTGCCTCAGCTTGCGCCTGTGTGGGCGATGGGTATTAGGCGGCGGCATCTTGCGCTTTATGAGGTCGCTCGCACTTTAGCTCTCTGGCTTGCCACGTATGTCGCTGCCATCCCAGTCGGTCTTGGTCTGGCGTGGGTGCTGTTGGCCATCGTCAATGTCGAGGCGTTTGGATGGCGTTTGCCGATGACCGTGTTTCCTCTCGACTGGCTATGGTTAGGAGCTGTTGCTCTAGTGGCCGCGATTTTATCTGTTCTGGTGCCGGTTCGACGCCTAGCCACCATCAACCCAGCCGATTTGCTCAGGATATTCGCCAATGAGCGCTAAAATGGTGATGTGGATCTTCGCGGCGCTACTGTTGACCGCCTCAGCGGGACAGACCCAGACCCAAGGATTTGCAGGGCTCGGCTCGGACGCGAAGGGTTTCGCCATTCCACATACGGGATCAGCGTTATCATTCCCGGTCGATCACGGGGCTCACCCTGATTACCGGATTGAGTGGTGGTATGTGACGGCTAATCTTCAAGATGAGGATGGCAAGCACTATGGAGCGCAGTGGACCTTGTTCCGGTCCGCTTTGGCACCGGGCGTCAATCAAGGGTTCGCTGATCCGCAAATTTGGATAGGACATGCGGCCATCACCACGGACGACCACCATTACGTCGCAGAACGCCTTGGCAGGGGTGGGGTCGGGCAGGCGGATGTAGTCGCATCGCCGTTCGAGGCCTGGATCGACGATTGGCGGTTGGCGGCGGTGAACAAGACGGCACGAGACCAACTCAACGACCTTGCTGTCACCGCAAACGGGGGCGATTTCAATTACAGCTTGAATCTGAAGGCAACCGGTCCCTTGGTGCTTCAGGGCGATCGCGGATTCTCCGTCAAATCGGCGAGCGGGCAGGCGTCTTACTACTACTCGCAGCCCTTCTACCGGGTTTCTGGCACAATCAACGTTGCTGGTTCTGACGTCCAAGTGAGCGGCAAGGCGTGGCTTGACCGAGAGTGGTCTTCTCAGCCATTGGCGGAAAACCAGACCGGCTGGGATTGGTTTTCTCTGCACTTCGACACAGGGGACAAACTGATGGCGTTCAGACTTCGCGACGACACGGATGGGTTCATCTCGGCAAACTGGATTTCGGCGGATGGCAAGACCACCCCGATTTCAAAAGAAGACATACGACTGGACCCGATTCGCCAAGCAAAGGTGGAAGGGCGCGAGATGCCAGTGGGATGGCGCATTCAAATCCCCGCGAGATCCATAGATATCACAACGCAGGCTTTGAACGATCAATCATGGATGCGGACATCGACGCCATATTGGGAAGGTCCGATCTGGTTTAATGGCACCGCGACGGGGATAGGGTACTTGGAGATGACTGGATACTGACCCGTTTTCGTCGCTGGCATCGAAAATACCCCGCTTGCACACTTTGCTCAAGCTGCGGTCGCGGCGCTTGCCCGAGTGGGCGAACCTACTATGTCTTAAATAATCGTGGTCCCGGTCGGTTCCACGATTTCACACGAGGGGTGATGCGGGCCGCGTCACACATAGCCGACATGCTGACCAAACGGGACATCCTCGTCGAGGTTTCCCGAGCCGATACGTTCGCTCTCACCGGAAAGGAGTTCGGCACTCTCTTTATTTGTGGGAGCAGCGTCTGATCCTTCGTCGTCAACATCGCGCCCGGGAACGCTATCAGCATCGGTTTCCGCAGGGCTCGCTCTCTCGTGGGCGGCGCCGTCATCTCGTTTGCGTTTCTCAATGCCTGCATTGATCGCAGATTGGCGGTGCGCGACCCAAGCTGCGTCCGGTTCCGCAAGCGAAAGGCTTGATTCGACGCGGGTAGCGGTAGATGGGGAGGAAGATGAGACTTTTGTGATCTTGTCGACCATGGCTTCCCCTTCAAATTTGATCTCACCTAAATATAGGCGCTTTCGGGCTACAAGCGAGCGGTTGCCTCAACGCTTGAACGAATAGATCAGAGCTAAAGCAGGCCCGGCTCGTGACCTCATGCACCCAAGTTTCAGGAAGCTGTCGTTGCAACATCTTTGCTCACGCACACTCGCAACGAGAGAGCTAGTGCTATCTCTAAGCTCAGCAAGAATTCACACTGATACACAGACTTGCTGTTGTTGTAGGCGATCTGCTGCGGTGGCCACGTTGCCGATTGATTCCATTGGGTGGAACCCCCTCTGAAGCCCCGCGTTAGCTGGAGAGGTCGCAGCTTGTGTCAACCGGACGCGACAGGGATAGCGAACGCAGCGATTTTTCCGGTTCTCGCTGCGGGCAACGAAATGCCAGTCGAGCGCGCCACCTGTCCATGCCGCTTATCTCGGCCTAGTCGGAGCGCGACAATATAGATAATCACGCCATCGTTGTTAGTGGCCTCAAACGGGCAGGCAACAGCGGACCGCTGACGCCATGGCCGACCTCTCCATGACGCGCCGGGAGCAAATGGTGCATTTCAAGCGCACACCCACGAGGCCATCAATCAATTGTTCCAGTTCCGACAAGTAAATCCAACCGAGCTCGAGGCGTTTAAGCCCAACTATGTTTTGATTCTAGGGATGCGGTGCGACCTGAACCACCCCGCCTGTTAGTTTGCGGGGTGGATCGCTGGGGTCGACTTTTGGGGTTATGTGAAAATCCTTCGAGACTTCTGTCGGTCCCACCCCGCTAAGACGGCGAAAGCTGAGCTTGTTTCACCAATCCGATGCCGCTGGTTTGGTATCAAGCCACCAAAGAGGGGTTTAGGCGAGGGCGGGGCCGCAGCAACGGTCTGACGGCGCTTTTGAGCGCAACCGGTTCAGCATTGCTCAAAGCAGATCGCGTTGCTTCGGTAAGACTAAGTGAGACGAAGTCCGCGTTGATTTCATCGGGCGCAATCTGGGCGGAACGTTCACTGTCCGCCATCGGGACCACAATACCAACCCGAAGAGACGGTTTCCGACGCTTTAGACGTCGGATAATCTGGCGAGCTTGTGATTTCGAGTTTCCGTTTAAGAAGGCGATTAGAACCGTGTCTGCATTAGAAGCTTCCAACGGGTCGGAGCCCTGCGGGTCGTTGAGGACGCGGTTGTCGGCGACGTGAGCACCTTGCACTGCAAGTATCTGTGCAAGCATTGACGCGACGGCATTGTCCATCGCGCCTCTGCCTCCAAGGCATAATATGGATCGTCCCCTGCCGTCTGGAAGGTCAAGTTCGTCGGCGGCCTCGGCAGCGTCAGTCTGTGCTTGCTCGAGCTCCTCGTCCTTCTCTTCTTCGTCCGCCATGTCGGCGAGATTGCCAATCAGCGTCTGCATGCTCGCCGCAACGAGTGCGATCTGCGTCTCGGTCATTACACCGCGCTGACGGTCCATTTCCCCCAGTAACAGCGCTGGAAGACCAACATTCTCGTAGTAGTCGATCAGATAACCCTCTTCGAGGAAATCCTCGGCATTATCGGTAGCCTCGCTTGGATCGCCAGCGAGCAAACGCTGATAAAGCTTTTCCTGCGGTTGTAGGACGGGTTCATTACCGAGAAGCACATCCAGGAAGCTGAATTGGGGTACATACCTGCCTAACACAACGAGGCATACGGTGAGGGGCGTCGACAGCATCAGTCCGAGCGGTCCCCACAGCCACGACCAGAAAATAGCTGAAATAATAATCGCCAACGGAGATAGCCCGGTATGACTACCGTACAGCCAAGGCTCTATGACGTTATTACTAATGACCTCGATCGTTATGAATAGCGCGGCGACCCATGCCACCAAGGACCAACCTGGCGAGATTGCCAATGCCAGGAATAATGGCAGGATCATTCCGATGACTGGGCCGATATAGGGAACAAACCGGAGTACCAGAGTGAACAAGCCCCAAAGGATAGCGTTTGGTATTCCGAGCAACCAAAGACCGAGCGTTATCGGGACGGCATAAAGAGAATTTACGACGAGCTGCATCAGAAGATATTTGCCGACCCTGGTTCCCGCGTCCTGAAGGGCCGCGGTTGTCCTGTGAAGGTCGCCGAGGCCGACCAGCCTAATGAAACGGTCGCGCAGGTCCTCACGCTCAAGCAACATGAATATCACAAGCACTATGACGAGACCCGCCGTTGCAAACGGGCTGATCAGTGGCAGGATAACGTTCACCAGTGTTTCGATCGGTTTCGAGGGGGTCACGATCTCAACAGGAAGAGGTTCGCGCTGCTGCGTTGACGAAGGTGTCTCATCCCGAGTTTCGGTTGCTCGATTTTGCATCTCGGCTCCGACACGCTCGACGACCTTGGTCAGGTGTTCGAATATGCCCGTCCCCGTTCCGGCCTCACGTAGTGCGTGTACCTTGTCGATGATATTGCGCTGATAAGTAGGGATATTGTCTGCGAGGTTTGCAACCTGTCCTGCGACGATGAAACTGAACGTGGCGATCACAAGGAATGCGGAAGCCACAGTTAGGACTACCGCCGCGATTTTAGGAATGTATCGCTTTCTGAGGAATGTGACGATCGGCGCCAGCGTGAAAGTCAGGAGCAGCGACAAAGCCAGCGGCACGAAAATATCCTGGCCGACGCGCAGGAGCACGGCGGCCCCGATCAGGATCAGGATCATTCGTCCAGACAGCGTCGTATTTACGAATGTCCCGGAACTTGGCGCCGTGCCCCCCGTATCCGTTGTTGTCAGGTTGCTCATGAGCTCATCCTCGTTAAAGGCTTTCTCGCCAATGATCTGTTTGTTCTAAAGTATAACAGCACCGCGCTTTATCGAGGTGTATACTAAAATATACCCTCGGTGAGCCAGCACCCGTGCTAGCTCCGATCGGCCTCGTCGGGTATACCGATGTGCCCCGGGAAATTGACGTCTCTGATAGCGCGTTCGCCAGCTTCGGGTTCAGAAGCCCGGGGAGCCGAGATGGCCGAGCCAAAAGTTCAAGCTGGCGAGACGAAGTCCGCTGCCATAGAACACATTCACGGGCACGAACATTCGCGCCTCAGCCTAATCCGCTTGAGGCCTTTCGGTTACGTTTCAAGAGTGGACATGTCCTCCAAGGAGTCAGAATTCTGTTCGAAGGCCATCCGCCGGTTCCAGAGTATATCCCGCATTCCTTCAATAACCTCGAGCGTCGTATACCCAGCCTTTGAGAACTCGTCGATAACATCGCCCAGAATAGAATCTAGGTGCTTTTGGAGTTCGAGATGACGATCATCCGTGTTCGGTTCGTGCAGTGGACTTTCAACCATAGGACAACTCCCTTCGAGCGGCTAACTCGAAACCAAGCATTAGGTTGCACGCCGTAAGTTGTGAATGGCATCTGCAAAAATGTCATTGGCGCGCCTCGGGGGAATGAGCAGCCGAAGCAACAGATCCTGACCACGCACGGCGCAACACTGAAGCTGGCGTTGACCGTGAACGCCTTCGCGCCCTTAAGGCCAAGATTGCGAGCGCATTATGAGCCTTCGCCCGCCACACCATTGCCAATGCGGCACCCGTATCATTCCCCACGGTGAGCGTTGCTCTTGCCAGATCGCTGCGACCCGCGTCCGTAACGCACGCCACGATGCACGCCGCCCTTCGGCGCGGAAGCGCGGCTATGACGGCGAATGGCGCAAGGCCCGCACTGAATACCTCACGATGCACCCGCATGGCAGCATGTGCGCGCAGAGTGGCCATATCCGGCCCGCTACTGTGGTTGATCACATTAAGCCGCATCGTGGTGAACTCAATCAAGCAGCGGCAGGTGCGCAGCCGATGAGTTCATCGCTGAAGCCGGTTCCTTCGCTCCATAAGAAGCTCGTGTTCGACAAGTCGCTTTCCCGCGTCAGAAAGACCTGTTTCGTCGGTCAAGCCAAGCTCCCGACATTTCCGGTCGATTTCGTTCGGGAGGGTGGCGCTCTCGTGGTCGTAGAGGCGCACGAGACTGTCCCATTCGTTGTAAGTGAAGTCCCACCTAGTCGTCATAAAGTGCCTCCCACTGTCGAACCGATCAAAGATAGCACGCTTTTGCTTTTTTTGGCCTGCCGTACCTTCGATGTTTGCGAGACATGTTATTGTTAGAACGCGAGGCTGAACGACGAGAACGAACAGATTACCGATCTCCTGACCGGGCTGACGAGGGCATGTCGCACTTTCGTATGCTTATAAAAGCCAAAAGCTGATGTGACGTCGTTACTCGACCTTAAATCGAAAGTCGTGAGGTCTTCTTGGCAACCATCGTCGACATTGACTTGATCAATCCACCACATAATGCAGCCCGCCGCCTTCCTGAAACGTGCCGGAAAACTCTACTCCCCGGCGATCCAAAATGCCCGGAGGCCGATACGCGCACAAGTCACCTGCGATCAGGTTGCATCGCGCTGGGTGCGCAGGTTGGAGACAACGCGGCGATTTTGCACCTTGCATGAGCGGTCGGTACAGTCGCGCACTTCGCGGTCGTTGCCGTAGCCCTTGGCCCACATGCGCCCGGGGTCAACACCCTTCGAAGCGAGATAGGCCATCGTCGCATCGGCGCGCTTTTGCGACAGCGCTTCCATTTTGGACGCTGACCCGGAATCATCGGCAAAACCTTGCAGCTTGAGCAACCAGGTTGGGTTCTTGTTGAGCCAATCGGCCTGGTTATCCAACGTTGCCTTGGCAACGGAATCGAGCGCGGCCGAGTCCTGCGTAAAGTAGATCCGCCGGCCGACATTGAGGATAAAATCCTGTTCGCTACCAGACGAGACGGTTTCGAAACCGGGCGCTGGATCGTTGGTCTGGCCGGTCATCGGCACCGCCGCAGGTTCTTCGACGGAGGCGATTTCGGTTGTGTTGCAGGCGGCGAGCACCAGGAGCATGGCCGCGGCTAATACGTGCCGCGTATATCCGATCATAGCAGGCATCAGGGAAATTCCTCATTCGACCGGGGTAGCGTCACTGACCTGGGGAGCCTGGTCGGCAATATGCGGCAGAACCTGCACTGCGGTGCCGATGGGACAACGCTGGTAAAGGTCGATGGCGTCTTCGTTGAACATGCGGATGCAGCCGCTGGAGGCATCTTTGCCGATGCTGCCCGGTTCCAGCGTGCCATGGAAGCGATAGCCGGTATCTACGCCGTCGCGATGCAGATACATGGCGCGGGGGCCGAGCGGGTTCTTGGGCGAGCCTCCATCGACAAATTCGGGCAGTTCGGGATGGCGTTTGCGCATATCCGCAGGCGGCGTCCAGCGCGGCCACAGCGATTTCTGGTCGATCGTGGCACGGCCAAACCACTTGAAGCCATCGCGGCCGACGCCAACGCCGTAGCGGATGGCCGTCTTGTTTTCCATGATCACGTAGAGAAAATGGTGCCTCGTATCGACAACAACCGTGCCGATCGGCTCGCTGCTGAAATATTTGACGACCTGGCGGCGCCACTGCTTATCGATCTTGGCAAAATTGGTCGTCCGGAACGTCACGCCATTATCCACGGCCGTACCGGCAAAGTAGGAAGCCGCTGCCGCCAATACCGGGTTCTGGACTGTTCCGGCGCCAAATAACGCCAAACCACCAAGTAGCATATCCCTGCGAGTCGACACCATCGGCAATTTCCCCCAAAGCCAATCATCGAAATGCCAGTAAATCAGATTTTTCATTTGCCACAACAGGAAATTCTTCGGCCTCGGTTCTTTCGTCGAACTTCTGAGATGCCAGTTGTGGCGTGCAGGCCAGCGGGAATGGACGTTTTGGGAGGTGGCTCAGCCGTCCAAAAGTACACCGAGGCATAATCAGCCGTATGCCGCAAAGACACCCTCTCTCGCTTGCGCTAAAGGCGCTCAAGGGAGCGGTCGCGATAGATGCTGCTTGAAGAAGTCAATGACTGCGCGCCGCATTGACGGTGTTTCCCGATGTCCGATGCCAGCCTCTTCCAATAGTGTGACGGCGGTTTCGGCATCAACGGTTTCGTAGGCGGTCAGCGTCTCGATGAAAGCCCGATGAATCGCAAGCGGCGGCGTGAGCGGATCGTCGAGACCTGCACAGATGAGCTGTGGGCGCGGCGCGATCAGCCCGGCGATCTCGCCGGTCGAGGTCTCCGCGAGAAGGCCGGGGATGGTGAGATAATGGCCATGCAAATCATGAGCGCCGGTCTCGACCAACATGGCGAAATCGGCATAGCAGCAGAGATGGGCGGCCGCAGCAATGCGTGTGTCAATTGCGGCCAGATAATAGGTAAGGGTGGCGCCCATCGAGATACCTGTCATGCCGATCCGGCTGGAATCGACGTCCGCGCGTGCGGCAAGCCAAGTCAGGGCGGCTGCCTGTTCGCCAAGCATTTGGCCGAACAGGGTCTGGCCGTGCCAGAGGGCCGCCTTGGTTGCGGTGCTTTCGGTTACATCAGCGCGTCCGCCGAAGACCGGCATGTCGATGCAGAGCGCCACATAGCCTTTCCGCGCCAGAACGGGGCCGGGGGCGTCAAGGAGGGCAGGACGTCCATCAATCAGTTCGCTGGCGCCAATATCGTAGCGGGCCCCATGCGCATGGGCGTAGAGGATGGCAGGTCCGGGCTTGGTGTTGCCGGCCGGCCTGGTCAGTAAGCCGCGGATTTCCGTGCCGCCGGGCAAGCGGAACCGCAGGTGTTCGACGGTGTAACCGTCATGATCTTCGACAGTTGACGCCACCAGTTCCAGCGCTGGTTCCGTTACGCGAAGCAGGGATCTCAGCCGTTCGATAGAGATGGCCATTCGCGATCCCCGGCTTAGCGCACCAGCCAGCCGCCATCGACCGGGACGGTGATGCCGGTGACGTAGCTGGAGGCTGGAGAGGCAAGGAACAGTACTGATGTTGCAAGATCGTCCGGCGTACCCCAGCGGCCCATCGGTATGCGGGCGGAGATCTGGGCGTTGCGGGTGGGATCGTTGCGCAATGCCTCGGTATTGTCCGTCTCCATGTAGCCTGGAGCGATGGCGTTGACGGTGATGCCGTGCGGCGCAAGTTCGTTGGCCATGGCTTTCGTCAGGCCGGCAATACCGTGTTTGGACGCGGTATAGGCGGGCACGCGAATGCCGCCCTGGTAGGACAGCATCGATGCGACGTTGATGATCCGTCCCGCCCGCTTCGTCTCGACCAAGTGCCGGGCAACAGCCTGCGACAGCAGGAAGGCAGACTTGAGGTTGACGTCGATGACGGCGTCCCAATCCTCTTGCGAATGATCGAGCAGATCGGCGCGGCGGATGATGCCGGCATTGTTGACGAGGATATCGATACTGCCCAGCGCAGAGACCACCGACCCAATGACATCTTTTGCATTGAATTTCTGCGAGAGATCGACTTCGAGTTCGTGAAACCTGCGGCCGTTCTGGCGGATGGATTCGGCTGTTTCCGGCATCGGGCTGGAGCCAAGGGCAGCGATATCGGCACCGGCGCGGGCGAGCGCCAGCGCCATGCCCTGGCCGAGCCCCGTTCGGGCGCCGGTGACCAGCGCAACCTTGCCAGAAAGATCAAATAGCGTGCTCAAGGCGCAACCCCTTCTCGTTGAACAGATGCAGTGGAGCAGATGACAACGACAGGCGGATATCCGCACCCGGCGTCAGGTTATGCTGTCCTTGTACGACGACCAGAATTTTCTGGCCGGCGACGTCGGTATGGAGGATGGTTTCGGAACCGAGTGCTTCGACCAGCTTGATCTTGGCTGCGATACCGTCGGAACCATTGGCGATCGAAACGTGCTGGGGTCGGACGCCGAGCGTGATGGGCGCGCCCTTCGCAATGCTGCTTGCGGTCACCGGAAGCTCCAGCCGGTTACCGCCGGCGAAGGTGGCGACGGCCTTGCCGGAGGATGATGGTTCCACTGAGCCTTCGAGGAAGTTCATGTGCGGCGAGCCAATGAAGCCGGCGACGAAGCGATTTGCCGGCGTATTGTACAGCTCCATCGGCGTGCCGATCTGCTCGATGCGGCCGGCGCGCAGCACGACGATCCGGTCGGCAAGCGTCAAAGCCTCGACCTGATCGTGGGTGACGTAGATCATCGTCGCGGACAGACGGGCATGAAGGGCCGCCAGCTCGGCGCGGGTCGAGCCGCGCAGTTCGGCATCGAGGTTGGACAGCGGTTCATCGAGCAGGAAAGCGACCGGGCGGCGCACGATCGCCCGGCCGATGGCGACGCGCTGGCGCTGGCCGCCGGAGAGCTGGCCAGGACGCCGGTCGAGATAGTGCTCGATTTCCAGCATGCGGGCCGCTTCAGTGATGCGTGTGGCAATCTCGGCCTTCGGCATCTTGGTGTTTTCGAGCCCGAAGGCGAGGTTCTGGCGCACGCTCATATGCGGGTAGAGCGCATAGGATTGGAACACCATGGCGAGCCCGCGATCGGCGGCGGGGATTGTGTTGACCACCTTGCCGTCGATGGCGAGTTCGCCGCCCGACGGCTTTTCAAGGCCGGCGATCATGCGCAGCAACGTGGACTTGCCGCAGCCGGACGGGCCGACGAAAACGACGAGTTCGCCGTCGGCAATCTCCAGATTGATGTCATGGATCACGTCGACTGCCCCGAAAGACTTTGCGACATTGGTGAGTTTGATATGTCCCATGATGAACCCCTATTTCAGGCCGGTTCCGGCAATGCCGGTGGTGATGAAACGCTGCAGGAAGAGGAAGACCAGAACCACGGGAATCATGGTCACGACCGTCATCGCCAGGATGAAGTGCCATTGCACGTTGAGCTCGCCGGAATAGATGCTGAGGCCGACCTGCAGGGTGTAGAGCTCCTTGCGCGACAGCACGATCAGCGGCCAGAGGAAGTCGTTCCAGCGCCAGACGACGGAGAAGATGGCGAGGACGGCGAGCGCCGGTGCGGACAAAGGCAGGATGATGCGCCAATAGATCTGCCATTCCGACGCCTTATCCATACGCGCGGCGTCCAGCAACTCGTCGGGGATCGTCAGCATGTACTGCCGCAGAATGAAGACGCCGGTCGGCGTCGCCACTGTCGGCAGGATAACACCCCAGAGATTGTTAAACAGACCGAGTGCCGAGACGATGGAGTAGAGCGGCACCATGATTACCGACAGCGGCACCATCAGCGTCGCGAGGATCAGAAGCATCGCAAAAGTGCGGCCGCGGAATTCGTATTTGCTGAGCGCAAACGCTGCCATGGAATTGACCACCAGCGTGATTAGCGTTGCGGTCACCGTGACGAAGACCGAGTTCCAGAGATAGCGGACGAAATCGAAATGGGTGAACGGCTCGGTGTAGTTCTCGGTTGCGAACGACATCTGCCGGACCGGCGTGCGCTTGGCGATGTTGACCTTGACGATCTCGGCGGGCTTTTCGGGATCGACCATCTGGCTGACGGTTCCGATCCGGCGAACTTCTGCGAGCGTCGCCGTGCCGCCATCTTCAAGCGTTGCGGTGTAGAGATCGAGCGGCTTGTCATAGCCTTCGACCGTCACCTTCTGGGTGACATAGGGCAGGATGGTCGGCGGGAACTCGGCGAGAGCGGCGGGTGACTTGAACGACGATGCCGTGAGCCACACTGCCGGACCGAACATCACGAACAGGCCCACGATCAGCCAGACCCAGGTGACGATATCCGTCCAGTGCCAGCCTTTGCCGCCCTTGCGGCGAAGCAGGAATTCGATCGCCCGGCTCATTTGCGGGCTCCCTTCTTTTCGCTGGAACGGCTGAGGCCGAGCTGCATCAGTGTGAGGACGACAAGCACGAGGCCCATCAGGATGGAGGCGGCGGCAGCAAGGCCGGGATTACGCAGCTGTGCTGCAAAACCGGTCTCGTAGATGTATTGCGTGACAAACAGGGTGCTGGTGCCGGGCCCACCGCCGGTCAGCACGTAGACTTCATCGAAGATCTGTACCGCGCGGATCAGCACCAGCACGATGACGACGAGCAGGTTCGGCATCAGGAGCGGCAGGGTGATGCGGCTAAAGACGCGCATGGCCCGGGTGCCGTCCATCTCGGCTGCCTCATAAAGGTCCTTCGGAATGGCCTGCAGGCCGGCGAGGATGATCAATGTGTAGAAGCCCATATGCGCCCAGATCGAGACGCCGACGGCGGCGGCAAAGGCCCAGTTGCGGTCGTTCAGCCAGACATGCGGTTCGAAGCCGAAGCCGTAGAGGCCGAAGTTCAACAGGCCTTGGCGTTGCAGGATCCATTTCCAGATCAGGCCGACGACGACCGGCGACAGCAGCACCGGAAAGAAGAACACCGCGCGCCAGAAGCTGCGCGCCATCAGGTTGCGGTTGAGGATCAGGGCGGTGATCAGCGACACGGCGATCATCAGCGTGACCTGCAGGATGACGAACCAGCCGGTATTTCCAACCGCCGTCCAGAACGTGTCCTCGGCGCAGGTATTGGGGTTCAAATAATTCGAGCAGTCGAACAGCCTCGTATACTGATCGGCCCCGACAAAGGTGCGGTCCGACAGAAAGAGCGCGGTGCCGCCGGTCATGGAATAGGCGAAATTGATGAAGAACGGCAGGAGTACGAAGACGCCGAAGACCAGCATGTTCGGCAAGAGGAAGAACGCCGCCATGCCGCCGAGACCAAACTTCTTCTGGACCCAGCGCAGGGGTGCATCGATGATGCCCATGGCAAGGCGCACCGGTACCATGGCGGTCTCGCCCAGGCTCTGGCTGGATATTTCTGCCATTATCGATCACTTTCCTCTTGCGCGTTGAATGGCGCTGCGGCTCGTCTTCCATAAAAGATGTAAAACGGGCGGCTGTGCGGGATTGGCCGCCGCCGCCCGCGTGTTCTCAGTTAGAGAGCTGAGTCCTTGACCTTGGCGGCGATATCCGCGTCGATGCGGCTATAGGCTTCGTCAAGCGTCATCTCGCCGGCAGCCGCCTGGCTGACGCGGGTAACGAGAGCGCCGTAGATCGTGTCGGACCAGGCCCAACCGGGCAGCTTGCGCGCGAGGTCGGCGAGCGACGTCGTTGCCGTCACGAAGATGCCGAGCGCCGTCTTGGCCTGTGCATCGTCCGTCTTGAAGTCCAATCCCTTTTCGATCACGCCCTTGTGCGCTGGCAGGAACAGGGTGCGCTCGGAAAACTCTTTCACGACCGGTTCGCTTGCCAGATAGTCCATGACCTTGGCAACGTCCTTGGGGTTCTTGGTGTACTTGACTGCTACCAGACCGGCGCCGCCCGGCATGCCGGTGCAGTTTGCCGGGCCGCAGGGGCTACCGGTCGCGACCCAATCGAAGTTCGTGCCGATTTTCGTCGAGAAGTTCGGCACTTGCCACGAGCCGGAATAATAGAACGTGACCTGGCCGTTAATGAAGTCGTCGGCGCCGGCGCGGTAGGTCGAGCCTGCGGCCGATACCCAGACGTCCTTGCTCATGGTGCCGTCTTCGATCCAGCCGATGAACTTGGAAATGAAGGCTTTCGAACCCTCGTCGAGCGGTGCCGGCTTCCCGTCTGCACCGATGTAATTGGCGCCGAAAGCTATGTCGGGTGCTGTTATGCGATGCCCAGATCTGTCCAGTGCCATCGGGAAGGGTATCTGCTGGCTTTCGGCGACCTGCTTGGAGGCCTTGGCCCAGTCATCCCAGGTTGCATCCTTGCCAGGCAGGGCAACGCCGGCCTGTTCGAACAGCGTCTTGTTGGCAAAGCCGCCGGTCAGCGTGATCTGCGTCATGAAGCCGGAAATCTGGTCAGTGCCGTCGGGGCGCATCCAGTCGGCCTGATCGCCGAAATTCGTGTCCCAATAGGCAGCGTCGGCCACGAGCGGGCGCAGGTCAAGCCAGTGCTTGCTCAGTGCCTTCAGATTGGTGACGCGGGCGATATCCGGGCCGTCGCCGGCCTCAAGCTGTACCGGCAATTGTTCGCGCACGACGCTGTAAGACACGTTGTCGATTGTGACCTTGATATCCGGATTGTCCTTCATGAAGCGGTCGATCAGGTCTTTCAGGACCTCGCCTTCGACGCCATCGGAATACCACATGATGCGTACGTCCCCGGCAAGTGCCGCCGTGGAGGTCAAAAGCCCGACGGCGAATGCCGCGAGCATCGTTCTGGTCCTGGTCATGTCTTCCTCCTCCTGTGGGTGCGGGCCTTCTCCTTGCCCGCATTTGAACGGGCGCCGGCTTCTCCTCGCCGGCGCTTCGCCTCTAGTGTGCGGTCAGCATGGCAACCTCGCCCGCGACCGTGAAATCCTTGGGAACGATCATCCGGCCCTCAGCCTCGACCGTTCCGTCCCTGCGGAAGGTGACCGTGCCGTAGTCAGGGTCCTCGATCACCAACGACCCGTCTGCCATCTCTGCTACGGACAACGAAGCGAACCGGCTTTCTACCACCTTAAGATCAGAAGCTTCGCAGACCCGGACGATCCAGCGGGTATTCTGGCCATATTGGCGCAGTTCCGCATTGGCTGAAGGGCCTGTCGTCACCGGTTGCAAATCCGTGCTGCCTAGAAGGATCGCCGCGCCGCCGCCGCTGCGGGCAATGGCAAGGCGTCCGCGAACAGTGCTTTCATTGAATTCGTCGACCGGGAACCAGGCGTGGGTAAAGTCGGGCTGTTCTTCGAAAGTCAAAAAATCGAGTACGGCCAGCCCTCGGTACTGGTGGGCGCGAGGGAGGGTGCCGCACCCGCCCCAGAAGGACGGTCGGCCGTACCCGAACTGAATTGTCTCACCCGGATGGTTGATCCAGATGGCGGCTTCGGGCCGCTTGCCCAGGCGCAGATGCAGGATGGTTTCCTGATAGCCCCATTCGTCCCAACGGTAATGGGCGGCGGATCCCATGGCGAAATCGCGGCCCTTGTAATGATAGAGCGCTGCAAACCGGTCCTGGCCCTGCGCAAACCGCCATTCCTGATGCTCGTCGGCCTGATGGCTGGCAACGGCGGCGAGCGTTTCGGGAATGACCAAGCCATGATCGCGCAGGCAGACAGCAAGCTGCGGCAGGGCATGGACGCGGCGGCCGTACCAGCCGGCACCCCAAAGCAAACGGGCAACACCCGAAAGCTCCAGCGAGCGGCCGGCGCAAAGCGTGTGCTCATAGGAACGCCCCTGCGCTGCCGTGACCATGCCGTGGTGGGCGGAGCGGGCGATCACTTCGCAGATGCGCACGATGCCTTTCTTTGCCCGCTCGGCGATATCGGCATCGGGCGATAGGGCGGCGAGTGCCGTCAGGCCCTTGAGATCGATCGGGAAGTAAGGTGCCGAGTTGAACTCCGCCATTTCCCACGCTTCGAAATGATCAAGCCAGGCGCGTACGCGGGCGGCTCCGATAGCGCTCTGCTCGGCACCCTTGCGGCCGGAGCGGGCGAAGATTTCACCGGCCAGCAGGTGTCCGGCGAGATAGGCAGAGGTATGGAAAAGCAGGGCATGGTTTTCGGAAAAATACCACTGAACATCGTTGCCGGGTTCGTCCATCCAATAGCGGAAATCGAGGATGGCGCGGTCGATGCGCGCGCGGGTCTTTTCACCAATGTCCTTGCCCCAGACGGTGCGCGACCAGATCAGCGGCACAAGCGAAAAGTCGGCGCAGTCATGGCAATCCTCGATCGACGGCAGGATTTCCTCGATCATCGCGTCGGTATCGGCGCCGCTCCGGTCGCTGGCGAGCCGTGCGAAAGCGCGGACAGTGTCGCGTTCGGATAATTCCGAGACTTCGGTCAGCGTCTCGGTGATGCGATCAGCAAGCGTCGCCGGTGCCTTGCCCTGGCGGCCGGTATGGCAGATTTCGATGCCGAGCGAGCGCGATGCGACGAATTCGCCGGCCTTGAGCGTAATGCGAAAATGGCGGAAATCGGCGGGTGCCGCTTCCGAAGGACCGATCACCAGACGCGCTTCGCCAGCCTTGAGGACAAAGTCATAATCGAAGCGTTCGGTCGACATGAAGTCGCCCTCGACGGTGACATTCACAGCGACATCCACCGGCAGGGCCTCGGCAAGCCGCAACGTGATGTCGCCTTCGAAGTAAGCGGTCCTGTCAAAATGCATGCTGTCGAGGGCGGTCTCGATCGTCTCTGCCACCTTGCCCTCGATGGGCACGGGAACGGCGACGCTGGCGACCGGGCCATTGAGGTAATCGAGCTGGAAGAAATAGCGGGCGTCGCGTTCGGCGAGATCGTCGAAGAAGATCGTGACCTCGTTTAGCCCTTCCTGCAGCGTCAGATCGAATTCCGCCTTTGCCTCAAGATTGCGGCTGTAGGGCGCCATCCAGCCGGCCTCATTGCCGTTTAGCCAGAGGACCGCGCCGCCGCAGGTGCCGAGCCGAAGCTTGGCGGTTCCGGGTTTCTCTGCGGCGATGAACGTGCGGGCAAAGGTGGCAAGCCGGGTCGGGCGGAACCAGAAGCCGGAAAGATCGAGCCGAGGCGAACCGAACGGCAGCCACCAGCGGGCGGCCTCGAAGGAGCCGCGCACGTCAGGGCGCTTACCACGATAGGTTTCGGCAAAGATCGTCCGGCAAGGATATTCGTGCGGAATGAAGTTCTTGTGTTTGGTGAGAAAGAAGAACGGATCCATCTCGCCTTTCATCGGCGCGTCCGGCACGTCGAAGCGCTCTTCGGCAATCGTTCCGAGCTGCCAGTAGCGGATGGCATCGCCGGCGTTCAATGTGCGGTTCATCAGGGATGTCATCGGGGTCATTTCAGCTCTGCCAGGGCCACCGGGGCCACGTCGTTATATTCCTGGTTCTCTCCGGTCATGCCCCAGACGAAGGCATAGGGACCGGTGCCGGCGCCCATGTGGATAGACCAGGCGGGTGACAGGACCGCGTCGCCGTTGGCGACGATCAGATGACGCGTCTCTTCGGGGCGACCCATCAGATGAATGATGCGATCTTCCGCCGCCATGTCGAAATAGCAATAGGCTTCCATGCGGCGCTCATGCAGATGCGGCGGCATGGTGTTCCAGACACTGCCCTCGGCCAGATCGGTGATTCCCATCAAAAGCAGGCAGGACGGCGTAACTTCCGGATGGATGTACATCGCGAGGCGGCGCTTGTTGGAGCGGCGGCCGTCGCCCAGATCGACGGCCTTCGATTCCGCCTTCTTAATCAGCTTGTGGGGAATATCGGCACCGGCCGGAACGGAGTTCATGTAGAAGCGGGCAGGGGTTTTGCCCAACAGGCTTTCCATCGAAATTTCTCGCGCACCACGGCCGAGATACAGAACATCACGGTTTTCCAGTGTGAAAGATTGCCCATCGACAGTTACAGTGCCCGTACCGCCAAGATTGGCGATGCCCATTTCGCGTGCCGACAGAAGATAGGGCGTGCCGATCTCGTCGCCGGAACCGAATCTCACGCTTCTGGAAACCGGCATTGCGCCGCCGAGCAGCAGGCGATCGACATGGGTATAGGTGAAACTGGCCGCGTCCGGCACGAACAGGTCGGTCATCAGGAAGGCACTGCGGAGTTTTTCCGTATCATAGCCTTTGACGTCTTGCGGGGCTGCGCCGTACAAAATCTTCATCGTCATGCTACTTGTCCTTCTTGTCCGACGTGCTGCAGGCCTTCGGAAAGACACAGGATGGCGAGTGCCTGGCCGTAGCCGGTCGGTTGAATGGGAATGTCCTTGTAGAACTGGAGATCGTGGCCCATGCGGGTGCCATAGGAGACGTTTCCGACGGTGCCGGTGTCGTCGATATTGTCCATCACCACCTGCAAGGCCCTGAGGCCTGCAGTGCGCCATGCCGGGGTGCCGAGGCCGAGGCGGTAACCTTTGAGCAGACCGTAGCCGATACCGGCCGTCGCCGAGATTTCCTCATAGGACGAGGCATCGTCGAGCAGAGTGCGCCATGCACCGGATGGAGCCTGTAGTGACAGTAGCGCATCGACCTGCGCGACGAGAACGCCTTGAAGGAAATACTTCACCGGCTTGGCGAGGTCGGCGAGATCGAAGAGATCGAGCAAGCCTGCCGTAATCCAGGCATTGCCACGCGCCCAGCGGGCCTGGGCGAAATTGTGACGTCCGTCAAAAGTCCAGCCATGGAACCAGAGGCCGGTATGGGTGTCAGCAAGATAGCGGGTATGGACGAGGAACTGTCTCGAGGCTTCGTCGACCAGTTCGCGGCGGCCACTTGCCTGGCCATAGGATGCGAGGAACAGGGCGACCATATAGAGCGTGTCGTCCCACAGTTCGTCGTGATTGACCTTGTCGGAGACATGATGTTCGAAACCGCCTTCCGGGGTGCGGCCGAGCTCTGCCATCACCCGGTTTGCCCATTCATCGAGTACCGGCTGCCAGCGGGGATCGCGGGTCTTGGCCCAGAGCACCGACAGGCCGAGCATCGGTGCGGTGGTGTTGACGTTGAGTTGGGGCAGGCCGGCCTCGATACGCTGCTGATACCAGGCTTCGACAAGCTGGCGCAGATCGTCGCGGCCGGTGAACAGCCAAAGCTTGATGAGGCCATAGAGACCAACGCCCTGCGGCCATTCCCAACTGTCGAAGCTGATATAGTCGCCAGCGGTGCCATCGAGATTGGGCTCATGGAAACGGCCGTCGTGCTTGAGGCCGGTCGTTCCGGCGACAAGGCGATCGAGACCGTTGCTGATATCGCGGCCATTTGGACCCATGAATGCTCCTCCACATGCACCGCTCTTCGAGGCGGCTCGTTAAAGAAATAATGCACGTCGAATTTTGTTGCGCAATCTGAAAATTTTTCTCATGTTGATGCCACGGAGGTCGATATGGCTGTCAAACCCATCGCGGGCAAACGCGGAAAGAAGAGCAAACGCGTGCGCCTGGAGGATATTGCCGAGGCGTGCGGCGTGTCGCTGAGCACGGCCTCACGCGCCATTGCCGGCGAAAAAGGTGTCAGGCCAGAAATTCGCCAGCAGGTGCTCGAAGCGGCGAAGCTCGCCAATTATGTGATCCCGACGGCTGTCGCCGGTCAGAAAGTCATTCTGGCGGCATCCAGTGCGGCAATGATCGATTACGTGCGCAACCAGTTCACGCTCTATGTGCTTGAGGGCCTGAAGGAACGGGCGCAGGCGCTGGGGCTCGAGATCGTCACGCGGCCGATCGCCGACCGCAATGAGGAATTGGCGGTGTTGAAGGAGGCGCAGGATGATCCGCAGGTCGCAGGTCTCCTGTTCCTGACCGTCGATGACGAGGGCATGCTGGCCGCAACCCGCGGTTTCGACAAGCCGGTGGTGCTGCTGAACAGCGATGATCCGTTGATGCGGCTTTCCAGCGTCACGCCCTGCAACCGGTCCAGTGCGCGGCTGGCAGCCGATCATCTGATCGGGCTCGGCCACGAGCGAATCCTGTTCCTGATGCGTCCGGGTCGGCGCACCATCGAGCGGCGCTATGAGGGCTGGAAGGATGCGCTGTTGCATCATGGTCTTGCCGCGGATGCGGATCTGGTTGTTCCCGTCGAGGACTGGTTGCCGGAACTGGCAGCACAGGCCATCGCATCACGGATCGATGCGCGCGGGCTCGATTTTACCGCCGTGCTGGCCGCCGGCGATAGCTTGGCCGTCGGCGCGATGATGGGCGTCCAGCAACGGGGTTATACCGTGCCGGGCGATGTTTCTGTCATGGGCATGGACGACCTGCCGCAGGCGTCCTTCCTCAACCCACCGCTGACGACGATGCATATCCCGATGCGAGAAATCGGCTCGGTCGCGCTCGATCTCTTGCGTGACAGCCTGTCCGGTCTGCCGATGCCACCGCGCCGCGTAGAACTCGCCTGTCATCTGGTCGAGCGCGCATCGACGGCCACCTGCCGGTCGCTGCCGGTCACGTCGTTTTAACGCATCGGCCCGCTCGACAGCCATTGCCCGGCTTGTGATTCCTGGGCGGTCTCCGTTTCTCCGATTTACAGTCCATGCTTGATCGAAAAACGGATCCGTGCGCGGCGATAGGCGTCCGGGATCGACAGGGCCCAGACAAACAACCCGCCCGCATGCCGTCCGATAAAGGATTGGTCCGGCGTGGTGGTCATATAGGTCAGGAACGAAAACAACAGGACGAACAGCGCGAATGCCAGCCCGCGACGTGCCTCACCGATGGCGACATGGCCCGCACCGGGCAGGATGATCGACAGAAGAAGAACGAGATAAGGATTTACCGGTTTCGACACATGCAGCCTTCAAGCAACTTGCAAGACAGGTGGTCTGTCTGCTTCGGAGTAAATCGTACTTAGGACTGCCGCTAGCGAAACGGCCTTTGCGATCGTTGCGGCAGGAACCGTCTCGAGGGAAAATCGCGCCTGTCGTAGGAACATATGCGCCGCACGTTCACCTTGCGATGCCTGATAGACAAGCCGGGTTGCATTTGCGGTAATCACCGCTTCCTTGACCTTTTGGTCGACGAATAGCCGCTGAAAATGCCGGCCGGCGATCGCCGCCTGTTCAGAGCTAGCGCGCCCGTCGCCGCGCATCAGCAAGGACATGTCCATCTCGGGCGGCCGCATCCATTCCGCAAAGCCATGAACGAGCGAATAATATTCTGAACCGGTCGGACGGGCGAGCGCGCCGAGCGACGGGCAGTCGCGCAGCGCGCTTTCGAACAACGTCACCTTCAGCCAGAGCTGCGGCAGACGGCGCGTCACCATCGTATCGGCGATCAGCTCGAGCCTAACACGGCGGCCGTCGCCGATCCGTCCCGTAACGATAGGAAATTCATCCGGTGCCATGCCGATGCCGGGTTCGCTGAGCAGCCCGTGGGCTTCATCAAGCAAGCGGCGGCGCTGTCGCATGGCCTCCCGATGTCCACTTACCGCAGCGCGAATGAACCAGGCGACGGCCAAAAGGGCAAAGGCGAAGAGCAGATAGGTGATCGTCAACGCTGATCCCTCCAGATGGTGGACCCGCAGCCATTGATCAGGCTGCGGGCTGTGTTCAGATCAATACCCTTCGGGCCGCGGCCAGGGCATGGTGAACTGATCGCCACGGCGCACGAACCGGTAACGCCGGAAGTGGAACCACAGCGACGCGATAATATAGAAACTGACCATCGCGATGAGCTGTGTCCCGTATCCGAGGAAGACGGCGACATAGGCCGTGGCGCAGAGGATCAGGAGAACGATCGTCGGCAGGGGATGCATCGGATGGACATAGCCGCGCTTGATGGTGTCGAGCGGCCATTTCCTGCGGAACATGACCATATTGAAGGTCATGAACGTATAACCCAGCAAGCCGGACAGGATCGAGAATGTCACGACCTGGTCGAGCGGTGCGCCCAGTGCGAAGATCAAGGCGATCGGCACGAGGAAGATGATCGAACGGTAGGGCGTGCGATAAATCGGATGCACCGCGCCGAACCAAATCGGCAGATAGCGGTCACGGCCCATCGAGAACCAGGCGCGCGAAGCATCGTTGATGCAGCCGTTTGCCGAGGCAAGCGTGGAAAACATCGTGCCGATGAACAGCAGAACCATCAGGCCACGATTGCCCGTGACGCGGGCCGCATCAAACAGCGGCGTTCCGGCCTGGCCGAGATATTCCCACGGAATAAGACCGGAGCAGACATACCAAGTCATGGTCGCAGCGATCAGCAGCGTCATGATGCCGGCCATGGTGCCATAGGGCAGCGAGCGAGCAGGAGAACGGACTTCCTCGGCCGCCTGGCAGGTGCCCTCGATGCCGAGATAATACCAGAGACCGAAATGCAGGGAAGCGAGAATGCCAATCCAGCCATAGGGCATCGGATCCGTCGTCACCGCCGAGAAATCAAGCGGCACGCTGGATACACCAAACTGCACCGCTAGGAACAGGGCGATGATGGCCATGAACGCGACTGCGGTGATCACGAGATTGAACGTCAGCGTCGCCAGCACGCCGCGATAGTTCAGCCATGCCAGAAACACAACGCAGAGGACGATGAACGGCTGCTGGTGCAAGCCCGTATGGCCTTGCATGCTCGCCACCGTGTCGAGCAGGAAGCCGATGGTGATGGCGTTGGCGGCCTCAAGCATCGTATAGGCCATGACCAGGAACAGGCCGACATTGAAGGCCATCAACGGACCGACGATGTGCTTGGCCTGGGCGTACTGGCCGCCGGCTGCGGCAACCGTCGAGGTCACCTCGGAATCGATCATCGCAACGCATGTATACAGCAGGCCGGCCACCCAGCAGGCAATCAGCCCGGCAATCATGCCGCCTTTGCCGATTGCGAAGTTCCATCCCATATATTCGCCGACGAGAACGATGCCGACGCCAAGTGCCCAGATATGAGCGGGGCCGAGAACGCGCAAAAGCTGCAACCGTTCAGGCTGGCCGGTGGTGGTTTTCGTGTCTACCATATCCGGCTCCTTACAGCGTGTGACGTTCGGCTGCCGCTTCGATCTCGCCTTCGCGGGATGATGTCAGCAGGTCGTTGTCATAGGTCGTGTCGATGCGCACCATGTCGGAGAGCATCAAAAAGGCGAAGAGCGCAGAAAGGGCCCAGGCCGCGTATTCCAGAACAGTCCAGATATCCATTGGTGCCCCCACTATTTCTTCTTGGCGCCGAAGCGCTCCGCGATGACGTCGCGATATTCCCTGTCCGACAATCGCACCACCAGCACGAAATACCCGATGACCAGGACTGCCATGACCAGGAGGGCCATCCAGGAGAACGAATAGTCGAAACGGGCCGTGATGATGTCGTTCGCCGCCGCCGGATCAGTGATGCCAAGGGCTGCCCACTGTTGCTGCTCGGTGGCATTCTGGCCGAGCGCCTCCCATGTGGGATTGGCGATGGGTGCTGGGGTCTTGGCCGCACCTGCGAGGCCAAGATAGAGCGGAAGATAGAGCGCGCCGACAGTCAGGACCAAGAGGGTGATAACGTCGAAAATCTGCCCGGCAAAGCTCTGTTTTGGTGGTTTGTAAGCCATGATCCCTCCTAGCGCCGGCGCCGGCGCATCTCGTCGAGATGCTTGAGGTCGAGCCCGTAAATGAAATGCTTGTCTTCGCTGTAGTGCTTCAGCATCGCGATGATGGCCGCGGTGTTGAACACCAGAACCAGGCCGCAGGCGGTCGTCAGGATGATCCGGATGGCGGGCACGGCGATGTAGGGCCAGATCGTCACCAGTGCGAAGACCATCGTGCACCACAACACGGTTATGAAGATAATCAGGCCTGCCCTGTCGCGGGAATGCATCTTGTCGATGCGTGTCGCAAGGTGCGCGTCGGCACCTGCCTCGTGGATTATCATGCGTTCCTCCCAGAATACGCTTTCAAGTCCGATATTGCCTTTAAGGCAATTTATTTTCCTCCAACGAATATTCCGACCTGGCCCGTTGGTCAAGCAGCCATGTGCCAAAATGCCGCATCGGGCAAAAAGAAGTCAATCAGGTCTTGCCGGCGGAACCTGCGGGGCAGTCAGGATTCCGATTTTCGGCACGTCAAAGGCCGGCTATTTAAACAGGGGATTGCGGGAAGACCGGGCATGCGCTGCCGGTTAAACACTGTGCAGGTAGCTGGCATATTCCAGGTCTGAAATATCCCGGTTGAACACGGCGAGTTCCTGGCGCTTGCAGGTCGAGAACATCTCGATCAGTTTCGGCTGGAAAATCCGTTTGACGGTCTCGCTTTGCTCGAAGAGATCAAGGGCGGCCGGCCATGTTGCCGGAAGGGACTTGGCGTCGCTGGCATAGGTATTGCCGGCCGTTGGCATCGGCGGTTCGGCGCGCCGGGTGATCCCGTCGATGGCCGCCCCCAGAATGGCTGCGATCACAAGATAAGGATTGGCGTCGATACCGGCGACCCGGTGTTCGATGCGGCGGGCAACGGCAGGACCGCCGGGAATGCGGATCGCAGCCGTCCGGTTTTCATACCCCCAGGCCGCCGTGGTCGGCGCCAGGCTATCCGGGCAGAGCCTGCGAAACGAGTTCAGATGCGGTGCAAACAAAGCGGTGCAATCCGGCATGGCGTCGATCAGACCGGCAACGGCCTGCCGCATCAAACCCGTGCCTTCAGGGCCGCCATTGTCGAAGACTTTGCGGCCTTGCGCATCGACGGTGCTGAAATGCACATGCAGCCCGCTGCCGGAATGTGCGGGGTAGGGCTTGGCCATGAAGGTCGCCGCAAAGCCGTGCTTGCGCGCCATGTTGCGAACGATCTGCTTGAAGAAGACGGTATCGTCGGCCACCCTGAGCGCATCGGGACCGTGCACCAGGTTGAATTCGAACTGACTCGGCCCGCTCTCCGACGTGGCGGCATCGACGGCAACGCCGCATGCGGCAGCCATTGTGTAGACGTCGTCCAGGAAAGGGCCGACCTCGGCCAGTTCCTCCAGCGAGTAGATCGTATCCTTGGCATCCGCATGACCGACCGGCATACGCGTCAGCGGCTTGGCTCGCGGCGATTTTGGATCGATCAGATAGAATTCGACTTCCGTCGCGACGACAGGGGTCAGTTGAACGGCGCGGAACCTCTCGAGGATATCGGCCAGCGTCCGGCGCGGATCACCGAAAAACGGCTCGCCGGTTTCCAAGCGCATCCACATCGGCACGAATTGCGCCTGCGTTGCGCTCCAGGCCAGAGGGATCGGCCCACGCTCCGTCGGTTCACAAATACCGTCCAGATCGCCCTGATCCAGCGTCAGGGAATTTGCAAAGACATCCGTGCCCCAGATATCGACGCCGATGGATGATATCGGCATACGGATGCCGTTCTTCAGAATCTTGTCGAGCGATGCCGCTTCCACGCGTTTGCCGCGAAAGCAGCCATTGAGATCACAGGTCGCGGCCAGAACGTAGGCACCACGCCCAGCCTCTTGTCCAGCCGACAAACCCTGCGTTTCATTAGACATGATCTACTCCGTGAGGGCGTGGGCGTCGCATGGGCTTCATTGCGATTTTCGAGACGAATATCGTGTGTCGCAAGCATCAGTACAGCGGCGGCGCAAGCCTTGCCAGTGTCGAGGAACGATCCGGGACGATGAAAGATACTGCAGTGTGCGCCTCACGCCGCTCTTATATCGGTTTTCGAAAAATCGTTGCCTTTGTAGAGTAGCGGCTCGCCGGTAAGTTCTGCGAGCGCATAGGAAAAGCAGTCGCCGAAGTTCAGCCCGGCGGGATGCCGGCCCTTGCCATAGCGGCGCCAGGCGCGGCGCGCATGGTCGGCATGATCGGGTTCGACGGCGACGATCTCAACGCCTATCTTGTGCAACCACAAGTCCAATTCGCTGCCACCAGCCTCGCCAAGACGCGCCTCGATAACCATCGCAGCCTCCAACAGGGTGGCGGCCGAGATCAAACGGACTGGATCATCCGCAATGCTTTGCTCGAACTTCGCAGCTTCCGGCTCGTTTTGAGCAATCGCCACGATGGCGGAGGTGTCAATAACCATCAGCTTGGCAAGCCGTTCTCGTCATAGCCAATGATCTCGTCATCAGAGCGACTATCCAGCACGGGCAATGCACTCCAGCGCCGGCGGCTGGCGGCCATATCATCGAGCAACGCAGCTTTACGGGCGTCAGAGCCGACGCGGCGAAGACGTTCTTCCAGGGCACGGCGCGTGGCGGTCGTAATGCTCTCTCCAGTGCGCTCGGCAAGAGCGCGGGCCAATTGTTCGGTCTTGGGGTCTTTAATACTGAGCGCCACGACAGGCTCCTAGGTTCCTATTTTGCCATATTCTACCTAAGTAGCACTACGTCGCTGCGACAGCAAAGGGATATTGCTGTTGGTCGGTATCGAAACCCAAATACCGGGGACCGACGAGGCTAATGCCCGCCGGCCTCCGCCATTGGGGATTAAATCCGGCGTCATGCAGATGATCTTGCCATCGCGCTTCGATCAAGCGATCCATAAGATGTTCTCACAAAGCCACCGGAACGCTTTTTTCGTGCATGCGTTTCGGCGTGCTCGGATCGATATGACGTCGTTCCGCAGAGAGGCCCTCCTTCAGGCAGAGCCTCTCCATGTCGCATTCAGGCAGCGTATTTCTCAACAGCGCCAGAGAGCTTGGACCATTCCGCATACCAGGCGTCGAACAATGCAAGCTGCGCCTCGGCATAGCCGCGCTGGCTGGCAGACAGGGTGTCTGTCTCGTAGAAGTTCAATGCGTATTCGGCATGTCCCTTCAGGACCATCATGTGCTTGAAGTAGAGCACGAGATCGGGACCTTCATCGAAGGAGGACAGCACGGCCAGCGCCGCTTCCAGCTCCAGCGCCCGCCGGCGCGCATCGACATCGCCTTTCGCTGCGGCTTGCGAAAGCGCCACCATATGCAGGACTTCCTTCGGAAGCACGTTGCCGATACCGGTGATTGCACCGGTCGCGCCGCAATTGACGAAACCGTGGAAGACTGCGGTGTCCACACCAATCATCAACGAGACGTTTTCATCCTGGCTGGTGATATTTTCGGCCGCATAGCGCATGTCTGTCGGTCCGCCGAATTCCTTGAAGCCAATCAGGTTCGGATGTTCGCTGCGCAGCGCAAAGAACAGATCGGCGCGGGTCGCAAAGCCGTAATACGGGCTGTTGTAGATAACGGCCGGCAGATCCGGTGCCGCTGACAGGATGGCCTTGAAGTGATGGCGCTGGGCCGCAATGGACGGGCCGCGAGAGAGAACGCGGGGAATAACCATCAAACCCTGCGCGCCGACCTTCTGCGCGTGTGCTGCATGCGCCACAGCCTTGGCTGTGTTGACAGCGCCGGTGCCGACAATAACCGGAATGCCGGCCTTGACGAGACGCTCGACGCCTTCCATTCGCTGTTCATCGCTGAGCAGGGGCCAGTCACCCATCGAGCCGCAATAGACGACCGACGCCATGCCAGCCGCGATCAGGTCCTTGGCGGTCTGCACCAGCGTTTCGAAATCCGGGCTGCGGTCGGCCTTGCATGGCGTCATCAGCGCCGGGATGCAGCCGGAAAAAATGCCGTTCTTCATGACGATTCCCTTTTGAGTAGGCTGCGCTCACAATCGCAAACCGCCAGCCCGGTTAATTCCTGAGATCAATAATACATCTTGTATTTTATTTGTCGACAAGAAAATCGTCACCAGTGTGACGGTCGAACTTACAGAGCGCGGCGCGGCCGGCCCGTCAAAGTGGAACGCTGACGCGCCGGTCGCTTGCGATCATTTGCTGTATCTGCTTGACGATCTGGTCCGCATGGGCGGCGGCCAGCCGATCGGCCATATCGATATCCCGCACCTCGATCGCCGCGATCATATCCTCATGCTCGACGACGTAGCGGTGGGGCAGGCGGTCTTCGAATGACGAGTAGTAAAGCCGCATGATACGGCGCCCTTCGTCAAGCAGGCGGCAGAAAAGCCCAGTGAAATAGGCGTTACGCCCCGCATCCGCGATGGCAGCGTGAAAGTCGCGATTGGTTGATATCATCGCCAGTGCATCCTGGGCAGCGACGGCCTCGGCGAAGTCGGTCTGTTTCCGGCGGATGATGTCGAGGTCGCCGGATTTGTAGTGTTGCGCGGCAAGGCGGGTCGTGACCCGATACATCAGCGTGATGGCATCGAAGAACGTGTGAAGGTTCAGAAAGTCGATCGGCGATACGACCGTCGAGCGGTTGGGTAGGGTGGTCACCAGCCCTTCGCTCGCTAGCCGGACCAGCGCTTCGCGAATGGGCGTACGCGACATCGACAACCGCTGCGACAGCTGAATCTCGTCAATCGGGCTTCCCGGCTCAAGGACGAGGTCCAATATGTCGTCGCGCAGAATTTCGTAGACGAATTTTGCACCTTCGCCCCGTTTCCGTTCAACTGGAGCCGGTTGCATGTCTTCACTCATCGCGGAATCCTTCATATCGACATGATGGATAGTGCCTCCTGCCCAATCGAGCAACAGCCGGCGAGCGGGTCCAGACGAACCGCCAATGGATAAAGCGCCGCAGGCTGCCCGGCTTGACTTCGAACCGGGTTGGGCTAAACGCAACGGCATGATGTCGCGTATCGTGATCCACCTTCGGCGAGAGTCTAAACTCTCGAAAACCGGCACTTAGCCCGAACGTTGAAGAAGCCCTGGCTTGACGTTCGGGACGGCCAGGTTTCTGACATGATCATTCGACCGCCATTGCGCACCCGTTGCAGGTCTCCGGGATTTCGATACCCACCCACGTTTGATCGCGCGCTGCCCTGTTGATTGGCTGCGCACCTGCAAACGATGTGGCGTGTCACAGCGCAGTCCAGCAGCAAAGCTTTCGGAATACTTCGACTTGACTAAACAGGCATCTGACAACGGCGCACGCGCAACCATCTGCCGTGCGCTTTCCAAACTTGGCTATTGTTCGCGCACGCAAGCCGAAACGCTGGTCGCCGAACGGCGCGTGACGCTGGGCGGGCGGGTGGTCACCGATATCCTCACATGGGCTGACGTGCATAAGGACATAATTGAGGTCGACGGCATCCGGCTGGTTCCGCAATCCACCGTCTATCTCATGCTCAACAAGCCACGCGGCATGGTCACCACCAGGGTCGATCCGGAAGGGCGACCAACAGTCTTCGATTGCCTGGCGCAGATGGACAATCCTTTCCTTTCCCCTGTCGGCCGGCTGGATAAGGCAAGTGAGGGATTGCTGCTGTTCACCAATGATACGCTGCTCGCCCAACGCTTGCTCGATCCGGTCACCAATGTCGGGAAGATCTATCACGTGCAGGTGAGGGGCACCCCGACGGACAACATGATCGCCCATATGCGCGGCGGCGTCTGCGAGGGCGGCGAGATGCTCAAGGCTTCCTCCGTCAACATCCTGCGTTCGGGAGGAAGAAGCACCTGGCTTGAAGTCGAGTTGCGTGAGGGCCGTTACCGGCAGATCAGGAGAATGCTCAAGGGCCTGGATATCGAATGCCTTCGATTGGTCCGCGTCGCGATCGACGATATCAAGCTGGGTGAGTTGGCGAAAGGGTCGGCCCGCGCTCTTGATCGGCACGAGATCGAGATACTGCGGCAGCGGACGAAAACCGGGTAGCGCTGGTAACCACCGCTTCAAAAAACACGTCAAAAAAAAGGCCTCCAGTGAACGGAGACCCTGAGTTTTGAAGGATCAACCTCCAGAGGGAACGGTTGAAAACGATGGCCCGGGAGGAGAGGGCACCGAGAACTTCAACCGTAATCAGTATGCTCAATTCGACCTTTGCAAACAACGAATGGCATCCTGCCACGCCCCCGAAATTAAACGTTTTGCCCAAAGTCCGATCTCAAGCCGCACTTTTTTACCCGCCGTGAAACCCGCGTCCTCGGTTTCTGCGTATGACGGCTGGGGTAACCGTTTGCCGGTCGCCACTTCCCTTGAACGCTTGGCGCCCATGTCACGCTGAAACGTCGAAAAGCACTTTTTCCGTGAAGTTTTTCCGTCTCCTCAACGACCGGCGGGCTCGAATTTCCGCAATCGCGGTCACGGATAGTCTGCAGTTTCTTTTGTCCACTAAAATTATGGATAATAATGCTCACTCTGCCCTGATCGACAGGTCATGGGATTTCGCATTGCAGATGTGAGGGATGAGCTTGCTCAAACATTTTGACCACCTTCAAACCATGAGGGACCAACTCGAAGCAAAGCTGGACCTGGATGACGCCGGATTTTCCGGAATGGGTTACCGGGCGCGGCGTGATCTGAGCGCGCGCATATCCGAGATTTCACAGGAAATCTCGGCACTGGAACGGTCTCGCTCTTTCCAAAGCTGACAGCGTTAGACGGTGAGGAACAACCAAATGACAACCACCCTGATCCTGCCTGGGTTGAACGGTTCCGATGACGGGCATTGGCAGCGGTTCTGGCTCAAGGACGATGCAGAAAGCCGCTTGGTCGAACAGGACGACTGGAAGTCCCCAAGAGTTGAAGCCTGGACAGACCGTCTTGAGGAGGTGCTTGTTCAGGAAGGGCCTGCCTACATCGTTGCGCACAGCCTTGGTTGTCTGCTGGCCGCGAAATGTGCGGACAGGCCATCTGCGAGATTGATCAAGGGCGCGTTGCTGGTTGCCCCCTGCGATCTATCGACCACGGAAAGACTTCATCCGGGCGCAATCCATTTCGGCCGGATGCCGACCCGCGTTCTGCCTTTCCCAACCATCACGGTCGGAAGCCTGAACGATATCTACATGCCGCTGGAAAGCCTGTCGCTCTACAGCCGCCTCTGGAAGACGCAGGTTAGAAACCTCGGGCCGGCCGGTCATATCAATATCGAGAGCGGTTTCGGCCGGTGGAAGGGGGCCTACGAGTTGCTGTCCCTGCTGAAAATGAAAGCCAAGGCGCGCAGAAATTACGACCTGCCCCCGGCGCAGAATGGCGAGGCGCTTGCCGGACGGGCGATCAAATCCGGCATGTCGCACTGAGATAACAGTCCCGGATGATGCGGCAGGCTGGCTTGCGCATACAGTCTGCGAAGCATCGTTCAGGCGGCAGGTCGTTTTTATGAACGCCACGGCGGGCATGCGAACTTGGAACGTTCTCCCCTATTGCACCGGGCGGGCCACTGCGCCGGCGCGAGGGCGAATTGATCGATCCTCATCTTCGAGGCCACTCTCGAGACCTTGCAGGATCGGGCAATGCGGGCGGTGGTCACCGCTGCAAGTCTTGACCAGCGTTGTCAGCGTATTGGCCATGTCCTGAAGACCCTTGATCTTCTTATGGAGTTCGTCGATATGGCCCTGTGCCAGGCGCTTGACCTCGCCGCTCTGGCGGGCTTCGTCCCGCCAGAGGCCAAGAAGATCACTGATCTCGGCAACCGAAAAACCAAGATCTCGCGCGCGGCGGATGAAGCGCAGCATGTGAACGTCGGTGTCGGAATAATCGCGGTAGCCGGACGACGTCCGGTCCGCTGCCGGAATGAGACCGGTCTGCTCGTAGTAGCGGATCATCTTTGCCGAAACGCCCGATGCTTTTGATGCCTGCCCGATGTTCATTCGTGTTCTCCTTGAAATGGCGCATCAGCCGGCCCGGATAGAGGGGCGGCTGATGCGGTTCGTCAGTTCACCATCTTGAACGTGCGCAACCGCAGTGCATTTCCGAGCACGAAGACGCTCGACAGCGCCATGGCGCCTGCCGCAAAGACCGGTGACAGCAAGATGCCGTAGGCCGGATAGAGCAGGCCAGCCGCGACCGGGATCAGCGCGGTGTTGTAGGCAAATGCCCAGAACAGGTTCTGCCGGATATTGCCGATCGTCGCATTTGACAGAGCGATGGCATTGGGGACGCCCTGCAGGCTGCCAGACATCAGCACAACGTCCGCTGCCTCGATGGCGATGTCCGTGCCTGTGCCGACGGCCAGACCCACGTCCGCTTCCGCCAGCGCCGGGGCGTCGTTGATGCCGTCACCGACAAAGGCGACCTTGCCGTATTTGGCTCTGAGGCGGCGGACCGCCTCGACCTTAGCGTCCGGCAGCACTTCCGCCACCACCTCGTCGATCCCCAGCCGGGAAGCGATGGCCATGGCCGTGCGGGCATTGTCGCCGGTGATCATCGCGACCTTGAGACCGAGATCGTGCAGTGCCTTGATGGCCGCAGGCGTTGCCTCCTTGATCGGGTCGGCTACGGCGATGATCGCCGCGAGCTTGCCGTCGATCGCGGCATAAAGTGGCGACTTGCCCTCGTCGCCCAGACGTTCGGCAACCTTGGAGAACGCTGCCACGTCATGGCCGAGCTCGACCATGTAGCGGTCTGCACCGATCTCGACGTTCTTGCCGTCAACCTTGGCCCTGACGCCAAAGCCGGTCACGGATTCGAAGTCCGAAACGGCGGGCAGAGAAATGCCTTCCGCAATGGCAGCGTCCACGATCGCACTGGCAATCGGATGTTCCGACTTGGCCTCGACAGCGGCGACGAGACTGAGGACGGCCGGGCGATCGAAGCCTGCAGCCAGTTCCAGATCGGTGAGGGCCGGCTTGCCCGCGGTCAGCGTGCCGGTCTTGTCGAGCGCCACGACCTTGGCGTCCTTCAGCAATTGCAGCGCTTCCCCCTTGCGGAAGAGAACGCCGAGTTCTGCGCCACGGCCGGTACCCACCATGATGGAGGTCGGCGTTGCCAGACCCATGGCGCACGGGCAGGCGATGATCAGCACGGCAACCGCATTGACCAGAGCGAAGGTGAGCGCGGGCGACGGGCCGAGCGTGAGCCAAGCCGCAAAGGTCAGCGCCGCGACCGCAAAGACCGCCGGTACGAACCACATGGTGACCTTGTCGACCAGTGCCTGGATCGGCAGCTTGGAGCCCTGGGCTTCCTCGACCATGCGAATGATCTGCGACAGCACCGTATTGCCGCCGACCGCCGTGGCGCGGAAGGCGAACGCGCCCTTCTGGTTCACCGTGCCACCGACGACCGCACTGCCCATCGATTTTGAAACCGGGATTGGTTCGCCGGTGATCATCGACTCGTCGACATAGCTGGCGCCTTCGACCACCTCGCCATCGACGGGCAGACGTTCGCCGGGACGAACCTCGACGATATCGCCTGATACCACCGAGCCGATCGGCAGATCGACCGTCTTTCCGTCCCTTTGGACACGTGCCGTCTTGGCTTGCAGGCCGGCCAGGCGCTTGATCGCCTCGGATGTCCGGCCCTTGGCACGGGCCTCGAGCAGGCGGCCGAGCAGAATGAGCGTCACGATGACAGCGGCGGCTTCAAAATAGACGTTGATCGTTCCGGGCGGCAGCAAGCCCGGCGCGAAGGTCGCGACCAGCGAATAGCCATAGGCGGCGAGCGAGCCGACGGCCACGAGCGAGTTCATGTCGGGGGCGAGACGCCAAAGCGCCGGCAGCCCCTTGTCGTAAAACCGAATGCCTGGAATGAACAGCACGAGCGTCGTCAGTGCAAACTGAATGTACCAGCTCCACTGCATGCCGATCGTCGATTCGATCAGGCCATGCCCGCCCGGGATGAGGTGCGACCCCATCTCGATGAGAAAGACCGGCGCCGTCAGCGCCGCCGCGATAGTGAAGTCGCGGGTCAGTTCGCGGCGCTCTGCATCTTTTCTTTTCGCATGCTCCGCATTCTCGTCCTCGCTGCCAGTGCCGGCTGCCGAGCCGATCACTTTTGCCGCGTAACCGACATCGGCGATCGCCGCAATCATAGCCGCTTGATCGGCGGTTCCATGGATCGTGGCGCGCTCCGTCGCCAGGTTGACAGCAGCCTCCGTCACGCCGGGGACCGCTTTTAGCGCGCGCTCGACGCGGCCGACGCAGGATGCGCATGTCATGCCCTCGATCGCTAGCTCTGTGGGACCAACCAAGCCGGCGGATTGTACCGGCACGGAATAGCCGGCGTTTTCTATGGCCTCGACAAGCTTTTCGCGGGCAACAGGCGATTGGGTCGTGATGCTTGCGCGTTCCGTGCCCAGGTTGACCGACACGGTCTCAACGCCTGGAACGGCTTTTATGGCTCTTTCGATGCGGCCGACACAGGATGCGCAGGTCATACCCTCGATCGGTATCGATATCGCTCCAGAAAGATCTTTTGCTCGAACAGGGGCATTCATAGCCGCCTCCTTTTCTCGTTCCGAAATTCAGGTTCGGACGGAAGATGGGGCTTCCAACCATGGGAAGGTCAATAGCAAATTTTCCGTCTCCGCGCCACTTGACCTTCCCATGGTTGGAAGCCCCATCTTCACCGTCATAAGCAAACACGGAGAATTCCAATGGAACTGAGAATCGAGAACATGACCTGTGGAGGCTGCGCCAGATCCGTCACCAAGGCGATCCGGTCCGTCGATCCCAATGCCGGGATTGAGACCAACCCCGCCGCACGCTTAGTCAAAGTCGAGACCACCGCGTCCTCAGTGGCCCTTGAAAAAGTTCTCGAAGACGCTGGCTATCCGGCGACCACAATCTGAACAGGAGAGACATCATGAACACACTCACCCCCATCTTCATCGCAGGCTCGCTCGTTATCAGCGCAGGCCTTGCGGTCGCGCAGAACCAAATGCACAAGGACGATCCGATGCAAGGACACGATATGACGGGGATGGAGATGCCTTCTTCCGACACTCCGTCCACCAAGGCTTACCTGGCCGTCAACGACCGCATGCATAAGGACATGACGGTCGCGTTCACCGGCGATGCCGACATCGACTTCATGCGCGGCATGATTCCGCACCATCAGGGCGCGATCGATATGGCAACAGTTGTGCTGAAGTACGGCAAGGATCCGCAGGTCCGCAAACTTGCCGCAGACGTGATCAAGGCCCAGGAAGGCGAGATCACCATGATGAAGACATGGCTCGCCGCTCGCGGCCAGTAGCAATAGGAGGCGGCTCTCCGGAGCCGCCTCCGCCAAAAGAAATCCTCAAGACCAAGTTAAGCGACCTCGGCGTTCTGTCAAACGACAAAGCGCACTAGGCGCTTGATACGCCTATACTCATTCAGCACGTCACCAGCTTGAAACCCAATGGGTAGAATATCGCATTATTGCAACCGCTCGCCGCCTTGGTCGAAGAAGTGCAGTTTCTCGAAAGCTGCATAGACGGTCAGATTTTCATCGGGGGCAATGGTGGAACGGCCGGGCGCACGAAAGGTAATCGGTTGGCGGTTAGGCAGGATACCATGCACGAAGCTTTCTGCGCCGACGAGCTCCACCGCCAGAACAGTCAACCCGATTGCAAATTCATTTTCCGGCGCGCCCAGTTGCGGTAAATGCAGATCCTCCGGACGAACTCCAAGGGTGGCGGTACTCTTCGGTATCGGTAGTCTGCGGCCGCCATCCCAAATGTTTGAACCCTCGAGCGGCAACAGATTCATTGAGGGAGACCCGATGAAGGTCGCCACGAATGTCGTCTGTGGCCGTTCATAAAGTTCGATGGGTGTCCCGACCTGCTCGATCCGGCCAGCGTTCAGGACAACGAGCCTATCGGCAAGTGTCATGGCTTCCATCTGATCGTGTGTGACGTAGACGCTGGTCGTGGCGAGCGACCGCTGAAGACGCTTGATCTCGACACGCATCTGGACGCGCAACTTGGCATCCAGGTTGGAAAGTGGTTCGTCGAACAGGTATGCCGCAGGTTCGCGAACGATGGCACGGCCCATTGCGACGCGCTGGCGCTGTCCGCCGGACAATTGCCGTGGTTTCCGATCAAGGAAAGGTTCGATTTCCAGGGCTTTTGCCGCATCTGCGATCCGCCGGTCTATCTCGTCTTTCGGCGTATTGCGGTTCTTCAGGCCGTAAGCGAGGTTTTGGCGGACCGTCATGTGCGGATAAAGCGCATAATTCTGGAAGACCATGGCGATGTCGCGCTCGGATGGTTCGAGTTCGTTGACGACCCGGCCGCCAATCGAGATCGTGCCGCCGGTAATGCTTTCGAGACCGGCGATCATGCGCAGAAGCGTCGACTTCCCGCAGCCGGACGGGCCGACCAGCACCACCAATTCGCCATCGGCGATATCGAGGGAAACCCCCTGGATGGCCTCGACCGAACCATACTTCTTGCGAACGTCATCTAAGATAATATTGGCCATTATTTCTCCGTATCCACGAGACCTTTGACGAACCAGCGCTGCATCAGCACCACGACGAGAATCGGCGGTATGATGGCGAGGATCGCGGTCACCATGACGTAGTTCCAGGGTGTCGAAGCGTCTGTGAAATCGACCATGCGCCGCAGCCCGATGATGATCGTATTCATCTTGGCGTCGTTGGTGACGAGCAATGGCCACAGATATTGCGTCCAGCCGTAGATGAAGAGAATGACGAACAGCGCGGCGATATTGGTGCTCGACAGCGGCAAAAGGATATCGCGCATGAAGCGGAAAGGCCCGGCATTGTCGACGCGCGCGGCCTCAACCAGTTCGCCCGGGATCGTCAGGAAGAACTGGCGAAATAGGAACGTTGCGGTGGCGGATGCCATCAGCGGCAGCGTCAATCCGGCGTAGGTATCGATCATGCCGAGATCGACGATGACCTTGTAGGTCGGCAGGATGCGCACCTCCACCGGCAGCATCAGCGTCACAAAGATCATCCAGAAAAACGCCATGCGGAAGGGAAAACGGAAGAAGACGATGGCAAATGCCGAGAGAAAGGAAATGACGATCTTGCCGACGGCGATGGCGATGGCCACCACGAAAGAGTTGAACAGCAATCTTTCCAAGCTGACGCCGACGACCCGCTCGACACCGCCGGCCATGGCTTCGGTGTAGTTTTCCACCATATGACCGCCGGGCAGCAGAGACATTGGCGGCCGGATGATCGCCTCTGATGTCGTCGTCGAAGCGATGAACGTATAGTAGATCGGGAAAGCAACGATGATGATCCCGAGGATCAAAATCAGATGGCCGACCAGATTGGCGACAGGACGTTTTTCGATCATCTCTTGCCCTCAGCCATAATGGACCCGTTTCTCGACAAAACGGAATTGGAAGGCGGTCAGCCCGATGACGATCACCATCAGAATGACGGATTGGGCCGCCGAAGAGCCGAGGTTCAGATTGACGAAGCCGTCATTGTAAACCTTGTAGACCAGCGTTTCCGTCGCCTTTGCAGGGCCACCACCGGTCACCGCGTGGATGATGCCGAACGTATCGAAGAAGGCGTAGACCGTGTTGACGACCAGGAGGAAGAATGTGGTCGGGGCAAGCAACGGGAAGACGATGGTCCAGAAGCGCCTGCTGCCACGGGCGCCGTCGATGGAGGCAGCCTCGATCAGCGATTTCGGAATGGCCTGCAGGCCTGCCACGAAGAACAGGAAATTGTAGCTGATCTGCTTCCAGGCGGCGGCAACCACGACCAGCGCCATCGCCTGGTTGCCGTTCAAAAGCGGATCCCAGGCAAAGCCGTTGCGACGGAGAAGGTAAGCCAGCGTGCCCATGGCCGGATTGAACATGAAGAGCCAGAGCATGCCGGCAACAGCCGGCGCCACCGCATAAGGCCAGATCAGGAGTGTGCGATAGAAGCCCTGACCGCGCACCACCTTGTCGGCTGCGGTGGCGAGAAGCAAGGCTACGCCCATCGAGACAATGGCCGTCAACAGACTGAAGACGACCGTCACCTGCAGAGCGTGGATATAGTTGGGATCGGACAGAACCGCCTTGAAGTTTGCAAGGCCGACAAAGCCGCTTTTAAGGCCAAATGGATCCTGCCGGACCATGGACTGATACAGCGCCTGACTGGCAGGCCAGAAAAAGAAGATGATCGTCAGTATGATCTGCGGGGCGATCAGCAGATACGGCAGGATCTTGTTGGGAAACGCAACGTTGTGCACGGGTTCTCCTCCGGCAGTCAGACAGATCACAAGACGGCACCGATGCCGCCCGCAACCGGATGCGAGCGGCGGAGGTGTTGTCGGGTTTAGTTGCCGACGGCTTCAGTGATCGCTGCGTTCCCACGTTCGACGGCCTTGTCGAGAGCGGCCTTAGCATCCTGCTGCCCTGCCAGCATGGCCTCGAACTCCTCATTCATGATGTCGCGAACCTGTGGAAGGTTGACGAGACGCACCCCCTTGGAGTTCTCGGTCGGTGCCTTGCCCATCATCTGCAAGATCGGCGTTTCACGGCCGGGGTTTTTGTCATAAAACCCGGATTTCTTGGTCTCCTCGTAAGCCGCATTCGTCACCGGCATATAGCCAGACACCTGATGCAGGCGGGCCTGGATCTGGGTCTGTGAGAGGAAGTTGAAAAACTGGGCGACCCCCTTGTATTCCTCGTCGCTCTTTCCGCCGAACACCCAAAGGCTGGCGCCGCCGGGAATCGTGTTCTGGGGGCCATGGCCTTCGTAATAGGGGAGCTGGCCGATGCCGTATTTCACGCCGGACTTGATGATATCGCCCAGTCCACCCGACGATTCAGTGAGGATTGCGCACTCTCCGGACATGAAGAGCTGCTTGGCCTCTGACGTCCGGCCGCCATAACGGAAGGTGGCGTCCTTGGCGAGATCCGCGATCGACTGGAAATGCTGAACGAAGAGGGGAGAGTTGAACTCAAGCTTGACGTCGTTGCCGCCGAGGCCGTTTTCATGGGTGCCATAGGCAACATTGTTCCAGGCGGCAAAGTTCTCGGTCTGGATCCAGGTCAGCCAGGTCGATGTAAACCCGCAAGAGGCGGCACCGCTGGTCTTGATCTTCTTGGCCGCGTCGAACACTTCCGGCCATGTCTTCGGCGGATTATCGGCGTCAAGGCCAGCCTTCTGGAAGATATCCTTGTTAAAGTACAGGATCGGCGAGGACGAATTGTAGGGGAATGACAGCATCGTGCCGTCCGGCTTTGAATAATAGGCCGCAATGCCTGCAAGATATTGCGACTTGTCGAACGTGTAGCCGCCCTTCTGCAGTACGTCGGCTGCCGGAACGATGGCGCCTTCTGCGCCCATCATCACACCGCTACCAGCGTCGAAAACCTGAATAATGGCGGGAGCCTGCTGCGAGCGGAAGGCCGCGATGCCGGCATTCAACGTTTCGGGATAGGTGCCTTTGAAAACCGGCGTAATCGTGTAGTCGGTCTGGCTCTCGTTGAACTCTTTAGCCAGTTGATTGACGACTTCGTTGTTGGCACCTGTCATCGCATGCCACCACTGCAGGTCGGTCGCAGCATCGGCGCCTGCGGGCAAAAGAAGAGAGATGGCGAGAAAGGCCGTCGATGAGGCGAGCGAACGTTTAAACATGATTTCCTCCCGGTGATGTCAAAAACTGCACAACGAAACTTCCATGAAATCCGGCGTCAATCCTCCTCGATCGATACCAGATTTTCCAAAATCGGGCTTGCTGAGCCAGCCAGACCTGTCTTCTTTGTTATTTGCCCGTTGCAGACTCCATACATAGGCGCGAACTGCCTTTGTCCAGCCGTTCGATTGAAAGTTCGCGCTTTTTTTGGATCATTCGCTCTCACCACCGAGATCGGCGTGGGATACGGCTCGACCCTGTTACACGACGATGGTGTCGGGAAAAGCAACACGCATGTCAAATCCCCTGCCGAGGGTGAGTCAAAACAACGCTGCTTTTACAAGCACTGTAATCAACAGGTTCTGAGCCGTGCCACCTAGACAAAATAGGTGACGATACGGTTTCCCTGAAGTTCGTGCACATCGAAAGCGGTGTCGTAGACCGCTTCCAACACATCCGGCCGAACGATGTCGTACGGGGTTCCCAAACGGCAGTCTTAATCCCGCAATCACCACTTGCTTCGCCTGACTAGCGCTTGTGTGGGGTCTCTTGTCCCCAACACGACGCAAGGCGTTCCAGATGGCCGACCATGGCCGTGCGCATGCCGTGGGTATCCCGCTTGGCTCGACAATCGAGATGGCGTTGCGGACGGGCCTCGTCATCGTTGTGGTTTGGGGATGCCTTCTGCGCGCGGCATTTCCCCGGCCTCGTTAAGGCAGGCGATTGCGTCGCGGTCTTCTTGGTGAGCGTGTGACGGCAGTGCCGCAGATCCAAATCGACCGGTAAGCGGCAACTCTCCATCTGGGATTTTTGGAATGGAGCGCTTTCTAACGCCCCATTCCTTTGTCGGCCCTTTGCGATCACGGTGAGGGCAAACTCGGTCGCAATCACCGGTGGAGAGCGATGTGATCAACTAGTCTTGGCTAAAAGGGATAATGCTGGGCGGAATCCTCGATTGTGATCCAGCGCAGGTCGGTGAACTCGGCGATCGCCGCCTTGCCGCCGAAGCGGCCATAGCCGCTACCCTTGACGCCGCCGAAGGGCATCTGCGCCTCGTCGTTCAGCGTCGGTCCATTGATGTGGCAGATGCCGGATTCGATGCGGGCGGCAACTGCCATAGCGCGCTGGACGTCGCGGCTGAACACAGCCGACGACAGGCCGTATTCGGTATCGTTGGCAACGCGGATGGCTTCTTCTTCATCGGCGACGCGGATGATCGGCTTGACCGGGCCGAAGGATTCCTCCGAGTAGACCCGCATGTCCGGGGTGACGTGATCGAGCAGCGTCGCCTCGACCACGGTGCCGGTGCGGATGCCACCCGCCACGAGCTTGGCGCCCTTGGCCGTTGCGTCGATTATCAAGTCTTCCATCTTTTTTGCTGCTTCCAGACTGATCAGCGAGCCAAGCACGACATGGCCGCGCGGATCACCGGCCGGAAGCTGCGCGGCGCGGGCGGCGAGTTTGGCGACGAATGTGTCGGCGATTGCCTGATCGACGATGATGCGTTCGGTCGACATGCAGATCTGGCCCTGGTGCATGAAGGCGCCGAAGATCGCCGCGTTGACGGCGCCGTCGATATCGGCGTCATCGAGAATGACCAGCGGTGCCTTGCCGCCGAGTTCCAAAAGGGCGGGCTTCAGATGCTCGCCGCACAGTTTCGCAATGATTTTCCCGACCTTGGTGGAGCCGGTGAAATTGACGCGGCGGATGGCGGGATGGATAATCAGGCTGGCGACGATGCCGGCGGCATCTTCCGGCGCATTGGTGATGACGTTGATGACGCCTGGGGGAAGCCCCGCTTCCGTCAGCGCCGTGCCGATCAGCCGGTGCGTGCCCGGGCATTGTTCCGAGGCTTTCAAGATGACGGTGTTGCCGCAGGCGATCGGCATGGCGACGGCGCGGGTGGCCAGGATGACCGGCGCATTCCAGGGGGCGATCGCAAGGCAGACGCCTGCCGCCTGACGGACACCCATCGCCAGCGTACCCGGCTTGTCAGAGGGTATGATCTCTCCGGAAATCTGCGTCGTCATCGAGGCCGCTTCGCGCAAGATATTGGCGGCAAGCATGACGTTGAAGCCCGCCCAAGACGCCGTCGCGCCGGTCTCCTCGATCATCAGCCGGGTGAATTCGCCCACCTTGGCGTCCATGATGTCGGCGGCCTTCATCAGCAGCGCGCGGCGCTGGTTGGGACCGGTCTTCGACCAGGCGGGAAAAGCATTCGAGGCGGCTTCAATGGCGGCCGTGACATCGTCGGGACCGGCGGCGGCAGCGCGGCTGGCTAGCTTTTCTGTGAAAGGATCAATCCGGTCATAGGTCCGGCCACTGGCTGCTGCACGATCCGTGCCGTTGATGAGGAGGGAAATGTTCATGTGTGTCTCCTGAGGGAAGGATATTAGAAGCCGAGGACTTCGGCGTTGATCGAGGCTTCGAGGCCGCCATCGGTTGGAAGATTGGCGCCGTTGATCCAGCGCGCGCCGTCCGATGCAAGGAACAGAACCGCAGGCGCAATATCGGCTGATGTGCCGGCACGGCCGACGCGGGTGATATCGCTATCGACCCGGGCATCACCGAGCACGGCACGGAATTGCTTGAGGATCGGCGTTTCGACCGGGCCGGGGCTGACGGCGTTGACGCGGATGCCACGATCCCGAAACAGCCGCTGATGGGCAGCGTGCATGGTCCAGAGCAGCAACAGTTCCTTGGACAGGGGATAGCCTTCTTCATCCTTCAGTCCATGTTCGGCAACAATGGCTGCCACATCTGGAAAGCCCTGAATACCGGTCAGCATCTTTGCCCGCTCCAGATTGGCGCGCCAGCCATAACCGGCGATCGAGGCCACATTGACGATGGCACCACCTTCGCGGATGCGTGGGGCGACAGTTTCCGACAGGGCGCGCAGGCCGTAGAAATTCACCGATAGCGTCGAAGCCACGCCGGTATTGCCGGAAAGCCCGGCGACGTTGGCAAGTGCATCGATGCGGCTGGGCAGCTGCGTGACGATGTCGGCGACGCCAGCGGCGGTCGAAAGGTCGCCCTTGATGAAATTGGCCGTGTTGCCCGCAGGCTCACGAACGTCGATGCCGATGACATCGGCTCCCATCTGTCCAGCCAGTTCCGCCGTGCGCGCGCCGATGCCGGAGGCAACGCCGGTCACCAGGATGGTTTTACCAAAGAGCATGTGTTTACCTTTCGCAAGAGAGTCCGGGGAGCCGATATATTACTGGTTCCATTGAATTTTTGCCGGGCCGGGCAATTTGACGCGGTAGCCGACCGGCAGCAGCCGAAGGTCGAAGCGCCGCTCGATTTCGCCCCACAGGCCCTGCGGCAGGAACAACGAGAACAGCACCGCCGTTGCGCCAAGTCCGATCAGGTACCAGACGCCCATCGCCCCGAAGAAGGTCTCGATGACGAAGAACAGCACCGCGCCAAGGATCGCACCCTCGAACTTGCCGATACCGCCGACCAGCACCATGAAGATCATGTAGGCGGTCCACTGGACGCTGAAATAGGTCTTTGGCTGGAAGGTCGTGGCGGTTGCCAGCCACAGCGCACCGGCTACAGCGATACCGAAGGCAGCGAGCACGAACAGCAAACGTTTGGTGGCGACGACGCGCACACCAAGCGATGTTGCAGCATCCTCGTTATCGCGGATGGCCTGGATGGCTGCTCCGGCCCGGCTGCGCAGCAGAGCAAACAGCGTGCCGAGCAGGGCCGCCATCGAGGCCAATGCCAGCCAGTAGATCATTACCCGGCGGGTGCTGCTGTCATAGACATTGAGCGAGATAAGCGATGTACCGGTTTCGCCCTGGATCAGCCGGTCGAGATTGACCAGCATGTGGGTGAGCGCCGAGATCACCCACATGCCGATGGCAAACTCGCCGCCTTTCAGCCGCAGCATGAGGAAGGACAGTGGCAGCGAGATTGCCCCGGTGATCAGCGCCGCTGCAAACAGCGACAGGAACGGATTGAGCCCGGCATCGGCCAGCCGGATGGTGAAATAGGCACCGAGGCCGAAAAACACCTGCTGGCCGACGGAGACGAGGCCGCCGAAACCGGCCAGCGCATTCCACATGGCAGCCAGGATGACGTAGATGAACAGTGCCGTCAGCCGGTCGATGGCACCGGCGCCGAGGCTCATCGGCGCGATGGCAAACAGCGCAATCGCAAGTGCGACACCGCCGAGTGCCAGCCGAGAGGAGCGCGTCCAGCGTTCGATTGAGATACCGTTGGATACGAGGGTCATGGTGTGCTCCGGAGGGCTGCGCGGATTTTGGTGAGGCCGGTTCTGCTGAAACCGATCCTGCCGAGGAAGGGCACGCCAGTGAGAAAGAGCCGGGCAAACAGCACAGCGAGGAAGACGGCGTGGCCGCCAATGAGAAAGCCCTGCGGATGGACCTGGGCGCCGAGCGACTGGGCAAGCCCAAGCACGATGCCGCCGATCAGCGTGCCCCAGAGCGAACCGGCGCCGCCGATCACCGCTGCCTCGAAGGCAAACAGCAGCTGTGGTCCGCCGGAATAGGGATCGAACGTGGCCCGCATGCCGAGAAACGCGCCGGCGATGCCAACCGTGACCATGGCGATGGCTGCGGCAAGCGCATTGACCTTGCGGGCGTCGATGCCGACGAGACCGGCGGTATCGGGGTCTTCCGCCGTGGCACGGATGGCGCGGCCGAGTGCGAAGCGGCTGAGGAAAAACTGCAGGCCGCCGAGAAGGGCAATGGCGGTCGCCATTGTCATCACCGCCAGCTTGCCGACATAGATGCCGCCCGGCAGTTCCCAGCTGTCATAGGACAGACTGCCGATGAATGGGGCGAGGGAGCGGGTATCGGCCCCGAAATGTTCGAACATCAGATTGTCGATGACGATGGCGAGGCCGAAGGTTGTCAGGATCGGCAGAAGCGCGCCGCCACGGGCGCTTCGTTCCAAAAGGTAGCGCTGCAGCATCCAGCCGGCTACGGCCATCACGGGAAGAACGATCATCAGCCCCGCGAATGGAGAGATGCCGAACTTCGAGGCCAGCAGCCAAAGGCCGTAGGCAGCGGCGACCGCCAGACCGCCATGGGCGAGATTGATGATCCGCATGACGGAGAACATGAAGGACAGGCCACAGGCGATGACGGCATAATAACCGCCGAGCAGGATGCCCTGAATGAGGGTGTCGATCACGATGCCGCCCTCCCGGTGCTGTCGCGGTGCAGACCGAAATAGGCCTGTGTCACCTGATCGCGGGTGACACTTTTCGCGGGACTGTCGAGCACGATACGACCCTCAAGCATGCAGATGACGCGGCTGGCGACAGCCATGGCGCGGCCGAGATCCTGCTCGACCAGGATGATTGTGGTGCCGGAGGTGAGCAAGGTCTGCAGCTGCGCATAGACCCGGTCGACCACCAGCGGCGACAGACCCAGCGAGACCTCGTCGAGCAACAGAATGTCGGGATTGCTCATCAGCGCCCGGCCGATCGCCGTTGCCTGTTGTTCGCCACCGGAGAGATGGCCGGTCTTGGCATGGCGACGGGGGACGAGGTTGGGGAAGGCATCGAAAACACGATCGACGGTCCATTCCCTGTCCTGCCCGAGCTTTTCCCGAGCAGCAGGTTTTCCTCAACGGTCATTTGCGAAAACAGCCGACGGCCTTCCGGCACCAGTGCGATGCCTCTGGCGATACGCTGGTGCGAAGGCACAGCCGTCATATCGTCGCCGTTCAAAGTAATGCGGCCCGAAGCGGGAAGATGGGCGCCGGCAAGCGAGCGGAGCAGCGTCGTCTTGCCAGCCCCGTTGGCGCCGACCAGCGCCAGAACATCGCCCGTGGCAAGATCGAAGCTGACATCGCGGACTGCCTGCAGCAGGCCATGACGGACATTGAGATTCTGAACGGAAAGGATAGTCATGCGGGCGTACCCCCGAGATAGGCTTTGACGACGCCGGCATCGGCCATGACGGCGCACGGCTCTCCATCGGCGATGATCCGGCCGGCATCCATACAGATCAGCCGCTCAGTCACCTGCAAAAGGATATGAACGATATGCTCGATCCAGACGATGCCGATGCCGCGGCGGCGCAGCTCCAGAATGGTCGTTACCAGTTCGCTGGCTTCCGCATCGGTCAGCCCGCCACCGATTTCGTCGAGCAGCATCAGTTTCGGCCTGGTCGCCAGAGCTCGGGCAAGTTCAAGCCGCTTGCGGTCGAGCAGGCCCAGCGTAGCGGCCTGACGGTTGGCGACGCCAAGCATGCCGCAAAGCGTCAGGCTGTCGATGACGCGCTCATAGGCTTCGTCACGGCTGACCGCATCACCGTGCGCGGCGGCGACGAAGACATTTTCGAAGGTCGTCATGCCGCTGAAGGGTTTGGGAACCTGATGGGTGCGCACCAGCCCGGAGCGGCAACGCTCCGCAGCCGACAGCGCGGTGACATCGCGGCCATCGAAGGTGATGGTGCCGGCATTGGGCGGAAATGCGCCCGCAAGCGCGCTCAGCAGCGTCGTCTTGCCAGCGCCGTTCGGACCGACAATGCCGACGGCGTCGCTCTGGCCCATGGTAAAGTCGATGTTGTCGAGAACCACAAGCGCACCGAAGCGCTTGTGGATCCCTTTGGCCGAGAGAAAAGCGTCTCCCGGCGCTTGCTGGTGAGTGGCGATCTGCACTGTGTTCTTATCCGTTATAGGCATTGAGCTTGGCGGCAACCGGAACGTTTGGATCGGTGGCGTTCTCGGTGACGACATAATCGAGCGGGAATTTCGAGCCCTCGGGCGCCCTGATCCATTGCGTCCCGATAATCGGGCCGGGAGAAACGTTGGCGACCGGGCCGGCGGTGAAATCGACTTTTCCGGCGATGGTCGTCGTCTTCAGGGTCGAAATAGCCTTGGCGACGGCTTCCTTGCTCTTGGCGTCAGCTGCCGTTTTCAAGGCCTCGAAGCCGGCATCGAGCAGCGACAGACTGGCGCCGAGCTGCTGGGTCCATTGTTTGCCGCTTTCTGCCTCATATCCATCGGCCAGCTCAGGGCCGGAAACACCGGTCAACGACGACTTGTAGGGGAACGCCTTGTGCCAATAGGCGGCGCTGGAAATGTTGACGCCGAGATCACCGAGCGCCTCGATATCGGAGGGGAAGAGACCGGTTTTTGCCACCTGGCAAATCTTGATCTGGCGGGTGAGGCCCTGCTGGGCGGCTTGGCGCCAGAAGGCGGCGAAATCCGGCGGGATCGGGAAGGAGGAGAAGATTTCGACACCTTCCTGCTTGAACAGGGCGATCTGGGCCGAGAAGTCGGTGGTGCCGGTTTCATAGGCGCCGGGATCGATGATGGTAAAACCTTCCTTGGCCAACAGCGGCGCGAGATTGGCGCGGATCGCATTGCCGTCGGCGTCGTTCGGATACATCACGCCGACCTTCTTGTTGGTCTCGATCAGGTTCCATTGTGACACATAGGTCTTGTGGAACTCGCCGACACCGAAGCCGAAATGATAGGTCCATTTGAACGGCGAGGGCGCGCCGGGCTTGGCGCCACGGCCGAAATACCAGGCCTCCCAGGGCATGACGGTGGAGAGGCAGGGAATACCGGCTGCCTCGCAGGCATCGGCCACCGGATTGATGGTCTCCGGCGTAGAAACAGCAAGCATCAGGTCGATGCCCTGGTTGTTGATCAGGTCCTTTGCCAGCTGACCGGCCCGCGACGGATCGGACTGGGTGTCCCGGTCGAGAATCTCGACCTGGAATGTCTTGCTCTTTGCCTGGAAGCCATTGGCCAATGCCTTGCGGGCAAGGTCCAGCACATAGCCATCGGTCTGGCCGAAGCCTGCAAGTGGTCCGGTGCGCGGGCTGATGAAGCCGACTTTCAATGTGTCGCCGCTTTGTGCGAATGCCGTGCGGCCGGTGAATGCCAATGCAGCGCCACCCGCTGCAGCCGTTGCGATGAAGGACCGGCGCGTCAGCGCTGCCGGGTCGAATTTTCCGTTGCGGAAAGTGCCGTTCATGAAGTTCTTCCTCCCAGTTTGCGAGCCTCCCAGCCCGTCATGTTTCAAATTTTATCCGTCTGCCGCTGCATCCCATAGGTCAGATGGGATAGTCCCGTTTCCCGGATGCGAGCGTAATCCAGCGCAGTTCGGTGAATTCGTCGATCGCAGCCTTGCCGCCGAAGCGGCCGTAGCCACTCGACTTGACACCGCCGAAGGGCATTTGCGGTTCATCGGAGACGGTTGCCTCGTTGATGTGGCAAATGCCGGATTCCAGCCGTTTTGCGACGCCAAGGGCTGCATTGACATCGCGGCTGAACACCGCCGACGACAGGCCGTATTCGCTGTCGTTGGCGACGGTCACCGCCTCGTCGGTACTGCCGACGCGAATGATGGCGGCGACAGGTCCGAAGCTTTCCTCTCGATAAATGCGCATGGCGGGCGTGACATGATCGACCACCGTCGCATCCATCAAGGTGCCGTGGGCGACACCGCCGCAGACGAGCTCAGCGCCTTTCTGCACGGCATCGTCGATCAGCGCCCTGACGCGCCGGGCAGCCTCGGCATTGATCAGCGCGCCAAGGGGCGCGTTGCCGTCCTGTGGATTACCGGCAACGAGGGTGGCGGCTTTGACCTTGAATTTGCCAACGAACTCATCGGCGATCTCGTCCATCAGGATGATCCGCTCGGTCGACATGCAGATCTGACCCTGGTTCATGAAGGCGCCGAAGGCGGCAGCGCGGACCGCCTCGTCGATATCGGCATCGGCGAGAACGATGAACGGCGCCTTGCCGCCAAGCTCGAGCAGGCAGCGTTTCAGATGCCGGGCGGAAGATTCCGCGATGATGCGGCCGACGCGCGTGGAGCCGGTAAAATTGATGCGGCGGACGGCCGGATGGGCGATCAGGGCCTCGACGACAGCGGCTGCATCCTTCGGCGCGTTGCTGACGACATTGACGACGCCGCGCGGAAAACCGGCTTCGCGCATCACATCGCCAATCAGGCTATGGGTTTTCGGGCAGAGTTCGGAGGCCTTGAGCACGACGGTATTGCCGCAGGCGAGCGGCATGGCGATGGCGCGGGTGCCAAGGATGATCGGCGCATTCCAGGGCGCGATGCCGACGCAGACGCCGGCTGGCTGGCGAAAGGCCATGGCGAGGTTTCCCGGAATGCCGGATGGGACGATTTCGCCGTTGACTTGCGTGGTCATGGCCGCAGCTTCGCGAAGAATATCGGCGCCGAGAGCGCAGTTGATCGCTGCCCATTGCGCTGTGGCACCGGTCTCGGTGATCATCGCAGCAATAAAGTCAGGCGTGCGGCGGCTGAGAATATTGGCGGCGGCATTGAGCAAGCTGCGGCGTTCGCCGGGGCCGGTTTCCGACCAGGCTGGAAAGGCTGCGGCGGCAGCGCTGGCCGCCCTTGCCATGTCGGCAACGGAACCTGCAGGGGCGATCGTCGCCACATCTCCCGTCAGCGGATCAATACGTTCGAAGGTAGACGCATCGGATGCATCCACCGCCTCATCGTTGATCATCAGCTTTGCCACATACACTGTCGTCACCCATTGAGCTGCAGGCTGAGCCCGCGTTTTCCGATGGGAGACAGACACATGTCAGGGCCGGGCCGTTAAGGCCGCGGGTCCTGCAGGGATATGTTGAAGGCCTCCTCCCAAAGGCTGGTGACGAAAGAGTACGCCGTTCTTAAAAGGATGGAATGTGAATTATAGGGTTAATATTGTAACTATTTGGCTTATTCTCCGTATTGTTTAATGGGGAGGAATGAGTGGCGACGGACGGGGGTATTCATCACCATGCACGCGGCGAGTGGCGGGAGCCGTCGCTGTCACATCGGCGCATCCGGTTCCAGAAAGGACTCTATGCCGACTTCCATCATTTCGTCCTGCTGAGCGAAGGCGAGGGGGGACTGCATTTCGACGATGGCGAGCATCGTATATTGCACGGTCCGGCACTGGCTTTCCTGCCATCACAGGTCCGCTGCGACGTTTCGATTGCGGCAGGATCCGAGGCCTATCTGATCGGTGCATCAGCGCAGATCATGGTCGATGCGATCGGCAACAAGGTAGAATCCTATTCTTTGCGCATCTTCATCGAGCAGATGAAACTGATCGAAGGCGCCGATGCGGTTTCCGTGAACGAGGTCAGTCCGCTGATCGCCGGCTTCGTGCGCGAACTTGCCGATCCCGCCCGGGCGTCCTGGATGGTGGTTTCGGCTTATATGCGGCTTATCCTGATGACGGTCTGGCGTGGTTCCGGCGGCGAAAAAGCCGAACAGCGCGGCAGCGGCGAAAGCGGCTCTATCCTGCAGCGCTACCGGCAACTGGTCGAGGTCTGGTTCCGCCAGCATCGGCCGGTTAGCGACTATGCCGACGAACTCGGGGTGACGGCCGACCGCCTGCACGCCATCTGTCACCGTACGCTCGGCCGATCGCCCATCCAGCTGCTGCACGAGCGGCTGGTGCAGGAGGCAAAACTGCGGCTGGAGCGGTCGGCCCGCAATATCCAGGAGATTTCCGACAGTTTGGGCTTTCGCGATCCGACCTATTTCAGCCATTTCTTCAAACGCAAGACGGGACTGTCACCGGCCAGCTACAGACAGGCGGCTCGTGCCTCTGACGGCACGAACCGCGATACTCTGTCTTCCGGCTACGCAGATTGGCCCTAAAAGGCGGGGGCGCATTCGCATTATCAGGGACAAGTTGCAGTGCGGCTTTCATGCTGCGTTATGCGGTGACCGAGCCGCCAACGTAGTCCCGTGAAAAAGTATCTACCAGGGTGCCGCTCAGAAACAATGAAACCGAGATGAGAACCAAGGAGGCCGACGAGACAGTTGCCGCCGTGCAAGTCGATAGCAGATATTTCACGTTCCCGAACGCAGCAAAGCCCGCCTCCGTTTCCGGATGGCGGGCTTTTTGTGTGTTTTTGGTATCGATTTGGTTGCGGGGGCAGGATTTGAACCTGCGGCCTTCAGGTTATGAGCCTGACGAGCTACCGGGCTGCTCCACCCCGCGTTATCCGTGCAAATCCCTGTCGGGATTTGTCGCGTTATCAGCGTTTTGCGTCAGCAAAATCGCGCTGGCGAAAGTCCGAAGGGCTTTTGCCCTTTGCAGCGCATTCGGCTTTTCCGAATGTCGCTTACGCAGGGAGTTGCCTGCGTATGTT
>NZ_JAFCXF010000013.1:0-121843 GCF_049898205.1 Pararhizobium sp. DWP3-4 | reverse complement strand
ACCACGATGCACGTCGCTTATCTTGCTTCCCAATGCTGACGTTCGACCAGCATCCCAAGAGGCGACGACTGTCGCGTCTCTAACTAGCCTATATGTCGCATTTCTAAAATGCCGCTACACGGACGGATTGCGTAATCCTTATTATGGAACTTCCTGATCTGTCAAAAGCTGACGGCGATCGGCAAAGGTCGTCCCCGACGCCCTTGATGGAGGTATTTATATCTTCACGACACCTTAAATGATCTTTGAACTATTTTCGGTCTAAGTGTATCCAGCGGCAGGGTCGTCACTTCTGTTCGTCAAAACAGCGTATTTGCAAATAGAGGACTTCGTTTGAAAAACACATTCATCATAGCTGCGGCATTTGCCATGATGCCCTTTCTTGCGCATGCCGGAACACTCGTTTTTCCGAGCGATGCGCCGATTGCGTCGGTGACCATCCCCGATGCCTGGGGTCCTAAAGAGACTATTTCCGGCATCGAAGCCAAGTCGCCAGATTCGGCGATCTATTTCTCGATCGATGTCGCCACGGATAAGGATATGGACAAGGTCATCGACGAAGCCGTCAAGTTCCTGACCGATAACGGCGTCACAATTGATGCAGCAACGCAAAGAGACTCTGGCGACGTCGAAATCAATGGCATGAACTTCGGTAGCATCGAGTTCGACGGCACGGATGCCGACGGTCCTGTCGAGGTTTCCCTTGGCTTCGCATCGCCTGCTGAAGGCAAGATGCTTGTCGTCACATATTGGGGCACCAAAGCAACCCAGGACGCACATAGCGCTGATCTGGGGGGAATTTTGAAGTCGCTCAAGCCGTCAAATTAGCCGGTTTGAACCGCCAAGCTGAAATTCAGTACGCTTCGGGTGTAAGCTCAGTCATGGAGCTTACACCCCCTATCCTCAGTGCCGAAACCCGGTCAGGAACGATGTCAGATTGTCGGCAAGCGCGTCGCAGAGATAGCCGCCTTCCTGGATGATGACGGTCGGCAGGCCGAGGCCGCTGATGGCTTCGGCAATGCGGGCGAAGCCCTGTGTCGAGACGGACAGTCCGCCGAAGGGATCGCCCTCGAAGGCGTCGAGACCGAGAGCGACCACCAAGGCGTCCGGGGCATAGGCCTCGATGCGGCGGTTGGCGGCCTCCAGTGCCTCAAGAAAACCGGCGTCGGCCGTCTTGCGTGGCAATGGCAAATTGTAATTATAGCCAAGCCCCAGGCCTTCGCCGCGCTCGTCGGCATTGCCCCAGAAGAATGGATAGAAACGCACCGGATCGGCGTGCAGCGAGACCGTCAGCACGTCGCTGCGGCCGTAGAAGATGCCTTGCGTGCCGTTGCCGTGATGCAGGTCGATATCGAGGATGGCGACGCGTTTCGACGACTTGAGCAGATGCTGGGCGGCGATGGCGGAATTGTTGAGAAAGCAGAAACCGCCGGCGACATCGGCAAACGCATGGTGGCCCGGCGGACGGCAGAGCGCGTAGGTATGGCGGGCGCCGGCCAGAACCGCTTCGGCGGCCTCGACGGCACTCCAGGCGCTCCAGCAGGCGCTGCCCCAGGTATCGGCGGAAATCGGGCACGCCGTATCGGCCATATGATACCCGGCCCGACCGACGGCGGAGGCCGGATAGCGGCCGGTCCGCGCCAGCGGGTGGATATTCGGGATCACCTCCTCCGAGGCGCCCTCGATCCGCTGCCAGCGCAGAAAAATGTTCTGCAGGAATTCCAGATATTCCGGCGTGTGGACGGTGGCGATCGGTTTCAGGCCATGATCACGCGGGCGGACAATCTCGGAGCCCGCCGCCTTTGCGCCTTCGAGCAATCGCGCGATCCGCTCCGGCTTTTCCGGGTTGGGCTGCGGCGCTCCACTGGAGAGAAACATCTTCGGATCGTGTTTCGTCTGCTCTTCAGCGTAGAAGGTTTTGATGCTCATACCTTAAACCCCGCTCTCGTGCTGTCCGGCCAGCGCTTCGAAATCCTCGCCATAGGCCGCATGAATGCGCTCCTGGTCGGACCAGGCAAGCCCCATCCGTTCGTAAAAATGCTGCGCCGAGATGTTCTTCGCTTCAACCGACAGCCGCAAGTATGCGCCGCCCTCGGCACGGACATGCGCCGCCGTTTGGCGCAAGAGTGCGACCCCGATGCCGGCACCGCGAAAACGTGGTTCGACGACGATGTCCTGGATATAGGCGCCCTTCTGCCCGCGCCATGTCGAGAAACTCTGGAAAAACAGGCACATGCCGGCAAACTCTCCACCCATTTCGGCGATGAGAACGGTAAAGGCCGGCTGCGGACCGAACCCGTGTCTACGAAGATCGCCCGGCGTGGCAGTGACTTTGCCTTCGGCATCGAGATGCCGCGCGATGGTCATCAAGCCCGCGTGGATGAGATGCACATCGTCAGCCGTTGCGATTCGAATTTTCACGGGCTGATTGGAAATATCAACCATCAGAAGCCCACCCGATCGCCGCCCTTGAGCGCCAGCATCATGCGCGCTTCGTCCGGCGTGGCCACCTCCAACGACAGGGCTTCGAGAATGGTGCGGATGCGGCTGACCTGATCGGCGTTGGATTTGGCCAGTTCCCCGCGCCCCAGATAGAGGCTGTCCTCCAGCCCGACCCGCACATTGCCACCCATCGCAGCCCCCATGGTGATCAATGGCATCTGCTGGCGGCCGGCAGCCAGCACCGAGAACCGATAGTCCTCGCCGAACAGCTTGTCGGCAATGCGCTTCATATGGCTGAGATTGTCCGGATCGGCGCCGATGCCGCCGAGAATCCCCAGCACGAACTGGATGAACAGCGGGCCTTTCACCAGCCCGCGATCGTAGAAATGTTTCAGCGAATAGAGATGGCCGACGTCGTAGCATTCGAACTCGAAGCGGGTGCCGCACCCCTCGCCCAGCCGTTTCATAATATCCTCGATATCGGCAAACGTGTTCTTGAAGATCGTGCCCCGCGTCGCTTCCAGAAGCTGCGGCTCCCATTCGTGCTGCCATTCCATGCCAGGTTTTGCCAGCGGGAAAATGCCGAAATTCATCGAGCCCATGTTGAGCGAGCACATTTCCGGCTGCGCCTGAAGCGAAGCCGCCAGCCGCTCGTCCAGCGTCATCAGCGAACTGCCGCCCGTGGAGATGTTGATGACGGCATCCGTTGCCTGCTTGATGCGCGGCAGGAATTGCATGAACACAGTGGGATCGGCTGTCGGACGGCCGTCAGCGGGATTGCGGGCATGCAGATGCAGGATCGACGCGCCGGCTTCAGCAGCGGCGATCGCCTGTTCTGCGATCTGATCCGGCGTGACCGGCAGATAGGGGCTCATCGACGGCGTGTGGACGGAGCCGGTGACGGCGCAGGTGATGATGACTTTATTCTTCATGATCCCGCTCTCAGCCATTCACCGGCAGATCAAGTTCGCGCGCCAGCTGTTCAAAACTGTCGCCGAGGATCGAAACCATTTCACCAATTTCGGCAGCGGTGATGATCAGTGGCGGTGCAAGGATCAGGTTATCTGCCTCATAACCATCGCCACGGATGCGGCGGGAGTAGAGGATCAGGCCTTTTTCATAGGCGATATCGAGCAGCCGCTGGTTGGTCGCCTGCGATTTGGCAAAGGGTTTGAAGGTCACGGGATCAGCGACCAGATCGGCGCCGATCAGCAGGCCCTTGCCACGCACTCCGGCGATGAAGGGGAAGCGTTTCGACAAGCCTTCCAGCTCAGATTTCAGCAGATCGCCCATGGACGCCGCGTTGGCTTCGGCGCCAAGCCGCTCCATCTCCTCCAGCACCGCGAGGCCTGCAGCGCAGGCAAGCGGATTGCCGGCATAGGTATAGCCATGCTGGAAGCCGCCCATGTCCAGAACCGGCTTGACCAGTTTCGCCGACGCCGCCATGGCGCCGAGCGCGGCATAACCGGAGCCGATACCCTTCGACAGGGTGATGATATCCGGCTTGCAGTTCCAGTGATCGCCACCGAGATAGCGGCCGGTGCGCGCGGCACCGCTCATCACTTCGTCATGGATCAACAGGATGCCGTATTTGTCGCAGATCTCGCGGATACGGGCGAAATAGCTGTCCGGCGCCACCAGCGCGGCAGTCGCCGCGCCGCCGATCGGCTCCATGATGAAGGCGACGACGCTTTCCGGCCCTTCCGCGAGGATTTTCTCCTCCAGCATGTCGGCATAACGCAGGCCACGCTGCTCCATCGTCAGGTTGTCGCGGTCGCGGTAGGCTGTTGGAGCCGGAATGGCCGGCATCGGCTGGATCTGCGGCGCAAAGGTTTCGGTCAGCGCCAGGTCGCCGGTAACGCCAAGCGCCCCCATCGTGCCGCCGTGATAGGACGGAAACCGGCAGATTACCTTCCAGCGCTTCGGCTGGTTGGTTGCCACCGCCCATTGCCGCGCCAGCTTGATGGCCGATTCCACCGCTTCCGAGCCGCCGGAGACAAAGAAAATCCGGTCGAGATCGCCGGGCATTTTTTCTGCCAGACGCCGGGCAAGCTCCTCGGCCGGTTCGTTTTCGAAATGCAAGCGGTAGGCGAAGCTCACCTTCTCCATCTGTTGCTTCATGGCCTCGATGACATGCCGGTTGCCGTGGCCGATATTGCTCACCATCGGCCCGCTGGAACCGTCGATGAAGCGGCGGCCATCCTGCGTCCAGAAATAGATACCCTCGGCGCGATCGACCAGCGGCCGGCGCAGGCGAGTCACGTAGAAAAGATGCGATGCGGGCCGCTCATTGGCTTGGATGTTCATGATGCTCTGCTCTGAGTGAAATTATCGATTGAGATAGCGGTTGAGGACATTAGCGGTGACGCGCTCGACCATTGCGTCTTTTCGCAGCAGGCCCGCCACCCATTCGCAGGTACCGGCGTGGAAAACCTCGCCCTTGCCGCGCTTGAAGTCGACGATCATGCCATTGCTGTAACGGACCTTTTCCATGTTCTCGTCGCTCGCCTCGCCATAGAGCGTCTCGGCGATGAAGCGCCCGTCCTCGTCACCGAAAAACAGATCCTCGCGTGTCAGAATATCGCTTTCCTCGACCTGGCTGGCCATGCCGAGCGCCAGGATTTCCAGCCCCTCCGGCGCGCCGCTATCTGCGGTCGGATATGGCAGGCCGTAGCGGATTTCGTAGGCAAGGCCATCGACCTCATAGCCATAGATATGGCTGTCGGCGCCGAGCAGGTCGCCGTAGAACAGGCCGGTTCCGGCAAAGGCCCAGTGACGCGGCCGGTAGATCGGGAAACCGCGAACACCGCGCGGAGCGCAGCCGCCCCAACCGGAATAGACGCCATTGGTGGCATTCAGCCCAAAGGTCAGCGCGCCGGGACGGCCGATTTCAGGGGCTTCCCAGGAGTTGGTGGCGCGGGTGACGTCGCCGCTTTGGTAGATCGGGTCTTCCTTGCGCGCGACATATTTGTAGCAAACCTGCCGCTGCCCCTCGTCTTCCAGCCGCGTCTGCCACATGAAATTGCCGGCAAAACGCGCCACGCGTCCACCCTGGTCGACATAGGCATCGACGGCATCGCGCATTTCCCAGGTCCAGTATTCGTCATGGCCGACGAAGACGACGCAGTCGTAATCGTTGAGAATGCCGGGATTGTTGTGCAGCTCGTGCTGGCTGGCGAGATCGACGCCATAGCCCTGGCGCTCGGCCCAGCGGAAAAACTGGCTGTCATAGCTTGCCCAGCCGGACGAGGTGTATTTCTTCGAATAGCCGTTGGCAAAGGCCCATTCCATATGGGGATAACGCGGAATGGTGCCCGGTGGCAGGCTCACCTCCAGCGGCACACGCGGCGCATCCGGCGGAAGCACGACGAAGCCGCGGCAGAGCGGCCGCTCGATACTGACGGTGGTCGCGTATCTGTCGCGGTTGGGGCCGGTGATGCCCTGATAATGGTTCGATCCGCCCCAGGTATTATAGGCGGTCCAGGTGCCGGTGGCGGCAACCTGCAGAATACGGCCAGGCTTTGGGCCGGCATTCGGCAGGACGATGATCATGTGGTGACACTGAATCGGCTTGCCGTCGCGCCCCTCGGCCGTCAGCGTGATACGGTAGGCGCCGGATGGCCAGCTGTCATGGACCTGGAAAGTGAAGGTCGGCTCCCAGCCGCAACCGATGACGGAGACCTGGTCGGGGGTTTCCTGCCACTCGGTGGCGATATCGTCGGTTCCATAGACGCTTGTCTCGACCGCACCATCGCGAACAATCTCCAGCCGGCATGAGGACGCTGTCGAACTGATATGCAGGTCGACCATCGCACCGCGCGCATAGGCATAGGATCGCGTATAGCACCAGATCTCACCTCGGGCGCCGTCCATGCCCGGAGACTCGTAATAGTGACCGCGCACGGCCTGGTGCCGCTCCTCGGGGCTCAACCCGAAATCGGGGAAAACTTGGGTTCTCTCGGTCACGTCGCGCCTCGCTGGGTCTTAGGTGGCGATGATCAAACCACAATGGACTTGGCCCGACAAATACATTAGGTGAAGGACCAGCATTCACCAAATGAATGAGGTGACCCATGGCCAGCCCGAGACGCCGCTTCGTTTGGGAGATTGACTGGAACCTGTTGCGCACCTTCACGGTGATCGTCGAGGAAAAGAGCCTGACGGCTGCGGGCAACCGCCTGTCGCTGAAGCAGCCGACCATCAGCAATGCGCTGCGCCGTCTCGAAGAGCACATGGCCTGCCGCCTGATCGACCGCTCTTCCAACCATTTCCGCACGACACCGGCCGGGGCGCGGCTCTATGCCGAGTGCCAAACCATGTTCAACATCGTCAGTGGCCTGCCCGATCTCGTCAAGGACGATCCGGATCTGGTGACCGGCAATGTCGAAATGGCCTTTGCCAGCCATATCGAATGCCCGTTCCTCGACCGGTTCCTTGCCGATTTCCACAAGACCTTTCCACGGGTCAGTTTCTCGACCACGGTGTCCGCCAGCCAGACGGTGATCGACAATGTTTTGTCCGGCGAAGCCTGCCTGGGTATCTGTCTTGCCCACGAGAAGCATCCGGAACTGGACTATACGGTGCTTTACCGCGAGCATTTCGGCTTCTTCTGTGCACCCGGCCATCCGTTGTTCGGCAAGCGCGGGACAGAGACCGCCGATCTCGCGGCGCTCGACTACGTGTCCTTCAAGACCGACCATCTGGGTGGCGCGCTCGCACCGATCGCCCGGCTGCGGCAGCGGGAAAATTTCAGCGGTCAGGTGCTTGGTCTTTTCACAAATCTCGAGGAGGTCAAGCGGCTGATCAAGGTCGGCTTTGGCTTCGGCCCCTTGCCGATCCATGTGGTCACCGCCGATATCGAGGCACGGCAACTCTGGCAATTGCCACCATACGAGAATCCGCCAGCAGCCGATGTCTACCTGGTCACCCGGCGGTTTGCGCGCGGCAGCCGCGCCGAAAATCTGCTGGTCGATAGGCTGATTGCGGCGATCGAAGCGGTCCCGCTCAGCGGCCGCACCTACCCCGCCGGGCTTGCCGATCCAGCGGCGCAGGTATCCAACGACATTCCCTGAATGAATGGCGGGCGAGCCCACACATTCTGGCGAAAGGCCGCCGGATGCACCGTCCAATCGTCCTTCCGCACCATCCAGCGGAAGCTCCACTCTCCCATCGGCACCTGTTTACCGCTCTCACCCGTTTATCCAACGCCGGATAAACGGGCTTGACGGCAACGTTATGATTTGCATTATTGCTCAGATGTCAGACCAATTCTGGTTTCAACTGGAAAGCGGACGATGAAGCATTTGGATGCGCGATCGGCACTTGTCCCCCTGCCCCCGGCCGACCGGGCGCAGCAAGTGACGGCAGCGCTCGCCGACTATATCCAGCGCTCCAACCTTGTTCCTGGCGACCGGCTTCCGGCCGAGCGGGAGCTGATGAGCGCGCTTGCCGTCGGCCGCTCGACGATCCGCGAAGTCATCCGCCATTTCCAGGCACTCGGCGTCGTCGAGGCCCGCAAGGGCAGCGGCACCTACCTGTTGAAGCCGATCTCGGGCACCACGATCCACATGCCGCTATCGCTGGAAACGACGCATCTGCGCGACGTGCTCTTGAAAACGCTGGAAGTACGACGCGGCATTGAGGCGGAGGCCGGCATGGTGGCCGCCCGAATGCGCACGGCAGAAGACATCAGGATGATCGAGGAAAAGCTGGATGAGATGGAGCGGGTACACCTCTCAAAGGGCACATCCGGTCCGGAAGATCTGGCTTTCCACCTCGCCATCTACGACGCCACCCACAATCCGCTGTTCAAGCAGTTGCTTGAACAGATGCGCGGCGCTTTCGAGCGCTTCTGGGAAAGGCCCTTCGACCGGCCGGATTTTGCCCGCCGCTCCTTTCCGTTCCACCGCACCCTCTTCAATGCCATCGCTGCCCAGAACCCTGAGGCCGCGCGCGCTGAAACACTGAAAATCCTGGCGATCGTCGAGGAAGACATCAAGGAAATGTCCAAATGAGCAACGGGTTCGATCCGTTCGAGGAAGCCTCCCTCATCGTCGCCCACGACGTGAGCAATGCCTATGACGCCGTCGTGCCGCCGATCGTGCAGACGTCGCTGTTCACCTTCACCGATTATGACGACATGGTCGCCTCCTATCGCGGCGAAAAAGTCCGGCCGATCTATACCCGCGGCCTCAATCCGACCGTGCGGATATTTGAGGAAATGCTGGCCAAACTCGAAGGCGCTGAAGACGCCATCGGCTTTGCCAGCGGCATGTCGGCAATTTCTTCGACGGTTCTGTCCTTCGTCGAACCCGGCGACCGCATCGTTGCGGTCAAGCATCTCTATCCGGATGCCTACCGCCTTTTCGGCACATTCTTCAAGCGCATGGGCATCGAGGTGACCTATGTCGATGGCCGCGACGAGGAGGAAGTCGCCAAGGCTCTGCCCGGCGCAAAGTTTCTCTATCTCGAAAGCCCGACGAGTTGGGTGATGCAAACCCATGATGTTGCAGCACTCGCAGCGCTGGCCAAGTCGCACGGCATTATCTCCGCGATCGACAACAGCTGGGCAAGCCCGGTCTTCCAGCAGCCGATTTCGCTGGGCGTCGATCTGGTCATTCACTCCGCCTCTAAATATCTCGGCGGCCACAGCGACGTCGTCGCCGGCGTTGTCGCGGGCTCCAGGGAACTGATCGGGCGTATCCGCTCGGAAGCCTATCCCTATCTCGGCGGCAAGCTGTCGCCGTTTGATGCCTGGCTTTTGATCCGCGGCATGCGCACGCTGCCGATCCGCATGAAGGCGCATGAACAGTCCACTGTCGAGATCGCCAAGCGTCTGCAAGCGCATGATGCGGTTGAGTCGGTCAACTATCCCGGCCTTGCCAATCACCTGCCGCCCGGCCTCAAGGGCACGTCCGGCCTGTTTTCCTTCATCTTCAAGGACGGCATCAATGTCCGCACCTTCTCGGATCACCTTGAGCTGTTCAAGCTCGGTGTCAGCTGGGGTGGTCATGAAAGCCTGATCGTGCCGGGCGAAGTCGTCCTTTCGCAAAAAGCACAACCCAATTCCGCGGTCGCCTTCGGCATCAGTCCGCGGTCGGTAAGGCTCCATGTCGGCCTGGAGGGAACGGAGGCCCTCTGGAGCGATATCGACGCGGCAATCACTGCCGCATCGGTAGGCTGACACGACAGCAAACAACTTAAACCAACAATAAAAGGGAAACGAAAATGAGGAAACTGATTACGGCGGCCATGGTCGCCACGCTGATGGCAGGCACAGCACTTGCCGATACCAAGCTGAAGCTGGTGGAAGTCATCACCAGCCCGGAGCGCACCGAAACGCTGAAGTCGATCGTCGCAAAATTTGAAGCCGCCAATCCCGGCACCACGGTCGAGATCATCTCGCTGCCCTGGGGCGAAGCCTTCCAGAAGTTCGCCACCATGGTGTCTGCCGGCGAGATCCCGGACGTGATGGAAATGCCGGATACCTGGCTGTCGCTCTATGCCAACAACGGCATGCTCGAAAGCCTCGAGCCTTACCTGAAGACCTGGGACCAGACGCCGGAACTGACGGATCGCGCCCTTGAACTTGGCCGGGACGTCAAGGACACGGCCTATATGCTGCCTTACGGCTTTTATCTACGCGCCATGTTCTACAACAAGAAGATCTTTGCTGAAGCCGGCGTCGACGGCCCGCCGAAGACGATGGACGATTTCGTCGCAGCGGCCGAAAAGATCAAGAAGCTGCCGGGCAAATATGCCTATTGCATGCGCGGCGGTCCGGGCGGCCTGAATGGCTGGATGATGATGGGCGCCACGATGGCGGGCGACAACACCTATTTCAACGCCGACGGCACATCGAAGTTCTCCGAAGAAGGCTGGGTCAAGGGCTTCACCTGGCTGATCGACCTCTACAAGAAGGGCTATGCGCCGAAGGACAGCGTCAACTGGGGCTTCAACGAGATCGTCGCCGGCTTCTACACCGGCACCTGCGCGATGCTCGATCAGGATCCGGACGCGCTGATCGCCATCGCCGAGCGCATGGATGCAGCCGATTACGGCGTCACCACCATGCCGAAGGGTCCATCCGGCAAAACATTCCCGACCATCGGCTTTGCCGGCTGGTCGATGATGTCGGCCAGCGCCAACAAGGACCTGTCCTGGAAGCTGATCGCCACGCTTGAAGGCCCCGAAGGCAATATCGAGTGGAACAAGAAGATCGGTGCCCTGCCGGCGCTCAAGTCCGCCGAGAAGGACCCCTTCTTCGCCACGGATCAGTTCAAGGGCTGGTTCGAGGAACTGGCCGACAAGGACGCCGTTCCGACCGTCATGCCGACTTACCTGGAAGAATTCGCCTTCTTCAAGGATTCCATGGCGATCAAGACCAGCCAGGAAGCCATGCTCGGCGATATCACGCCGGAAGAAATGGCCAAGCAATGGGCTGACTACATGACCAAGGCTCAACAGAAGTTCCTCGCGAGCAAATAAGTCATCAGCCCTTAGCCGCAGGCAGCGACATGATGTCGGCTGCCTGCGGCCCATGACCCCGACGGTAAAGCCGGCACGCCTCGACGCGCCGCGAACTGGAAATATTTGACGATGGCTTCACATGCAGCAGCCCGCAATAGCGGCGCGCGCAGGGACCAGCGGCCGCTGAAGAAGCGTTTTGCCGATGCCTCCGCCCCCTATCTCTATAGCGCGCCCGCGCTGATCCTGATCGTCACCGTCATGCTGGTGCCGCTGATTCTCGGCATTTCCTACGCCTTTCGCGATATCCAGCTGCTCAATCCGATGTCCGGCGGCTTCATCGGGCTCGATCACTTCAGGACGTTGTCTGAGGACCAGAATTTCTTCCGGGCCTTGAAGAACACGCTGTGGTGGACTGGCTGGTCCGTGTTGCTGCAGTTCGTCTTCGGCCTTATCCTTGCGCTGTTGCTCGACAAGCCGTTCTACGGCCGCGCCATCGTCCAGGCGCTGGTTTTCCTGCCCTGGGCGGTTCCAAGCTTTCTCGCCGGTCTCAACTGGGCCTGGCTGTTCAATCCCGTCGTCGGCCCCATTCCCCATTGGCTGTTTGCCCTTGGCCTGATGAACGAGCCCTACAACATCCTGTCGGATCCACAGCTGTCGATGTGGGGGCCGATCATCGCCAATGTCTGGTGGGGCATTCCTTTTTTCGCCATCACGCTTCTGGCGGCCCTTCAGGCGATCCCGCGCGACCTCTACGAAGCCGCGAGCATTGACGGCGCCGGACCGGTGCAGCGTTTCATCTCGATCACCCTGCCCTTCCTTGCTCCAACGATTGCCATCACGGTGCTTCTGCGCACGGTCTGGATTTCCAATTTCGCCGACCTGATCATCGTCATGACCAATGGCGGCCCGGCCGACCGCAGCCAGATCGTCGCCAGCTACATCTTCACCCAGGCCTTCAAGCGGCTGGATTTCGGTTACGCTTCGGCCATCGCGCTCGTCCTGCTCGCGCTTTTGATCACCTATTCCATGCTGATCGTGATCCTGCGTCAGTGGCTGTTGAGCAAGGATTGAGATCATGACCGGCAAACGCATCCTCTCCGTCCTCGCCCATCGTCTGGCCATTCTCGCCTATGTGATCTTCGCGCTGTTCCCGCTCTACTGGCTGTTGAAAGTCTCGGTCACGCCCAACAAGCTGCTCTATTCCGAGGGCATCAAGATGTGGCCGTCGCGAACCAGTTTCGAACATTTCGACTTCGTCTTGAAACACAGCGAATTCCCGACCTTCTTCAAGAACAGCCTGATTGTCTCCGGCTCGACTGCCATCATCGTCACGGTGCTCGCCTCGCTTGCCGGCTACGCCATGTCGCGCTTCAATTTCCGTGGCAAGTACTGGATCATCACGCTGATGCTGCTGACGCAGATGTTCCCGCTGGTGATGCTGGTCGCGCCGATCTTCAAGATCCTCTCCCCGCTCGGCCTGACCAACAGCCTCACCGGCCTGGTCATCGTCTACACCGCCTTCAACGTACCCTTCGCCACCTTCCTGATGCAGTCCTTCTTCGACGGTATTCCGAAGGACCTCGAGGAAGCCGCGATGATCGACGGCGCCACCCAGTTCGTCGCGTTCCGGCAGATCATCCTGCCGCTGACGCTGCCGGGGATTGCCGCAACCCTCGGCTTCGTCTTCACCGCCGCCTGGAGCGAACTGCTGTTCTCGCTGATGCTGATTTCCGGAAACGATTCGGCGACCTTCCCGGTCGGGCTGCTCTCCTTCGTCTCCAAATTCTCGGTCGACTTCGGACAGATGATGGCGGCGGGCGTCATGGCGCTTATCCCGGCCTGCCTGTTCTTCCTGTTGATCCAACGTTACCTCGTGCAGGGCCTGACGGCCGGCGCCGTGAAAGGCTGATCCCATGGCATCCATCGATATCGCCGCCATCCACAAATCCTATGGCATCCATCCGGTGCTGCACGGCATCGATCTGGAGATCAAGGACGGCGAGTTCGTCGTTCTGGTCGGCCCGTCCGGCTGCGGCAAGTCCACGCTGTTGCGGATGATCGCTGGCCTCGAAGCCGTCACCGATGGCGAAATCCGCATCGACGGCAAGCGCGTCAACGACCTCGCTCCAAAGGACCGCGACATCGCCATGGTGTTTCAGTCCTACGCGCTCTATCCGCATATGAGCGTCGCGAAGAACATGAGCTACAGCCTGCGCCTCAGAAAAACCGCCAAAGAAAAGATTGCTTCCGTCGTCGCCAGCGCTGCCACGAAACTCGGGCTCGATCCGCTGATGGAACGCCGTCCGAAAGCGCTCTCTGGCGGCCAGCGCCAGCGCGTCGCCATGGGCCGAGCCATCGTGCGCGAACCAAAGGCCTTCCTGTTCGACGAGCCGCTGTCCAATCTCGACGCCCGCCTGCGCGAACAGATGCGCGCCGAAATCAAGAAGCTGCATCAGGATCTCGGCGCCACCTCGATCTACGTCACCCATGACCAGATCGAAGCCATGACGCTCGCAGACCGGATCGTCGCCATGCATGGCGGTATCATCCAGCAGGTCGGCAGCCCGCTCGAACTCTACGACAATCCCGCCAACCTCTTCGTTGCCGGGTTCATCGGCTCACCCGGCATGAACTTCTTCGAAGGCCGCTACATGGTGACCGGCGATACCGCCAGCTTTGCCCTCACCGGCGGTATCGTGCTGCCGCTCGGTGGCACCGCCAATCTCGCCGACGGAAGCCGCGCCACGCTCGGCATCCGGCCGGAACATGTGGTCCTCGGCGCCGAAGGCCCGGACGTTCTCAAGGCCACTGTCGATCTGGTCGAGCCCACCGGCTTCGGCATCATCGTCCATTTGAAACTCGGTCCGGTCGCCTTCAAAGCCTTCACGCTCGACCGCCGTTTCCTTGGCATGCATGGCGAGGTCGATGTCAGGCTTCCGGGGGAAAATCTGCATTTCTTCAACGAGGCCGGGCGGAAGGTCTGACTTTCTGGCTGCGGTAAAGGGGTTCGACTTCCGGTTTTGACATTGTCAACGACTTTTAGTATTTTCAATATAAACAATGGTTTATGAGAAAATCCTGAAAGAGCAATGTCTCACGATCCCAACACCCTGCGCTTCTACGAAATGGAAGCCGCCAAATACACATCCAGAGGCGTGGAGCCGAGCCGGGCCTGGATCGAGCTCTTTCTTTCGCATTTGCAGCCGCACGCGACCATTCTTGAACTCGGGTGTGGCGCCGGGCAGGATAGCGAATTCATGCTCGCGGAAGGGTTTGACGTCCGCCCGACGGACGGCACCCCGGAAATTGCCCGCGAAGCAGAAAAACGCCTGGGAATCCCGGTTGCCACACTGCTGTTCGGCGATCTCGACGAGCAAGGCGCCTATGACGGCATATGGGCCAATGCCTGTCTTCTCCACATCCCCAGAGCCGAACTGCCGGATATCCTCGCCCGCATCCATGCTGCGTTGAAGGCAGGCGGGGTTTTCTATGCCAGCTTCAAGGCTGGAGAGACCGAAGGCCGCGACGAGTTCGACCGGTATTACAACTATCCCTCCGAATGCTGGTTGAGAGACATCTACGCCAAACTGGGCTGGGCATCCATCTCGATCGAAGCGCAATCGGGAAGCGGCTATGACAATAAGCCGACCGAATGGCTCCACGTCCTGGCGGCGAGACGGTCCTGATCTCCATACGACTTCCCGATCTTTGCGACGTGATAAAAGCGAACGAGGTACGTTTTGGTGGAGCAATCAGAGAGCGTTGAGGCAACGGCGGATGCCCTGATCGTTGTCGATGTCCAAGTGGCCTTCGTCACCGGGATCGAGGCTGTCCCGGACCATGCCGGATTGCTCAAAGCCGTCGAGGCTCTGATTGGCTCGGCGCGCGCGGCAAAGGTTCCGGTTATTTTCCTGCGGAACGACGGCGAGCCAGGCACGGCCGATGAGCCGCATCAGCCGGGCTGGGCACTTCACTTTCCGGCGCTTGCCGGCGAAAGCGTCGTGCGGAAATCCGCAGACGATGGCTTCGACGGCACATCCCTGCACGACCTGCTCGCGGCATCGGCCGTGCAAACCGTTGCCCTCTGCGGTGTGCTGTCTGAAATGTGCGTGGCTGCGACCGCCCGGGCGGCGATGCAACGCGGCTATGGTGTGATCCTGCCGCATGATGGGCACGCTACCTATGACGTGCCTGCAGGTCCCGGCGGATCGGCAGAGGTTCCAGCCAGCATGGCGGCGCGGGCAACGGAATGGTCGCTCGGTGACGAGATCACCATCGCCGCGTCGGTTACGGACGTTCGTTTTTCCTGAACTGGCGAAAGTCCCTCTCTCGTTCGCCGCCATCCTATCGTCTGCCAGGTTCTGCAAAAAAATCCAGGCCATGTCGAAATTCCCGATCAGCCAGCGTTCTTGGAGCATCGAGATTAAACTCGACCGTTGCCCCTTTCACGCAGGCCCTTGAAACTACACGATCCATGAGGAGAACCACGATGCAGTATATGGCACTGATCTATTCCGACCCGGCGCTGGAACCGGCCTATGGCACACCCGAATTCGACACCATGATGCAGGGTTACTTTGCCTTCAACGAAACCTTGAAAGCAGCAGGGGTCTATGTCTCCGGCGAAGGCCTGCAGGACATTGATACGGCCACAAGCGTGCGGGTTCGCGGCGGCAAGGTGGAAACGATGGATGGCCCTTTTGCCGAGACCAAGGAACGGCTGGGTGGCTTCTTCGTCATCGACGTTCCCGATCTGGATTCCGCCTTGCGCTACGCCGCCATGATCCCCTCGGCCGCCTATGGCACCATCGAGGTGCGGCCATTGATGGACTATAATTCCTGATGCACAGAGCCGCCCCCGATCCTCAAGCCGTGTCCCGGGCCATCGATGCCCTGGCACGGACGGACCGGGGGCGGCTGTTGTCGGCGCTGATCGCCCGGCTGAAGAATTTCCAGCTGGCCGAGGACGCGTTGCAGGATGCGCTGGCTTCCGCCGTCGTGCACTGGGGCAGGACCGGGCTTCCCGCCTCGCCGCAGGGCTGGCTGCTGAAAGTCGCGCTGCGCAAGGCGATCGACCTGTTGCGCAAGGCCGCCCGCGAAGACCGCAAGACCGCCGAGATCGCGCGGCTGTCGCTGGACGAAGCGGCCGAAGACGGCACCGACGACATTCCGGATGAGCGCCTACGGCTGATCTTCACCTGTTGCCATCCCGCGCTCGAACCCAAGACCCAGGTGGCGCTCACTCTGCGCACACTTGGCGGCTTGAGCACTCCCGAAGTCGCCAACGCCTTCCTCGACAATGAGGCAACCATGGGCCAGCGATTGTCCCGGGCGCGCGCCAAAATCCTTGCGGCCGGTATTCCCTACGCGGTGCCGGGCCCCGAAGCCTGGGCGGAACGGCTGCAATCCGTACTGACCGTCGTCTATCTGATCTTCAATCAGGGTTATTCCTGTGCAGCGGGCGATCGGGTCCGGCAACTCGGCGAAGAGGCGATCTATCTCGCGCGCATGCTGAACAGCCTGCGCCCGGAAGAAGCCGAGATCGAAGGACTGCTCGCCCTGATACTGATCACCGAAGCGCGCCGGGCGGCACGGCTGGCCGCCGATGGAACCAGCGTGCCCATTGCATCGCAGGACCGCAAGCTCTGGAACGACGGGCGGATTGCCGAAGGCTTTTCGCTGCTCGACCGGGCGATGGCCCGCCGCGCTGCCGGACCATTCCAGATCAAGGCGGCCATAGCCGCCCTGCACGTGCAGTCCGAACCGCCGGACTGGCGCCAGATCGTCCTGCTTTATGACAGCCTGTTGCGGATGGAGCCGACGCCGGTGGTGCAGTTGAACCGCGCCGTGGCGCTGGCGGAGGCCGGAGCACCGGAAGCCGGACTGCGCGTTCTGGAAATGCTGGCGCCGGCACTTGATGCCTACCAGCCGTTTCATGCCGCCCATGCCGAACTTTTGTCGCGCTGCGGCCGCACAGGCGCTGCGCTCGCCGCCTACGATCGCGCCATCAACCTCGCGTCCAATCCGTCAGATGCCGTGTTTCTCAGGCACCGCCGCGCTCAGGCAGCCGAAAACGCCTGAGCTATTCGACAGACTTTTCCAGCGGCATCAGCGTGAACAGTTCCTGGGCCCGCTTGACGCCGCGCAGCGCGTAGCGACCGATGGAGACCACTTCGGAATTGCGCGGCGGTGGTGCTGCGGCAACGAACTGCGATGACATGATGACGCTGCGATCGACGAAACGGCACATCGAGGCGATGCGGCTGACCTCGTTGACGGCCGGGCCGATGACGGTGAAATCCAGCCGGTCGCTTGAGCCGATATTGCCGTAGAAGACATCGCCGATATGCAGGCCGAGATAGACCTCGGTGACGGGGCGGCCTTCGAGCATGCGCTGCTCGTTCAAGCCTCTTAGCTTCTCGCGCAGATTATGCTCGGCAAGCAGGGCGCGGGCGCAGGCATCTTCGCGCTCCTCGGCCTTGAAGATCGCCAGCGTGCCGTCGCCGATCAGCTTCAACACATTGCCGCCGGCCTCATGGATGGAGGAAATCACCGCATCGGCATAATCGTTGAGGAATGGAATGATCTCGTCCGGCGGCAGGTTGTCGGAGATGCGTGTATAGTTCTGCAGGTCGGAGAACCACAGAACCGCAGAAATCCGCTCGGCCTTGCCGCGCGATATGCGGCCTTCAAGCACCTGCTTGGCGGCGTCCTCACCCAGATAGACCTCGGCAATTGTGCGCGAGATGCGCGTCAGCGAGCCCGCCTTGATCGCCAGCGCCAGAACCGGCACCAGCTGCCGCAGCGTCGCCAGGTCCTCGTCGCGAAAGCCCTCCTCGTCCATCGTCGTCCAGTGCGAGTAGAAACAGTCCATGTCGCCGATATGGCTGTCCTGGGCGAAGCGATGGATCATCGCAACGTAGTCCTTGTGGCCGGCTGTCAGCATGACATCGAGCATGTAGAAATCGGCCGGATCGCCGAAACCGAGGCGCCGGCGGATCTCGTTCTGATTCTTCTCACGCAGGTGGAAGAACGCCGAGCGCTCCCAATTCTCAGCCGACACACCCTCGTTGGTCGGCCCATATTCGAAGGCCGCTTTCACCGGCTCCTTGCTGTCCCACTGGAAGGCCCGCCCCTCGTAGACCGGATGCAGGGTGTCGATCAGCGCCAGGCCGCGATCTAACCGAAGCCCAGCAGCGCGGACGCGCTGACAGAAGCCGTTGACGATGTCCATCTCATCGGTGCCCTTCAGGCCCTGCGTCGTCAACCAGGCGGAAATCTCGCTGATATCGTCTGCGTTCATGTTGATTTCCTTGATTCCTTCGGACAATCACACATTTAGCGCATAACCCATCGACGCGGAATCGATTTAAGGGATAGCGGCCGGATCGACGGGCCGTGCGGGGAAAACGTGCAAGGGAGGGTCTTTGAAGCTGCCGCGCATGTGGGTAAGCCGCAGTCCAAAGGCAAGGTTAAACCGCAGCCTTTTTAAATTTCGTCTTGGCGTGTGACAAATTCACGGGACAGCCAATCGATGAAAACGCGCACCCGCGGCGATAGCTGGCGGCTGCGGGGGTAGAGCAGCGAAACCGGCGTGCGGGACGGCGGATTATCCGGCAGGATGGCAACGAGCGTGCCTTGTCTCAGGTCCTCTTCCAGCGAGTAGCGCGGCGCCTGCATGATGCCGAGCCCCAGCCGCGCCGCCGCAGCCAGCGTATCGGCACCGTTGACCGACACCACCGCCGGTAGGGAAACGTTGCGGATGCCGCCTGCGACCGTGAACTCCAGCGGAAGAAGCCCGCCGATAGCCGTTGACCAGAAACCGATCATCTGGTGTCCGCTCAGATCGTCAATGCTCTGCGGCAGGCCGAAGCGGGCGATGTATTCCGGCGAGACACAGGTCACCTCTTCCAGAAGGGCGACCCGCCGCGCAATCATATCGCTGTCCTGCAGATCGCCGACGCGCAGCACGCAGTCGATCCCCTCGCGGATCAGATCGACCAGCCTGTCGCCTTCGCTCATATACATCTGGATATCCGGATATTCCTTGAGGAACGCCGGCAGTCCCGGCAGAACGAAATGCCGCGCCAGCTTTCCGTGCACATCGACGCGCAGCAGCCCTTTCGGCTTGGTGCCGGCAAACGCACCTTCGGCATCCTCGATATCGGACAGGATTGTCAGGCAACGCCGGTAATAGGCCTCGCCATCGAGCGTCGGGCTGACATGGCGGGTCGTCCGCTGGAGAAGGCGCACGCCCAGCCGTGCTTCCAGCTGTTTGACCGCATCGGTCACGGTCGAGCGCGGAAGGCCGGTATCTTCGGCGGCAAGCGTGAAACTGCGCCGCTCCACCACGCGCGAAAACACCCGCATCGCTTCAAATCTGTCCATCCGGATTGTTCGCCATTTTCGAATAGTGATGCCGAAGAATGGCTAATTATCCGCCGAATGAAAAGCTGCATCTTCTCCTCATCGAAAACGCGCTGCGGCGTGGTTAATCAAGGAGAAAGAAAATGTCCGATAACGATAACAAGGTCGCCATCGTCACCGGCGCCTCGCGCGGCATTGGCGCCGCCATCGCCGAACGCCTCGCCCAGGACGGCTTCACCGTCGTCATCAACTATTCGGGCGATGCCGCTACAGCCGAGGCGCTGGCCCGGAAAATCGAAGACAAAGGCGGCCGGGCGCTGACTGCAAAGGCCGATGTCAGCGACGCGGAAGCCGTGCGCCAAATGTTCGATGCGGCGGAAGCAGCCTTCGGTGGCGTCGATGCGCTCGTCAACAATGCCGGCATCATGGCGCTCTCTTCGCTCGCCGAAAGCACCGACGCCCTGTTCGACCGCCAGATCGCCATCAACCTGAGGGGCACGTTCAACACGCTGAGGGAAGCGGCAAGGCGCCTGCGCAACGGCGGCCGGATCGTCAACCTCTCGACCAGCGTCGTCGGCCTGAAGCTCGAAAATTACGGCGTCTATGCCGCCACCAAGGCCGCTGTCGAAACGCTGACCGCCATTCTGTCGAAGGAATTGCGCGGCCGCTCGATCACCGTCAATGCAGTGGCGCCCGGCCCGACAGCCACCGATCTCTTCCTCAATGCCAAGAGCGACGAACTGATCGCCAGCATGGCGAAGATGAACCCGCTGGAACGGCTCGGCACGCCGGAGGACATCGCGTCGGCCGTCGCCTTCCTCGTTGGCCCCGACGGCTCCTGGATCAACGGCCAGGTGATGCGCGCCAACGGCGGCATGATCTGACCCGCGGCGGCCGGTACGCATTTTGTTGGCCATCGGCTTTCCGCAGTTCGGCGACGCGCTGCCGCCATGATACTCACCCCGGCCAACAGAAGAAATTCTCAGATGACACGCGCATGCCGGAACACATTTTTCCGTGGTGACTCGATGTCCGAATGATGTAAGTTGAGCATGAAGATAGCCTTGCCTGCTCGATATAGCTGCGGCTTCCATGGCTGGGGCAGCCGGCGGGAAAGTATCTTCCGACTTGAAATTATTGTTGATTTTAAACGAAACGCGACTTGGTCATGCCTGTGCCCAGACTGCCTGAAATCACATAAAGTCCGGCAAGCCTGACCGCAAAAAAACGTCGAAAACCCTCCTGCGCAACGGCGTGGGATACGTGTTTCATGCGCTTCAGGGGGCTTACCATGGTACGAAACTGCCTTGTTCCGGCACTACTATTTTTCTGCACAACACTCTCTGCAGCCGCCTCTTCAGCACAGGAACAACCGAAACCTGCCGTCACCGTCGCCAAACCAGTGGTCCGGGATGTCGTCGATAGCGATGAATTCATCGGCCGCTTCGAAGCCGTCGATGAAGTGACGCTGCGCTCGCGGGTTGGTGGCTATCTCGATCAGGTCAATTTCAAGGATGGTGCCATCGTCAAGAAGGGCGACCCGCTCTTCGTCATCGACCAGCGCCCCTTCAAGACCGCTCTCGACGTCGCCACGTCGTCTCTGGAAGTCGCGAAATCGACACTGACCTTCGCCGAATCGGAATTCGCCCGCACCGAAACCCTGGTGCAAAAGGGGACGCTTTCCGTATCCACCCTGGACGACCGCCGCCGCGAGCTGCAGTCCGGCCAGGCCAACCTGCGCGGCGCCGAGGCAAGCCTGGCCCGGGCCAAGCTGGACATGGAATACACCACCATTTTTGCGCCCCTGAGCGGTCGCATCGATCGCCGGCTGATCTCCGTCGGCAATCTGGTACAGGCCGACCAAACCGCGCTGACGACAATCGTGTCGCTGGATCCAATCGACTTCTACTTTGACGTCGATGAGCGCCGCCTGCTGAATTATGCCCGCGTGGCGCGCGACCATGGCAGCAATCTGCAGGAGGGCGGCGGCGCCCTGGAAGTCTCCGTGACCATCGCCGACAGCACCGAGAAACCGTTCAAGGGCAAGCTGGATTTTGCCGAGAACCGCATCGACCAGGAAACCGGCACGATGCGGGTGCGCGCCCGCTTCGACAATCCGAAATTCATCCTGCAGCCCGGCCTGTTCGGCCGCGTCGAGGTCAGCGCCTCCAATACCTACAAGGGCATCCTCGTTCCCGACGAGGCGATCGGCGCGGACCAGGATCAGCGCGTCGTCTACGTGGTTGCCGAGGACGGCAGCTTCGCGACCAAACCGGTTCGCCTGGGACCGAGGCTCTATGGTTATCGCGTCATTCGCGAGGGCCTGACGGGGGATGAAACGCTCGTTGTCAATGGTCTGACACGGTTGCGGCCCGGCGTCATCGTTGCACCGAAACTGGTTGTCCTGCCGCCTGAAGCCGCCGCGGCGACGGAGAACGGCCAATGAGATTTGCCCATTTCTTCGTGGACAGGCCGATCTTCGCATCGGTCCTGTCGATCGTCCTCTTGATCGTCGGCGGCATCGCCTATTTTCAGCTACCCGTCGCCCAATATCCGGAAATCGCCCCACCGACCATCGTCATCCGCACCGCCTATCCGGGTGCCGATGCCGAGACCATCGCCGATACGGTTTCGACCCCGCTCGAACAGGAAATCAACGGCGTCGAGGACATGCTCTACATGTCGTCCTACTCGACCGCCGACGGATCGATGGCGCTGACCGTCACTTTCAAGCTCGGTACTGATCTCGACAAGGCACAGGTGCTCGTCCAGAATCGCGTTTCGATCGCCGAACCGCGCCTGCCGGAAGAAGTCCGCCGCATCGGCATAACCACGGCAAAGAGTTCACCCGACCTGATGATGGTCGTCCACCTGATCTCGCCGAACGAGCGCTACGACCAGCTCTACGTTTCCAACTATGCCCGCAGCCGCGCGCGCGATCAGCTCGTCCGGCTGGAGGGCGTCGGTGACGTCATCCTGTTCGGCGAGCGTGAATATGCGCTGCGCATCTGGCTCGACCCGGAAAAACTCGCCTCTTACGGCATGACCTCGGGCGATGTGGTGCAGTCGTTGCGCGACCAGAACGTCCAGGTATCCGGCGGATCGATCGGCGGACCGCCAAACGCCGGCAACAATGCTTTCCAGTACACCGTCACCACCGAGGGGCGCTTCAGCGATGCCCGGCAGTTTCGCTATGTCATCGTCAAATCGACGGCGAGCGGCCGTCTCGTCCAGTTGCAGGACGTCGCCCGCATCGAGCTCGGCGCCAAGGACTATGTCACGAACAGCTATCTGAACGGCAAGGCTGCCGTCGCCATGGGCATCTTCTCGCGCCCGGGCACCAACGCGCTTGAGGCTGCCGAACAGATCAAGGCGACCATGGAAACCCTGAAGAAGGATTTTCCGCCCGGCCTCGAATACACCATCGTCTACAACCCGACGGAATTCATCTCGGAATCGATCAACGAGGTCTACAAGACCATCCTCGAGGCCGCCATCCTGGTTGCCATCGTGGTGCTGATCTTCCTGCAGTCCTGGCGCACGGCGCTGATCCCGATCATCGCCATTCCGGTCTCGCTGATCGGCACGTTCGCACTGCTGCTGGCCTTCGGCTTCTCGCTCAACATGCTGACCTTGTTCGGCCTGGTGCTGGCGATCGGTATCGTCGTCGATGATGCGATCGTCGTGGTGGAAAATGTCGAACGAAACCTCGCCAAGGGAATGACGCCCAAACAGGCGGCGCATGTGACGATGGACGAGGTCGGCACCGCCGTCATCGCCATCTCGCTCGTGCTGATCGCCGTCTTCGTGCCGACGGCCTTCATCCCCGGCATTTCCGGGCAGTTCTACCTGCAGTTCGCGGTGACGATTTCCGTGGCAACGGCGATTTCCGCCCTGAACTCGCTGACGCTTTCGCCCGCGCTTGCCGCCTTGATCCTGCGTCCGCATCAGGAACATCACGAAACCCGCAATCCGATCACGCGTGTCGCCAGAGGCCTTGCCAACGGCTTCAACACCGGTTTTGACCGGATGACCCAAGGTTATTCCTGGGTTGTCCATCATCTCGTCTCGACACGGATCGCGCTTGGCGCCAGCCTGATCGTCTTTTTCGGATTGCTGGCGGGCACCTGGTACATGGCACAGATCGTGCCGCGCGGCTTCGTGCCGACGATGGACCAGGGTTATGCGATCGTCGTCGTGCAATTGCCCGAAGGCGCCTCGCTTGCCCGGACCGACGCCGTCATCCAGCGCGCCTCCGACATGATCCTCAAGGTACCGGGCGTCAAGAACGCCGTCGCCTTCTCCGGCTTCAACGGCGCGACCTTTACCAACGCGTCCAATTCCGGCGTGGTCTTTGCCGCTTTCGACACGTTCGAGGAGCGTCTGAAGCACGGCTATAGTGCCAACCAGATCATCGGCCAGCTCTACGGTACGATGCAGAGCATCGAGGAAGCCTTCATCATCGCCGTGCCGCCGCCATCGATCCGCGGCATCGGCAATTCCGGCGGCTTCAAGATGCAGATCGTCGATCGAGAAAGCTCCGACATGCGCCGGGCGCTCGGTCTCGCGTATCAGATGATGGGCGCCGCCAACCAGACAGAAGGCCTGACCGGCGTCTTCACCACCTTCTCCGCTTCCAGCCCGCAATATTTCCTGGCGATCGACCGCGACAAGGCGCGGGCGCTGAGCGTGCCGATCCCCAACATCTTCGAGACGCTGTCGATCAATCTCGGCACCTCCTACGTCAACGATTTCAACGCCTTCGGCCGCGTCTACCAGGTGCGGGCGCAGGCCGACCAGCAGTTCCGGCTTGAGCGGGAGGATATTCTCGACCTGAAGGTGCGCTCCGCCACCGGCGCCCTGGTGCCGCTCGGAACGCTCATCGATATCCGCGACACCACCGGCCCCTCGCTTGTCCAGCGCTACAACATGTATGTATCGGTCCCGATCCAGGGCAATCCGGCACCCGGAGTCTCGACCGGCACAGCCCTCGACAAGATGGAGGCTCTGGCCGCCCAGATCCTGCCGCCAGGCACCTCGTTCGAATGGACGGATCTCGCGTTCCAGGAGCGCAACACCGGCAATACGGCGATTTTCATCTTCGCCCTCTCGGTTATCTTCGTCTTCCTGGCGCTGTCGGCCCAGTATGAAAGCTGGATCCTGCCGCTGGCGATCATCCTCGTCGTACCGATGGCGGTGCTTGCGGCTTTGATCGGCGTTCACCTGAGGGGGCAGGACAACAACATTCTGACCCAGATCGGGCTGATCGTGCTCATCGGTCTTGCGGCCAAGAACGCCATCCTGATCGTCGAGTTTGCACGCCAGGCGCAGGATGACGGGATGAACCCGGTCAATGCGGCCATCGAGGCCAGCCGCCTGCGCCTGCGGCCGATCCTGATGACCGCCTTTGCCTTCATCCTCGGCGTCGTGCCGCTGATGATCGCCACCGGCCCGGGTGCGGAAATGCGCCAGTCGCTCGGCACCGCCGTCTTCTCCGGCATGCTCGGCGTCACCATTCTCGGCCTGTTCCTGACCCCGGTGTTCTACGTCGCGCTGAGGTCGGTCGGCTACAAGCCGAAGGAAAAGCCCGTTCCGCCGGAATCGGGGATGATTTGAGGGCTGAGAGGCCGGGCAGAGATTGTCCGGCCTTTTTCTGTTGGAGGGCGGCCAATCGCTCCGCTTGGGGAAGGGTGGCCACCCTCCCCTCCGTCATGCCTGTGCTTGTCACAGGCATCCAGCCACCGCGCGTCTGCGCGGTGAGAGAACTGTTTTTACGTTGGGTTAAGTCTGTTCACGGCGCAGACGCGCCGTGGCTGTATCCCGGAACAAGTCCGGGACGACGGCGAGCAAAAGCGTGCCAAAAACAGGAAACAATTCGCGTTAGGGTCTGGCGCTTTCGACGATTGTCAGACTCCGGACGGCTTGTTCGTTAAGTCGCTATCCTCACCGCAATCCCAACGCCCCTACCGATCCGGCGCAATCAACTTCACCGTTGGAAAATACGTCCGGTACCGGCCCGTATCCCTGGTCAGCAGGTCCAGCCGGTCAACAGCCGCATGTGCGCCAATAAAAAAATCCGGCAGGACACCGGCACGCGACCCACCCGTCTTGCGGTATTTCTGAAAGACTTTTCCGGCCAGAAACAGAGCCGGGCGCGGCATCGCCGCGAGCTCGATCCCCGCCTCGGAGAGAAACGCTTCCAGCCGCTCGATCCGCTCGTAACGCACCGCAAGTTCGGCATAGACGACGTCGTTGATGAGAAGCGGTCCGCGCAGGCCAGCAGCTTCCAGTTGCTCGATCGACCAGTCTGCCCAGTCCGGATCGTCGGTCACCACGTCGAGCAGGATATTGGTATCGACCAGCGTCACTCGTCACCGCGCGTCAGCGCCATGATCGCATCGGTGCTCAAGCCCTTGCCGGCATGGCCGCGCAGCTTGTTGAAGCGGCTGGCAGGACGTTTTTCGTCGGCGCGCGTCAGCACGACGCTGCCGTCGGCCGCGCGTTGGAAATCTACCCGGGTCCCCGGCACGATGCCCAAAAAATCCCGCACCGGCTTCGGAATGGTCACCTGCCCCTTCGTCGTCACTGTCGCGCTCATCATGCACCTCGGTAAGGAATGTTTTTACAAAGGTATTACATCGGGTGGTCGACTTCAAGATGCGGTGATTTCTCGACGCTCCCAGACAGGGATAACGTCACTTGCCATCAGTTTTCAAAGCCCATGCCATCCGCGTCGAATCCCCCCAGGTCGACAGCCAGATCAGGGTGTTCGTCGCCACGGAGATGATGCCCCTTAATGCAGCAAAAACAACGCTCCTTGATTTCAGCCGCTCTTCAGCATGGCGCAGATGTGCGATTTCCTCATCGCGGATGGATAGGATGATGTCGCTCAATTCGGGATCGCGCCCTTTCAGAAAATGCAGCTGGTCATCAAGGTGACGATGCACCGCCGCTTCGACGGCAGCCGTACACGCCCAAATACCCTGCCGCCCCAGCAGTGCCGTCAGAAACCCCAGCATCCAGCCACCGTAGCTCCAGAAATGCATAATCTGGCATGGCCGTGATTTCCGCTTTGGCATGGCATCGCAAAACAAGGTGCAATGACGCTTTTCATCCTCAAGCATATCGACGAGTGCCGGAACGCAATCCGGCCAGAACCAACCAGACACCAGGGATCTGCGCCGAATAGATCCGGATCGCGCCAAACTCTCCAGCATGATTGACCCGGACGATGCGCGTGATCGTCAATGCATCGCGCTGCGTCATAACTGTCTTCGCATCTATCCTGCCCTGCAGCATCGGCACTCCCGCACGCGTCTGGCGACACAACACCGCCCCGGCGTAGTCACAACCCTAGCGGCAATTCCCTATAGATTCCGTCAATAGATCGTCACTCGGTGCACGCGCCTACCGCTTCGGCGGTAACAAGCTCTCCACCAGCCCCAAAACCTTATCGGATGCCGGCGGCACGTCGTCGAAGAGGATGCGGTACATGATTGGGGCGACGAGCATGTCGATCACCGTTTCCACATCCGGAAAGTCTTCGCCGCGATCGCGGGCGCGCCCGGCAATGACCTGCAGCTGTTCGCGGGTATAGCCGCAGCATTTTCCGGCATTGCGGCTGTCCGTTGCGACGCTGGAAAGAACGTCGCGGATCATCGCCCGGCCCGGGCCGGAGGCCATTTCGTCGGCATATTGCTCGGCCCATTGCGTCAGGTCGGTGCGCACCGAACCGGTATCTTTCGGCGGCGCATCCGGGCGCAACCGCTCGACAGCAACGTCGGCAAGCAGCTCCTGCAGGTCGCCCCAGCGCCGGTAGATCGTGGAGGGCGTGACGCCAGCCTCGGTGGCAATCAGCGGGATCGTCACGTCGCTGCGGTCCATCGTCGACAGGAGGCCGCGCACGGCCTTATGTACCGAGGCCTGCACGCGGGCGCTGCGCCCGCCCGGCCTGATATTTTCGCGTATGTTCATCGGCGTCATCTCCGCTTTCCACTCGCCACGCAAAAACCACTAACGCAAATAATTTGCTTTTATATCTGTTCCGCGCTACGAAAGCTAACGCAACATCTTAGCTTTTAGGGACAATAGCGCATGTCGAGCAAAAGTGAACCTGTTTCCGGCGGCCTTTCTCGCGCCAGACGGCGCTGGGCCTTAGGCTTCCATGCGACAACGCTAATTACTTTCCTCGCCGCATCGGCAGCACCGACGCCGCTCTATCATCTCTATCAGGAGAACTGGCACTTCTCGCCGATCCTGCTCACCTTCATCTTCAGCGTCTATGCGTTCAGCCTGCTGACGACGCTGCTCGTCGTCGGCTCGCTGTCCGATCATATCGGCCGCCGCCCCGTCATCTTCGCCGCCATCCTGCTGCAGGCAGCCTCCATGCTTCTGTTCATGCTGGCCGACAGCCCCTCCTGGCTGATCGCGGCCCGCATCGTTCAGGGTATCGCTACGGGCGCTGCCAGCGGCGCCATCGGCGCGGCATTGGTCGATGCCAACAAGATGTCAGGCCCGATCGTCAACAGCATTTCGCCGCTGCTCGGCATGGCTGTCGGTGCGCTCGGCGCCGGCGCACTTGTGCAGTTTGCGCCCGACCCGATGCGTCTGGTCTATCTCCTCCTCTTCGCCGCTCTGCTGGCACAGGCCGTCTTCGTCTGGAGCGTTCCCGAAACAGCCGAATCGAAGCCGGGTGCTTTGGCATCGCTGCGCCCGCATGTCGGCGTGCCGCCGCAGGTCCGCCCGTCGCTGATGGCGATCACCCCGATCAATATCTCGATCTGGTCGCTCGGCGGTTTCTACCTGTCGCTGATGCCGTCGCTGGTTGGTGCCGCCACCGGCAATCATTCACCGATGACAGGCGGTTTGACGGTTGCAGCGCTCACCCTCAGCGGCGCACTCGCCGTCTTCTTCCGGCGGCAGAAGCCGGCCCGCGCCAACCTGACGTTTGGGGTCTTTACGATGCTGTCCGGGCTGTTGATCGTCGTCGCCGGTGTCCACACCGGTTTTGTGGCGCTGCTGTTTTCCGGCACGATCGTCGCCGGGACCGGCTTTGGGTCCTGCTTCCTTGGCGCTGTCAGCACGATCATGCCGCTGGCCAAGCCGGAGGAGCGCGCCGGGCTTTTGTCCGCCTATTACGTCCAGAGCTATCTGGCCTTCAGCATTCCCGCAATCCTGGCCGGCTTCCTGTCGCGGGCGGTCGGGCTCACCATGACGGCAGACATTTATGTCTGCGTCATCATCCTTCTGACATCCGGCGGTTATGCCGCACTATCGCGTGCCCGGGTGCAGCCGGCCGAGTGACTGGCGGTCCGGTTAACGCTTGCCGCCTGCCGCCTGGGCGCGAAAGGGGTCGCCGAACACCAGCATGGTCGGGATATCCCTCCCCTGCGCCGCTTCTAGCGCTGGTTTCAAAGCCTCGAAGCTCTCCAGCCGCTCCGCGTGCCAGCCATAGGCCCGGCCGATGGCGATGAAATCCGGCGTGTGCAGATCGACGCCGAGCGGCGGAATGTTTTTCGACACCATGTAGGACTTGATTTCGCCGTAACCGCCATTGTCGTGCAGCATCAGGATGACGGGCGCCTTCGCCTCCATCGCCGAGGCGAGTTCGGCCAGCGAGAACTGCAGGCCGCCGTCTCCCGCCAGCACCACGACCGGCCGCTCCGGCCGTCCGATCTTGGCGCCGATGCCCGCCGGAAGGCCGTAGCCGAGTGTGCCGTAACCGGTCGCCGAATTAAAATAGGAACCGGGCGAGGCCGCCTCATAGGCCGTATTGCCGGCATAGACGAGCTGGGTCGAATCCCCGGCGATCAGCACGCCCGGCAAGGTATCGCGGATCGTTTCGAGAATGATCAGGTCGTCGAGCAAAGCGGCCGGAACGTCGCGATGAACGAGAGTTTCCACTTGCGCTGCCCGCGCAGCCCCTTCCCGCGACCCCACTGAGACCAAATCCAGCAAAGCCGCCGCACATCGCGACCCATCGCCGACGATGCCGATTTCGGGTGCGCGGGTGCGCATCAGTTGCGCCGGATCGATATCGACGCGAATGAAGGCGCCGGGAATGGAAAAGAGCCCGTCCTCATACATGTCGTAATCGGTCGGCCCGAGCTCCGTGCCGATGCCGAGCACCACATCGGCCGCCTCGATCAGCGCGCGGGTGGCCGGCATGCTCGCCGAAAGGTTGACCGCCAGCGTATGCCCCGGCGGCAGGATGCCCCGGCCATTGGTGGTCATCACCACCGGCGCATCGAGCTTTTCCGCCAACGCGCGGATTTGCGCCGCCGCACCGATTGCGCCGCCGCCCACCAGAATGACCGGTGCCTTCGCACCGTCCAGCAATGTTGCCGCTGCCCTCAATCCGCCGGCGTCACCAACAGGTCGCGACAGGCGAACAGGATTTTCCGGCACGGTCAGGTGCTCCGCCGAAGCGAGCATGACGTTGATCGGCAGCTCGATATGCACCGGGCGGGGCCGGGCGCCGTCGAAGATCGCGAAGGCCCGCGCCAAAGCCGGCGCCAGGTCCTCCGGCCGGTTGACGGTGCAGCTAAAGGCTGAGACGCCGCTGACCAGCGCCTGCTGGTTGGGCAGCTCATGCAGCCAGCCCTCGCCCGAGCCCATCCGGCCGTGCGCATTGACGGTCGAGATCACCAGCATCGGAATGCTGTCACCATAGGCCTGGCCCATCGCGGTGACGATATTGGTCATGCCCGGCCCGGTGATGATGAAGCAGACGCCCGGCTTACCGGTGGCTCGCGCATAACCATCGGCCATGAAACCCGCCCCCTGTTCGTGGCGCGGCGTCACATGCCGGATCGCGCTTCCCGCCAGCCCGCGATAAAGCTCGACCGTATGCACGCCCGGAATGCCGAAGACGGTATCGACGCCATAGGATGTCAGCAGTTTCGTCAGATACATGCCGGTGCTGATCATGCGGATACCTCTTATTTTTCGTTTCTTGCTATACAATTGTATAGTCTGCCAGCGCGCAATATCCAACGAACGTCGCCGTCAGGATTTCTTGGAAAATTTGAAGGTGACAGCGGTCTTCGCCAGGATGACCGAGATGACGATGACGATCAGGATCACCGAGATCGCGGCAATGGCCGGATCGATATTGTCGCGCAGCCCCATCCACATCATCCGCGGCAGGGTCACCGCATCGACGCTGGTGATGAACAGCGTCACGCCGATCTCCTCCCAGGAGAGCACGAAGGAGAGGAAGAAGGCGGTGAACACGCCGAACTTGATGTTCGGCAGGATGATCTTGAAGATCCGCTGGTTGACGGAGGCGCCGAAACCGCGCGCGGCCAGATCGATCCGCCGGTCCACCTGCGCAAGCGCAACCGTTACCATGACAACCGCAAACGGCGCGATCATCACCGCATGCGCGATGGCGACACCCACCCAGGTATCATAGGCGACGACATCGTTGACCTTGGATAGCGTCGTCAGGAAGAAATACAGCGTGATCGCCGAGACCACCGGCGGCGCCACCATCGGCAACAGCACGAAGCCGAACAGCAGGCTGCCGAACCACGGCCGGAACATCCAGATGCCGAGGCTGAACATCAGTGCCAAAAGTGTCGCGATCACCGAACTCAGGATGCCGATGCGCAGGCTGAGCCAGATGCTCTGCAGCCAGGCCGGATTGTCGAGCAGCGCCTGGTAGTGCCGGAGCGACCAGACATCGGCCGGCATCGACAGGAAGCGTGCCGGGGTGAACGACACCGGCACGACAGCGATCAGCGGCAGGAGCAGGAACAACGCGACCGCAAAGGCGAGGAAAACGGCAATCGGCGTGGGTTTCATCGACATCGGCTCAACCCAGCATCTTGTTTGGCCGCACCAGCCGCAGCATCAGGATCAAAAGCGCGCCGACAATCAGCATGAGGATGACGCTGATGGCAGCACCCAGCCCCCAGTCCGGGCTCTGGAACAGGCGCAGGTAGATCAGCTCGGCGATCATGACGCTGCGGCCGCCGCCGAGGATCGCCGGTGTGATGAAGAAGCCGAGCGCAAAGACGAAGACCATCAGCCCGGCACCGAGAATGCCCGGCAGCGTCATCGGCACGAAGATCGACCAGAAGATTCTGAGCCGCGATGCGCCCATGCCGCGGGCGGCCAAGAATACGCGCTCGTCAAGACTGCGCATGGCGGAGGCGATCGGGAACACCGCAAACGGAATGAGAAAATGCGCCATGCCGAGCACGACGCCGAACTCGTTGCGCACCATGGTCAGCGGCTCGGAAATGATGCCGGCCGCTTGCAGCCAGGTGTTGATCAGTCCGCGATTGGACAAAAGCGCCACCCAGCCGAAGGCGCGGGTCAGCACCGAAATCCAGAACGGAATGAGAATGCAAAGTTCCGTCACCAGCCGCTGCGCAGGTGTGCCGCGCACCCAGACATAGGCAATCGCGTAAGCCGCAGTCACCGCGCAGACGGTGACGATCAGACAGATGCGGAACGTGCGGAAAAACACCGACTGGATCAACGGATCGGTGACCGCCTTGCCATATTGCGAAAACCCGGGTTCCGGCAGGGTGACGCTCCATTGCATGACGCCAAGGAACGGCACGAGATAGGCAAGGCCGAGAAACAGCACGAGGGGGCCAAGCAGGAGCGCCGGTTTCAATTTGTCGGATTTCATGGCGGCTCTCCTTTCTGGATGCGAGCTTAGTACGATGGAGGCGGCAGGCTCCCTCTTCTCCCCGCCGGGGAGAAGGTGGCCCGCAGGGCCGGATGAGGGGGCGGCACGATCTGAATTTGCCGCCCCCTCATCGCCTCGTTTCACTCGGCACTTCTCCCCGCTGGGGAGAAGAGAAAGAAGGCCGTCTAAGCCGAGATGATCTTCGTATACTCATCCAGCGCCGGACCGTAATTGGTCTCATACCAGGCCATGTCGAGCGCGATCTGCTTGGACATGTTGGCCGGATCGACGGGGCTCAGACGCGCCTGTTCCGGCGTCAGCAGCGCATCGGCGGCCGGGTTTGCCGGGCCCTGGCCAAGCATCTCGAACATGATGATCTGCTTCTTCGGATCCTGCGCCGAGGCGATGAACTTCATCGCATTGTCCTTGCCGCCCGGATTGCCCTTGATCACGCCCATGGCGCCGGGCGAAATCAGGCCCTGGTCCCAGACGAACTTGATCGAACCGCCGGAATCCTTTTCGATCAGCCCGGCGCGGGTCGACCAGATCAACGCCATCGAGGCTTCGCCGTTCAGAAGCACCGACTGGCTTTCGGCGCCGCCGCCCCAATAGGAAACCACGTTGTCCTTGAAGGCGGCAATTTTCTTGTGGGCGCGCTCAAGGTCGAGCGGATAGAGTTTGGCCGGCTCGACGCCGTCGGCGAGAAGCGCCGCTTCCCACATGCCCGCACCCCATTTGTAGAGTGAGCGCTTGCCGGGGAATTTCTCCACGTCGAAGAAATCGGCCATGCCGGTCGGCACCTTGTCGCCGAATTTCGAGGCGTCATAGGCAATGATATAGGAGAAGAAATAGGTCGAGGCGGAGAACTCCCAGCCAAAGCCTTCGCGCATCTTCGTCTTATCGACGATCGTATAGTCGATCGGCTCCATCATGCCCTTCTTGCCGAGCGCTTCTGCCGAAAAGGGATCGATATCGACGATATCCCAGGCCGGCTTGCCGCTTGAAAACTGTGCCGCGACAGCACCTTCCGTCGGGCCGGAGCCGTCCTGCTTCACAGTGATGCCGGCTTCTTCCTTGAAGGGCGCGCCATAGGCCTTGTCGTAAGCCGGACCGGCATCGCCGCCCCAGTTGACGAAGATCAGTTCGCCTTCCGCCGCCCAGCCGCGCGTCGCGCCAAGTGCGATCGGGCTGACCGACAGAAACAGTGCTGCCAGCTGGGTGAATCTGCGGCGGGACATGCCGCCATCTGCCAATATTTCGCTCATGCCGTTCTCCTCTGGTTTTTGCGGCGCGCCTTTATCGGCGTCGCTCGTGTCATGCACTGCAAAGCACTTACAGAAAGAAACCCTGGTTGGCGGGCCATCCGGCCCAGACCTGCCGCCCCGGCTGGAAGGCGCTCTTCACCTCGCGCGTCGGCATTTGCAAGACCAGATCGATGCCGCCCGGCGTCTTCAGGCCAAAGCGCGTTTCCGCTCCCAGATAGGTGATTTCGCCAATCTCGGCCTTCAGCATATTGCCCTCTTCCGGCGCCTGCTCGAACATCACCATATGTTCTGGCCGGATGGCGAAATGCTCGCTGACGGCCTGGCCGGGCGCCGAGATTTGCATCGGATGTCCCTCGAACAATCCCTCTGCCCCATCAGCCGTGGCCTTCACCGAAGACAGCGACAGGAAGTTCACGTCGCCGAGGAACTCCGCCACGAAGCGGTTGGCCGGCCGCTCGTAGACATCCTTCGGCGTGCCCAATTGCTGCAACTGCCCGTGATTGAAGATGCCGATGCGGGTCGAGAGCGCCAAGGCCTCGGACTGGTCGTGGGTAACGAAAACGAAGGTGGTCCCGGTCTCCTGATGCAGCCGACGGACTTCTTCCTGCATCGAGGAGCGGAGGTTCTTGTCGAGCGCTGAAAACGGTTCGTCGAGCAGAAGAACGGAGGGTTCGAACACCAGGGCGCGCGCCAGGGCGACACGCTGCTGCTGGCCGCCGGACAATCCGGACGGCCGCTTCTTCTCGTGTCCGCGCAGCCCGACGCGATCGATGATCGTATTGACGCTGCGCTTGATATCGTTGTCCGGGCGTCCCTGAACCTGCAGCGGAAAGGCGATGTTCTGCTCGACCGTCATATGCGGAAACAGCGCGTAGCCTTGAAAGACCATGCCGAAGGCGCGTTTTTCGGCGGGAATGCCGGTAATGTCCGCGCCGTTCTTGCGAAGGGTTCCCGAAGAAGGCGTTTCGAAGCCGGCCAGGATCATCAGGAACGTGCTTTTGCCGGAGCCGGAAGGTCCAAGAAGCGTCAGGAATTCGCCGGAGCCGATGGTCAGCGAGATGTCACGCAGGGCATGGAAATCGCCATAGGCCTTGCCTATCCCGCTTGCTGTGATTTCGGCCGCCTCGTGTCCGCTCTTCATCGACGCTCCTTTTCAACATCGAAATCGTAGGAGTGTTTTAGCAACAGGACAAACGAAATCTTTTCCCCGCTTGGACAAATATAATTTGCCAAAACCCGCCCGATCCATGGGCGGACGGCTAGGCATCTGCGTCATTTTTAAGCATCTGCGAGCGCAGCCATGAACTGAAAGCCACGACGGCCTGGTTGTCGGCTTTCGCCTCCGATGTCACCAGATAATAGGAGCGGCTGGAATTGATGCTGATATCGAACGGCTGCACCAATTGGCCGCTGTTCATGGCATGCCGGCAGGTGAAACGGTCGCCGACGGCGACGCCCTGCCCCGACAGCGTGGCGGCAAAAACCAGGTTCATGTCGGAAAACACGATGCCCGTCGAGGCATAGCTCTGATCGACCCCCGCCAGCGCCAGCCAGGTCTCCCAGTCCTCGTAATCGGTGAGGTGCAGCAGGCACATCTTCTTGATATCGCTCGGCTCGTTCAGTCCGCCGATCTTGTTGAGCAATACCGGGCTGCACAGCGGCGCAAACTCCACCTCGATGATCAGTTCCACCTGCATCGACGGCCAGTTGCCCGTCCCGAATGCGATGAACACGTCCACATCGGGGTTGCTGATATCGTCGAGCCGGCGCGGCGTGACGATGGAAATGCGAACGTCCGGATAGGCGTCGCGGAAATGCGAAATATAGCTGCACAGCCAGTTGGAGGCAAAGCCCGGCGGGCAACTGACGGTGATCGCGCCGCTGACACCGCGGCTGGCATGGCGCGAGGCCGACCCGGCAATGGCGTTCAGCGCCTGCCTGATATCGGCGGCATATCCCAGCCCCTGCTCGGTCAGCTCGATCCGCGTACCGACCCGATTGAAGATCTGGAAGCCGAGTTCCCGCTCCAGCAGACGCAGCTGATGGCTGATGGCGCTGCGCGTCAGGTTCAGCTCGTCGGCGGCCTTCCAGACCGTGCCGTGGCGTGCAAAACTCTCCAGCGCACGCAAAGCCTGTGTCGATGGAATTCTCTGCATAGGCGCCCTCCTGATCTAACCGAAGGCTAGTCCGGATTTTGAGCATTGGCGAACTTAATTTGTCGAAGGCGGGAAAACATTTCACTTTTTCGAAGATCGGATCGGCGCTTAACTGACTGCAGCAGCTCAGCCGATCTCTCCAGCGAAACGAAGCCCCCGTGCCGATATCCGCCGCCCAGACATCTGCTTTGACCTATGTCGAGACCCTCCGGGCCGACCTGTCGGACTGGACGGCACGGATCTTCTCGTTCGGCGAAACGGCCTGGCGCGAATATGAATCCGCCGCCTGGTATGTCGATCTGCTGCGCAAACGGGGCTTTTCCGTCGAGGAAGGCTCGGCCGGCATGCCGACAGCCTTCTGCGCCGAATGGAGCAACGGTCCCGGCCCCACCATCGGCATGTACGCAGAATACGACGCCGTACCCGGCAATTGCCAGGCGGCAACGACACGGAGAGAGCCGCGTGAAAACCTGAGCTTCGAGGCTGGCGGCCATACCGACCCGCATTCGGCGCTCGGCATCGGTTCGCTCGGCGGCCTGCTGGCCACCAAGGCGGCGATGCAGCGGCATGACATAAAGGGCACCCTGCGCTTCACCGGCGAACCAGCCGAAAAGGTACGCGGCTCCAAGCCGATCCATGCGGCGAAGGGCTATTATGACGGACTGGACGGCATGTTCTCCTTCCACCCGTTCTACATGCTGCCGATGTGCAATACGGTGCGCTGGGACACGCACTGCGGTGCGGCCTATTCGATGATCTACCGCTTCGTCTGCGACCAGCCGGAAGCCTGGGGCCGCAGCGACGATGCGCCGATCCCGCAATCGCATTCCGCCGTGCGCGCACCGGGCGCCAACGATGCGCTGATGACCATGTACATGGCGTCCAAAGCCTTGCGGGACTCGATGCTCACCCATCAGGGCGGCTGGTCGATCAGCGAGGCGATCCTGACGGCGGGCCAAGCAACCGCCGACAACCTGCCGGCCGGCCTTGCCGAAATCCAGTATATGATCCGCGTGCCGACCATCGCCATGGCCGAGCAGGTAACCTCGGTGCTCGACCGCAATGCCAATGCCGCCGCCGCCATGACCGGCTGCCGCTACGAGCGCCACTGGGTGTCGAAATCCCGCCCGGGCCTTGCCAACCACGCAATGGCCAACCTCGTCTGGGACGCCCTTCAAACCGTCGGGCCGCCGCGCTGGGATGAGACGGCAAAGACCGCCGCCCGCGAAATCCAGACCAATCTCGGCGTGGAAGTAATGGACCATCCATTCATCGACGAGATGGAAAAACTGATTGCCCCGCAGGACGCTGAAGCCATCCTGCGGCGCGATCTGGCCCCATCGCAGCTCAATTCCACCTCGGACGATTACACCGACATGAGCTGGCACGCCCCGACCGCCCGCTTCTACATCGCCCGCCCGGCGCTGAAAGCCCCGCCCGGCTATACCTATCCCGTCTGGGTCTCCAATGCGCTTGGCGGCATACCCGCCACCATCGACCCGACCGTGCTCTGCGCCGCAAAGACCATTGCCCTCTCGGCTGTCCGGCTTTTGCAAGACGATACCGTTCGCAAAACGGCCAAAACCGAGTTCATCGAGCGCACCGGCGGCGGCATAGGCGGATCCAGATGGATCCCGCCGCTTTGCGACTACGAACCACCCATCCATTTCCGCTGGCCCGAATATGTGACCACAGCTCGTGGCCGCGACTGGTGGATCCCCAAACCCGCAACCCCGGAGGCATGATCATGCAGTTCAACGAGCCTTTTTCGCTTCAGCGCCGCAACCCGAAGGGCGGCACCGCGCCGCTCACCCGCTGGGGCTTCAAGAATGAAACCGATCCTTTGACCGACGTCCTGCTCGGTTCGCCGGCGCATCTCAGGCATCTGTCGACCAGTTCGCTGTCGCGCAAGCACCTGCGCGAGGCTCCCTGCAATATTCAGGTGGCGCAATCGCAGCACAAGGAGCTGGTTTCGGCCTACGAGCATTTCGGCGTGAAAATCCACTGGCACGAACCGACGCCGGAATTGCCGATGCAGGTCTATTCGCGCGATTCAAGCGTCATGACCCCCTATGGCGCCATCATCACCGCCATGGCCAACTGGTGGCGGCGCGGCGAAAACTACGCCGCCATCCGCACCTATGAAAAGCTCGGCATCCCGATCTACGACATGGTGACGGCAGGGACCTTCGAGGGCGGCGATTTCAACGTCATCGAGGACGGCGTCGTGCTGATCGGCTGCGGCGGCGCCCGCACGCAGGAGGAAGGCGCCCGCCAGGTCGAGGACTGGTTCAAAAAGGAGGGCTGGGAAACCCGCCTCGCCTTCATCGACGAATATTACGTCCATATCGACCTGATGGTCGTGCCGATCGCTCCCAAGCTGACGGCCGTCTGCCTTGCCTGCACCGAGCCTGGCATAGTCGATTGGCTGAAGGCCAAGGGCCACGAAATCATCGACGTTCCCTTCCAGGACACGATGGCGCTGGGCTGCAACCTCATGTCGCTCGGAAAAGACCGGGTCATTGCCCCGACATCATCGACAACCTTGATCGAAAAACTCCGCGCCCGCGGCTTTGAGGTCGCCGCCATCGACATGAGCGAAATCTCCAAGACCGGCGGCGGCATTCATTGCATGGCTCAGGCGCTGGTCAGGGAAGCAGCGTAAATACTTCATCTGATCAGCCGGCATAGTCTCCGCATCGACGGGAGAACATGCCGGCTGCAATGACCGAAAATGCCACTCGAGGCTTTAACATTGCCAGATTGCTTCGTTTTCGGTGTTTATTTCACCGTCAGCATCGTCTGCATACCGGCCTCGTAGTGCCCTTTGAGATTGCAGAAGACAAGATAGGTTCCAGGTTTCAGGTTTGCTTTCAGCTCGCCGCTGGCGCCCGGCTTCAAGTCGGAGACTTCGCCCATGCTCTTGAGTTGATCTTCATCGATCCGATGCTTGGCCTTTATCAAGGGGATCTTCTGATCCGCAGATTTGAGCTTCACCACAACCATTTCGTGCTCTTCGGAGATGGCATCGTTGTGGACGGAAAAGGTAACCGGGCCGGGGCTGGCAATTGCCGGATCAAGTTTCAGAGACATTGCGCCGCCGCCCTCGCCACTTTCAAGAACCTTGATCGTCGTGTCGGCCCAGGAGGAAGAAGCCATGAACGTCAAAGCAGTGGCTGCGATGGTAGCCAGGATAGCGCGTGGAATTCTAACCATGTAAAAGTCCTTCGTTACGTGGCGACAGATGCCGCTTGCCTCTCTCAACGTTTCACCTGACAAGAGGCTGAACATGCACCGCACTCTTCCACCGGCGGTGACTTTGGCGATAGGAGCCAGGTCCGGAGCTTGCGTAGCAGCCCGCCGGAAAGCGATGCGAGGAACAGGTGAGCCGATGGGCATAGCGAACAACCGATTGGGCTTGTCCCTGATTGTCCTTGCGGTATGGACCGCGATCACCATCATCGGTGGCGCCATCGGCGCCGGTTTCAATGGCTCCGGCACCGATCCGCTTGGCCAGGGCGTGCACACAGCCTTTGTCGCTGCGATCGTCTTCCTCCTGGGTATTTCATTCATCTGCCGCTGGAACGACCTCGGGCTCAATGCGCCGGTCTCAATACGATCGCTGTCTGTGCTGTGGTTACCGCTGGTCCACATCGCGTTTTTCTGCTGCGTGATGATGTTGTTCGGTGTTCCTGCCCCAGGTGTCACGGCCTCCATCTTTATCAACACTCTCCTGATCGGTATTTCCGAAGAGCTGATGTTCCGCGGCATCCTGTTCAAAGCATTACGGTCGCGCTGCTCGATCCGGTCAACCGTCTTGATTTCCAGCCTGCTGTTCGGTTTTGTCCATCTGCTGAATGGGTTGTCGACGGGCTTCATCGCAGCAATCCCGCAAGCGATTTTCACCTTTTGCCTCGGTGTTTTGTTCATTGCCGTCCGAATCAGGACGGGTTCCCTCTATCCGGTGATCCTGCTGCATGCGGGCTGGGATTTCTGCATATTCATGCTTGATGCCAGTCCCGGCGGCCAGCTTTGGAGCGTTACAGAGCTCTACATTCTGGCATCGGTTCTCCCCCTCTACGGCCTCTATCTTCTCCGCGGGTCAGGCACCGAACCATCGAATAGTGGCACTGCCTAAATGCGGGCTTGCAGAATACCGGCACAATGCAATGGAGCCGCATGGGAACGAAGGATGCCGTCTTGAACGATTGCAAGCAGGGCCTCTCAGGGCCTTTCCGCCATCCCTTTAAAGCCGCTAAAGTCCCCACCGAATCGAGGAGCATCCGGACCAAGCATGACAAACCTTCACAGACGTTTTCCCTGCATCCCCGATATGGAGAAGGCGGCCGCGCGGCGCATGCCGGGGCTCGTGCATGACTATCTGATCGGCGGCCTTGGCCGGGAAAGCGGCGTCCGGCGCAATGCCGACAGCTTCGACACGATCGAACTGATGCCGCGTTATCTCTCGGAAGCGCCCTCGCCTGATCTCAGCGTCACGCTGTTGGGCAAACGGTTCGACGCGCCGTTCGGCGTTGCCCCGCTTGGCCTTGCCGGTTTGCTGTGGCCCGGCTGCGAAGTGCCGCTGGCCAAGGCGGCCAAGGCCCACAATATTCCGCATGTGCTCTCCACCTTCGCCAACCGCGCCATGGAAACCATCGGACCGATCACCGGCGATAATGGCTGGTTCCAGTTCTACCCGCCCAACGATCCCACCATGGAAGCCGACATGATCGCGCGTGCTGCCCGGTCCGGTTATCAGACGCTGGTGCTGACCATCGACATCCCCGCGCCCACCCGCCGCGAACGCGATATCCGCAACGGCATGTCGGTGCCGCCGATCCTCGATCTGAAGACGATGTTCCAGATCGCCACCCATCCGCATTGGGCAAGCCATGTGCTGCGCCACGGCATTCCCGATTTCGAGAACCTGTCGCCTTACTATCCCAACGGCTCGTCGCTGAAACAGTCAGCGGAATTCGTCGGCCGCGTCATGACCGGTCATCTCGGCGCCGAGCGTGTCCGCCGCATCCGCGATGCCTGGAAGGGCAGGCTGCTGATCAAGGGCGTGCTCGACGTTTCGGAAGCGCAGGCCTATCTGGCCATGGGTGCCGACGGCCTGATCGTCTCCAATCATGGCGGCCGCCAGCTCGATGCAGCGCCTACCGCCGTTTCCGTCCTGCCAACAATCCGCCGCGCGCTGGGTCCCGATGCGTTGATCGCTGCCGACGGCGGTATCCGCTGCGGCCTCGACGTGGCGCGTCTGCTGGCGCTCGGCGCCGATTTCGTGCTGATCGGCCGCCCCTTCGTCTTTGCCAGCGCTGCAATGGGCCCTTCTGGAGGCGATCACCTGATTGATATCCTCAAGGCCGAACTGTCCGGCGCCATGGCCCAGCTCGGCTGCCGCACAGTCGCCGAGCTGCCCGCCTTCCTCTATGCGCCCGCCCCTCTCAGTGCCCGGCAGGGCTGAAGCGAAGACCAGAACCATGACCGTCATCGACGACCTGATCGAAGCCCTTGGCACAGACGTCGTGCTCACCGGCGATGCCATCGGTGGCCGCTACCGCAGTGATGCCAGCGGCACCGGCAGGTTTCTGCCGCTTGCCGTGCTGCGTCCCGCAAGTACGGAACAAGTCTCGGCCGCCCTGGCCATCTGCGACCGCCACCGCCAGCCCGTCGTGCCGATGGGTGGCCTCACCGGTCTTGCAGGCGGCGCCAATGCGCGCGCCGGCGATATCGCGATTTCGCTGGAGCGCATGTCGGGCGTCGAGGACGTCGATACGGCCGCCGGCACCATGACCGTTCTGGCCGGCACGCCGCTGGAAGTGGCACAGCTGGTCGCGGAAACTGCCGGTTTTCTGCTGCCGATCGATCTCGGCGCCCGTGGCTCCTGCCAGATCGGCGGCAATATCTCTACCAATGCCGGCGGCATCCGCGTCATCCGCCATGGCGTCACCCGCGACAACGTGCTCGGCGTCGAGGCCGTGCTTGCCGACGGCACCGTGCTGTCGTCGCTCAACCGCATGACTAAGAACAATACCGGCTACGATCTGCGCCAGCTGTTCATCGGCTCGGAAGGCACGCTGGGCGTCGTCACCCGCGCCGTGCTGCGCCTGCGTCCCCTGCCTGCCGCTCGGCTGACGGCGCTGTGCGCCATCGAAAGCTATGCGCATGTCGTCTCGCTGCTGAAATCCGCCCAGCGCGGGCTTTCCGGCCTGTCGGCCTTCGAGGCCATGTGGCAAAGCTATTTCCGCTTCAACGCCGAGGCGCTCAACCTGATGTTCTTCGACAAAGCCTATCCGTTTTTTGTCATCATCGAGCAGGATGTCGATGGCAGCGATGAGGACAAGGACCGTTTCGAGGCGTTCCTCGGCCAGGCCTTCGACGACGGCATCGTCACCGACGCGCTGGTCGCCCAGTCGGAAAAGGAAGCCCGTGCCTTCTGGTCGGTGCGCGAAGGTCATATGATGGATCATCTGCTGCCCGGCCTGATCAATCTCGACGTCAGCCTGCCGGTCGGTCAGCTCGACGATTTCGCCGGCGATTGCGAGAAAGCGCTGCTCGCCCGCTTTCCTGCCGCCCATGTCTCGTTCTTCGGCCATGTCGGCGACAGCAATCTGCATGTGGCGGTCTGGACCGAGACACCGAGCGAGCACGACCTGCACGAAATCGACGCCATCGCCTATGATCTCGTCCGCACATACCAGGGTTCGATCTCCGCCGAACACGGTATCGGCACCCTGAAGCGCGATTTCCTCGACCATTCCCGCAGCGAGGCCGAGATCGGCGTCATGCGCCGCATCAAGACGGCGCTCGACCCCAACGGCATCATGAATCCCGGCAAGGTGATTCCGCCGCGATAGCGCGCGAAAGAAAGCCTCGGCGATATTCGATCTTGGAGCGGCATCAGCAAAGACTGGCATTGCCGGCCAATCTCGGCAAAGATGGCTGCTCCGAAAACCGGAACCGGGAGAACACCATGCTGCCTCTGCCCCGTACCGGCGCGCTTGCCGCGCTTATCGTTTCCACTGCCCTCTTGCCATTGTCAGCAGCGCTCGCCGCCTCGCCCGAGCCTGTCAAGGCTGAGCATGGCATGGTCGTCACCGCTCAGCATCTCGCGTCCGATGTCGGCGTCGAGGTGTTGAAGAAGGGCGGCAATGCCGTCGATGCGGCGGTTGCCGTCGGTTATGCGCTGGCCGTTGTCTACCCCACGGCCGGCAATATCGGCGGCGGCGGGTTCATGACCATCCGGCTGAAGGACGGCAGAACCACCTTCCTCGACTTTCGCGAACGCGCGCCGCTCGCGTCCACCAAGACCATGTATCTCGACGATAAGGGCGAGATCGTCAAAGGTGCCAGTACCGCCGGCTATCTGGCCGTCGGCGTTCCGGGCTCGGTCATGGGCTTCGAGACGGCGCGTGAAAAATACGGCACGCTGTCACGGCAAGAGTTGCTGGCGCCCGCCATCCGTTTCGCCAAGGACGGTTTCGTGCTCGACCAGGGCGACGTCGCCTCGCTGCAGAACGGCGCCAAGAAACTGTCTAAGGACAAAGCCGCCGCCGCAATCTACCTCAAGCCGGATGGCAAGACCTTTTCGATCGGCGAAACCCTGGTCCAGCCGGAACTGGCCGCAAGCCTGACCAGCATTTCGCAAAAAGGCCCCGACGCCTTCTACAAGGGCGCCATTGCCGACGATATCGTCAAGGCGAGCGCTGCCACCGGCGGCATTCTCGCTAAGGCGGATTTCGAGCAATATTCGGTCCGCGAACTCAAGCCCGTGACCTGCAATTATCGCGGCTACGAGATCGCCTCCTCGCCGCCGCCAAGTTCGGGCGGCGTGATCATCTGCGAAATCCTCAATGTGCTGGAAGGCTACCCGATCTCCTATCTCGGCTATGGTTCGGCTGACACCGTGCATGCCATGGTCGAGGCGATGCGCCATGCCTATGTCGACCGCAACTCAGCGCTCGGCGATCCGGATTTCGTCGAAAACCCGGTCGAAAAGCTCACCGACAAGGCCTATGCCAAGGAAATCCGCGCCAAGATCAATCCGTTCAAAGCGGGGATTTCAAAGGACCTGATGCCGAAGGGCATGGGCGAAAGCACCGAGACGACGCACTATTCGATCATCGACAACGATGGCAACGCCGTTGCCGTCACCTATACGCTGAACGGCTCGTTCGGCGCCGGCGTCGTGGCGCCTGGAACCGGCATCCTGCTTAACAATGAGATGGACGATTTTACCTCCAAGCCCGGTTCGCCCAATCTCTACGGCCTGGTCCAGGGCGCGGCCAACGCGATTGAACCGAAGAAGACGCCGCTGTCGTCGATGAGCCCGACGGTCATCTCCAAGGACGGCAAGCCGTTCATGGTCATCGGCAGCCCCGGCGGCGCCCGTATCATCACCATCACGCTGGAAGCGATCATCAACGTCATCGACCACGGCATGAGCCTGCAGGAAGCCATCGACGCCCCGCGCATCCATCATCAATGGCTGCCCGACAAGGTCTATATGGAACCGTTTGCTCTCTCGTCCGATACGCTGAAACTGTTGACGGAAATGGGCCATGATGTCGGGATCGATGCCAGCTGGCCGGTCTGGGGCCAGGCAGCCGGCATCCTCGTCGGCGGGGAAAATCTGGCGGAGATCGAAGAGGGCGGCGGCGCCCGCTACAACGGCGCGATGGACAGCCGCGCGACCTCGGGGGCTGCAAAGGGATATTGAGAATACGCTCCCCTTGAGGGGGAGGGTCGGCGCGAAGCGACGGGGTGGGGTGACCTGCGGCATATGCTATTGCTTATGGCGTTCGCAGTGATCACCCCCACCCGCAGCTACGCTGCGACCTCCCCCCTCAAGGGGGAGGTAAGCTAAACCTCACCCCAGAAACCGCTTGATCGCCTCGACCTCGTTCGGGCGGATGTCATGTCCGCCTGTGTGCCATTCCGTTTCGACGATCGCTTTCTGGGCGGCAAAATAATCGGCAAGCGCCTGCGTCAACGGAGCCGGGCAGATCGGGTCGCGCTGGCCGGCGGTGATCAGGATCTTTTTGCCTGAAAGCGCCAGATTGTCCTTCGGCTTGAAGGGAATGAGCGGATGCAGCAGGATCGCCTTGTCGAACAGGCTGGTCTCGATCAGCAGGTTGGCGAGAATGTTGGCGCCGTTGGAAAAGCCAAGGCCGATCACTTCAGAGGCCTTGTGTTCCTGCGCCAGCGTGCTGACGAACGCCGCCATCTTATCGGTCGCGCGGGCGAGATCGGCCATGTCGTAGACGCCTTCGCCGGTACGACGGAAGAAGCGCGCCGCCCCGTGTTCCGACACGTCGCCGCGTGGCGAGACGATCGTCGCATCGGGCAGGACATCGCTGCCGAAGTCGAAGAACTGCCGCTCGTCGCCACCGGTTCCATGGAGGACGAAGAAGATCGGATTTCCGGGCGCACCGGCCTTCAGGCGGTGCACATAGCCATAATCGGTCATAGTATTTCTCCTCAGCCTTCGAGCTTTTGCAATTGCTGCTCCAGAATGGGCCGCAGGTGCTTGTGCTGCTGCGGCAGCTTCAGTGCTTCACCCAGATGTGCCGTATCTTCGTCGCGGTCGAAACCCGGTTCGTTGGTGGCGATCTCGAACAGGACGCCGCCCGGCGTGCGGAAATAGATCGCCCAGAAATAATCGCGGTCGATCACCGGTGTGACATGATACCCGGTATCCATCAGGGCCTTGCGCACTTCCAGCTGCTTTTCCCGGTTTTCGACCGAGAAGGCGACATGATGCACGGAGCCCGCGCCCTGCAGGCCGCGCTGGATGTTCGGCATGGTTTCAAGATCGATCAGGCCTGCTCCATTGCCGCCTGGCACGATCAGCCGGGTGACCCCATCCCTGGCGTCCAGCGCCTCGTAACCCATGAACTTCAGCAGCTCGACTGTAGCCCCTTCGTCGCGAAGACGCATGGCGACCGAGTGGAAGCCGCGGATCGCGTGATCTTCAGACACTCCGTTGGCGGTCCAGGCCGGACGCTTGTCATCCCGGACCTCCACCAAGGCAAAACCGTCGCCATCCGGCCCTGCAAAGTTCAAGCGCTTTTCACCAAAGGCCTGTTCGGCCTTCATCCCCGAAACGCGGCGCTGAGACAGCCGGTCGCTCCAGAAATCGAGCGAGCCCTCGGGAACGGAGAAAACCGTGGTGCCGACTTCGCCGGTTCCAGGACGGCCAGGCCCCATGTCGGGGAACGGAAAATAGGTCATCACCGAACCGGGAGTGCCGGTCTCGTCGCCGTAATAGAGATGATAGACATCGGGCGAATCAAAATTGACGGTCTTCTTGACCCGTCGCAGGCCGAGCGTGTCGGTGAAAAACTGGTTATTGGTACGGGCGTCTGCCGCCATCGAGGTGACGTGATGCAGTCCTTTGATCTGAGTGATCATGATCTGGTCCCTTTCTGCCCGAGATGAGCTTCGTGTCGCCGTTATAGATGTGCCCATTTCTTCAAGAACGGTAGACACGCAGAGCTGCACGCATTGTCTTCATTTGCTGAACAGTCAAAAATTACTGTTCAAGGAAACACTGATCATTGTGCGTGGATTGTCGCGCCGGCCATCAAAACAGGGAAAGCGCGCGGGGCTGCGGATAGATGGTCTGCGGGATTATTGAAGGCGCGGGAAGAAGAAATAATTGCAATCTAAAGAATGGTCATGAAATGCGGGAAAAACTAAAAGTTGACAAGCTGGAGAGGACAGCCTATATCAACGTTCATCGATAGTTGTTTGACTGATATTTGTTTCTGCCCGCGCTCGACGCGTCTCTGACGAACTTCCCCTTCAAAAATCGAGACTAATGTTCTCCGTGCGTCGCACGGTGACGGATACATGTTGCTATTGAAAGGGTTCGTTATGACCACTGGCACAGTTAAATGGTTCAATTCCACTAAGGGCTTCGGCTTCATTCAGCCTGACAACGGCGGCGCGGACGTTTTCGTTCACATTTCCGCTGTCGAGCGTGCCGGCATGCGCGAAATCGTCGAAGGCCAGAAGATCGGCTACGAGATGGAACGCGACAACAAGTCGGGCAAAATGTCCGCTTGCCAGCTCCAGGCTGCCTAAATCGGATTGAGCCTCTCCGGTGACCACGGATGTACTGGCATCGTTGACGAGGCAATATCCAACGGAAGGTCAGGCAAATCGCCTGGCCTTTTTTCTTGGCTGAACAGCCACTATGCGCACCGTATTCGACAGAACGATCTGGGCGAAGCGCCGGTGCGACAGCACCAGGATTTGATTTTGACCGAAAATTCGACAAAAATCCGCGATCAGGCGGAATCGGCATTCAGCCGTACACAGACCCAGTTCATGGCCCGCACCCGGACGATCTCGGAAATCGATGCGGTCGCCGCCGCGCGTGATGCGAAGACACTGCGGTTGCGCGAATTGCGGCTGGAAAAAGAAGCTGCGGCAACCGCCAAGGCTGCGGCATCAGAGAAGTCAACAAAACGCTGATTTTCTATTGAGGCTTTCCCAGCCGCCATATGGCTGTTATCATTCAGTCTTATTAAGACAGGACAGAAAAGTCCGCCGCATATCTATTTTTTTGCTGCATCCACTCTATCTTGGGGAAGCGCAAAATGCGAAACGAGACTTATGTCGGCTGGCACGGCGACGCTTTCTGTCCCGGCCATCACGACCAACCATAAATCCGCAAACAAGGACGACGAAGATTGAGACACGCATCCGATAATGGCTTTGCCGATCGGCGCAAAGCCGCAGCCGAAGCCAAGCAGCAGCTTTTGAAGAAGTATGCATCGGCACCGAAGGCTGACGATCCGGAACTGGCAGCCAAGCTCGCCGAGCGGCAGGCCAATACGGCTGCGCGCGAAGCCCGCCGCGCCGAACGCGACCGCCTGAAGCAGGAAGAAAACGAGCGCCAGCTCGCTGAAGCTGCAGCACTGACGGCAGCCGCTGAACTGGAATCCCGCGCTGAAGCCATCGCCCGCGAAGAAGCCGCCCGTGACCGCATTGCCCGCGTTGTCGCCGACGAGGCCGAACGCAAGGCCGAACGCGATCGCCGCTATGCCGCCCGCAAGGCCCGCCAGCGCTAATTACGAGTGAAGGCCGGACAAGGTCCGGCCTCCTCATTGGCTGCATGGCCGAAAACTCCCGCACCCTTACCCGTTATCACATTGTTGTAACGACCCCGTTTGGATGATATACGTCAACCGAACGAGCGGGAAAGTGCGATGTTGAGCGCGGTGAAAAAATTCGGCAATTCGGCAGGTGTCATCATTCCCAAGCCGCTTCTCGTCGAATTCGGCGTCGAAGCCGGCGACAGTGTTGAGCTTAAGGTAGAAGCTGGGCGGATCGTCATTGAGCGTGTGATCAATCCACCTCGCCAGGGCTGGGCCGAGGATGCCAGGAAACTGGCTGCGTCTGGGAACGATATCCCCGAATGGCCTGAATTTGGCAATGAAGACGATGCTGCTCTGACATGGTGACGCGCGGTGAGGTCTGGCTCGCAGCACTCGATCCCACGATTGGTAGCGAAATTCAAAAAACCCGGCCGTGCCTGATCATCTCACCAGCTGAAATCCACGACCACCTGCGCACCGTCATCGTAGCGCCGATGACGTCCGGCGGCCACCCAGCAGGCTTTCGGGTCCCTGTCACCTTTCAGGGCGTCAATGAGCTTATCCTCTTGGAACAATCCCGCGCACTCGATAAAAAACGGCTCGTCAAACGCCTGGGTACCGTCCCAGCCGCCATCCTCAGACAGACGTTGAGGACGCTACGAGCGCTTTACGAGGAATAAGACGCTCAGGCGCCCTCGCCGCTCTCTGCCAGTTTTTTCTGCTCCATTGCCGCCTTCACGGTCGCAGCAGCAGCTGCAGCCGCCGATGGATCGTTGCTTGCGACCTGAACTGTCGGCGAGGCGAAGACGACGCCGTTGGCGGTGAACGCTTCGCGAATCATCATATAGGCCTTCCGGCGGATCGTCGTCTGGTATCCGGGCTTGGTCATCATCGCAAAACTCAGGTTGATACCGTAATCACCAAACTGCTCGACACCCTTCATCTTTAGGGTCTCCAGTATCATCGACCCGTATTCCTCATCCTCAAGCAGCGCCGCTCCGACGCCCTTGACCATCTTGCGGACCTTGTTGATGTCGGTGTCGTACCCGACCGAGATCGTGAACTTGTCGATCACCCAGTCACGGCTCATGTTCTGGACCGCACCCAGCGTTCCGAAGGGCACGGTGAAGACGGGGCCACGGTGGTGGCGCAGCCGAACCGATCGGATGCTGAAGGATTCCACGGTTCCCTTGTAGCTGCCGCTCTGGATATATTCCCCGACCCGGAAGGCATCGTCCATCATGTAGAAGACGCCGCTGATCACATCCTTGACGAGGGTCTGAGATCCAAAGCCGATCGCCACGCCAAAGATCCCTGCACCAGCGATCAGCGGAGCGACCTGAACCCCAAGCCCAGAGAGCACCATCAACACCGCGATCACCGCAATAACGACTGCAAGCACGGTCCGCAGCAGCGGCAACAGTGTGAGCAGCCGTCCGTTTCGCGCCGCATGTGCCGTATCGCCCGTAGCGGAAGCCCGCGCTTGTTCCAGCGTGCGGTTGATCACTGCCTTGACGATCTGCCAGAGAATGTCGGCGACAAGCAGAATGACCGCGCCCGCCAGAACACCCTGGATCAGACGATCGGTCATCGCCTCACCGGTAAACATCGAGGATCGCTTGCTGACGATGACGCCGAGCCAGAGCACGGCGAGCGTTATGATAACCGCCCGGGCGCCGCGTTCCACCAGCACCTCGATGATAGGATTGCCGCTACCGGGCATGTCTGGCTGGCCTGCGAATGCGTTTCTGGCCATCGCAGTGGTCGCTTTCAAAAGCCCCGGCAGAACGAGTGCGTAGATACCCAGCCAAAGAACGACGACCAGACCGGCGACCCACAGCGCCCATAGCAGGCAGAGATAGAATGTCAGCGCCCATTCCATCGCCCCGCGGCCATGCGGCCGTGCGATCGCCGCCGGCCGGTTCCAGACGGTTTCGATGGCGACAAGCAGCAATCCGAGGCCGAGCGCATAAACCACCACGCCCCGCACCGCCGGCATGATGTTCAGCGCCGCCATGACGCCGGCCAGCGCCCAGCCGGCGAACAGGATGCAGGCGAACCGGAAGATGCGTTTGTACCAGAAGGCTCCCGACGCATGATCGGTCGATGCCAGACCGGCCCCGCCTTCAACGCCATTTGCCGTGTCCGGTCCGAGCAGCAGCAACCTGGCGATACGGATGACGAAACGGCAGGCAATAACACCCAAAAGCAACGGCAGCATCATCGCGTCGAGCAGCGGTGGCCATGTCATCGCCATGAACAGGCCAAGGCTGGCGAGACTGAAGGCGACCAGAGGGGCCAGCAAGGCAAAGAGGTGACGGCCGGCCGCGTACAAGGGTTTTTCACGCACGCCGTTTGCATGAGCCAAACTCGCATGCGCGCGGTTGTGACGCGCGATACGGTGGAACAGCCATTCAGCACCAAAGCCGATCAGCACCAGTGTCAGAAACAGCAGGAACACGCCGAAGGGACCGTGGCCGTTGATATCGGATGCGATGGTTTTGCCTGCGCGCATGAACTCGGAGGGAACCAGTGGAATGGCCTCTCCGATGCGCCGCAGATGATCCCGGACCTGGTCCCCCCAGGCGTTGAACGCTGTGGCGGACATGTCCGTATCGGGCTCGACAACCGGTGCGGCCATCTGCTTGTTGAGCAGGGCGCGGATTTCTGGATCATCCAGCAGCTTGATCAGCTGATCCACCTTGTCCGCCGAAGCCGGCGGGCTTGCAGCCTGTGCAAGGACGGGCTGGATAGACGATGTGGCTGCGCCAAACGCCAAGGCCACAACGAACCAAAACTGCAAAACCAACAGCCGGATGTCACGAGACTTTTTCACGTGCGGAACCCCTCAACTCATTCCACCCCACATGCACTTACGTACATTTTAGAGTGTTAGAGCATTCACCGGGGCCTTTGTCACCTGCATCCGCGCGACGCAAATACAACGCATATGGTTTTACGCCGTACGGCCGATTTCGGGCATGAGCTTCTGCGGAGGCTAACCTTTCGTAACGTAAGCTATGGCTGCAGCCAGCGTCTCACCGGAAAAGGGTTTGACGACCAGTTGCACGTTCGGTCCGGGCGTCACGCCCTCGACATCGCTGTGGCCGGTGGCAAAGATCACCGGCAGCCCGGCGACCAGAGCCTTGGCGCGCTCCGCCAGCATCACCCCCGACATGTCGGGAAGCCCAACATCCGTGACGAGCACATCGATTGGCCGTTCGGACAGAACTCCAAGCGCCGTCTTGGCGTCGGCCGCCTCGAACACGGTGTAGCCCTGGTCTTCCAGCATGTCGACCGTACTCGCGCGGATCAGCCAATCGTCCTCGCAGACCAGGATCGTCTGTTTTTCGCCGGGTTGCGGGGTGTACTCGGCCTGCGCCACCGGCGGTTCAGGGGCCGATGGCGCCGCCGGTGCCTTTGCCAGGACATGACGGATACGGCGGGCAAGCGCCTCGCGTGTATAAGGCTTGCTCAACAGTTCGACGCCTTCGTCCAGCCGTCCGGAATGGACAATCGAGTTTTCCGTGTAACCGGAGGTGAACAGGACGCTCAGTTGCGGCAGCCGCTCCCGGGCCTTGCGGGCCAGCTCCGGGCTTTTCAACGTTCCAGGCATGACGACGTCAGTGAACAGAAGGTCGATCGAGACGCCGCTTTCGATAACCGTCAGGGCGCTTTGCGCATCCTTGGCTTTCAAGACCCGATAACCCAGATCGGTAAGGATGGCGACGACGGTTTCACGCACCGCTTCGTCGTCTTCTGCCACGAGGATCGTTTCGCTGCCCCCTGTAATGGGGCCGGCTTCGCGCTCGACAATCAGGTCTTCCGATTGCGTCGAGCGCGGTAGGTAGATTTTGATCGTCGTGCCATGGCCAAGTTCGCTGTAGATCTTGATATGGCCGCCGGATTGCTTGACGAAACCATAGACCATAGACAGGCCGAGCCCGGTGCCCCGGCCCTCGGGTTTGGTGGTGAAGAACGGCTCGAAGACCTTTTCGAGCGTTTCCGGCGACATCCCGGTGCCCATATCGGTAACCGCGAGCAGCACGTATTGCCCAGGCGGAACATCGTCGTAGGCCTCGGTATATTTGGCATCGAGATAGGCGTTACCCGCCTCGATCGTCAGTTTGCCGCTACCATTCATCGCATCGCGCGCGTTGATGGCGAGATTGAGGATGGCGTTTTCGACATTGCCCGGATCGATATGGGTGTTCCATAGGCCACCAGCGATGATCGTTTCGACCTCGATCGCTTCGCCAAGCGATCGGCGCAGAATGTCATCGAGATTGCGCACCAGACGGCCGATATTGACAACCTTCGGGGCAAGCGGCTGGCGGCGGCCGAATGCCAGCAATTGCGAGGCGAGTTTCGACCCGCGGGCGACGCCGGCCATGGCATTGTGGATGCGCTGTTCGGCCCGCTCGTTGCCCGGCACTTCGCTGACCAGCAGCTGCAGATTGCCGCTGATCACCTGCAGGAGATTGTTGAAGTCGTGTGCGACGCCACCGGTCAGATTGCCGATCGACTCCATCCTCTGGCTCTGGCGCAAGGCATCCTGCGTCTGGATCAGCTCTGATGTCCGGGCTTCGACCCGCTGTTCGAGCGTCGCAGCCAGTTCCGCCAGCGCGGCTTCGGCAACCTTCTGCTCCTGGATATCGGTATTTGTGCCGATCCATTTTTCGATCCTGCCGGAGCGGTCCCGCAGCGCCACGGCACGGGCGATATGCCAGCGATAGGCACCGTCATGGCGGCGCAGCCGGAATTCGGCTTCGTACTGCTGACCAATATGACGTGCCGCCGCCCAGGCTTCGGCGGCGTCCTTGATATCGTCCGGATGAACGATGGCTCCCCACCCATCCCCATCCAGCGTGCCGGCGGGCGCGCCACTGTAGCGGTAAACGCGGTCGTTGAACCAGTCCAGCTGGCCATTCGGCTCGGCGGTCCAAACGTGATTGGGCATCGACTGGGCCAAATTGCGGAACCGCGCTTCGCTCTCGGCGACCACCCTTTCGGCAAGCTTGCGGCTGGAAATATCGACGAAGAGAGCAGCAAATCTGTCCGGCCCCGCCTTGCGTGCCCGAACCTCGAACCAGCGGCCGTCCAGGGCTGCTACCTGAACTTCGAAAACCTTGGCCATGCCGGTATTGACGACCTCGGCATAGGCTTCGAATATGTCATCCGCAATCGCCGGAATGACGTCGCGGACGCTGCGCCCCAGGGCACTGTCGACCGGCACCCCGGAATGCCTTTCGAAGGCCGGATTGACCTCGACAAACCGGAAATCGTAGATCAGGCCCTGGTGGTCGCGCATCACCTCGCCGACAAAGAAGCCTTCCTGCATCTGCTCGAACAATCCGCGCCAGCGCGCCTCGCTTTCACGCACGGCAGCCTCAGCGCACTTGCGGTCGGTGATATCGAAAGCGATGCCGATGAACCGCCTCTGCCCACTTTCCGGGCTGGACACGACCTCGCCACGCCGGGCGATCCAGCGGACCTCGCCGGTTTTCGGATCGACCCGGCGATACTCGACATAGTCGAGCGGATTGCTCTGGCTCAGTTTTGCCGGGCCGCTATTGGCACGGTCGTCCGGATGCAGAAGGCCGACCAGAAGCTTGTCGGTGACCACGACGTCGGGGGCAAGTCCCCAGATCCGGCGATACTCGTCCGAGACATCCAGCATGCCGGTGTGCGGATACCATTCGAACGTGCCGACACCGCCCGCCTCCTGTGCAATGCGCAGCCGCTGTTCCGTTCGGACGCGTTGGGTCGTATCCTTGATGATCGCCAGCACGCCAGCCGGCACACCGTTTCCGTCCGGCACCGGGCTGTAGTCGAGATTGAGCCAGACGTCCTCCGGCGAACCGTTCCGCTCGATGACCAAATGCTGGTCCCGATAGGCGAGCGTCCCGCCACCGCGCACGACCTTGAGCACATTGGCATTGAATTCCGCCACTTCGGGCCAATATTCCCGCACATTCGAGCCCAGCGAAACCGGATGGCGCTGGCCGGCAAAGGCGGCATAGCCCTCATTATAGATCATCACGCCATCCTCGCCCCACAGCAGGATCATCGGCACCTTGGCCCGCAGGATGATGGCAACAATGGATTTCAGATTTTCCGGCCAGCTCGACAGCGGCCCGATCGACGTCTTTGCCCAGTCGAACTGGCGGATCAGCTGTGCGAGTTCGCCACCCTCGGCGAGGAACGGGTATCGCGTGTCGGATGCAGGCGCTTGCATGAAAACCTGAAATGAAAAGAGGAGCCCCGAGCCGCGAAATCAATCGTCAGCAGGGGCTAGATAGCGCGTTTTATCCGCACATCAATCGGGCACCGGCAGATTTTCGCCATTTTTCAGAGAGGCCTCAAACATTCTTTCCTTTAGTATGGCGCGGCAACCATCATCCGGCAGGAGGATCGCGCTGTCATGGCTCAAGATGCATCAATTATCCGCCTTTTGACGCCTTCGGATGGAACAAAATGATGCGTTGCACAATTATCGTGAGCAAATTTGCGAAAGAGGTTTTTTAATGGATACCAAGGTGAGCCAGTACAGGACGGAACCGGGCCGATGGCAGCAGCTTGGCGCCATGCCGGACAAGGACGGCGTGAATTTCGCGTTGTTTTCGGCGCATGCGGAGCGCGTCGAACTCTGCCTGTTCGATGACAGCGGGTCGATCGAGACGGCGCGGATCGAGTTGCCGGAATACACAAATGAAGTCTGGCACGGCTACGTCCCCGGCCTGAAGCCCGGCACGCTGTACGGTTACCGCGTCCACGGCCCCTATGATCCGGCAAACGGCCATCGCTTCAATGCCAACAAGCTGCTGATCGACCCGTATGCCCGCGAATTGGTCGGCGATATCGCCTGGTCGAAGGCGCATTTCGGCTATGATGTCGAAGCGGAGGACAAGGACCTGTCCTTCAGTGACACCGACAGCGCCGCTGGCATGCCGAAATGCCGGATCATCGATCCGAAATCCTACGACTGGAAGGCCGATCGCCGCCCCGACATTCCCTGGTCGAAGACGATTTTCTACGAAACCCATGTGAAGGGCTTCACCCAGCTGCACCCGGCCATTCCCGAAAACCTGCGCGGCACGTTCGAGGGGCTTGGTCACAAGGCGATCGTCGACTATCTGAAGAGCATCGGCATTAGCTCGGTCGAACTGCTGCCGATCCACTTCTTCCCGGATGATAGCCATCTGACGGAAAAGGGGCTGCGCAATTTCTGGGGCTATAACAGCCTCGGTTTTTTTGCGCCGGCGAACCGCTACTACGGCCCGCGTGGCATGGACGGCTTCCGCGATATGGTGCGGGCCCTGCACGACGGCGGTATCGAGGTCATCCTCGACGTGGTCTATAACCACACTGCAGAAGGCAACGAGCTCGGGCCGACCCTGTCGCTCAAGGGCATCGACAATTACTCCTACTACCGGACGCTGCCCGACGATCACCGCTATTACATCAACGACACCGGAACCGGCAATACGGTCAACACCTCGCATCCGCGCGTGGTGCAGATGGTGACGGACTCGCTGCGGTATTGGGTTGAAGACATGCATATCGACGGCTTCCGCTTCGATCTTGGCACCATCCTTGGCCGGGAGCCGGACGGTTTCGACCAGCGCGGCGGCTTTTTCGACGCAGTGTCGCAGGATCCGGTGCTCTCCAAGGTCAAGCTGGTCGGCGAACCGTGGGACATCGGTCCGGGCGGCTATCAGGTCGGCGGCTTTCCGCCGGGCTGGGCCGAATGGAACGACAAGTACCGGGACACGGTGCGTGACTACTGGAAGGATACCGACGGCACGGCGCCCGATTTCGCCGCGCGCCTGCTCGGCTCCGGCGATATCTACGACCAGCGCGGACGGCGGCCCTGGGCGAGCGTCAATTTCATCTCGGCCCATGACGGCTTCACCCTCAATGACCTGGTTTCCTACAACGAAAAGCACAACGAGGCGAACGGCGAAGACAACAAGGACGGACACAGCCACAATCGCAGCGACAATTACGGTGCGGAGGGGCCGACCGGCGACGACGCGATCAACGCCATGCGCGACCAGCAGAAGCGCAATCTGCTGGCCACGCTGCTGTTATCCCACGGTACGCCGATGCTGCTTGCCGGCGATGAATTCGGCCGTAGCCAGATGGGCAACAATAACGGCTATTGCCAGGACAACGAGATCAGTTGGGTGCACTGGGACAATCTGCCGGACAGCGCTGAAGAATTGCGCAATTTCGTCCGGAAACTGACGGCGCTACGTGCCGCCCAACCCCTGCTTCGCCGGGAAAGCTGGCGTGACGGCATGACCGTGACCTGGCTCAATCCCGGCGGCGGCGAGCAGACGCAAAAGCAGTGGCAGGACCAGGGCGGCACGACGCTCGGTGTTCTTCTTTCCCGTGCAGACCTCAAGCATGTCGAAGGCGTCTGGTCCGAGACCTTGATCCTCTTCAATCCGCATGATGGGCCTGTGCCCTTCACGCTGCCGGGGTCACCGTCCGGGACGTGGGCTTTCGCACTCTCCACAGCGGACGTTTCGGAAACTGAGACCGCGAAAGACGCCCAAACCGTCTTGGAGCTTCCAGCTCGCAGCCTGACACTGCTTCATCCCGTGTGACACGGCATAACGGCTAACCAGCGCGCCCAACGGGCGCTTTATTCCGCAGCCTTTGCCCTCTGGGCAGGCCGCGCCCTGCGGCCGGGAATGAGCTGGGTGTAGAGCGCCGCATACTGTTCGGCGCTCCGCTCCCAGGAGAAGTTGGCCTTCATGCCCTGGTTCTGCAGACGCGCCCATTTTTTTGGCTCGCGATAGGCGGCAAAAGCGCGATGGATGGACAGCCGCAGGTTCTCGGCCGTTGGCGGATGAAACTGGAAGCCGGTCGCCACCCGGGCGGAAATCGCCGCGTCGTTGGCATCGATGATCGTTTCCGACAGACCGCCCGTGCGCGACACAACCGGAACGGCACCATACCGCAAGGCATAAAGCTGGGTGAGACCACAGGGCTCGAAGCGCGACGGCTGGATGATGACGTCGCAGCCGCCATGGATGAGATGGGCGGTGGCCTCGTCATAGCCGATGCGCACGCCGATGCGGTCGGGATGGCGGCCGGCGATGGCCAGAAGTGCCGTCTCGATATGCTCCTCGCCCTTGCCGAGCACGATCAGCCGGCCGCCGAGGGCGGCAACTTCCTCCGCCACCTCGGCCAGCATATCGCCGCCCTTTTGCCAGGTCAGCCGCGTCACGGCGGCAAAGACCGGCCCGGGGCCGTCGTCGAGCCGAAAGGTCTCCAGCAGTTTGGCACGGTTCTGACCGCGCAGCCTGATCCGCTTGTGATCGTAGTTGACCGGCAGGTAGGCGTCCGTGGCCGGGTTCCAGATCTCCATGTCGATGCCGTTGACGATTCCCGTCAATGTCCGTGGACGGGAACTCAGCGCACCGGCCATGCCCATGCCGAGCTCCGGCCCGATGACTTCGCGCGCGTAGGTGGGGCTGACGGTCGTGATGGCGCTGGCAGTGCGGATACCGCCCTTCAGATAGCTGACATCGCCGTAATATTCGAGGCAATCGAGCGACACGGCTTCCGGCGGCAGACCGATCTGGCTGACGACGGAGGTTGGAAACTGCCCCTGGAATGCCAGGTTGTGGATGGTCAGGACGCTCGGAACCTTCTTGGCATTGCTCGAATACTGCATGTAGACGGAGGTCAATGCAGTCTGCCAGTCGTGGGTGTGCACGACATCTGGAGACCAGTCCGCAAGCAATCCGCCTGCGATGGCCGATGCCACATAGGACAAGACTGCAAAGCGTTTCCAATTGTCCGGATGATCGCGGCCAGTCTCGTCGAGATAGGGACCGCCGGGACGATTGTAGAGGGCCGGCGCATCGAGGATCAGCAGATCAAGTTTCTCGTACCGGGCTTCCAGAAGCGAGGCCGGGGCACCGAACAAGTCGGGGAAGAAATAGACCTGCCTGGCATCGGGAAGTTTTGCAAACAGCTGCGGGTAACCAGGAACCAGCGTGCGCGTATAGCAATTGTAGCCCTCAAGGGCCTTTGGCAGCGAGCCTGTCACATCCGCAAGCCCGCCGGTCTTGATCAATGGGAAAATTTCCGACGTCACCGAAAGTATCTTCACGCGGGTCACGTTCCTTTTACCACCGGTTGGCACTGCAACGCACATTCACGAGCACGTCGGCGAACCCCATGATGTTGTAAAGTGACGCCGCTGTCCGCAGAAAAGCGCAGCGCGGTGCGAAAAATTTTGCATCGCAAAAACAATCGGCTGGAACGGCTGAACTTTCCATTGCCTCTCGCGCGCCGGAAGGGTGGTGCCGCGAGACCCTGGCGCCGAGACGTGGAGTGTCGATCCCACGGCACCCCACGGACTGTCGAAACTCAGGCAGTCTTGCCGCGTTTACGCGCGATGGGTATGATTGGGGTTTCGTTCTTTACGACGGAAAGTTTGGAGGTCTTGACCGGCGCTTGGATGTCTTGCGCCGCCGCATCGGCCTCCTCGGTCAATTCCCTCAATGCCTGCAACCAATGCATGTCATGACTGCCCTCAGGGCGGCCATCGGCTTCCCACAGAGCGTAAGCCCGCAGTTTGATGTCGTCTTCACTGATATCCGTCATCTGCTTCTCTCCTTGCAACGTGGCCAGATAGAAAACTGCGACGAGAGCGCTTGGTTCCGCCCGGTAAGCCCCTGGCGGATTCTATCGTGTGCATCCCGGCGATGGCTGAACCGGACGGGTTTTGCAACGCAATTACACGCTCCCAAGATTGCGAAATGGACGCGGTTAAAAACGATTCGCATTCTGCTACGCTAAATCGGCGTACGGGCGATGGTTATCACAACCCATGAAGGCGTTTTGCACCATCTTCTGTGGAACCAAAAGCGACCATCGCCGTTAAGTCGAGCGTATCGGCTTTGGGGGCCGGCGATATAGGAGTGTGTCATGAAAAAATTCGTGTTTGCCCTGGTGCTGCTCGCCTCGCCGGCTGCAGCTCAGTCGATGAAGGTTGAAGATCTCTGTGTGAAGGTGGCAAAGAACCTGCTGATGACCGACACCCTGCATACGGGCGTTGTCCAGTCCTTCCCGGAACTGAAACCACCGGGCGCGCGTATGACCTATTCGACGCGCGACGGCGTCGAGAAAAAAGACATGGTCGATACGATCGAATGCCAGTCTGACAACGCCAAGGCACCGTTCGGACTGAAGCGGTTTTGTCTCGCCAGCACCTGCTATTCCGCTGAAGAGAAGAATGAGGAAAACAAACGCCGCTTCGACGAGGTACGCATCTTGCTGGAGCGCGAAGGCCTTTAACGGCTGGACAAGGTCAGCGGCCGGTCTTCGTCGCCATCCAGATCACATGCCGGGCACCGCGGCCCTTGGTGCTGGCGCGCACCGACAGTTCTTCGACAGCAAAGCCGGCTTGTTTCAGCCTGCGGGTAAAGGCTGCATCCGGGGCTGATGACCAGACGGATAGAACGCCGTTTGGCTTCAGTGCCGTGCGCGCTGCGCGCAGACCGCCGACGCTGTACAGATCATCGTTTGCACTGCGGGTCAGCCCCTCCGGACCGTTGTCGACATCAAGCAGGATTGCGTCGTATTCGCCGGCCGCAGATTGGATAAGACGACCGACATCGCCTTCGCGGATCGATACCCGTGCGTCATCAAGACAACCGGCAAACACCTCCGCCATCGGTCCGCGTGCCCAGGCAACAACGGCAGGCACAAGCTCTCCGACCGTTATTCGGGCGTCCAAGGGGAGTTCAGCCAGTGCCGCTCTCAGCGTAAACCCCATTCCAAGCCCGCCGATCAGCATATGCGGACGTGGATGACTGCGGACCCGCTCATACGACAGGCGGGCAAGTGCCTCTTCCGAACCGCTCAACCGGTTGTTCATCAGTTCGATCGTACCGAGCATGATGGAAAATTCGCTGCCGCGTTGCTTCAGCCGCAGCTCGCCGCCGCCATCGGGCATCATCGCGGTATCAATCAGGGTCCAGGGTATCACGGGCGCTTCCAATCGTTGAGGCGCCCGCGATAGCACAAATGGGCCTCGAAAACAGCCGAGAGCGCTTCATCTTTAAACGGAAGCATTCTGCCGGAAGGAATTTCGGCCAGGACCAAGGCGGTTGGCGAAGAGCGCAGCATAAGCTGCGGTCGAGACGGCCGCCGCCGGTAATGGCCGAAATTCATCCGGCCCTTCGGGTTGGCTGAAAACGGCCGTCCACTGTGTCGGATGGCTTGACCGATGGATCGGCATCGCTCTGCGCCACCCTTCGTGTGGAGCGGCCGTTTGAGCCAACAGAATCGCTTCCGTTTAAAGATGAAGCGCTCTACAGCGTCGCCAATGCCCGGTTCGACATGGCACCGCCATAGGCCTTGCGGATGGCCGCCTTTGTCTCCAGCGCTTCGATGATGTCGTCGGAAAAATTGACCTTATGCATGGCGGCGATCTCCGGAAGCCCGCCCGGCGTGAACACGTTGATTTCGAGGATCTTGTCACCGACGATGTCGAGCCCGACGAGGAACATGCCGTCTTCGATCAGCTTCGGGCGAACCATCTCGGCAACGGCGAGGATCTCGTCGGTGATCTTAACGGCCTCGGCCGTTCCGGCCGCGTGCATGTTGGACCGGACCTCGCCCTTGGCCGGAACCCGGCGGAAGGCTGCATAGGCACCATCGCGTTCGAGCGGCTTGCCGTTCATCATGAAGAACCGGATATCGCCCGCCTTGGCTTCCGGCAGATAGCCTTGAGCGATGAGGTAACCCTCGCCGCTGACGGCTTCGAAGATCTGGTTGAGATTGGCATCGTCGGGCGTGGCGATCTTGAAGACGTTCTTGCCACCGGACCCTTGAAGCGGCTTCAGGATAACGCCTTTGCGATGATTGGCGATAAAGGCGCGGATTTCTTCGATACTCTTAGAGATCAGCGTTTCCGGGCGCACCGCCTCGGGGAAACCCTGAAAATAGAGCTTGTTCTGAGCCAGCGCCAGACCGGCGGGGTCGTTGACGACGATCGATCCCCTTTCGCTCGCCAGCCGCCCGAACATCGCCCCGATATGGGCAGCCCACGGCCGGTCGTCGGAATCGAGCGACGGATCGTTGCGCAGGAAGATGACATCGACCTCGCGCACATCGATCGTCTGGACCTTGGCGTCCTTGCCCTGGAAATGATCGTGGAAAGCCTGGGCGTTCTTGTATTTTCCGGCGGCGACCGTCGTCGCCCGCACCATCAGGCTATCATCCGGGCGCAGGACAAAATCGCCCGGCGCGATATAGCAGACGTCATGGCCACGGGCGAGTGCCGCCATTGCCAATGCGGTGGTGCTGAAAAAAGGTTCCTCACTCTCGATCGAGTTGACGAAGAATGCGACGCGCATGGTGGCTCCTAACTGATGATCATATCCAGGGGGTTCAGTCCTGCCCGCGCCTTGTCGAGGCGGACCTGTGCTTGCGGATGGGTGAGAAAAGCCGGGCGGATGACGGGCGCCTTGAGCAGGCCACGCAGGCTCAACTCCTGCATCACCCGGAAATGCGAAGCGGAAATCTTGCCCATCCAGAATGGGTCCAGCGCACCGCCCGACTTCAGGTGGCTGAGCAATTCCAGCAGGCCGCGCAGATAGATCGCGTCCTTGGCAAGCCCGCCGCCCCGATAGAGCCGCATGGCCAGGTGGAAGGCGGCAACCGGACCGAACCCATGTTCATCGACGAGCATGGCGTAGGTGCTGGTGAACGGACGTCCCTCCAGCATCGCCGAACAGGCTACCACACGGGCGGCGATCAGCCGTAGCCGCCCGACGGTCATGCCGCCGGCCATGTATTCGGAAAACACGGCAAGGCCTTCCTGCATGCCCTCGTACCCGGCAAGGCCAGAGCGGAAGAGCCGCAGCCCCTGCGCCGAACCGTTGAAATAGGTCAGGAGATGGACCCCGATCTCGTGACTCAACAGCGCATGAACGCGGGCCTTTGGCATCAGGGTGTGGCGGGAAATCAGCAGGCGTTCGCCCGAAACCAGCATGCCGGACGGCAGGTCGTCCCGCAATTCGACCTCGGCCGAAAAACCCGGATACTGGCGGTGATACTCTGCGATCATCGCACGGGCCGCAGCTTCGACCTCATGACAATCGGCGGTGTGGGGATCGCTCTCGATATCATCGCCATCGCCACCGAGCACTGCCGTTTTCGCCAGGATCTCGGTCGCCGCCCGATAGAGCGACGGCTCCACCGGACCATAGAGGGCACGGCCATATTCGACGAAGCGTCGGGTTTCGCGCGCTGAGATCAGCGACAGTTGCAGATCCAGTTCCTGCTGCTTCTCCCGGTAGAGATGGTAGAGAACCGGATCCTCGAAGCGGTCGAAAGCGACGGAAAACAGTTTCCGTTTTTCGGCCTCCACCTGCACCGACAATGGCCTGTAAAGAAATTGCGGTTCCTTCTTGAACTTGCCCGCCTTGAACCCCTGCCAGGCAGCATCGGTATTGATCGGCGTGACCGCCAGCAGGAAATCGAAGCTTGAAGCAACGTCATCGATGCTGCGGTCGGCGCGGCTGACGGCATCGACGAAAGCCTTGCGGCCGAGCGCCCGGTGCGTCGTCAGCTTCAGGCTTTGCGTCGCGCCGACAAAGGCCGCGAACGCCTTCAGGCCGGCGTCGAAGATGTTGGCGACCAGCCGCTCGCGCAAGTCGGGATAGATGTTGCCCGATTCAGGCTGCCGGTAGATCGGCGCGAACCGGAAGGCGACAAGCGGGAAGCCGGTTTGCCCGGCGAGGGTCGCGGCCTGGGAATCCGCCTTGAGGTCAACCCGATCGACGTGCGGGGTCCGGAACTTGACCTGTCGCAGGTCGGCGCCCTCTGCCAACGCCGTCGCCGCTTTTTGAGCGCCCATGTCATCTGTCGAGGCAATCCGGATCTCGAAGGGTGGCAGATAAGGCGCGTCATCGGTGATCAGCGTGTCATGATCGAGTTCGTCGATGTCCAAGAGCAGGAAGGCGCCAAAACGCTCGCTCAGAACCGCTCCTACCGCCTCTATGATCGGCAGGGCGTCCTCGATGTCGTCGACCACCAGATAGGACGCGTTGGCAGCGGCAATATCTCTTGCCGCAAGATCGTCCCTGCCCTTGCCGATATGGACGGACAGGAAGGGCAAGGGCCGGTCGATATGAAGGCGGCCGCCATTGCCGAAATCCTTGCGCACCGATTTGCCGATGCGGATGCTGTCCAGGATTTCCCCCAGCCATTTTGGGTAACCGGCACCGGCATCGCCATATTTATGGCCCGGGTTGGTCATGACCGCACCTTCAGGGTCTCATGCAGAACGGGAAGCGACAGGCGGATCATGTCCCGCATCGCCTTCAGCGTCTCGATATCCGGCTCGCCGGTCCACTCGTCCATGAAGAATTTCTTGAACTCGATGGCGATGGCGCAGCCGGTGTCCGGAAACCGTTCGTGGACGAACCGCGTCTGCTCGCCTTTACCCTGAAAGGCGACGTTTTCACGAACATCCATGCGCCGGCCACGAAATTCAAAGCTGCGTAACTGTTCGATCAACGGATCGAGGACCGGTGCCCAGCGCTGGCGATCCATCGACGACGTGCCGATGTTGATCTGCGGCGCTTTTTCAAACGGCGTTTCGGGGCCATCGGCGCCGTCGCGGCGGTGATTGTAGCTGTGAATGTCGAGAAGGACGAAGGCCCCATACTGTTGCTCGATGCCGCGCAGATAGGTTTCCAGCATGGCATAATAGGCGTCGTGCACGCCAAGCGAAGCCGCGATTGCATCATCCGGCAGCGGCTGCGCCCAGACCTGCAATCCCCAGGCCTGTTCCGGCGACAGATAGATGGCGCCTTCACGGGCACGGTTGATATCGATCTCGAAGCGGGAGCGGTGGACGATGATGCGGTTGGGCAGATCGCGGATGAAGAATTCGGTGAACGGATCCTCTTCCCGCAGCCGCTGATCGGCGCTGAGACCAAGGTAATCCTGCAGTCCGCTACGGATATGATGGCCGTTGTGAATGGCCGTGCCGATAATGGGTGAGGCGCCACGGTGGGCGGACCACCAGGCCGTGGGGTCCGGATCGACAATATAGTCTTGGAAAGGGGGCATGCCGTCCTTCTCGTTGACGCGCAGCAAGAGGGCAACGCTTTTCAATCACCGAGTAAATGGACGCGACGCCAATTTGTTCCATCGAAAGCTTCGATGTAAGCGGCCATCATCCTATGCGGGCAAGATCGTACAGGCCGTTTCAGGCGTCGGAGCCAACGCAGCGTTCGCCGGCTGGCGGAAAGAGGCGATCGCCGCCTCGCAGGCGCGCAAGAAGCGCATCGACGGGCCTTCGCTGCCGGTCGCCAGCTTGCTCACCTGCGCGCCCTCCATCAGCATGGACAGGGTATCGGAGAGCAGCTCCGGCTCGCTCACGCCGGCATCGCGACAAAGCTTTTCAAGACGGCGTTGTTGGTCGAGCTTGAAGTTTTCGATCACCGCATGGGCGGGATGGCCCTGCTCCTTCAGTTCAACCGCCGCATTGGCGAGGTCACAGCCATATTTATCGTCGGCTAGACACCGTGCCCGGGCTTTCACCCAGCTGTGAAGCTGCGCCATCGGATCGTTTGGATGGGAGGCTTCGAGCTGATCCCAGAAGGCGGCGGCTTTTTCCGAGGTGAACCGCAATGTCTCGCAGATGAGGTCGTCTTTCGAGCCGAAATGACGGTAGAGCGTCATCTTGTTGGTCTCGGCAGCTTCGGCGATCGCATCGACGCCGATACCGCGGATGCCGTGTTGCCGGAACAGCTCACAAGCCGTTGAAACAATACGATCGCGCGGCGCCTGGCGCACCTGCACAGCGTCACCGTTTTCCAGCCTTACATCTGCCGGTTTCGCAGACGATACGGATTTCGAATTTTTATTGACGAGGCTTCTTGACATAGGTGTGACCGGTCGGTAACTATTCGAATGTTACTTACTAGTAACACCGCAATGCAACGATGTCAAGTTTAAGACACCGGCCGGGATCCGCCCGCCGGAAAAGACGACGAACCCGAAGGAATACCCCAATGCACCAGGCAAACAGTGATCTGACCATCCATGAGGTCCTGCTGGACCCGATGATCCGTGCCGTTATGCGTGCGGATGGCGTCACGACCAATGAAATGAAAACGCTTCTCTACTCCGCTGCCAGCGCCCTTCGCCAGATGCAGCCGGGAACGGTGAGCGCCAAAAATCATACGGCCAACCTGCTCGCGGCTCCCAAGCGCCGCCTGCTGTCGATGGTCCATCCGCTCGCTTCGCGCTCCGACTGTCTACGTATGAGCGCGTAACGAGACCAGTTCTCCCGGCGCATCCCTCAAAAGAATGCGCAACAGACCCAGCCGGGCACCTCCGCCGGCTGGGTTTTTTTATGGGATCACCTTCGGCGGCCCACGCTCAGACCTTGACGTCCAGCTCGGCAAAATCTTCCGTTCCGAAGAACGTGAGATAGCGTTCGACTTCCGAAGGCTCGCCCGTCGCCTTGCGCGGATTGTCCGACAGTTTGACAGCCGGATGGCCGTTGGCATCGCTGACCTTGCAGACGATGGAAATCGGATTGAGGCCGCTGATTTGCGTCGGCGCGCAGCCGGCAAAATCGTTCGTCAGGTTGGTCCCCCAGCCGAAACTCATGCGCACGCGCCCCTGAAAATGCCGGTAGGTTTCCAGGATCGTTTCGACATCCAGACCGTCCGAGAAAATCAGCAGCTTTTCCTTGGGATCGCGTCCCATCTTCTTCCACCAGGCGATGATTTTTTCGCCGCCTTCGATCGGCGGTGCGCTGTCGGGCCGGAAGCCGGTCCAGTCGGCAACCCAATCCGGAGCATTGCGCAGGAACGCCGCCGTGCCGAACGCATCGGGCAGAACGATCAGCAGGTTGCCGCCATACAGCTGGTTCCAGTCCTGCAGAACCTTGTAGGGCGCCAGGCCGAGTTCCTGGTCGCTGCGGGCCAGCGCCGCCACCACCATCGGCAGTTCGTGCGCGTTGGTGCCGAGTGCTTCGAGGTCGGTATCCATGGCGAGAAGCACGTTGCTGGTGCCGGAAAAGGATTTGCCGATGCCTTCCTTCAGCGCCTCGACGCACCAGCGCTGCCACAGGAAACTATGACGGCGGCGCGTGCCGAAATCGGAAATGCGCAGATCCGGATGGATCTTGAGCTGCTCGACCTTCGACCACATCTTGGCTTTGGCGCGGGCGTAAAGCACATCCAGCGCAAACGGCCCCATGTCCTTCATGGCGGTGCGGGATCGCAGTTCGTTGATGATCGCCAAGGCCGGGATCTCCCACATGGACGTGTGGGTCCATTTGCCAGGGAAGGTCAACTCGTATTGACCGTGTTTGCGGGAGAGTTCGTAGTCCGGCAGCTGGAAATCGGCGAGCCAGGCAAGGAAGTCCGGGGCGAAGATCTGCTTCTTGCCATAGAACGTGTTGCCGGCGAGCCAGATCATTTCCTTCTTGGTGAACCGCAGGCCGCGCACATAATCGAGCTGCTCGCGCAGTTCCTGCTCGTCGATCTCGTCGGTCAAAAGCACGGTCTTGGTGCGGTTGATCACCGAGAAGGTTGCATCGACCTCCGGGTAGAGGCGCCAGATCATCTGGAGCATCAAAAGCTTGTAGAAATCCGTATCGAGCAGGCTGCGCACAACAGGATCGAGTTTCCAGGCATTGTCGTAGACCCGGCGAGCGATGTCCGTCTTGGTCATGAAAGGTCTCTCCGCGCTCCGGTACCCAATGGCTATGCCCATGGTTCACCTTACTGTCATGACACGGCATTCGGCCTCGCCGCAACAGATTGATGCAACAAAGCAAATCTCCAAAGCTGAAAGCGCGGCGGGAGGGCGTTTGCCGCCGGTCATGGAATGACATAAACCATGTCATCACAACAAAATATCACATAGTATCATTCATGTGGTTGAATTTATCACAATAATCGTTATCTTTAAAACCATCACAATCGTGCGAGAGCATCCCGATGAAGCCTGAAGACCGGCGCCAAGCGATCATGGATATCCTGATGGAAATGGGCTCGGCCTCGGTCGAGGATCTCGCCGGGCGGTTCGTCGTCAGCAAGATGACCGTGCATCGCGATCTCGACGATCTCGAGCAGGCCGGTCTTTTGCGCAAGGTGCATGGCGGCGCCTCGATCCAGTCCAGCCCGCAGTTCGAGAGTGATTTCCGTTATCGCGAAAAGATCGCTGCGGAAGAAAAACGGCGGCTGGCGCAGCATGCGGCGACGCTGATCGAGCCCGGCCAGATCATCATCATCGACGATGGCTCGACGGCAGGCGGTGTGGCCGACTATCTCAAGGAGATCCGGCCCCTAACGGTGATCACCAACAATCTCGGCGTGATCAACAAGCTGGCCGCGGTCGCCGGGATCGATGTCATCTCGCTCGGAGGCCAGTATTCAAAGAAGTTCAACGGCTTTTTCGGCATCACCACGGAAGAGGCCCTGCGCTCGCTCAGAGCCGACATGGCGTTCCTGTCGAGCTCGGCCATCCATGGCGCGTCCGCCTTCCATCAGGATCAGGAAGTCGTCCAGACCAAGCGGCAGATGATGACGTCGGCGGCGCGCAGCGTCCTGCTTGTCGATCACGGCAAGTTCGGCAAATCCGCCCTGCATTTCCTGACCGGGCTGGACGCATTCGACATGGTCCTGACCGGCGCGGAAATCGAACCGTCCTTCGAACAAGGCCTCAAGGAGGCCGGCATCACGCTTCAGAAGATTAGCGGCAAGACCGCGGAGGAAATAGCATGACAAAAACATCGGTCTGGGTTGGTACCAGCTGGAAGATGAACAAGACGCTCGCCGAGGCGATGGTTTTTGCTGATGGACTGGCAGAGGCCGATGCTGCACGCGACAACCGCGTCCAGCGTTTCGTCATTCCGCCGTTCACGGCTACCCGTCAGGTGAAGGATCGGCTTGCCGCAACCAGCGTCAAGGTCGGCGCGCAAAACATGCATTGGGATGATGCCGGCGCCTGGACCGGTGAAATTTCGCCGGTCATGCTCAAGGATTGCAACCTCGACATCGTCGAGCTCGGCCACAGCGAACGGCGCGAACATTTTGGCGAAACGGACCGCACGGTGGGCTTGAAGACGGCCGCTGCTGTCCGCCATGGCCTGATCCCGCTGGTCTGCATCGGCGAAACGCTGGCCGAACGCGAAGCCGGACAGGCCGATATCGTCCTGCGCCGCCAGGTCGAAGGCGCTCTTGCGCTGCTCGAAGGAGCCGACAAGGCCAAGCCTATCTTGCTTGCCTACGAGCCCGTCTGGGCAATCGGCGTCAACGGCATTCCCGCCTCATCCGCTTATGCCGACGAGCGCCACGCCCTGATCGCCGGGTGGGCGAAGGCCAGCCTTGGCGTTTCCGTGCCGGTTCTCTACGGCGGCAGCGTCAATCCCGGCAATTGCGAAGAGCTGATTGCCAAACCGCATATAGACGGCCTGTTCATCGGCCGCTCGGCCTGGGATATCGCAGGCTATCTCGACATTCTCAACCGCGTCGCCTCGGCGCTCTGAAACAACCGTCAACGGAAGGATACAGCCATGAAAATCGCAATCGGCGCCGACAGCGCAGGCAAGCCGCTTCTCGACGTCATCGAAGCCCATCTCGCCACCAAGAGCGGCCTTGAAGTCTCCAATCTCAGCCAGTCCGGCTTCTATGCCGACTTGTCCAAGGGATTGGCCGAAACCATCGTCAACGGCCAGAACGACCGCGGCATCCTGATCTGCGGCACCGGCATCGGTGTCTCGATCTCGGCCAACAAGGTGCCCGGCATCCGCGCAGCCCTGACCCACGATACCTATTCGGCCGAGCGCGCCGCCAAGTCCAACAATGCCCAGATCATCACCATGGGCGCCCGTGTCATCGGGCCGGAACTGGCCAAGGCCATCGTCGACAAGTGGCTGGAATCCGAATTCGATCCGAACGGCTCATCGGCCGGCAATGTCGAGGCCATCGACCGCCTCGACGCCGGCAAGTGATACCCTGATCAAACACCTTCCGCAGGATATGTAGATCCTCCCTCACATCCTGCAGAATGAGCGCCCGGCGAAAATGCCGGGCGTTTTTGTTTGGGGTGACAAACCCGAAATTCGCGACCTGACGAGAGCAGCACTCCACTCTCCGTCATGTCAGCCCTTGTGGCGGGGATCCAGCGACCCGACGTCTGTCGGGTCAAAAGACTCTTTCAGCTCAAGGACTTGAGCTGGCTGGATTCCTGTGACGAGCACAGGAATGACGGAGAGTTTGGCAATCGCATATTTTCCAAATGACCTGCAAAATGCGGAGAAAATGACATGAGTTTGAACGCCCAGCGAAACTAGGCGTTTTCGCTACGGCGCTCAGCTCCAGTCCTTCGCCACGCTGCCCTGCGTGCAGATCGTGCCAGGCGACAAAAAGCAACGCGCAGGCAAGTCCAGTCTCAAAAACATGTTTTTCCCAAACCGCCGGGGATGTTCAAACGGGATGCAACAGACCAGAACATTGATATCGAACAGTTTTCTCCCAATTGTCTGCCCCCAGAATCCCCGCCCAAAAAAACCGTGCCATGATCATGGCGTTCTGTCACGGATGCACCGCAAGACGTTTGCGGCGAGGCAGGGCTGGCGCTCCACGTGAAGCCTCGTGGTCTCCGATGAGGAGGCTGCGAACGTCAGGCGGACCGGAAGGAGAGCCCCCGGAAAATGGATTCCCCCTGTCCCTCTGGGGCGGGTGTGCCTGTGTGGCACGCATGCCGGGTCGAGAACCGTGACGTACCGGAGCCGTGAGCTTAATGCCGGAACCGGAACCCTATGTCGCGGCGATCGTCCCGGGTCAGAGAATCCGCAGTCGGGGTCTGTAGGGAGGAAAGCTCCCGAGAGAACGCCAAACGGGGCGCTGGAAAGCGTCAAACATATTTACTCATTAGAGGCGGTTTCCAGTGCCCCGTCCGATTGAGTGCATGTTTTGAAAACCACGGCGGACACCGCGCGGGGATGCTTTTTGCTGCCGTTCGTGTCGGCCGATAAGAGGAAAACCGGTATGCCCTATCAGGAGCGCCAGCGATATGTCCCCGCCCGGCGGCTTTTTTGGCGATGAGTCTCAAATCTGCACAAAAGCGGAAGGCCGTTAATCTTCCCGCGCAAGTTTGTTCTTGACCCCACCGCAACCCTCCCTTCTGATCAGGTGCAAGCGTACAAGCTGCGTTGATACGGAGGGGCCCCATGTCATTCCTGCAGTCGATTTTTCACCAATCTCCTGAAATCGCTCTGTTTCTTTCGCTGGCCGGGGGATACTGGCTCGGCAAGTTCCAATTCGGCAAATTCCAGCTCGGCGGCGTCGCCGGCTCGCTTCTGGTCGCGGTCGTGCTCAGTCAGATCGGCATCACCATCGACAATGGCATCAAGGCGGTTCTTTTCGCACTGTTCATCTATGCCGTCGGTTTCGAGAGTGGGCCGCAATTCTTCCGCTCGCTCGGGCGCAAGTCGATCCGCGAGATCATCATGGCGGCCGTACTCGCCATCAGCGGTCTGGTGACCGTTGTCGTTCTGGCCAGGATGTTCGGTCTCGACAAAGGGCTTGCCGCAGGCATCGCTGCTGGCGGTCTTACCCAGTCGGCGATCATCGGCACTGCCAGTTCGGCGATCGGCAAGCTCGGCCTTGCGGCCGACGAGACCCAGCGTCTGCAGGCCAATGTCGCCATCGGCTATGCCGTCACCTATATTTTCGGTTCCTTCGGGGCGATCATCGTCTGCGTCAACATCCTGCCCTGGTTCATGGGCCGCAGCATCCGCGACGACGCGGTCAAGGCCGAGGCCGAAATGCTGGCCGGTGCAAAGGTCTATGGCCCCGGCGAAACCCCTGCCCTTCCCGATCTGGTCGGACGCCTGTTCCAGGTCGGGCAGGCCGCTGGCCGCAGCATTGGCGAGATCGAGGCGGGCGCGACCGGGGCAGCCATTGCCATCGAACGGGTCAAGCGTGCCGGTGCCATCATCGGCGTCGAACCCGATCTCAAACTCCAGGCCGATGACATTGTTCTCGTGGTCGGCCGCCGCGCCGGCGTGGTTGGCATGGCCAACACCATCGGGCCCGAAACCCAGTCGTCCGACGGCATGGACATGGTCGTGGCAACACGGGATGTCGTTATCGGCAACAAGGACTATGCCGGAAAGACGGTCGCCGAAATCATCGAGGCGACCAAGGAGTTGCGGCACGGCGTCTTCGTTCTGCAGGTCAAGCGCGCCGGCAATCCGTTGACGCTTGCGGCCGATACCCGCATAGAAGCCGGTGACGTCGTGACCGTGCATGGCCTGCAGGAAGATCTGCAGCGTATCGCCAAGCGCGTCGGAACGGTGATCGTGCCCAGCGACAAGACCGATTTCGTCTTCCATGGGCTGGGCATCGTCGTCGGTCTGCTGGTCGGACTTGCGGTCATTCGCATCGGCTCCATTCCGCTGACGCTCGGCAGCGGCGGCGGCGCCCTGCTGGCGGGTCTCGCCTTCGGCTGGTACCGCAGCCGCAACATGGCGCTCGGCAACATGCCGACGGCAGCCTCGACGCTGCTGCGCGATCTCGGCCTTGCCGGCTTCGTTGCCGTCGTCGGGCTGCAATCGGGACAACAGGCCGTACACACGATCGCTGCAAACGGCATTTCGATCTTCCTGATCGGCGTCGTCGTCACCATCCTGCCGCTGATCATCACCATGCTGGTGGGCCGCTATATCCTGCACTATGACAACACCGCCATCTTCGCCGGCGCGCTGTCCGGATCGCGCAGCGCCAACCCTGCCTTCGGCGAAATCCTCGACAAGGCCGGAAATACCGTTCCAACCACACCCTTCGCCATCACTTACGCGCTGGCCAATGTCTTCCTGACATTGCTCGGCCCGCTCGTCGTCGCTTTCGTCTGACTTGTTCGACTTTGCAAGGAGTGAACCTCATGACCGACTATAGCAGCTTTGAAAAACTGAGCCCGTTCGAGCTCAAGGACGAACTGATCAAGCTGGCTTCGGCCAAGGAAAACCGGACAATGCTGAATGCCGGGCGCGGCAATCCGAATTTCCTGGCCACACTACCGCGCCGCGCCTTTTTCCGCCTTGGGCTTTTTGCCGCGTCGGAATCCGAACTGTCCTATTCCTACATGCAGAAATGGATCGGCGGCCTGCCCAATATCGAGGGCATCGAGGCGCGCTTCGAGCGCTTTACCAGCGAGAACCGCGATCAGGCGGGCGTCGCCTTCCTGCAGCGGGCGCTGAGCTATGTGCGCGATCAGCTTGGCCTGTCCGGCTCGCAGTTCCTGCATGAAATGGTCGAGGGCATTCTCGGCTGCAACTATCCGGTCCCGCCGCGCATGCTGAAGATCAGCGAGCAGATCGTCCGCCAGTACATCGTCAAGGAAATGATCGGCGGGTCGCTATCGGCTGGAAATGTCGATGTCTTCGCCGTCGAAGGCGGCACGGCGGCGATGACCTATATCTTCAACACCCTGAAGCAGAACGGCATCGTCACCAAGGGTGACAAGGTGGCCATCGGCATGCCGGTCTTCACCCCGTATATCGAAATTCCGGAACTGGACGAATATGGCCTGAAGGAAGTGGCGATCAATGCCGATCCGAAACAGGGCTGGCAATATACCGACGAGGAGCTCGAAAAGCTGAAGGACCCTGACATCAAGGTGTTCTTCTGCATCAACCCAAGCAACCCGCCCTCGGTGAAGCTCGACGACCGCAGCCTCAACAAGATCGCCGATATCGTCAAGAACCACCGTCCGGACCTGATCATTCTCACCGACGACGTCTACGGCACCTTTGCCGATGACTTCCGCTCGCTGTTTGCGATCTGCCCGAACAACACGATCCTGGTCTATTCCTTCTCAAAATACTTCGGCGCGACCGGTTGGCGTCTTGGCGTCATCGCCACCCATCAGGACAATATCCTCGATGGCAAACTGCGCGAACTGCCCAAGGCCATCAAGACCGCGCTTGACCGGCGCTACGGCTCCCTGCTGCCTGATGTCAGCTCGCTGAAATTCATCGACCGGCTGGTGGCTGACAGCCGCACCGTGGCGCTCAACCATACCGCCGGCCTATCGACGCCGCAGCAGGTGCAGATGGTGCTGTTCTCGCTGTTTGCGCTGATGGACGAGAACGATGTCTACAAGTCGACGCTGAAGAAGGTCATTCGCAACCGTGAATCGGCGCTTTACCGGGAGCTCGGTATTCCCGTCACCGACAACCCGAATTCGGTCGATTATTATACCCTGCTCGACCTGGAAGACATTTCCCTGAAACTTTACGGCCCCGAGTTCGCCAAATGGGTCAAGGAGACGTTCTCGACCAACGAGCTGCTGTTCCGCATTGCCGAAGAGACCGGTATCGTGCTGCTTCCCGGCCGTGGTTTCGGTACGCAGCAACCGGCCGGACGCGCCTCCCTCGCCAATCTCAACGAATTCGAATACGCCGCCATCGGCCGCTCGTTGCGTTCCATGGCGGACGAATATTACGAGACGTTCCAGAAAAAGAAGTAGCGGAACCAATTCGTCACAACGACAAAAGGGCAGGTCCACCTGCCCTTTTCCTGTGCCCTTTCCGGAGGCTCCGAAGTCTCGATGTTTGCGGCCGGACTGGCGGACCTGTCAGGAATTAAGCGTATAGCCGTCCTGGGCCTCAGCCGCCAAACGGTCCGAATAACGCCGCATCATCTCCACCTGGACTTCCGTTTGGAAAGACATGACCTGGTGGCGGACGGCTTCCTCGGAGCAGCCCAGATTGCTCAGGCGCTCCGCCAGCGCGCGGCATTCGGTTTTCCAATACTGCAGAGCCTCGTCGCCATGGACGTTTTCAAGCTCGCGGGCGCAGCGTCTGATGGTGCTGGCCTGCCCCGACAGCGGGAACGGCACAACCCGGTCTTCCGTTTCCGAAAAACGCACATCCTTCAACGCAGCACTCATCAGGCGGTTCTCCATGTTGGTGATTCTGATTTACAAAGCATATAGTTAACGCTTGGTATCCAGCGGCGGGCTTTGCCGGTTTTAGCAGCCGAAAAAGCCCTTTCAGGCGGGATGGAGTGTTCAAGCCGGTCAATCCGGGTAACGCATCACATTCATCTACCCTCCCGCATTTCCCGCCCTGCCGTTCATTCCCCTCATCAGATTGCACCTTGTTTTGCTTCCGCGCGCTCATCGCAGCCGGCCGCAAGTGCGCGCAAACGTCGGTTGCCGCTTGCAAAAATCATCCATATGTGAAAATCTTCTTTACATAAGAAAACTGGAGGACGCACATGGACATGACAAGGCGAGGCGGAATTCGCGTGGCGGGAAAGCCATGAGCACCCTTTCCCCAACCGTGGGCGTGTCCTCCAATCACCCTTCGGACATGCCGACGGACCATGCCTCGCTTCCGGTCTGGAATGCCGAAAACTGGTTTTATGAGGATTGGCCGGCCGGACAGCGCATCCGCTCTTTGCGGCGCACCATGGCCGAGGGCGACAGCCATCTGTTCAACATGCTGGTCACCGATATTCATCCTTATGTGCAGGACCAGATGTTTGCCGAGCGCGAAGGCATTTTCGGCAAGCGGCTGATTGCCGGTGCGTTCGTGTTCTCCGCCGGCCTCGGGCTTGTCGCCACCAACTGCGTCAACGCCTTTTCCTATGGCTATGACAAGCTGCGCTTCATCAAGCCGGTCTTCATCGGCGATACGATCTACGCCATCCGCACCAACCTGGATAAGGCGCCGCGCTACAAGGACATGGGCCTGATCCGCGCCAGTTACGAGGTGTTCAAGGGCGAGGGCGAACTGGTGCTCTACTGCGAGCATCTGCAGACCGTAAAATACAAGAACCCGGCCGATTTTGCCGGCAAGACGGAAAAACAATAATGTCAGCAGATACCGACCTTCCCCTCGCCGGCCTGATCGTCGTCGATCTCAGCCAGTTCCTGTCCGGTCCCTACTGCTCCCTACGATTGATGGATCTTGGCGCCCGCGTCATCAAGATCGAGCGGCCGGATGGCGGCGACCTGTCGCGGCGCCTCTATCTGAGCGATACCGAGATCGGCGGCGATTCCACCATCTTCCATGCGATCAACCGGGCGAAGGAAAGCCTGGCCATCGATTTGAAGGACGAGAAGGATCTGGCTTCGCTGCGGACGCTGCTCGCTCAGGCCGACGTGCTGATCCAGAATTTCCGGCCCGGTGTCATCGAGCGGCTTGGGCTGGATTACGAGGCCGTCAAGGCCATCAATCCGCGACTCGTCTACGCATCGATCAGCGGCTATGGTGAGGAAGGCCCCTGGGTCAAACGGCCGGGACAAGACCTTTTGGCACAATCGCGTTCGGGCGTGATGTGGCTGAACGGCGATGAGGATCAGGGGCCGGTTCCTTTCGGCCTGGCGATCGGTGACATGCTGGCCGGTGCAGCCCTTGCCCAGGGCATTCTGGCGGCGCTCGTCCGCCGCAGCATCAAGGGCACCGGCAGCCATGTCGAGACCAGCCTGCTCGAAGCCCTGGTCGATTTCCAGTTCGAGGTTTTGACGACCCATCTGAACGACGGACGGCGATTGCCGAAGCGGGCAAACTTTCGCAGTGCCCATGCGTATCTTTCGGCTCCATACGGCGTCTATGCGGCGGCCGACGGCTATCTCGCCATCGCCATGACGCCGATCCCCAAGCTTGCCGATCTGCTCGGCATGGACGAGCTTGCGCCCTACCGCGACAACTCATCCACCTGGTTTACCGCCCGCGACGAGATCAAGGCGCTGATCGCCAGGCGCATTGCCACCAAGACCACCGACGAGTGGCTGGCAATCCTCGAACCGGCGGATATCTGGTGCGCCCGGGTACTGAACTGGAACGAGCTACTGGAGAGCGAGGGCTTTCAGGTTCTCGACATGCTGCAGACGGTCACCCGCGAGGACAAAATTTCGATCACCACGACCCGCTCGCCGCTCCGCGTCAACGGTGTGCGGGCCAAGGTCGATCGTGCAGCACCCCGCATCGGCGAACACAGCCAGGCTATTCGCGACGAGTTCGGCCTATGACCATTACACTCAAAGGCATGACCTGGAACCATCCGCGCGGCTACTATCCGATGGTCGCCTGCTCGAGCCGCTGGTTCGGCGAAACCGGCGTCAGGGTCGAATGGGAAAAACGTTCTCTGCAGGATTTCGAAACATTTCCGGTAGAGGAATTGGCAAAACAGTTCGACCTCATCGTCATCGACCACCCGCATGTCGGGCAGATCACCCATGAGAAATGCCTGCTGCCTCTGGATGTCGCCGGCCGCGAAAACGAGCGAGCCGCGCTGGCGGCCGCCAGTGTCGGGCAGTCCTATCCGAGTTATACCTGGCAGGGCCGCCAATGGGCTTTTCCGATCGATGCGGCAACGCAGGTACAGGCCTGGCGGCCTGATCTGCAGGCCGCACCGCCCGTCAATTGGACCGAGGTGCTTGAGCTGGCGCGGGAAGGAAAAGTCCTTATCCCGCTGCGCCCGCCCCATTCGCTGATGAGCTTTTATACGCTGTGCGGCAATCTCGGGCGGCGTTGCGCTGTTGGGGGGCCAAGCGAACTGATCGACGTCGAGACCGGCATCCAGGTTTTCGAAATGCTGCGCGAGATCGCCGCTCTGGTTGATCCTGCCTGTTTCGAGATGGACCCGATCGCGGTTCTGGAGCGGATGGCAGTGCCCGAGGCAAAAGCTGTCGTCTCGCCGCTGATCTATGGCTATGTCAGCTATTCGGTGAAGGATTTCCGGCCTGGACTCATCCGTTTCGGCGATATTCCGCCGGTGGGCGAGAACGGGCCATCAGGTTCGGCGCTGGGCGGAACCGGTATTGCCATTTCAGCCTTCTCCGAGAACCCGGACGCCGCCATCGACTTTGCCTACTGGATCGCCAGCGGCGAAGTCCAGAAAGCAGATTACGCCGTTGCGGGCGGACAGCCCGGCCATGCGCAAGCGTGGGAAGATGTTGGCGTCAACCTCGCCACCGCCCACTTCTACCGCGCCACCCGCGCGACACTGGATTCGGCCTGGGTCCGGCCGCGTCACGATGGTTACATGGCCTTCCAGCAAGCTGCATCAGACCGCTTGAACGAAGGCCTGCTGCAGCGTCAATCGGCCAGGACGGTTATCGGCGACATCAACCGATTGTTTGCAGAGAGCTTTCGATAAGAAGCAGGGCGGCGGATCACGCCGGCCGCCTGTTTAGAGCCGCCAAAGTTTCTTGGCGTTGCCCGAAAACAGCTTGTCGCGCTCGCCTTGCGAACAACCGGTCAGCAGCGCGTGGGTTGCGGCCATCCAGGTCGACAGGCCACCGCCCAGCGTGCAGACCGGCCAGTCGCTGCCCCAGACGACGCGATCCCAGCCGAATTTCGCGATCGTGTGCTCGACATAGGGGCGCAGCGTCTCGACAGACCAGCTTTCCGCTTCGGCATAGGCGACGACGCCGGAAATCTTGGCGGTCACGTTCGGGCGTTTGCCAATCTCGGTCATATTGTCCCGCCACGGCTGCACCGCGCCGGAAGCGACGTCCGGGACGCCGCAATGGTCGAGGATGAACTGAACGTCCGGCGCAAGATCGGCAAGCGCAATGGCTTTCGGGATCTGATGCGGCAGGACGCAGAGGTCGAAGGACAGGCCGGTTCCGCCCAGCCGCTTGATATTCTCGCGAAACAGCCCGCCTTCCGACACATCATCGGGCACGACATGCAGCACGCGGCGGAAACCCTTGACGAACGGATTTGCCTGTTGCCGCTCAAGATAGGCGGCAAAACCCGCTTCTTCGGGGCGGCAGGCGGCGATAGCGCCGGCAATCAGGTTTTCGGGGCGTTTGGAAAGATCCTGGACATAGTCGATTTCAGCTTCAATCCGCGCAGTATCGACATCGACCTCCATATGAAGGGCGGCGCCAATGCCACAGCGTTTTGCCTCTGTCGCATAGGTTTCATAGAGAAAATCGCGATCGAGCGCCGGTACGCCCGACAGCCACGGATAGGCAAGTGCGGCCCTGTCGATCAGGTGCAAATGGGTGTCGATGATCATCTCTTGTGCCCTCCCCGGCGTCCCAATCAACTATTTCACATAAGAAGATATCATTCAAATAGGAATTTCAGCCTCTACCCGTGTATCTAACCGATGCTCATTCCGCGTGGTTGACGTCCGATCCGGCCAGCAGCGAAAGCTGCGCAGCGGTCTTTTGCAACAGCGCAATGCTCTCGGTGATATCCGGTGCGGACGGGGCGTTGACCAGCGCGATATAGGGGCAGGTCAATGCGGCAATGCCGCGCCCGTCCGGCCCCAGGATCGGCGCTGACAGATTGTAGACGCCGGCGGTCTGCGCGCTGGCCATCATTTCGTAGCCGCGCTGGCGGATACGGTCGAGCCGTTCGAAGAAGTCCTCAGACAGCGGTGGCTCCGACTGGCTTTTGACATGTTCGGAAATCATCATCTGGCGCTCTTCCTCGCTGCGGAAGGCGAGCAGCACATGCCCAGATCCGGTATCGAACAGGCTGATATGCGAGCCGACCCGGATCGAGATGCCCCAGTAATCCGGGGCTTCCTGCTGGGCAATCACCACGGCAAAACCACGGTCGAACACCGCGAGGTGATTGGCTTGGCGGCTGCGTTGAGCAAGCTCGCGCATCAGCGGCGTCGCATAGGATGCCAGCCGCCGGACCGGCGCATGCAGCTGCGCCAGACCGAACAGCTTGAGCGTCAGCGAATAACGGTCGCCATCGATCCGCGTCACGTAACCGCGCCGTACAAGCCGGTCGAGCATGCGGTAGAACTCGTTCGGACTGCGCTCCAGCTTCTTGGAAATCTCGGCCTGCGTCAGGCCGCCATCGACACCGGCCAGAAGCTCGAGAATATCGAGCCCTTTGTCCAGCGCCGGCGCGCGGTAACGGTCGGATTCATCAGCGTCCATCAACACATCCCCCTGTAAATGACTTACTTCATATACGCATACGAGGCGCGCGACAAAGCAAAGTTGCGGCTTGACGCAAGGGTGCATTTGCTGTTTGTATATAAATCAATTCCTCACAAATGAGGAATTCCCACCATTGGGAATGGTGTGGACGTGAGGAGGAGAAATCATGAACAAGCTGCTTTCCGGCGTATCAGCCGGAGTAATGTTGTTTGCCTGCTCGGTCGCGGCACAAGCCGCAGACCTGCCCGGCAAATTCGACGGCGTGACCATCGATGCGAAGCTCATCGGCGGCCAGCAATATGAAAAGCTCTATGAGCGCATCGGCGAGTGGGAAAAGGCGACAGGCGCCAAGGTCAACATCCTCTCGAAGAAGAACCATTTCGAGCTCGACAAGGAAATCAAGTCGGATATCGCCACCGGTGGCCTCAGCTGGTGCGTCGGCTCGAACCATTCGTCGTTCGCGCCGCAATATCCGGATATCTACACCGACCTGACGCCGCTGATCCCGGCCGAGGAAATCGCCAAGTTCGTGCCGGCGCTGATCGCCGCCTCGACGCTTAACGGCAAGCTGGTCATGCTGCCGCGCGCCCAGTTCGACGTTTCGGCGCTGTATTACCAGAAGAGCCTCTATCAGGACGAAGCCAAGAAGACCGCATTCAAAGCCAAATACGGCTATGACCTAACACCGCCAGATACCTGGGCGCAGGTCACCGACCAGGCCGAATTCTTCTCCTCGCCGCCGACATTCTACGGCACGCAGTTTGCCGGCAAGGAAGAGGCAATCAACGGCCGCTTCTACGAAATGCTGGTTGCCGAAGGCGGCGAATATCTCGACAAGGACGGCCGCCCGGCCTTCAATTCGGACGCCGGCGTGCGCGCGCTCGACTGGTTCGTCAAGCTTTACAAGGACAAGGCCGTTCCGGCCGGCACCACCAACTATCTCTGGGACGACCTTGGTCAGGGCTTCGCGTCCGGCTCGATCGCGCTTAATCTCGACTGGCCTGGCTGGGCGAGCTTCTTCAACGATCCGAAATCCTCCAAGGTTGCCGGCAATGTCGGCGTGAAGGTTCAGCCGGCAGGTTCGTCGGGCAAGCGCACCGGCTGGTCCGGTCACCATGGCTTCTCGGTTACGGAATCCTGCGCCAACAAGGAAGCCGCCGCATCGCTGGTCTGGTGGCTGACCAACGAAGACAGCCAGAAGCTGGAATCGGCAACCGGTCCGCTGCCGACACGCAGCGCCGTCTGGGATTTCAACATCAAGGCCGCCGAGGGCGACGCCTACAAGACCGAAGTGCTGCAGGCCTTCCAGGAAGCGGCAAAACACGCCTTCCCGGTTCCGCAGACAGCCGAGTGGATCGAGATTTCCAACTCGGTCTATCCGGAGCTTCAGGCTGCGATCCTTGGCGACAAGACCTCCAAGCAGGCGCTCGATAGCGCTGCCGAAAAGGCCACGACCATCCTGCAGGATGCCGGCAAGCTTTGATTGAACTGACGCGGCGCCACGGCTTTTGCCGTGGCGCCGCTTTCAATTTCCGGCGCAAATCAAAGGGCGCGACATGAAACTATCCAGACTATCGGCACCGGTGCTGCTGCTGTTTCCGGCGTTCCTGGTTCTCGCGGCAGTCGTCGTTGTGCCGCTGGCGCTGTCTTTCTATTCGAGCTTCACGCCGTTTCGCCTGACCAAGCCGGAATCGCTCTACGTCTTCATAGGCCTGCGCAACTATATCACCGTCATTTCAAGTTGGGATTTCTGGGTCGCGTTCGGCCGCACGGTGCTGTTCCTGACGATTGCGCTGAATGCCGAAATGCTGCTCGGCCTCGGTCTAGCGCTGCTGGTGTCCAAGGCTGTGCGCGGCCAGCGACTGCTGCGCACCATGATGATGTTTCCGATGATGTTTTCACCGGTACTCGTCGGCTTCCAGTTCAAGTTCCTGTTCAATGACAATATCGGCCTGGTCAACAACGGCCTGCAGGCACTGGGGCTGACAGACCAGGCGATCCCGTGGCTGATCAATGGCAATCTGGCGCTGTTTTCGATCACCGTTGCCGAAGTCTGGTCCTCGACCTCAGTCTTTGCCATCCTGATCCTAGCCGGGCTTCTGGCCATGCCGCGTGACCCGATCGAGGCAGCCCATGTCGATGGCTGCACGCCGCTGCAGACGTTCCGCTACATTACCTGGCCGTATCTGATGCCGTTCGCCTTCATCGCCATGACCATCCGTTCGCTCGATGTTGCGAGAGCCTATGACATCGTCAAGATCATGACGGATGGCGGCCCGGCCAAGCGCACCGAATTGTTGTGGACCCTGGTTGGACGCACCGCCTATGGCGACGCCCGCATGGGGCTGGCCAATGCCATGGCCTATTTTGCGATCGTGCTGTCGATTCTCTTCACCGTCTATTTCTTCCGCAAGCTCGCAGCCGCGCGCCAGCAGATCGGAGCTGAGTGGTAATGGATATCAATTCGTCCCACCGCCTGCGCAAGCGCCTCTATTCGCTCGCCCATATCATCACCCTGTTCGTGGCGATGATGATCATCTGCCTGCCCGGCTTCTGGATCATCCTGTCCTCGCTGCGCCCGACCGTCGAAATCATGGCAAAGCCGCCCGTCTGGATTCCGCAAGACCTGTCGCTGGACGCTTATCGATCGATGTTTTCAGGTGCCGGCCAGGGCGGTATTCCGGTCTGGTCCTATTTCCGCAATTCGCTGATCGTCTCGATCACCTCGACGTTCATTGCGCTCGGGATCGGCATGGCCGGGGGCTACGCTTTTGCGCGTTACAAGTTCCGGGGCAAATCGGCTATCTTCTTAGGCTTCATGCTGACACGCGCCGTACCCGGCATCGCGCTGTCGCTACCCCTGTTCATGATCTTTGCCCGTACCGGTATCATCGATACGCATTTCGCGCTTATCCTCACCTATGTCGCGCTCAACGTGCCGTTCACCATCTGGCTGATCGACGGGTTCTTCCGGCAAGTACCGAAGGATCTGGCGGAAGCTGCCCAGATCGACGGCTGCACGCGCTGGCAGGCCTTCTGGCAGGTGGAATTTCCGCTGGCAGGCCCCGGCATCGCATCAGCCGGCATCTTTGCCTTCCTGATCTCGTGGAACGAATATGCGCTGGCGTCGCAGATCACCCGCTCGGTGAATTCCAAGACGCTGCCGGTCGGCCTACTGGACTACACCGCCGAGTTCACCATCGACTGGCGCGGCATGTGCGCGCTCGCCGTCGTGATGATCATCCCGGCGCTGACCCTCACCTTCATCATACAAAAGCACCTCGTCTCCGGCCTCACCTTCGGCGCGGTCAAAGGATAATTTCATGGCTCCCGTCAGTCTCAAGAAACTGGTCAAGCGCTACGGCGCGCTGGAAGTGGTGCACGGCATCGATCTCGAAGTGAAGGACCGTGAGTTCATCGCCCTGGTCGGCCCGTCCGGATGCGGAAAATCGACGACGTTGCGGATGATCGCCGGCCTCGAAGATGTCAGCGGCGGCACGATCGAGATCGGTGACAATGTCGTCAACGACCTGCCGCCCCGCGCCCGCAACATCTCGATGGTATTCCAGTCCTATGCGCTCTATCCGCATATGACGGTGGGCGAGAACATGGGCTTTTCGCTGAAGATCGCCGGCCGGCCGGTCGAGGAAATCAAGGAAAAGGTGGCGGATGCCGCCGCCATTCTCGACCTGTCGCATCTGCTGGAGCGCCGCCCGTCGCAGCTTTCCGGTGGCCAGCGCCAGCGCGTGGCCATGGGCCGGGCAATCGTCCGGCGCCCGGATGTGTTCCTGTTCGACGAGCCGCTGTCCAATCTGGACGCCAAGCTGCGCACGCAGGTTCGTACCGAGATCAAGAAGCTGCATGCCCGCATGCAGGCAACGATGATCTATGTCACGCATGACCAGGTCGAGGCGATGACCCTGTCCGACCGCATCGTCATCATGCGCGACGGCCATATCGAGCAGATCGGCACGCCGGAAGAGGTGTTCAACCGGCCGCTGACCAAGTTCGTTGCCGGCTTCATCGGCTCGCCGCCGATGAATATGGACGACGTGACGGTGGATGATGGCAAGCTGGTGTTCGCCAGCGGCGCCACCCTGCCAATCCCGCCGAAATTCCGCCCGAGCCTGACGGCCGGTCAAAAGCTGACATTTGGTCTTCGGCCCGACGATTTCTTCCCAACCGGCCACGGTCTGAATTCCGGCGATGCCGAGGCGGTTGCCGAACAGGAACTGCCGGTTTCCATCACCGAACCGCTTGGCAATGAGACGCTGGTCTTCGTCGGCTTCAACGGCCGCGATTGGGTGTCGCGCATGCTCAATCCCCGCCCCCTGCCCTCTGGCCAGACCATCAAGATGAGCTTTGATCTTTCGCAAGCGCACCTGTTTGACCTAACGACCGGCAAGAGCCTGGTAGCCTGAGGAATTTTTGATGGCCCGTATTGAAAAAATTGAACTGCGCATGGTCGACCTTCAGCCGAAGGTGAAGCGGACCGACGCGATCCAGAGCTTTGTCAGCCAGGAAACCCCCTTCGTCACCATCACCGATTCCGACGGCGCGACCGGAACCGGCTACAGCTACACGATCGGTACCGGCGGTTCGTCCGTCATGCGGCTTTTGTCGGACCATCTCGTACCGCTGCTGATCGGCGCGGATGCCGACTGCATCGAGGCGATCTGGCACAAGATGGAATTTGCCACGCACGCGACGACGATCGGCCCGATCACGGCGCTGGCTATTGCAGCTGTCGATATTGCCCTGTGGGATCTGCGGGCGAAGAAGCAGAGCCTGCCGCTGTGGAGACTTGCCGGTGGCGCCCGCGACCGTTGCCCGCTCTACACCACCGAAGGCGGCTGGCTGCATATCGACAAGCAGTCGCTGGTCGATGATGCGCTGCAGGCCAAGGCGAAAGGCTTTTCCGGGTCCAAGATCAAGATTGGCCGTCCGCACGGCTCGGAAGATTACGACCGGTTGTCAGCCGTGCGCGCCGCCGTCGGTCCGGCCTTCGAGATCATGACCGATTGCAATCAGGGCTTTGCCGTCGACGAAGCCATCCGGCGCGCCGGGCGTCTGAAGGAGCTCGATCTCGCCTGGATCGAGGAGCCGCTTCCCGCTGACGATCTCGACGGCCATATCCGCCTCTCGCGTTCGACAACGACGCCGATTGCTGTCGGGGAATCGATATATTCGATCCGCCATTTCCGCGAATATATGCAGAAAGGCGCCTGCTCGATCGTTCAGGTCGACGTCGCCCGTATCGGCGGCATCACGCCGTGGCTGAAGGTTGCCCATGCGGCGGAGGCCTTCGACATTCCCGTCTGCCCGCATTTCCTGATGGAGCTGCATGTCAGCCTCGTTTGCGCGATACAGAACGGCAAATATGTCGAGTATATTCCCCAGCTCGACGATCTGACTGAAAAGCGCATGGAGATTGTCGATGGTAAGGCGCTCGCACCGTCCGAGCCAGGCATCGGCATCGCCTGGGACTGGGATGCGGTCAAATCGCGCTCAGTCGAAGAATTCACCCGCGAATTCCGGGCCTGACAGGGGACGATAATGCAGCGCATGAGCATGGTGATCGGGCTTGAGCCGACAAAGGTCGAGGAATACAGGCGCCTTCACGCGGCTGTATGGCCAGAGATTCTTGCCCTGATCTCGGACTGCAACATAACCAACTATTCGATCTTCCTGAAGGAGCCGGAAAACCTGCTGTTCGGCTACTGGGAATATGTTGGAACCGATTTCGGCGCCGATATGGCGAAGATGGCGGCGCATCCGAAAAACCAGGAATGGTGGTCCGTCTGCATGGCCTGCCAGAAACCGCTTGTCACCCGCAAAGTCGGCGAGTGGTGGGCAATGATGGAGGAGGTGTTTCATCATGACTGAGCATTTCGATCCGGCAACCCTTCGCCAATGGTGGCCAAAGCCTACGGCACCGCGCCCCATCGTCATTTTCGGCGCCGGAAGCATCGTCGGCGATGCCCATTTGCCTGCCTACAGGAGCGCCGGTTTCCCGGTAGCCGGTCTCTACGATCCAAATGCTGACAAAGCGCGTGCACTGGCAGAAACCTGGGGTATCCGCGCCTTTGCCAGTGAAGATGAGGCGCTCACGGTCAAAGATGCGGTCTTCGATCTCGCGACGCCGCCTGCGACACATGCCGCTATCCTCTCGAAGCTGCCTTCCGGCGCTGCTGCGCTGATCCAGAAACCAATGGGCTCCGACCTGACCGCAGCGACAGAAATCCTCAATATCTGCCGCGCCCGGCAGCTGAAGGCTGCGGTCAATTTCCAGTTGCGTTTCGCCCCGATGATGCTGGCCCTGAAAGATGCGATCGAGCGCGGTTTCCTTGGCGAAATCGTCGATTTCGATGCCTGGTTGGCGCTGGCGACACCGTGGGGCCTGTGGCCTTTCCTCCAGGGCCTACCGCGCATCGAGATTGCCATGCATTCGATCCACTATCTGGATTTCATCCGTGGCCTGATCGGTAATCCGCTCGGTGTGCACGCCAAAACCATCGGCCATCCGAACCATGACGTCGCCCAAACCCGTACGGCGGCCATTCTCGATTACGGCGACAGGCTGCGCTGCGTTGTCTCGGTCAATCACGATCATGATTTCGGCCGCAAATTTCAGGCCTGCGAGTTCCGCATTTCGGGCACCAAAGGTGCTGCCTATGTCAAGCTCGGCGTTAATCTCGACTATCCGCGCGGCGAGCCGGACGAACTCTGGATCCGCCCATCCGGTGGCAAGGAGTGGATTTCCGTGCCGCTGCAAGGCGCATGGTTTCCCGATGCCTTTGCCAATCGCATGGCCAACCTGCAGCGCTTTGCCTCCGGCGAAGACGACATCCTGATCGGCTCCGTCGAAGATGCCTGGCAGACCATGGCGCTGGTCGAAGCCGCCTATCAATCCAGCGCGCGGCCAGCGACCCCAATTGCGCCGCTACCGGGATTTCGACCATGAGCGAACAGATTATCCATTTCGAAGAGTACGAACTCGGCTCTGTCCGGCTGACCATCGGCCGCACCATCACCGAGACCGATTTCGTTGTCCATGCCGGCCATACCGGCGATTTCTTCCCGCATCACATGGATGCCGAATTCGCCAAAACCCTGCCCGGTGGCCAGCGCATCGCCCATGGCACGATGATCTTTTCCATCGGTGTTGGCCTGACTGCGTCCCTGATCAATCCGGTCGCATTTTCCTACGGCTATGATCGATTGCGGTTTGTCCGTCCCGTCCACATTGGTGATACGATCCGCACGCGCGTGACGATCGCGGCCAAGGATGACGACCCGAAACGGCCTGCATCCGGCCGCGTTACCGAACGCTGCGAAGTTATCAACCAACGCGGCGAAGTCGTGCTCGCCGCCGATCACATTCTTATCGTCGAACGCAAGAAAACCTAATAGAGGCCAATGACATGACCGCCAATCTGACCGGCAAGAAAGTCCTGATCACCGCTGCAGCGCAAGGCATAGGCCAAGCGTCCGCCCTCGCCTTCACCCGCGCGGGCGCGATCGTCCACGCCACCGACATCAATGCCGATGCGCTTGCCAATCTGTCCAAAGAGACCGGCATCACGACGCATATTCTCAATGTGCTGGAAGTCGATGCCGTTTCGACGCTGGTTGCCGAAATCGGCGATATCGATGTGCTGTTCAATTGCGCCGGCGTCGTTCACGGCGGCTCGGTTCTGGAGATGAAGGATAGCGATCTCGAATTCGCCTTCGACCTCAACGTCAAGGCGATGATCCGGACCATTCGCGCCGTCCTGCCCGGCATGCTGGCGCGCGGTGACGGTTCGATCGTCAACATGTCGTCGGTCGCCTCCAGCATCAAGGGTGTACCGAACCGCTTCGCCTATGGCGTCACCAAGGCGGCCGTCATCGGCCTGACCAAGGCCGTTGCCGCCGATTATGTTGCGCAGGGAATCCGTTGCAATGCCATTTGCCCCGGTACGGTCGAAAGCCCGTCGCTCCAGGAGCGCATGCGCTCGCAGGGCGATTACGATACCGCCCGCGCCGCCTTCATCGCCCGCCAGCCGATGGGCCGGCTCGGCACGCCGGAAGAGATCGCCGACCTCGCCGTCTATCTCGCAGGCGCCACCTATACGACCGGCCAAGCCTACGCCATCGACGGCGGCTGGACGATCTGACGCCTTAAAACAGGAAACACACCGATGAAACTTCTTCGCTATGGCGCACCCGGCGCTGAAAAGCCGGCCATCCTCGACGCTGACGGGGCAATCCGGGATCTCTCCGGCCATGTCTCCGATATCGGCGGCAAGGATATCCACCCCGCGGCACTTGCCGCGCTGGCAAAGCTCGATCCCACGACCTTGCCGCTTGTCACCGGCACACCGCGCATCGGTCCGTGCGTGACTGGAACCGGCAAATTCATCTGCATTGGCCTCAACTATGCCGACCATGCCGCCGAATCCGGCATGGCCGTTCCGCCGGAACCCGTCGTCTTCATGAAGGCGACATCGGCAATCGTCGGCCCCAATGACGATGTGCTCATCCCGCGCGGCTCTGAAAAGACCGATTGGGAAGTCGAACTCGGTGTGGTCATCGGCAAGACAGCCAAATATGTCTCCGAAGCCGACGCCCTCGATTATGTAGCCGGCTATTGCACCGTTCACGATGTTTCCGAGCGCGCCTTCCAAATCGAACGCTCCGGCCAGTGGACCAAGGGCAAGTCCTGCGACACGTTCGGCCCGATCGGCCCCTGGCTGGTGACGAAGGACGAAGTCACCGATCCTCAGAATCTCGGGCTCTGGCTGAAGGTCAACGGCGAAACCGTGCAGAACGGCACGACCAAGACCATGGTCTATGGTGCCGCCTTCCTCGTTTCCTATCTCAGCCAGTTCATGTCGCTGCATCCCGGCGACATCATCTCCACCGGCACCCCGCCCGGCGTCGGCATGGGCATGAAGCCGCCGCGCTACCTGAAGCCCGGCGATGTCGTCGAACTCGGTATCGAGGGTCTCGGAAGCCAGAAGCAAACCACACGGGCAGACATTTGAGGTTCTGGCCGATGCGGGGCTTCTCTGCATCTGCCATTTCCAGGTCCCTAAACCACAGCCTGCCGCCCATATTTTTCGGAGCAAACCTATGACCCGCATCACCGATCTCCGTGTCTTCGACCTGCGCTTCCCCACCTCGCAAAGCCTTGATGGTTCGGATGCGATGAACCCTGATCCGGACTACTCCGCAGCCTACGTCATTCTGGACACCGACACGGATGGACTTTCGGGTCACGGCCTGACGTTTACCATTGGCCGTGGCAACGAAATCTGCTGCGCAGCAATCAATGCGATGAAGCATTTGGTCATCGGCGCTGAACTCGGGGAAATTCTCGCCCATCCCGGCAAATTCTGGCGGCATCTGACTGGCGACAGCCAGTTGCGCTGGATCGGTCCCGACAAGGGTGCCATGCACCTTGCCACCGGCGCCGTCGTCAATGCTGTCTGGGACCTGCTCGCCAAGCAGGCCGGAAAGCCCGTCTGGCGGCTGGTTGCCGATATGACGGCCGAAGAAATCGCCGATATCGTCGAATATCGCTATCTCACCGATGTGCTGACCCGCGATGAGGCCGTCGCCATTCTGAAGCGTGCCGAGGCAGGCAAGGCCGAGCGTATCGCGACGCTCGAGGCGGAAGGTTACGCCTGCTACACGACATCGGCCGGATGGCTCGGTTACGACGACGAGAAACTGCGCCGTCTCTGCCAGGAAGCGATCGATGCCGGCTTCAACCACGTCAAGATGAAGGTCGGTCGCGATCTTGAGGACGACATTCGTCGTTTGCGCATCGCCCGCGACGTAATCGGTCCGGATCGTTACCTGATGATCGATGCCAACCAGGTCTGGGAGGTAAACGAGGCGATCGAATGGGTGAACAAGCTGGCGTTCGCCAAGCCGTTCTTCATCGAGGAGCCGACCAGCCCGGACGACGTGGCCGGACACCGCAAGATCCGCGCCGGTATCGGGGCCGTCAAGGTCGCGACGGGCGAGATGTGCCAGAACCGCATCATGTTCAAGCAGTTCATCGCCGAAGGCGCAATCGATATCGTCCAGATCGATTCATGCCGCATGGGCGGGCTGAACGAGGTGTTGGCGGTTCTCCTGATTGCGGCCAAATATGACCTGCCGGTCTGGCCGCATGCCGGCGGCGTCGGCCTTTGCGAATATGTCCAGCATCTGTCGATGATCGACTATGTTGCCGTGTCCGGCACCAAGGACGGTCGGGTGATCGAATATGTCGACCACCTGCACGAGCATTTCATCGAGCCGTGCGTGATCGAGAATGCTGCCTATATGCCACCGAAGTCTGCCGGCTTTTCCATTGAGATGAAAACGGCATCGATCGAGCAATATCAGTTCAAGGGTTGATGGACTGGGGGCGGTTTTGCCGCCCCCTTAAACCTTAGCTGCGTTTGCGGATAATGCCGTAAACGATATGGCGGTTTTCGCCGAATTCCACACGTGCTTCGACCGCATTGCGGTCGGCGCTGGCATTGATGATGTTCCACATTTCCACATCCGAACGCAGCAACAAAGCCCAGTTCATGAAGGTTTCCATGTAACCGTCGTCATCGACGTCACGCGAGAAATTCGCGAACAGAAACACGCCGTTCGGCTTGAGCATATCCAGGCAAGTCTGGGTCAGCTTGATCGCCACCTTGTCGGCCAGATAATCGTAGAGACCTGCCGCATAGATGAAGTCGAACTTGCCGAGCGTGTGCGATTTCGTCAGCAGGCCACGAACGGAACCATCGATCGCCTCGACACATGTGCCGTTGAAATCGCGGACCATCGAACCAACGCTCAGCGGGTCCTGGTCAAGGGCGACCCAACGCTTGATCCGCTTTTCCCGCAGAGCGACAGAATTGTCGGCCTCGCGCAAATGGCCGGCTGCCACAGTCAGGATTTCGGTTCCTGGTCCTTTTTCAGTTGCAATTTCATCGACATAGCGCGTCAGAAGATCGCGCCGTTCCCGCACAGCCACCGGTGACGGCGACTGGCTGGTGTAGCCGTAAAGCTCCTTGCCAAGCGGCGAAGCCTTGGCAATTTCGTCGGCAACACTCGGGTGACCATAGATGAAATCAATCAGCTGAGCATCGCCGGAATAACCACGTGGCTTCATGAACGACCAGCGTGTGAAGGGATCCTCGTGAAAAAAATCCGCGACCGGGTGGTTCTGAACGATCGGGATCAATTCTTGCCAGACATTATGATGATACCTGCGACGCGTCTCATGAAGCGTGCCAATCAGACGATGAATGATCAGCGCCGGGTCTTGATCGTCCTGAATTTGTTGCTGCGCAATCTTCAGCGCAAGGGCAACCTCCACACGGCCAGTTGCCAGCTGCTCATAATGGAGGTCAGTTTGGGAGGAAGATAGTTCTGTGTTGATGGCCGCAGGGGTAATCAGGCTTTCGCCGTCAAAAGCAATCTTGATTTGGGTCACACGAGCCTCATGCGTTAATAGATCATTAACACTATGGGGAAAAACGAGTGCAGTGCCAATCAAAATTGCACGTATCCGCATGGCATGGTTAACGCGCTCGCGTATCAGTTGGTTCTGTCGAACTAGAAGCTAACCTTCGGCAAATTCAGGAAAACTTAATGTACGTCCAATATCGTGCCGAAAAGTGCTGCCTTTTATTGATAGGCTTCGTCTCTGCCTTGCGCGTTCAAACGCGTCGGTTGATGAAAGTTGTCGGAAGGGCAGTTCTAGGGCGGAAGGATGCGACGCAACCCCATGGAACGTGCATGAAGCACACGCTGGCCGATGTAGTAGAGATCGATCTCAATGCTGAGCCGCCGAGACCGGCTTCGGCGGAGCTTCGTACACTCTACCTGGAACAGGGCCAGAGCATCCGTCGCCAGGATACCCGACAGGGAATGTGGATCGCGATTGCCGTCTATCTCCTGTTTTCGATCACCGACATCCTGCTTGTCCCAGACGTTGCGAACTATGTGATCGCATCGCGTTTCATTATCGGTACGATTGCCTTCTTCGTGTTGGAAGCGGAGGTTCGCTGGAATGCCAGTGCCGATGTCATCGATACGACCTGCGCGACTGGCCTCGTCGTGGCCTATGCCGGGTGGCTATATCCATCGTTGATGACGGCGGACACCATTAGTATCTCCTATTACATGGTGTTCGGCGCAATCTTCATGATGAGCGTCAACCTGTTTTTCAGCTTTCAATTCCGCCTTTCCTTGGTTGCCTCGGCCATCATTCTTCTAATTTTCCTGGCCGCATTGCTATCATTTCCGGTCGTAGACCCGTCCTACAAGCTCGCATTTGGCACTTTTTGCATCTCCTGTTTTGTTTTTACCTCTTACGTCAACTGGAAGCTGAACAGAGAGAGGTACAAGGTTTTCCTCAACGCTCTTGAAGCAAAGGTTCAGCAAAAAGAGGCGTCCGAACGAGGCGATGCACTGCTCAGACTGTCCAATACCGATCCTTTAACGGGACTGGAAAACCGAAGAGCCATCGATCAAAGGCTCAGGGACTATTGGAGCGGCTGGCAGAAATACGGCACCAGTTTTACGGCAATCCTCATCGATGTCGATTTCTTCAAGAAGTACAACGACTGCTATGGTCATCAGGAAGGCGATCGCTGTCTTATATTGGTTGCCGACGCCCTTGCCGATTCCATTAAAAGGTACAACGGTTCGATCGGTCGCTACGGCGGCGAAGAATTCATTGTGCTCGCGCGGCTGGAGACACTGGAACAGGTGGCGGAACTGGCGGAAAATATCTGCCGGACCGTGGAAAACCTCGGTCTGTTGCACCAGCAGCGCCGCGATGGGATGTCGATCGTCACGGTCAGTGTCGGTGCTGCGTTCACCCGAAGCCAAGCTGGCACGAAACTCGAAAAGATCATTCATGAGGCCGATCGCGCCTTGTATGGTGCCAAGGCAAGCGGACGCAACTGCGCCAAACTGTTCGACCCCAATGATCCGCATAGCAGTGACGAAAGCGAAAATATCGCGGCTCTCCTCAAAATAGCCACCAGTCAGAACCTCGTATCGTTGGTCTATCAGCCGATCCGCAATGTCTCATCCGGACGCGTCGAAGCCGTCGAGGCTCTCATGCGCCTGAAGATGCTCGACGGAACGGCTGTCGCTCCCGGCCTTTTCATCCCGATCGCGGAGCGGACAGGCGCCATTCTGAACCTTGGATACTGGGCGATCCGAACAGTCTGCGCCGAACTTTTGATGGACAATCATGTTCGTGTCGTCAGCGTCAACGTTTCGCCCATTCAACTCAAGACGCCGGGTTTCGCCACATCTGTCGCGGCGATACTTGGAGATACCGGCGTTGCCGGCGGCAGACTTGCCTTTGAGATCACCGAAGGTCTCGAAATGGAGATGAACTCGGACATCCTGCGCTGCATCAGTGATTTGAAGATGCTGGGGATTCGTATCTGGCTTGACGATTTCGGAACTGGTTTTGCCGGTCTTTCCTGGCTTCGTCTCATTGATTTCGACACCGTCAAGATCGACCGCTCGTTTCTGCACGACAGCAGCACCCCGAGGGGTAAAGCCATGCTGCAGGATATTATCGGCCTGGTCCGCAATCGCGGTCACAAGATTCTGGTTGAGGGCGTCGAGACGGACGAGCAGCTGGAGCTCATGCGTGAATTTCGCATCGATCAGGTCCAAGGCTTTCACGTCGGCCGGCCGGCCCCTCCAGAGGATTTTCATTCTCCTCCGCCGATCGACGATCAAGCGCCGCGTCTGCGCAGACCAGCCTAGACAAAGTTGCTGCCACCAGTTCGCCAAGAGGCCTGCCCTACCCGGCTTTCCGGGCTCCGGGCGCATTTGCGCGCATCAGCGCCATCAACATCGGCCCCAGCGAGAACTCGCCCTTTTCTGCTTTGCGTGTCAGATCCCGAAGATAGCCGCCGGCAGAATTGATCTGGCCGCCACGCTCCAGAATGCATGCCATCACCGCGGCGGCATTTTCAGGTCCGAGAATTTCGCAAGCCAGCTGATAGGCGCTCGGGCTGACGCCGAGCATCGATCGAACCACCACAGCGGCGCCCATCAGATCGCGCCAGCTGGAAACGCCGCCGCCCGGCCCATACATGATGATTTCCGGGCATGCCGACAGCACCATGTTCAGCGGGAACGCCTTTATCGGTTCCCGTCTCGCTTTGGGCGCGCTCACGGAATTTTCCCCCTGCTGTTTTTCTTTTGCAGGTTCAGATTCAGATGTAGAGTCGGATTTTGAATTCTGTATATGCCGCTCGTTTTGTAAGGCATTGCCGCTTAGTTTTTGTCTATTAATCTGTATTTCCAACTGCTTGGTAACTTCTTCCCGCAATGCTTCGATCTCGCCCAGTGCTGCGGTGAGCTCCGTCGCTCCCGGCTTGCGTGGCAGTGCCCCCATCAGGGCGCTATAATGCACGTGAGTGGTCATCCAGTCGCCCGGGATGCCCTCGTCCAGAGCGGTCTCGATCAGTTTCGATACGTCACGGCTGCAGATGGTCAATCGCTCTCGCAGCCGCTGGATATGCAGCCGCTCGGCAATGACCTCGTCTGCCAGACGCTCAATGTCGTGCGAGCGGGCCAAAAGTGGCGCCAGGGAAAAGCCGAATGCTTCGTCGATCGTTCCTGCCCTGTCACGGCGCGCGAAACGCTTGCCGTTGGCACTGTCCTTGCGTGACAGAAGGCCAGCCTCGACAAGGCCCGACAAATGCCTGCGCAGCGTTTGCTCGGCCATCCCATGGGCACGCAGTGAAAGCTGCGCATTGGACGGAAACACGACCAGGCCGTTATCCGTTGACAGCTCATTTTTCGGGTAAAAGCTCAAAAGAGCATTCATGACGGCCAACGCGCGGTCCGTTACACCTAGGCGCGGCCTTGCCTCGCACAAAGCGCGATAGAGTTTCCACTTGTCGACCGACTTTTCCGGCTCGATTTCCTGAGCCAAAACTTGATTTGCCACCATGGCAAGCGTCATCGGCCGCCGCCCGAAGGGCGTCGTCACACTTTCAATCTGCATTTTCTTCACCTTGTAACAGGCAAAAGAAATCTGCTCACCAAAACGATGCCAAAGACTCTTGACTATGATTCGTGAAAATGTGATTCTCTAGCTGCTAAACTTCAGAGAAGGGCTTCCACGACGGAAACGTTTGGGGGCCTTTTTCTTTTGCGGTTCAGTCTCCTGTTCCTGTTGTCTCTTTCGATCGCACGAAATCTTCGTAGAGAGCGGACAGCTGACTTTCGACATAAGCGCCGAATTCGGGCTCAACCGTTTTGTCGAAGGCGAGCTTCAATGCGTCGCCCGTCTCGGATATTCTCACGGCCTTTCGCTGAGCGCCGGCATTCCAGAAAGCACTTCGCGCCTTGTCCCTGCTCTCCCTTAGCCGGTCGTAGACTGCCTGGAAGCGGGCATCTGATGTCAGGCTACCAAAGCCAGGCATCAGAATGGCCTCGAGAGCTTTTGATTTCCGGCTATCGTCTTCAATCAGATCAGCAAGCTCGGCCCAGCGCGTTCGGCCAAAGCCGGGGGCAGCGCCGATCGCTTCGATCAGTTCAGACGGAAGACGGTTCACCAGGGCGATCATGCGCGAAAGAGCAGCCTTATCGACGCCCAATGCCGACATGATGATATCGCGGCTAAAATTCCGCTCTTCCAGGCGTGATGCGAAGAAGGACCGCTCGATAAAGGTCAGGTCGGTGCGCGCATTGTTTTCCTGCCCCTGGCTGACGACAAGCTGTTCGTCCGTCAGATCGCGGATAACGGCGCGAATGGGGCCCCCAATTTTTTTGATGGCGGCCAGACGGCGGTGCCCGTAAGCAACCTGAAAGCGCCCTTCCCTCTCGGGATGCGGACGAACAAGAATAGGGACTTGTTGGCCGTGTTCGCGAATCTGCGATACGAGCAGTTCCTGATCCTCAGAGCTTACTCCGAGCCGATCGACGACAAACGAACTGTCCACCGCTGCGGTATCGAGCTCGACAATCGCCTGCCCCTGCGCAAGTTGCTTTTCCAAGGCATCGACGCGCTGTGCTTTTTCGTGAACACCGCCGAGCGACTGGGATATCGCGCCAACGGGACTGGCACGTTTCAGCGGCTTTTCAAAACCGGCGAGCGGGCGCGAATTCGCAAACGGCGGTTCATTCTCCACCTGCGGGCTCACGTCGGATTCAATCAAACTGAAAACGTTCTTACGGGCCATGAACTACTTCCTTCCCCATGTCCGCTTGATGAGATCCTCTATCTCCGTATTCACGGCAGTGAGCGATTCAAGCGCACGATCATAGGTGCCTCTGGTGAATTGGTTTCTGTCCACCTCATAAAGTGTTTGCTTGGTGAGCCCAGCATCCGAAATAGCCGTTGACTTGACCATCGAATTTTCCAGGACACGGTTTCCAAAAATGGAGCGCATGAAGCCTGACATCTGCGATTGCGGCCCGTCATTTGGCTCGTACCGCGTCACGAGATACCGCATCCAGTCGTAGTCCATCGAACCACCGGCTTCTTCGACAACCGACAAGAGATCACCGGTCATATGCAGGAACTGGCTCATCGACATGACATCCAGCATCTGGGGGTGCACCGTGATAAGGACGGCCGTCGCCGCGCAAAGTGCCGAAAGCGTCAGGAATCCCAATTGCGGCGGGCAGTCGATCACCACGATGTCGTAGGCGCTTTCGATCTCCGCCAGGCATTCTCCGATGCGGGCAAAGAACATCGAATCCGTTTTATGCCTGCCCGCAAGAGCCTTGGGCGTTTCGTGCTCGAACTCCATCAACTCCAGGTTTCCCGGAATGATATGGAGATTGGGCGTATAGGTGGCGCGAACGATGTCGGTGACATCCCGCTTGGCAGCATCGTAACGGATAGCGCCGTAGAGCGTCTCATTCTCTCCGACGTCAAATTCAGGTTGATGACCAAACAGCGCGGACAGTGATGCCTGCGGATCAAGGTCAATCGCCAGAACCCGATAGCCGCGCAGAGCAAGGAATTGTGCAAGATGTGCCGATGTTGTGGTTTTGCCTGAACCGCCTTTGAAGTTCATCACGGAGATGACCTGAAGCTTTTCACCGTCGCGGCGATGGCGGACATATTTGCGAGGCCCCTTCCCCCCTTCATCAAGAAGGTGGCGAAGATTTTCGATATCCTGAACCGAATACTGGCGGCGACCGTTTGCCAGCGGTTCGGGTCCATGCCCATCGGCGACGATCTGCCTGAGATAGCCCTGATGGATACCGATGAAATCGGCGGCTTCCGCAGGCGTGAATTGACGAATGCTCTTTTGAGCCGTGGGGGGAAAGGTCCGCTGCTGGTGCGCCTGCAACTGACGCGACAATTCCTCCGCATCAGACGAGATCAGAGAGCGCAGGCTCTCACCATTCTTATTGCCTGCGATGTTCAACATATTGGCCCCGACTCAATCCGCGCTTATTTTTTAATTAGCGCATAAAATGCGCTGATCTCATTAGGCCCGATTCTATCCGGCGTGGCAAAGTCTTTTTCGTTAACAAAAGATTAACCGAAAGCACGGCGACTCGGGGCACTTTTGTTGTACATGTACAACTCGCCATCGCGCGATAGGCCGCAAGGCCGTTCCGGAGGTTTCCCACGAAATATAATATGGCCCGCATTCCTCCCTTTTTGCCACCTGCCATTCTGCAATTCGGGATCGCCTTGAGTTTGAACTTTGTTTTGGATGACCGTAAGACACGGCTTAGCGCATCCCTGCTGGCTTCTGATTGAAGCGATAGGCAGAGAATTCATTGAGTAGGTCACGACGACTTGGCGCGGAAAAATGCAAAACAAACCGCGTTGTACACGTACAACTTTTGCACGGGGCGAAAGAGCCCCGCTCCTGACTGCCATGTAAGTTGCAGTGGGGACCGCACCGAGCGCCTGCCTCCACTTGAGCGCTGACAAATGAAGGGATTCGCCGCGCTTGACGGCAGGCCATTTGCAATCGGCATCGCACCTGCGCCCGGCCCTGATTGTAAGGATTAGGCTTGTCGTTGGCATGGCTCCCAATTCATCTACAGCCGTTACGGCCGACGGTGGTATCCGTGCTCGCATGGCGGCGTCCGTTCGCTCCCGTTGCATAGCGACGCCTCGCAACGACATTTTCGGGCAATGGAGGACGCGATGATCCCGCTCCTTATCGGTCTGCAGTCAAGCAACCGAGCCATATTTTTGCGCGCTGAGCCTGCCAACAATTGCGTAAGACTGGCGCTCTGGCAGACAAAGATCATGAGAGACTTTGGATGTGGGAGTAGGCGGCTACCGCTTGGGGCGCATCATCCACAGCTCACAGGTCCCTGCTCCACCGCCAGTTCGTGAGACGAGAAACAACGGTCACCGCTGTCTCATTGCAGTGAGAAGATTCCAAAACCATGTTTGCAAGGACATCCACCTCATCGGAGTTGATGCTTCAATCCTCCAGTGGCGCAGAATCGCTCAGAGGCCGGCAGCCTTCGTCAGATTGACTCTGAATCTGTCACGGCGGCGTTGATACTTGCGCGTCATCTCCGCCGACGTATGGCCGAGTTGCTTTTGCACGTAACGCTCGTCTACCTCCGCCGAAGAGGCGAGGCCGGCGCGCAACGAGTGGCCGGAGAATTTTAGCGCCCGCTCGCCCTCGGTGAGATCCCCGCGCACGCCGGCAGCAAGTGCTGCCCGTTTGACCAGGCGGGCGACTTCCTGATCGTTCAGACGGTCGGCGCCCACGGCTTTGCCTTGACCCGTCACTCGCCGGAACAATGGGCCGTGCGCGATCCGGGCCAGCCTCAGCCATGTATCGAGCGCAGCGACAGGGCAGGTGGCGTCCGACGAACCACGGCCGATCTCAACCTCGCGCCAGCCGGTTTTTCCCCGCAGGGTGACGATCAGGCCCTTGTCCAATAACTCGATCCACCCCCGACCATCCTCCGTCTGGTCCTTCTTGACATCCAGCCCTACAATCTCGGAGCGGCGAAGCCCGCCGGCAAAACCGATCAGCAGCATCGCCCGGTCACGCAACCCGCGTAGCGTTCCGCGGTCGAGCGTCTCAAGCATGGCTATGATGTCTTCCGGCATAACCGCTTCTTTCTGCACCGGCGGCCGGGCGTGACTGTTGCGGATGCCTGCCATAACCGTCGCAATGTGCCGGTCCCTGCGATCAAGCGGCTGACCGCGCTGTGCGTAATTCCAGGTGAGGGAGGAAAGACGGCGTTCGATCGTCGAAACGGAGTTAGGCTTTCTGTCTGCACCAACGGCACCGGACGCGCAGGCGGTGACGTAGAGCCCGACAATCTGCGGCTCAGGGGGGAGGGTGGAAAGAGATTGGCGCCGGCACCAGGCAGCAAAATGCTTCCAGTCGCTCGCATAGGCACGCCGCGTATTGGCGGAGCTGGCGGCCTCGACATAACCGCGGGCACGATCGGCAAGACCATCGAGGTGGGCAGGAAGAGTGGTGGACCGGTCGACGGAGGCCGCGTCAGAGACCGCGGGAAGAGGGACAGGAGAACCAGCCTCAGGAGGGATAGTTTGGCTTTTGTCACCCGTCATATCAGCACCTTCAACACCTTCAACACCATCAAGCGAGATCCCACGGATTGATGACAGCTATGCCGACGCCGGTAAAGTCAGCGCTGTTGCGCGTAACGACAATGAGGTCATGGACAATCGCAGTGGCTGCGATCAGCCCGTCCATATCACCGCCGGGGCAAAGAGCAGCAAGCCGTCCCCATTCCACGGCCACCTTATCCGTGACCGGGAGTATCTGCCCGGCGTGGTCATGCCGGAGCTTACGCAACCATTCGGCAAGATCGGTCGCGGCTCTTCGATCCGTCGTCTGCTTTTGTGCAATCCCGCGCGTGATTTCCCCAAGTGTGACGACGCTCAGATAGATGGCGGCAGGGTCCTGCGCGCGCAGCCAGGTGACCGCTTCCGCTACGCCGCGTGTTGCTTCGCATACAAGGCTGGTATCGACGAGATACATCAGGATGCCAAACCACGGCTGGGCGACCGTTCGCGGGCCGAAATATAATCGGCAAACAAATCATCGCACGGCGGCGCGGCAAGAAGATCGTCGACGAGCGTCGGCCGGCCGGCCTTAAGGGCATCATATTCTTTCGCCGACAGCACGATTGCAGTCCGCTTGCCCCGCAAAGTCACAACCTGCGGGCCCTCAAACTTGGCTTTCTGAATAACCTTTGAAAACTTGTTCTTCGCATCTTGTAGCTGCCATTCCATATTCCGCTCCAATCTAGCCTGTCTAGCTATTTATACCGCGTCAAGGTCTTGGACAAGGCCCGTTTAGGATGACGGCAGCCACGTACCGTGGGCAACCGTAAGGGGGAGGGGCGGAGCATGTTTACGATATGGCAACTCTTGGCTGGTGATACTACATCAGGCTGCTAACAGTAGATTTATACGCAGCAGCGGAAGCGGCAAGACGAAACAAGCGATAATGCAACATTATCGGTCGTTATAACCGCGTTACGAGTGGTGCGCTTATTTAAAAAAAGGTCCGGTTTAAGTGCACGGTGCGAAATCACTTCAGCCGGGGTCGACCACGATAACGCAGGCAACGAAGTCCTTGACGTTGCGCGTCTTGACATCACTTTCGGGTGTTGCGTGAAGCGGGTCTTGTATCGACCCGTAACGAAGGTGTCTCACATATGAACGCACTTCGGCGTGCCGAGCTGAACGAGCGCTTCCCTGGCCTGCTAGACGTTGTGGAGGCCGCGATCCACCTCGGGGCAGGACGGGATGCGGCCTGAGCCACGAGATTTGCAAAAGGAGAAGCTCCTTCGCGATTTGCACGGTAAAATCAATCCACCATCGATAAGCGATGGTTAACGACGGTAACCTTGCAGAGCATTTCGGGTACGCCGTGTTGCGGTGTTGACGAAAAGAAAACACATTCGACTTCTCGACGTTCGGGAGCTCCAGAAGCTCATTCCTTGCCTAGTGCGCGCCTTCTTGCTCGCAACCACGGGGTCGTTGCTGGCGTTACAGCGCCATGTTTCTTTTCGGCGATAGAATCGCAATCCAACGTGCTGTCCGGCCGATCGACCGGGTTCGGGCCGACAGTGCTTGACCGACATTTTCCCTGCTATATTACCTCGCGAAATTGGCTATAATTGCCGTGGATTCAACATAACTGTTTGAAAAGCTCGCAATATGGATCGTCTTGACGCGCTACGCCTTTTTGTTGACGTGGCGGAGGAGGGATCCTTCTCAGGCGTGGCACGCCAACGCACCATCGCGACATCGACAGTTGCACTTGCGGTGACGCAGCTCGAGAAAGAATTTGGCGCCCGCCTGATGACGCGAACCACACGGCGGCTCGTCTTCACTCATGAAGGCGAACGTTTGCTGATCGATGCCCGTCGGATTCTCGCGGAATGGAACGCTGCATTGAACGGGATTTCCGAAAGTGGACCCTTGTCCGGTCCGATCAAGGTTACGGCCACCAATGATTTCGGGCGATCACAGCTCCGAGCTCACCTCGATGCTTTTCAAGCGCTGCACCCCCAAATCAGCATTTCGCTCATTTTGACGGACAGCACCATCGATCTGATAGAAGATCGAGTTGATCTGGCGCTACGATACGGGCCGCTTGCGGATTCGTCACTCCGTGCTCGCCTGCTTGTCAGGGGAAGTCGGCTTGTCTGTGCGTCGCCTGACTACTGGCGTAGAGCAGGAAAACCACATCACCCCGCAGATCTCTCGGATCATAATTGTCTCATCCTGTCGAGGCCGGGTTCGCCATTGGCGGCGTGGCCCTTTCGGGACGGCGACCGACATTTCAATGTTAAGGTTTCAGGCGACAGGCAGGCCAGCGATGGCGCGATCCTTCGAGAATGGGGGGTCGAAGGCGTTGGGGTCGTACTGAAGAACGACTGGGATATCCGCACCGAGCTCAGGACTGGAGAGCTGGAAACAGCGCTGGACAACTATGTTGCCGGGCCTGTCGATCTCTATGCCGTGCAACCCGGCGGGCCAACCAGCAGACGGACCGCTGCACTGGTCGATCATCTCAGCAAAGAAATCGGATTCGGTCTGACCGGATGATCTTTCGATTATCTCGAAATGTCCTGTCGATCTGGAGCCGATTATAAAGTTCATAGAATAGAGCCAGATTACCCTCACAACACACCGAGGGTTCCAATGAACATAGATTTTACAGGCCGAAAGGTCCTTATCACGGGTTCCACCGGCGGCATTGGATTTGCTGCCGCCCAGGGTTTTCATACAGCCGGCGCGGACGTGGTTATCAACGGTCGCAAGGAAGAACGTGTCAGTTCAGCCATCGAAAGACTGGGCGGTGGACGGCGTGTTTTTGGCTTCGCTGGTGACCTCGGTACCGCCGACGAGTGCGATCGGCTGGTAGAGGAGCACCCTGCGTTTGATATCGTTATCAACAATATTGGCATCTACGGCCCGCAGGATTTCTTCGAAACTCCAGACTCCGAGTGGGATCGCTTCTTCCAGACGAATGTCATGTCCGGTGTTCGGATCTCGCGCGCCTATGCTCCGGGCATGGCGGAACGCGGATGGGGGCGTGTCGTCTTCGTATCCTCCGAGTCGGCGCTCAACATTCCCCATGACATGATCCATTACGGATTCTCGAAGACGAGCCAGCTGTCTATTTCACGAGGGCTCGCCAAGCGGTTGGCCGGAACCGGTGTCACGGTGAACTCGGTCCTTCCTGGCCCCACCCTTTCCGAGGGAGTTTCGCAGATGCTTCAGTCTGAAGTAGAGCGGACCGGCGAGAGTCTTGATTCAGTGGCGAAGAGCTTCATCAAATCGCATCGCAGCTCCTCGATCATCCAACGCGCATCGTCCGTCGATGAAGTCGCCAACATGATCCTCTACATCAGCTCTGAACAGGCATCTGCCACGACGGGAGCAGCGCTACGCGTCGACGGCGGCGTGGTCGAAACCATCGCCTGACGAAAATTGAAGTCCACACAGTCAACATCCTCTCCCGAGTGCGCCCTGCACCGCGCGGAGTCACGCCCATGAAAAGGAAAGTTCCATGACCCACGAGATCATCAATGCAATCGAGCAGCGTAGCACGACCAATCTCTACGATGCCTCACGCGACATAACCGATGCGCAGGTCGCCGAGCTCGCTCGTCTCGCCTTGCTTGCTCCGTCCGCCTTCAATCTGCAGAACTGGCGGCTCATCGCCGTCCGGTCAGTGGATGCCAAAGCTCGCCTGCGCGCAGTTGGTTGGGATCAGCCCAAAATCACGGATGCCGCCGTAACATTCATCGTCTGCGGCGTCGTTGCAGACCATACGGACATGCCAGCACGTCTTTCTCCAGTGGTCGCTGCGGGGATCATGCCTGAGAGCATGGTCGCGGGTTGGACCGGTGCTGCAAAGAATCTGTACTTCGAACAGCCTCAGCGCGCCCGTGACGAAGCTGTTCGCAGCGCAACGTTCAGCGCAATGACACTTATTCTCGCGGCGAAGTCGCTGGGTCTAGGATCTACTCCGATGATCGGGTTTGATCCTGACGGTGTCAGCCGTGAGTTCGGACTGGCGGCAAACGAATTGCCCGTCCTTCTTCTGGCCGTCGGATACGCCACGGACGAAAACTGGCCGCAGAAGCCGCGCCGCCCGATGAGCGAGGTCTTCGATCTCGTTTGAGATCCAACCATCGAAAGCGCTTCCGAGCATGCTGTTCGGAGGCGATAGTTGTTGCAGGAATTGAAACATGCCGACAATAATCGAGGCCATTCTGGTCAGCGATGCCTTTGAGCTGATCACACGTGCCGTTTTGACAAGCTTCTTCTGGATCGCTGGACTCTTGGGGTTGTTGAAATTCGAGGTGATGGTCGCGACATCCGCCAACACGGGTTTTCAACACCCAAATACATCGTTGCTGCGATGATTGTAAGTGAGTTGGCTGGCTCGGTCCTCCTGGTCACGAACGCATTTCAGCTTGGCTGGCTCGGTGCTGGCTGGCTCGGTGTCTTCACATTCCTGTCGATACCGCTCGGCCATCGGTTCTGGAAATTCCAGCCGCCGAAAAGGATGGAGGCGATGCAGATTGCCTTGGACATTTTGCACTGATTGGCGGGCTGATGGCGGCCGCGGCGCTGACTGTGCGTTAGAGTAACATCGGGAGATGCTTGCATGGATCCAGGCGCGCAACCAAAACCCGGACCACTGGCCGATCGAGCCTAGTTTGTGAGACCGTTTCTTTGTCAACATGGAGGATGCAATGGCCTCGCGCGGCGACATCGATATTGCACAGCCGTTGGTCGGGCTCCGAAGCAGGTACAAAAATGAACTCATGCTGTGACTTGCACTGAGAGCTGACCCAGGGGGATGCGGACGAAAACTTGGACCACTAGGAGGTAGTTGGACCCGAGGGCCGAGCGTAGACGGGAAGGTGGGTGTTCTTAACAACCTAGGTTATACCTCAATTAACCGGCGGCATTGCCTTGACCGGGCGAACGCCTCGGGCGAGGGCCGGACGCTGTCGTGGCAGCTCGGCGGACGCGGTGGACAAGTAGTAAGAGCCGGCTGGTGGTCGTGCCCCGGATAAACAATCGGAATTGCCATTCCGAAGCTAAACCAGGCTCGCAGAGGTCCACTTAGAATCCTTGTACTCCGATCGATGCGTGGCGACGAGCGAGGCGGCCTGCACTGCCTTAGAAGTTGTTTGTAACCCGTCAATAAATCGGCTGATATTTGTGGGCGCCGCTGAAGCCGGGCCTGTAGTGAAATCCTCATTCAGCCGGCTTGACACCTTCAGCTGCGCCATGCGTTCGCCGAGGAGCCACAGGGCGGGACCTCACCTGGCGGTCGGCGCAGAACGGTACGGGGGCCGCCAGCAGCTGATTGTCAGCCCAGCCCGCGGGAGTTAAGCATGTCGCGCTGATGGTCTGCCTGTTGCACCGACGGGAGTGCCCACGCCGACGTTTCGTAAATGGAGAGGGAGTAACCGAATTCGTGCGTATAAATGCCAAGGTCTTCCCACGCGTGAAAATCCCGCATGCGTTCATCGTACTATTGCTGCTCACCATTCTGTCTACCGCAGCCCTTGTCCATTTGATTTGGTATCGGACCGCTAGCCGGAATGTCGAGAAAGTGGTGGCGATGCTCGACGTCCAAAGCAGTGCCACAGTCGGCAACGAGCTTGTCTCCAACCTAACCGTGGTTTCGAGCACCGCCGAAATCGTGAGATCAATTTTTGCACTGAGCGCGTTCCGGCCCGACGAGCCTATGAAGTTCGATTCACTATTCCTGTCGCTGATGAAGGAGCAACCGGTAATCGCATGGATCGGCATCGCCTTTCCCGACGGCCATTTCTACGGGTCCCATGTGACACCCGAAGGAAAAATCGAAAGGGTGGAAATCGGCGGCCCAACTCTGGGCAAAACTCGTTCGCTCCGCCGCAAGGTTTACTATTCGATGAGCGGCAATCTCGTCGACGAACATCCTCCGGAGACGGCAAGCAACTACATCGCCGAAACCTCTCAATGGTACCGGAACGGCGAACGGAACGAACAGTTGGCTTGGAGTGTCGTCAACACGCTGCCGCTGGGGTTCGAGCCGGCTATCGTCGTATCAGGCAAGGTCCGCATATCAGAACATGTCAATGGCGTTGTCATGGTCGCTGTCAGTCTTCAACGGCTTTCAGCCACGCTCAGATCACTGATGATCCCAAAGGACAGCAAAATCTTCATGCTCACCCGAGGCAGCATGGTCTTGGCAACTTCCGGCGCTTTGGACGGTGTTATGATTGGGGACCTCAATAATTTTCCAACGTCAGACACCTTGGCGGCATCAGTCGTATCCGCACAAACGCAGGAGAAGAATGACAGCTTTCGCACTCTGATTGGCAGCAAGGATCTCGGACCGGTCTTCGTCTCCTCTAACAAGCTTCCATTTGAAGACTGGCGACTGGTCGCCGCTATCCCGCGTGCGACCCTCGCCGGCGACAACGATGCCAACAGCCAGCGCGTGATCTTTGTGGTCCTCGGCATCGCCATACTTGCGGCAGTCATGGCGATAGCTTTCGCCAGGATTTTGTTTGCCCGGCCCCTATCGCGTCTTGCAGAGCAGTTACATCTGATCGGAAGATTCGAACTCGACGCAGTCCGGTATCGCCCGACCATGTTGGCAGAGCTCGATGATTTTTCGCTCGTGCTAAAGCGGATGTCGAATGGTCTTTCCGCCTTCGCGCGATACCTTCCGATCGACGTGGTGCGTCCTCTTATCGATGGCAACATCGAGCCCAAGCCCGGTGGCGAGCTGCGGGAAATAACGGTCCTGTTCGCCGACCTGCCGGGCTTCACGGAACTGACAGAGGAGCTTGGTGCCGGAGTTGAGCCAAGTCTCACCGGCTTTTTGACGTTGTCGACCGCAGCCATCCATGCCGAGGGCGGCACGGTGGACAAGTTCATCGGCGATGCCGTCATGGCGATCTGGAATGCACCAGGTGACGAGACCAATCACGCTCTGAGAGCGTGCCGCGCTGCGGCTGCCATCCGCGCCTCTATGCATGCTTTGCCTCCGATGTCACCTAAACATGACGCAGTCCGTGTGCGGATCGGCATCAACACGGGTGTGGCGTTGGTTGGGAATATAGGCTCGACAGCACGCCTGAGCTACACAGCAATCGGCGATGTGGTCAACCTCGCAAGCCGGCTCGTTGGCGTAGCAAAAGACAGCGGGGTGGAGATTGTGCTGACAGATGAGACGCTTGGTAGAACTCATGGTCTTTTCCCTGTGAGGGCGTTGGGGCCGATTAGGATACGCGGAAAGCTTGAGCCAGTGAGCGTCTACACGATTGACTGTCATCCTAAAGCCATGCCGGAACAGTAATTCACAGCGTCGGCGTTTTGTGGAGATTTAGCGAATTGACGGTTTTCCGCCTCGAAGAGACGCGGATGACCGCTTTCGGCGCTATGCCTGCAAATTCGGAGGCAAGCCGCCCCGTCGTTCGAAAAGATGCTGTCCCCCTGTTCCGAGGCGATGCCGCGCTCCTGATTGGGCTGTTTGTCCGGGTGTCGGTTGGTGAGACGTTCGACCTTTCAGTTGCGCTGAGAGGAAGGGACGCGATGCCCGCAGAGACTAAAGATGCGGCGCGTCCGCGAGATTCTGAGATACAGATTTGCAAAAGGGCTCGGTCACAAGTCGATTGCGCCGTGTCGAGATTGCTGGTCTTTCGTGGCCACTGGGCGACGATGGCAGCGATGCGGTGATGGGAGCGGCGCTCTACAAGTCCACCAGTGCGAAGACGGGGCACCGTCGCTGCGCCGAGCCTGTCGAGGTCAGTATCCGGCAGCGACCTGTTCACATAACCGTACCGCTCGGCAATCTCGCCATTGATGTCGCTACCGCTCAATAGCACTTCGAGCGCTCGACCGCGGCCAATCAGCCGTGGAAGACGAGCAATAGGGCCATCGGCCGAAACAAGCGCCGCGCCAATCTCCCACTGCGAAATGATTGCATTTTCGCGACTTGCAAACCGCATGTCGCAAGCTCGCTGCCGACGCCTGTTGCCCGGCCGCGGATCGATACAGTGGATACCACCGGGGCGCAGGTCAGCGTATCGGCACATCGGGTGCGGCCCGCTGCGACGACCGCGTTGGGCTGCGGTATCGTTTCGGGCCCAAAGATGTTAAAGGGCGGCTTGTCGTCGGTTGCCGGTACCTTCTGCGGCTGCCTTGACGAGCGGTGTTTTATCCCATTTGATTTTCGCTTCTCCCTCTGGATAACAGAATTGTTGTGAGTGACGGATTTCGCGCGCTCAGATTTCCTTCCGCAGAGATCGGAACGCGGCTCTGATTTCGGCAGAAAAGCTGCGGCTGTTCTTAGGCGGCGAAGTGCCCGCCTTTGTCGACCTCATGGAAGTAGACCAGGTTGCGATAGGCCCGTCGCGCCCATGTCACTGGGGTCCGATAGATCTCCTCCGGGAAAACGGTGATGGCCACCGGGAGCGAGATCTGTGACGTCATCTCCGGCCCCGACAAAACCGGACTGCGTCCGCCCTATTCCCAGCAAATCCGCGCCGACGAGGCCGCGCTGTTGGTCAGCCAGTACAGAGTGACGTCATCGAGCACTTCATCAGGCGACTTTTCGGGATCAGTGTTGTCAAACGTCCAATGTGAGAACCCCGGCTGCCCCAGCAGCCACGCTGCAAGTCCGGCCGGCGAGTCGGAGATGGACAAGGTTGGGCAATTCAAATCTGAGTAGAGAAAGCCCATTGCAGACAGCGAGTTTGCCAACAATCTCAATTCTCCTGGAAAAACAGAACAAAAAGTCTATGGGAAGTGTACTTCCTGCATCGGACTTTTCGGCCGCCTTACCAGTTCCCAGGGTCTGCGGTGTGGTCGGCAACTGCAAATTCACGCGCATCTGCCTGGTCCAGGGTTATGTCGGTTGTGCGGGCTGTTTCGTCCGTGACTGCAAAGGTCAATGGCGGTGGCCCCTTAAATAGCTTCTGATAAAGAAGTAAGGCTGCCTCTTCGGCGCTGTCAGCATCGATCGCCTCCGTGATAGTTACTGAGAATTTTTGCATAGGGTCGACCTCCTGCTGGGCTGGGTTCTAAACTTAACACCCAGCAGCTTGAATGCGAAGCAGCTGCGACTTCCCTATCGCAACGCAAAGGTTGTTTCGGGGAATTGTGCTCAAGCAATTGTGGGAAGGGGACCGGGATACGTCTTTGCGAAATTCGATCCCGGCCCGCTGTATATACCCGCCTCGCCTTTAAGAAAAAGGACGGGTTGCAATGCAAGTTTAGGACTTCGCGGCCTCGGCGCGCTGTCGCCGATACTGGACCGTGGGGAGGCCACCCCAACCCCAATTGTCCAGGTCCACTTCTTCGATCACGACATAGGTGGACTCAAGAGGCTTATTGAGCAGAGAGGCTGTTCAAAAGCTATGGCGGCCGGCGCACCAGGCGTTTCGTTGGACGTGGACTCACCACCCAAAATGCGTAAGTCGCCCGGGACGGGGCTTGTAATCCAGCGGTTCATCAAAAACGGAGCACGTCAGAGAGGGCTTTCTTTTCAGCGGGTACCCAAGGAAACGGCCCACACCTATTTTTATTCAGGCGCGTCGGTCCGCGTCGGCGGGAAACGCGCCCGCAGAAGATCGCCACTGCACCGGCGGGCTCGGGCTCACTTGTCACCGTAGCGCTCAATCATACGACGTAGCTGGGTGTTCTGCTCAAGTAGTTTCGCAGATAGCTCCAATCTAAGATTTTTGATTTCGAGGTCCAGCTCAGCAGCTTCGTCAACGGCCGTCGTCTTCGTCGCTACTGGCTGTTCTACGGCTGTCTTGACAATCGTCCGCTTGCCGAGGTTTCCTCGCGCGTGGGGCGCCTTCGCCCGTCGCTCGTTTAATCCGGTGGCAAGGGTGCCTGAACCCCCTTTCCCGTCGAGAGGCACCACCGGTGCGGGTCGGTCACGTCCCACGTTTCCTGCCACCCGCAAGGGCAAAGGATTGGTTTGCACCGCTGGTAAGGGTTGCTGGGCGTCTGCATCGATAGACGGCAAATGCCGGTCAGTTTCGTTCCCGCCGGCGGTTGATTGAGTGTTAGTACCTGGTTGCGCTTCCAGTTCCCTTTGCGGCGCATTGCGCTGCTCGAACACCTCAACCTGCGGGTCAGATGTCGCCACGGCCTCATCAGCCGTTGCACCGCCTTCCTCGGACTTGCTGCGCGATACAAGCCCCTTGATTAGTTGCCATGGTGATCTCATCGACCGTCTCCGACTCGTTTCCTGGCTCCATAGTACCGAGCGGGAGACCGGGCTTGCAATGCGAGCCCGGCCTTTAGTCGTGAAGCGGCACTACAATCAGCCGCTGTTGGCGATCGTCTACGATCAAGCCGTTCCGAGCTTTTTGCGGAGATCAGCGTTTTCGGCGCGGAGTTTGTCGAAAAGCTCCTTACGAAGCTTCTGGTTTTCTTCTTCGAGCTTCAGAAGATCCGCAAAACCGTCAGTATCAACCGGCGCGGCCTCGATTTTCTGCGCGCGCTTGGCGGGCAGAGCCTTCGCAACTGTGCCCTTCTTTGCGGGAGCCGATGCCTTAGCGGCCGGCTCGGCTGCAACAGGCGCGATGGTAGCCGCTGCTTTCTTTGCCGGACCGCGGGTCTTCTTCACCGGAGCGCTTACCGAAGTTTCAGCAACAGCGTCCGCAGCGGCCTTCGGCTTGCGCGGTGCGCGCGTCTTCTTTTCTTTTGTCTTCGAGGACGCCTCAGCGGACGCTGTCTCGACTGCAGGAGTTAAGTTTGTATCATCAGCCATTGGTAGATCCTTGCGTAGTAAAATCGTTCACGACCGTTCTAAGTCGCTGTCAATATGCACAGAATATTATTTCGAGTTTATTGACGACGAATTTCAGCGTTTTTCGCCCTACACGGTGATCTCTTGGTAACCGCCTACCGCTACCTGCCAGACGCCTCTCCTCCGTTATGAAGAATAGGCGTCTAACCAGTTTTTGCGAAATGGGAAGGGACACTACCTACATGGCGTTCTCATCGATCTCCTGAGGCTAAACTCACCGGGTCCAACGATATATTCATGATCGGACTGGCTGTCGTAGAATACTTCGCCGAAGAACTCGTGCTCGCGGTTGAGTGCATCGGTGTCGGCATTGAGGAAAAATCCGCCCATCCTTGAGCCTGAAGCCAGCTTGTCTTTTCACGACGGCCGCGCCTGTGACGAAATCCGGAAATAGCCGGTCAGTCCCTCTTACGTCGCGTGCTGTCGCAGCGGTTGCCCGCCAAGCAGGACGGAACGGACCTTTCGTTACCATCAATCAGCAACAATTCCGCGCGGTGTGGAACCAGGCCAAGCAAGAGGTGGGGCTATCGACCGATAGCGACGTCGTTCCCCACTGCTCCGTCATACGTGTGCTTCAAGGCTTGTAAGAGGTGGCATCGGATCGCCTGGAAGCAGGCCCATTGTCTCAATGGTTGATGAAGGTCTGACGAAAGCTGGCTTTGATGTTGTTCTGCCGGAAACCCGTCACGTGAAGACCGTGCTGTCGGCGATGATTATCAAGACCGACATGAAGATGCGCGTGGCAGCATTCGAAGTCTCCCGGCTCGCAGGATGTTCGTGCGTGTAATCGATAGCGTGCTACAGTCCCATAGATCGCCTTACGCTTCAAAATCCAAATTTCACAGCAGCTTAGGACACCGGTAGAATAGGAAGAATGCGAGGGTCGCCGGTTCGGTTCGATTCGGTTCAAGGCGACAGGCGTCATGGCGGGTAGCCGAGTGAGGTGGAATGCGCTTATCAGAAGGATGTCACTCCCCGGCATCCAACGTTTAAAGGGGGGAAATGGCACGAGTGACCGCCTTCCTGCATCGCAACATCAGCGTTCCCGATCGAGCGGTCAGATTGATTACAGGGATCGCCGTATCCTCACTGGAACGCCTTTATATGCTGGCGTTCCCGATTTTCTGTCGTAATCCGTTAGCGCAATGACGTGGTTCATTTCGGGGTAGTAGCCTGCCACCGAACCGGGCGGTATGTCGTACGCAACAGCTGTAAACCCTGTAACGCTTCTGGTACCGCTTCCCGAAATCGCTTCGATGTCGATCAGGTCGCCGTCGGCAAGGCCGCGCGTTTTCAGGTCGTATCGGTTCATGAAGATAACATCGCGGCGGCCGAAAACGCCACGATAACGGTCGTCGAGTCCATATATGGTAGTGTTGTACTGGTCGTGGCTGCGCACCGTGGCCAGCACGAGAGCATCGGGGTCACGCAAGCGGGCGTCCTCATCAAGACCTGGTGCAACGAGAAACTCGGCTTTGCCGGACTGCGTTTTCCACACGCGATCAGAAGCGGCAACGGTGAGGCGGAAGCCGCCGGGAATTTTCACGCGCACATTGAACTCATGGAAGTCTGGAAAGACGATCTCGATCTTGTCACGGATCAGGCCGTAGTCAGCAGCCCTACCCTCCCAATCGATGCCATGCCTGTCGCCAAGCGTTGCCCTGGCCATGCCGGCGACGATCCACGGCTCCGAGCGCAACTGGTCGCTTGGCGGCTTGAGGAACCCCCGTGACGCATGCACCATCGACATGGAATCCTCCACAGTGACGGACTGGCGCCCCGTTGCCTGAATGTCCAGATCCGTCCGGCCCAGCACCGGAAGGATGATCGACGTCTTTGCCAGGAGGAGATGTGAGCGATTGAGCTTCGTCGCGAGATGCACGGCCATGTCGAGCTTCCGCATACCGGCGAACGTCGCTTCAGGATCCGACATGGCGACGGCGAGATTACCGCCAAGGCAGATAAGCGCTTTCGACTTGCCGTCGATAATCGCTTCGATTGCCTCCACCGCGTTGTGGCCCTTTTCCGCAGGCGGTCGAAAACCGAAGGCTTTTTCCATGCCATCCAAGAGAGCTGCATTGGGGATTTCAGTAATGCCGACAGTCCGGTCGCCTTGAACATTGGAATGGCCGCGCAAGGGGCAGATACCGGCGCCCGGTCGGCCGATATTACCCCGCAGCATCAGGAAGTTGGCGAGTTGCTGCACATTGGCCGTGCCATTGGCGTGTTGGGTAATGCCCATGCCGTAGCAGAGGATGACATTTTTCGCTTTGAGGTAGACGTCGACAGCACTATCGAGTGCCTCGAGCGACAGACCGGACTTTTCGATGATCTCAGGCCATTCTGTCTGCTCGACATCGGCTTTCAGCGCATCAAGTCCGATGGTATGGGTGGCGATGAACTCGCGATCAAGCACGCCGGCTCCACCGGATGCGATATCAGCTACGTCGCGCTCGAAGATACGCTTCATCAGGCCCTTGAGCGCCGCAAGATCGCCGCCGGTACGGACCTGGTGATAGGCCGAGGCGATCGGTGTCGATGACAGAGTGGTCATCTCGATTGGGTCCTGCGGCGCCGCAAACCGCTCCAGCGCTCGTTCTTTGAGCGGATTGAAGACCACGATGGGTACGCCCCGGCGAGAAGCCTCGTGCAGCGTGGTCATCATGCGCGGATGGTTGGTGCCGGGATTGTGTCCGAACGAAAAGATCGCGTCGCAATTGTCGAAATCCTCCAGCGTCACCGTGCCCTTGCCCACGCCGATCGACAGGGGCAGCCCGACGCTGGTTGCCTCATGGCACATGTTGGAACAGTCGGGAAAATTGTTGGTACCGTAGGCGCGTACAAACAGCTGGAACAGGAATGCCGCCTCGTTCGAGGCCCTTCCGGAGGTGTAGAATTCGGCCGCGTCAGGGCTGGGCAGGCTGTTCAGCCCTGCAGCGATACGATTGAATGCATCCTCCCATTCGATCGCGATATAGCGGTCACTGCAGTGGTCGTAGATCAGCGGGTGCGTAAGGCGGCCCTGGTCTTCAAGCTTGTGATCGCTCCAGTCCCAGAGGTCCGTCACCGAATGCGAAGCAAAGAAATCGGGGCCGACGCGCTTGGCCGTCAATTCCCAGGTAATCGCCTTGGCGCCATTCTCGCAAAACTCGAAAGAACTTGTGTGCTTGGGGTCCGGCCAGGCGCAACCGGGACAATCGAAACCGTTGGGCTGGTTGGCCTTCAACAGTGTCACAGCGCCCTCGGCGATGATCTGCTGATGTGCGAGCGTCTTTGCAACGGCCTTGAGAGCGCCCCAGCCGCCTGCCGGTGCGGTATGGCGTTCGATTCCGTCTGGCCGCTTCTGCTCATGGACGTCTCCCTGCAATTGCGTTTCGACAAATCTAGCATTCAACGCATCGATGCGAGCCTAGACCGATGTATAGGTACGGATAGACTTCCATTGAATGTGCCTGCACCGCCATCCGGCATACCGTCTGCGCAGATCAGGATTGGAAATGGAGCAGGATCATGGAAAAGACAGGACCGATACAGGCCGGGATGGCGCCGGATGCTCGTAGTCGGGAAATTGGGCAGGCGGCGCTACTGGCGATGGCCGTTGCTGGCGGCATTGCGGTTGCCAACATCTACTACAATCAGCCAATGCTCGGCATCATCGAGAGTGAGTTCGGCGACCAGCCCATTACCGGCATGGTACCGACCGCAACGCAGCTCGGCTACGCGCTCGGGCTTTTCTTGCTGTTGCCGCTAGGCGACATGGTGAACCGGCGCAAAATGATTATCGGCCAGTTCGTAGTGTTGGCGGCGGCACTGGCGCTTGCGGCACTGGCACCATCGGCCGGGATTCTGGTTGCGGCGTCGGTCATCGTCGGAGCCTGTTCGACGGTCGCCCAACAGATCGTGCCTTTTGCCGCATCGCTGGCAGCACCGGAAAAGCGCGGCGCGACGATCGGAACGGTCATGGCTGGCGTGTTGTCGGGCATCTTGTTCAGCCGCACACTTTCGGGCTTCGTCGGCGAGCATGCCGGCTGGCGGGAAATGTTCTGGATTGGCGTGCCGCTTGCCCTGATCGCCGCAGGTCTCATGTTCGTGGTCCTGCCCCAGCACCGCCTCACATCGACCCTGCGCTATCATCAGGCGATCCAGTCACTCGGACATCTGTGGAAGCGCCACCCGGCGCTGCGAGCTGCAACTATTATCCAGGCATTCCTGTTTGCTTCCTTCACCGCTTTCTGGACCATTCTGGCTCTCTATCTCGCCGGACCGAAGTTTCAACTCGGGGCGGATGTAGCGGGTCTGTTCGGGATCGTCGGTGCTGTCGGTATATTTGCAGCGCCGCTCGCAGGCTGGGTCGCCGACAAGCGCGGACCGCATTTCGTGGTCTGGATGGGCGCAGGCTTGACGATCGTCGCCTGGCTGATCTTTGGCGTCTGGGCATCTATCGCTTCGTTGGTTGTCGGCGTCATCGTGCTCGATTTCGGCATCCAGAGCGCACTGATCTCCAACCAGCATATCATCTATGCGCTGGACGCAGACGCACGCAGCCGACTCAATACGGTGTTCATGACCGGCATGTTTCTCGGTGGGGCGGCCGGCTCGGCCCTGGCGACGTTGGCATGGGGGCAGGGTGGCTGGCTCTTCGTCAGCCTGCTGGGCGCGGCACTTGGCATCGCAGCCTTCGCGGTGAAAATCTTTCATCACCGTCGGCATTCGCCGACGGTTGTCGGGCAATGAGGGCGGGACGATGAAACAGCTCCGTATCAGAATCGTCGGCGGGTCGCTCGCCGGTCTGTTCGCCGGCATCATGCTCCAGCAGGCTGGCCACGATGTTCGCATCTACGAGCGTTCAAGGAACGGTCTCGCCGGCCGGGGGGCCGGGCTGGTCGGCCAGAACGACCTGCTGCATATACTCCGGCTGATCGGCTGCGAGCATGTGGCGCGCGTCGGCGTGGTGGCAAAGGAACGCATCTATCTCAATCCGGACGGCAGTATCGCCCAGACCGTGCACATGCCCCAGACACAGATATCGTGGGATTTCCTGTTTGAGACCGTCGCATCGCGTATCGCCTCGGAAAGCTATGTACTGGGCCGGGGTGTGGCCGATGTGCTCGACGGAAACGAAGGCGCCCAGCTGGTTTTCCAGGATGGGACGCGGGAGCTTGCTGATCTGGTCATCGGCGCCGATGGCCTCGGCTCCGTGGTGCGCCGTGCGGTCAATCCGCAGGATCATGAGAACCGCTATGCGGGTTATGTCGCATGGCGTGGACTTATCCCTGAGACCAGCCTTCCTGCGGCAGCGGAGCTGCTTGTCGATCGCTTTGCCTTCCATGTCAGACCAGGCGTCCATGTGCTTGGCTATCTGGTACCGGGATCGAAGGGCGAAATGAGTAGAGGTGATCGCCGCTATAACTGGGTCTGGTTTCGCAAAGTCGCAGCCAGCGCGTTGGCCGACACCTTTACCGATCATGATGGCCGGTCGCATGGATTTTCGCTTCCGCGTGATGGCCTGTCCGACGATCGTCTGCAGGCATTGCGCGTCGATGCCACAAAAAAGCTGCCGCCACAATTTGCGCTGGCGGTCGGGGCGGTACTTAGCCCATCGATCCAGGGGATTTTCGACTACGAAGCACCCCGTATGATGGGACGATCAATCGTGCTGATCGGTGACGCCGCCTTCGTCGCGCGGCCGCACACTGCGATGGGGGTGTCGAAAGCAGCCGGCGATGTCATGGCGTTGAGCAATTGCCTGGCGTCGGAGATTGACCTTCCCATCGCCCTGCATCGGTTCGAGGCCGAGCGTATCGTCGTTGGCCGGGAAATCGTGGCATATGGCCGCCAGCTGGGTGCGTCGGCAATCTGAGCCGACCGGCTGTCACTCAAATCTCCATAGAACGACACTTTCGACCCGCCGGCATTTGCCAGTAGGTCGTTTGGTTCCGAGAAATGTCGCATGCTTTAGTGCGGGGTATTCATCAGGCTGAGCGCAGTGTGGATCTGGGAGACGACGGCGGCACCTTCCCCCACCGCTGCGGCAACCCGCTTGGTCGACCCCGCCCGCACATCGCCGATGGCAAAGACGTTCGGCAGGCTGGTTTCCAGGGGCAGGGGCTTGCGGGCGAAGCTGCAAAGCGCATCGAAGGACTGGCCGGTAACAATAAATCCCTTGTCATCGGTATGGACGCGGTCGCTGATCCAGCCGGCGTTTGGATCGGCCCCGATGAAGAGGAACAGGTGGTGAAGTGACAGCTCGCTCTCGCCTCCATCCAGCCGATTGCGCAGGGTAGCGGAATTCAGGCCGCCAGCGGGATCACCTTCGATCGCGTCCACTTCGCAATGCATGTGCAGTTCGACATTGGGGAACGCCTTGATGCGGTCGATCAGATATTGCGACATCGTTTCTTCGAGCGCGCGCCGGACTACGAGATGCAGTTTCTTGACCTGAGGTGCGAGAAAAGCGATGGCCTGGCCTGCCGAATTCCCGCCACCGACCAGAGCGATTTCTTCGCCGGCGCAGAGTTTTGCTTCGATTGGAGAGGCCCAATAGGAGATGCCGTTGCCCTCGAAGCTTTCGATGTTGGCGATATCCGGACGCCGGTAGTGCGCACCGGAGGCGATGACCACGCTGCGGGCCGTCACAGATTTTCCGCCGCCAAGTTCGAGTGTCAGCGCACCGGCGTCATCTTTCGGGGGGATTAAACCGCTGACACTGACGGGCAAAACCATTTCCGCCCCGAATTTAAGTGCCTGGTTATGGGCGCGCCCGGCCAGCGCCTGGCCGGATATACCGGTCGGGAAGCCGAGATAGTTTTCGATGCGTGAGGAAGCGCCTGCCTGTCCTCCTACCGAACGTTCGTCGATGACGATGACATCGAGACCTTCCGAGGCGGCGTAAACAGCGGTGGCAAGGCCCGCTGGCCCGGCCCCGACGACGGCAACGTCATAGAGCTTGCCGGGCGTCAGCTCCGGCGTCATGCCAAGGCACGCGGCGGCTTCCGTGTCGGTCGGGTTCTTCAACACCGTTCCGTTGGGGCAGACCATCAGGGGAAGTTCTGAAGCGAGGATGCCGAGCCGTTCGATCAGTGCTCGGCCTTCGCCCTCGGCCAATGAATCGAGCACGATATAGGGAAAGGCGCTGCGGGCGAGGAATCCCTGCAATCGTGAAAGTGCTGCATTGCCCGGAGCACCGATGAGCACCGAGCCAGCGCCCGCATCGATCAGCCCGACACGCCGCAGGATGAAGGCGCGCATGATAATCTCGCCGACATCGGCTGATCCGATAACAAGTGCGCGCAGATGGGCGGCGTCGAAAGGAATTGCGATACAGCCTGCGGCCCCCGCACGCGCACCGGCCAAAGTCGGGCGTCCGGAAAGCTGGTTGACCTCGCCGGATAGCTGACCAACGCCATGCGTGGTGATAGGCGCCTCATGCGAGAGGCCTTCATGGCGAAAGACATCCATCGCGCCTTCCAACACCAACCACGCGGGTGCTGCGTGATCGCCCACCTTGTACACGAAGGCACCGGCTTCGAAATGCTGCGGCTCGCCACTGGCAAATCGTTTTGCCGTCTCGATCTGAAGGGTGGACAGCATCGGATACATCTGGTGCTGTCGCGCGCTGAGATCCGCCATGAATTCTCCCTCGGTCTGTAATGTCATCTGGCAAATGCCGATTTGCGGAAGGGCTTCAGTAGTAACGCGGTATCGGTCCGCGCTGGGGTGTCTGGTCCGGCAATTCCACCATCGTCTCGTCGACAAAACACCATCCCCACCCTTCCGGCGGATCGTAACCTTCTATGATCGGATGCTGCGTGACATGGAAATGCGCGGTGGCGTGGCGACCGGGCGACTGGTTGCAGCACCCGACATGGCCACATTCGCGACAAAGCCTCAGGTGAAACCAGGCCTGTCCTGTTTCCAGACATTCCTCGCAGCCGAGCGTTTTGGGGTGAACCGTGCGGATCGTTGTTGTATGCGAACAACCGTGCGACATGGGTTTACTCCTCGTTGGCGTGGGTCAGTGCTTCAGTGCCTGTTCGAGACACTGGACCAATTGGCTGAAATTCACAGGCTTGCCGAGAATGGCAAAAGCGCCGCCATCCATCGCCGCCGCCCTTGTTTTGTTGTCGGTATAGGATGTCATGAAGATCATCGGCGGCTTCAGCGCATCTTGTTCGTTCAGCACTGCCTGCAGCTCGATCCCCGTGAGACCGGGCATTTTGACATCCACCAGCATGCAGTCGATCGAGGCGCGATCCTGCGCAGCAAGATACTCTTCCGCGGACGTGAACAGCCGGCTCTGATAGCCGCAGGACAAAATGAGATCGTCAAGCGCCTCGCGGATCGACCGATCGTCGTCAACAATAGCTATGACTGGTGTTCTGGACAATTTAGTGGGGCCTTGCCGTGTTATATCTACAGCCCGGTATATGCGCCTTCGATATTGGTCCTTGTACCATACAAGGGTCTAGGTTTTTCCATCTATAGCCCAAGCAGCTCGGCTTTGCGGACCAGATCTGCGACCGAGCGCGCCTCCATCTTGCGCATGACATTGCCACGATGGAGTTTGACCGTGATCTCGCTGATGCCGAGGTTGAAGGCGATCTGCTTGTTCATCAGGCCCTGAACGACAGCCGTCATGACCTCATGTTCGCGGCGGGTCAATGATTTGGCTAGTTCCGTGACGGCGCCATTTGCAGCGGACTGTTGGCGCAGGTCCCTGTCTTTCTGGAAAGCGACGGCGACAGCATCGAGGATATCCTGATCCCGGAACGGCTTTGCCAAAAAATCCACCGCGCCGGCCTTCATTGCCCGCACGGTCATCGGTATGTCGCCGTGCCCGGTCATGAAGATGATCGGCATCCGGTTACCGAGTTTTTCCAGATGAAGCTGGAAGTCCAGGCCATTGGCGCCGGGCAGCCTTACGTCGAGCAGGATGCAGCCCGGTCGCTTGAGATCGGCCCCGTCCAGCAGGTCATGAGCGCTTTCAAATGCCTGTGCTTCCGTTCGGACAGACAGGAAGAGATCGACCAGCGCCTCACGAATTGAGGGATCGTCATCCACCACGTAAACGACAGGAGTATCGTTGCTCGTGGTTTTGGCGGACTTCCTGGCATCACTCATAGACAGCCTCCATCGGTACGATCATTTCGAACAGCGCGCCGCCGTCCGCATGGTTGCTCGCGGTCAGAGAGCCGCCACGGGCTTCCAACATGCCGCGGCAGATGGCAAGGCCCATGCCAAGGCCGGTTTCCTTGGTGGTGAAGAACGGCTTGAACAGGTTTTTGAGGATTTCGTCGCCCAGGCCAGGGCCGGTGTCACGAACACTGACCCGCATGCTTTGGCCCTCTGCCGGGTTGATCGACACCGAAATCCGTCGAAGCTCTTCCGGCGTTGCGGCCATGGCCTGAATGGCATTGGTGATCAGGTTGATCATCACCTGCTGCAGCTCGATGCGGACGGCACAGACGTTGGTGATCCCGGGAGCCTCGCTCGTTTCGAATGTGATCCGGTTCCTGGAAAACTCATTCTCCATGAGAGCTTGCGTCTCACTGACAAGATCGGCCAATGACACTGCCTCGAGGACCGGCGTGCGCTCGCTCAACATCAACCGGGTGCTCTGGATAATGTCGCTGGCGCGTTGGCTGTCGCGTACGATGCGCTCGGCCGAGCGGGACACCGCCGCCAGATCCGGCGGATCCCGATCGAGCCAGCGCTGCAGGGTTTGGGCATTGACGACGATTGCGCCGAGTGGTTGGTTGAGTTCATGTGCGAGAGACGCCGAAAGGGCTCCCACAGTCGCGGCACGCGACGCGAGTGCGAGTTCGGCCTGGGCCTCGAACATCGCCTTCTGGGCCAGTTCGCGCTCCGTAATGTCGAACATGCCGACGATGACGCGGTTGAAGTTGGCGACGTCCACTGGAAAGCCCACCGTCAGCAAAACCAGCTTGGTGCTGCCGTCGCTGGTGATGATCGTGCCTTTGCCCTCGAAATAGTTCTGGTTATCGAAGATCGCCACCATCAGATCGAGAAAGGTCTCGTCATCCTGCGCGATATAGCGGCGCATCGAGCCTGCATTCTCTGCACTGACATTACCGAGAAGCTCCAGCGCCGCAGCATTGGCAGCAACCGTCGGTATGCGGGCGATGCAGTCGCCGATGAAATTCTGATTGTCTCGCGCATAAACACCCAGATCGGCGACGCCCTGCGCTTTAAGGACCATCAACGACGCGCGTACCTCGGAATAATCACGCTCCCACAGAGCGACGCGGCTCTGCTCGAAAATCGTCCGGTAGCGTTCTTCGCTGCTCTGCAAGGCGATATTGGATTTTATCAGATCCAGCCGCGCACGGTGGTTCCGTATGATCAGCGCACAGGTAATCGAGATGGCAGCGACGGCCACCGCCAGGCGCAATATTGCCGCAAGGTCGGCGTCTGTGCCATGGGCCGCGGCGTAGGAGAGAATTGACAGACCGATGCTGACTGCCGTCAGCAGCAGCGTTCCCTTTTCCGTCAGCGTTTCCGCCGAGAGAAGCAGCGTGATGACATAGAGCGTGGCAAGCGCGCTGTGGATGTCGGTGAATGTGTCGAGATAGAAGACAGTAGCCGCAAGAACGAATGCAAACGACAGAATGCCGGTTTCGTAGCGAGCCGATAAACGTCGCTTCAGGTTCACAAGTCCAAGCGAAGGCATGCTGCTTCCCATCTGGATGTCGATCGTGTCATCAAGCCATCCCGGTTGGCAAAACGCAAACTCAAAATCTATTATTCCCGTGTAAAACCAGACCGATAGGTTGGCGCTCGCAGCATTGATAGCGCGGGTGTTTCGAAATGCCGAGAGTTCCGAAACTATACCTTGGTGTGGGTTTGACTAGCCAAGCATTGGATACCGTGGGGTCGCTTACCGCTCTAAAAAAATCCTCAGCAGCCCACACAATCCAAAGGAGATCATCATGGACCGCACGCTCGCCGAGAAACATCGCAAATCGCCGCTCGCAACGCCGACTACCCTCGGCGCCAACGCAACGACCGAAATCTCCGGCGCGCTGACCGCGCTTCTGGCCGATGTCTTCACGCTTTATCTCAAGACCAAGAATTTCCACTGGCACATGAGCGGGCCTCACTTCCGCGATTACCACCTGATGCTCGATGAGCAGGGCGAGCAGATTTTTGCCATGACGGACGATGTCGCCGAGAGGGCCCGCAAAATCGGCGGCACGACGATCCGCTCTATCGGTCATATTTCCAAGGTGCAGCGCCTGCTTGACAACGACGCCGATTTCGTGACGCCGGCCGACATGCTGGCTGAACTTCGTGAAGATAACCTCACGCTGGTTTCTCTGATGAAGGAGACCCACAATCTTTGCGATGAGCATGGCGATATCGCCACTGCCAGCCTGATCGAGAACTGGGTGGACGAGGCCGAGCGCCGTGCCTGGTTCCTGTTCGAGAGCACCCGCGGCGCCGAGTAAGCGCAACTTGCGTCAACGGCTAAGCTGGCGGTTTGGCCGGCTCGAAATCCTGGAGACATCTCATGATCAACGAATTTTCCCTCTCCCGTCGGCAGGTTCTGCTGACCGGCACCACCATTTCTCTCGCCCTGGCCATCCCGGCTTTGGCTTCTGAAAATAAAATTTCCCCTCATCAGCAAGGAATTGAACCAATGACCCATAGTTACGTGACCACCAAGGACGGTGTGGAAATCTTCTACAAGGACTGGGGTCCGAAGGACGCCCAACCTATCGTATTCCACCACGGTTGGCCTTTGTCATCCGACGACTGGGATGCCCAGATGCTGTTCTTTGTCAGCAAGGGCTACCGTGTCGTCGCACATGATCGCCGCGGCCATGGCCGCTCGTCACAGGTGAGCGACGGTCACGACATGGATCACTACGCCGCCGATGCTTCAGCTATCGCCCAGCACCTCAACCTGCGCAACGCCGTCCATATCGGCCATTCGACAGGTGGTGGCGAAGTCGCTCGTTACGTCGCCAAATATGGGCAGCCGCAGGGCCGTGTCGCCAAGGCCATTCTTGTCAGCGCCGTTCCGCCGCTCATGGTCAAGACCGCAGCCAATCCTGATGGCACACCCATCGAAGTATTCGATGGTTTCCGTAACGCACTCGCAGCCAATCGTGCTCAGTTCTTCCTCGATGTTGCGTCCGGCCCATTCTACGGCTTCAACCGGGAAGGCGCGAAGGTCTCGCAAGGCGTGATCGACAATTGGTGGCGCCAGGGCATGATGGGCAGCGCCAAAGCCCATTACGACGGCATTAAAGCATTCTCGGAGACTGACCAGACCGAAGATCTGAAGGCGATCACAGTCCCGGTGCTGGTCACACAGGGCGATGACGATCAGATCGTTCCCTACAAGGACGCCGTGGAACTCCAGGCCAAGTTGCTGAAGAACAGCACACTGAAAATCTACAAGGGCTTCCCGCACGGCATGCTGACCACCCATGCTGACGTGATTAATCCGGATCTGCTGGCGTTCATTAAGGCTTAGTGGCCTTTAGCTCCAATACGGGTATGGCGGCTGATGATTAGACTGCCATACTCACTTATCTCTGCGGGCCTTGGCTGGGAACAACCCGTTTCGGCACGAGGCATTGGTTCGAATCCGTTCAAGGCGAGCATAGGCAGCATATCACCAGTGAGTACGCGATCAGGTCAGCAGCACGTCGACTTCGAGCCGCCTATCGTCTCCAATTAATTTGGCCGCGGTGAGGCATTCGAGCAGGCTCCCACGCCCGCGTCTCCCGTCAGAAGTATTCGGCGGCCATTCTCGATGAGCAGTACGAGAGAGGCAAGATTGGGGGGAGAGGGAGGGACATACTTTTCGATCGCGAGCGCCAGTCCCTGCGCTTGGCGGGCGACGTCCGCCGCGGACATTGCCCGCTCCCATGCCCCCTGTAGCTGGTCGCCAGGCCAGTGCCGGGCTCGAAAATTTGAAGCTCCAGTCGCTGCGGCTGTTACAGGCGATGAACAGCAACCCGACTCCAGAGGCGGCAACCGTACGGCCGTGGTCGGCTTAAGTTGCCCGCTGGTGTGTCAGCACCAACACGACATATTGCCACTCGACCAATACCAGAAAGCCAGCTGACGCTGCGGATGAGAGGTGCATCAGGCCTCGATCTACGCAACGCTGATC
>NZ_JAFCXF010000012.1:0-148158 GCF_049898205.1 Pararhizobium sp. DWP3-4 | reverse complement strand
CGATTGGCGGCAGGCGTTTGCGGTGGCATCGGAAGGGCCGGGAATGCCGCATCCCCATCCGACCGCTGGAAGATGTGGGCCGCCTTGTCCCAGACCGCGAAAAGATTTGAATGGCGGCTTACGCCTTCCGAAAGACCGAGGAACAGCAGGCCGTCGGGGTTGAGCGCGTAGTGGAATGTCCGCAAGATGCGGTCCTGCAGATCATTGTCCATATAGATCATCAGGTTGCGGCACGAGATGAGGTCAAGCCTCGAAAACGGCGGGTCTTTCGTCACGTTGTGGACCGAGAACACACACATCCCCGTGCGGGAAGAGCGGTTTACGGAACCGAGATCAGCTCTGTCATTATGTACGTTCATCATCAGACCTTTCGTTCGCTTCTCGAGTGCCACCTTTCCTACCGACGCGTCATCCCGCAAGGCCGAAGCAGCGTAGTGAAAGCACGTCCTCAAGCGTAAGGCTGGGTCCAAATACAAGAAACGACCACACTGGTCGCGTTGCGAAGACAAGACCGAGGCCGAAGGCCGTCCAGATCGCGGCGGTTCTGATTTCACGCAGTATCTCAAGCATGGCGCCGTCTCATGATCACCATGCCGACGGCGACCATGGCCCCACCCCAAGCCAGAAAACCCAGGTCCCACGCGAGCCACTGCTCCCGAGCAACGGTTTCATTAACATGGTGTAGACCAAGGACCTGGTGGTCTACGATGCCCTCGACGAGGTTGAGCATTCCAAAGCCGATGAGCATCGTGGCAACAAGATCGCGGGTCGACCAGCGGAAATGACTGAGGCGGCCGGACCGCCATAGGGTGAACAGCCCAATGAGCAGGGCGACGTATGTGCCGGAATGGAAGGCACCGTCCCAGAACGTGTTCAGCTCAAGGTTCTCGATCGTGGTGACTGGGTACCATGAACTGAGCATATGGTGCCATTGCAACATTTGATGGAGAACAATTCCGTCGAAGAAGCCTCCAAGTCCAAGGCCCAGTATCAACCCCGCGGACAGAGGGAAACTTCGAGCGGAGGGCTGCTTAAGGTTCGTCATGCGAGTATCTTGGCGGCCGCCGCCGCATCTAGAAATGCGCTACGAGCAGTTTCCGGGCTGCCCTGCGTCTCGATCGCATCGACGCATCGGCGCCTTGCAACGACGTGTTCTGACTGACCGCTAGATGGCCAGCGATGGAGAAGCGCCGATAACGCCGCATCAGGACCGTCGATGCGTTCCCGCATGCCGTTGCCAATCCTGACAAAGACGGGCGATTGCCAAATGACGTGAAAATCGACGTCGATGACCTTATCCATGGGTGGCCTCCATTTCAATCTTCGCCACAAACCTCCGTCGGACGTACGAGTTCCCTCGCTTCTACGTTGTGCGCCGACGAGCCGCCGGGGTTGACTGTAACATCTATGCGGCCACCAAATTCTGGCGTGTGGCACTCAAGCTGGCCGGGTCAGTGTGCTCCCAGACCACAACGACCTCTGTTCAGCTCGAGGGCCGCCTTAGAGGTTCTGTCCTGTTGGGCGAAAAGTATTCGTCCGGAGAACGACCGGCTTGAGGCTCGTAATTATCGAATAAACGTCGTCCATCACATCAAGCGTCCCTGGTGGCCCCGCCGATCTGTCCACCGATCCTCCGGATCAGCGCTGGATTTGTAATAGCCTTGGCCGTCAGTCTGCATCAACAGCGTACGCGCGATGATGTCTATGGATGGGCGGCTCCAGCAAGGCCCGACCTGTCAAGATAATGTTCTAATTCGGCAAGACTGCCGATCTTCTCGGCGTCAGGCCTGTCCGGTGCGGATATCTTCCAAGCGAAAAGGCCATGTCGTGGTCCCAGCTTTGGTGTTTGAGAATGATGCACAGCCCCGGGGGCCGGTCCTTTGAATGGGCGCTCATTCATCCCGACCTTTGTCCTCCCAGACGAGGGAAACGACTGTGGTAGCGCTTCCTTTGGACACGAACACGTCCCCCTGGACACCACCCTTACTCATGTCCACGTCCTCAAGATCTAGCGACTTGGATTTCGGTTTACGCGTTGCGACTGCTGGCGTCGGAAAGTTTTTTCATCGTCATTCTTAGACAGGGGGCGTCCTCATTGAAGGCCGGCTAACACGACGGCTCGTGAGAGTTCCCGTAAGGCATTGATCCGTGCGCAAACGTACGCTTGGTCTAAGGCGCTCGTTGTCCACGCCAATGAGCTGCTGGCTCTCGTAGATCTGACGCTTCCGGGTTCGACGAGATCTATATTGATAATGTCTTGCTCGTTCAGGAGGGGTTCCTCGAGTTCATGGCGCGGGACGTTTTCCCGTGTCACGCCGGTTGCGCTCATAATGGAAGCAACCGTAGCGTTCTGAAAAATGTAAGGGAGAGGTAAGGTCACCCCGTGTTTCACAGCCCGATCTGCCTGAAGTCGCACTGAGACGGCTTCTTGTCCGGGCGCCAGCGAAGAAGCTTGGTTCCGTGCCTGAAGCGGCAGCCGGTGATCTGATCGAATTTGACTTCCACCACCAGTTCGGGTCTGAGCGGTTTCCAGTCGGAAGATCGGTCTGTCGTCCAACGGCTCGGTCCGCCAGGCGCCTTCCCGGTGAACCCCGGGCCACCCTTCAGTGATTCAAGTCTCGCCGTAAGCTCCGGCTTTTCGATGTCGGCAATCGCAGACGTAAAACCGACGTGGTCGAGTAGTCCATCATCATTGTAAAGGCCGAGCAACAGCGAACCCACCAGCTCACTGTCTCTCTCATACCGAAACCCACCGACGACACAGTCCGCGGTCCGCAGGCGCTTGACCTTCATCATCGCGCGCTCTCCGGGTCTATAAGGTTCATCGATCCGCTTGCACACCACACCATCGGTATCTCCACCCGATCGGGATAGCCAAGCGTCCGCCTCGCGCAAGTTCTTTGTCGCCGGCGATACGGTGAGGTACGCCGGCGGCCTCAATCCTTTCACGGAAGTCTTCAAGGCGAGCGCGGCGATAGGCGAGTTCTTTGTCCAGGATTGGCATACCGTCCGTATCCACGAGCATGTCGAATGCGATGAACCTGCTTGGGGTTTCTCTCGAAAGTTTGCGGACGCGACTTTCGGCTGGATGCAAGCGCATCTGCAAAGCGTCGAAAGATAGCTTCCCCTCCACTTCTATCACCAATTCCCCGTCAATAACGAAGTTAGGTGTCGGAAGATCGGCGAGCAACGCCACCACTTCCGGGAAGTAGCGGCCAAGCGGTTTTCCGGATTTTGCCCGAAGATCGACGGACGAATCGCTCCTGAAAGCGATACATCTGAAGCCATCCATTTCGGCTCGTACTGCCAGCCTTCCCCGGACGGAAGGGCCTTTGCCAATTTGGCTTCCATCGGCTCCGTCTCGATGGACAGGCCATATATTCCTGCGGCCGGTTGATCACCCGCGTCGCGTATGGCCATTGCTACCAAAACCTCTTGGAGTGGGCGCCCCGTGTGGCAACCTCTACCAGAACCGCCGTCGACAGAAGGATGGTGGAGACCACAGCCGCTATCGATAACAATCCGTCATTGGTGATTTTAGCATTCGCCTTCAAACCGGCCGTCTCGGAAAACGCTAACGAAACCTTTGCGTGCTGGCGTTGATTTAGGAAACCCGCGGGACTAGCGCCGTCGCGCACAGCAACCTCACGATGGCTCATCGCTTGTTCTCCAGATTGGCCTCGACTTTTTTACGGCTGTTGCCGACATCCTTGACTGCGCTCTTGACGGCGTCTTTCGTAACCCCCTCTTTTTTGGCCTCGTAGCGAACCTCGTGGACCCGGCCGCCCGCGACGCGTGCCCGATCTTGCGCTCTGCCTCTTTTGGTGCTTGACATTTTCCGTCTCCATGATGATCGACGTAAACTATGTTTGAATCCGGAAGTTCCACGCCGGTGCAGTCTCCTTCAATTTGGTCTCCGGTCATCGGAAACAGAGGTCGATTTAGAAGTTTGCCACCTACGATGCGAGGCACTTGTCGCAAATGTAGCTACCGTCCTCGTCGAGGACGGTAGCTATTGGCCACAAAGAAGCAAACCTTATCACAACTTAGAAGGTCGTCCGGGTCTCAGATCTCGACTCGCCCGAAAGGATTTTCCATCTCAAGGCCTCAGGTTCGAGGATTGGATGGAGATGGTGATAAGGGGTCGCCTTCAAAGGCGACACCTCGCTCTCATCTGCTTGGGAGGGCGATTGCGTTCAGTTGGGGGAGTTAGGTAGAGGTTCAGTACCCGCCAACAGACTGTTAAATTCAGCGATCTGTGGAGTCTGGACTCTCCTTCGCTCGAACGGTTTTCCGAGTAGTTCGACAGCCAAGGGTTTGAGCGTGCCGTTTACCCCGCATGCGCTCGCTCCTCTCGCATGGCCGCGGCGATCTCGTTGAGAAGCGGCAGACCGGCCAGCTCCTCTGTCGTTGCCGAGAGTTTCGGCTTCCAGTTCGGATAGCTTTCGCTTGTGCCGGGGATGTTGGTCGGACACTTTTCGTCTGTCATATCTGCCAACCGGACTGCCACTAAAACAGAGGGCGTCTTGGCAATGAAACGATGGGCACTGACCACCAGGTCTTTCAGCTTATCGTCGTTCGCATTTACAGGTGGCAGACGAGCCGGCGGCTGCGTCCCCGCTTCATCGAGGGCAAGCTTCAGGTCCGCGCGCTCATGCTGCCGTTCTTCAAAATGCATTCTGCTCACATCAGGAGGAACAATTCCATGGTCTTTGCGCGCTTTGATATCGGCGGCACACCACCAACCGGCCAAAGTCTGGTGATCGTGCGTCGAAATGCAGGCAAGCGACAAGGAGGGGTAGGCGCCCGCGGGCCTGAACCCGTCGTCTTCCCGTTCATAAGAGAGGATGCGGTAGGACAGGATTTGGGCTTCGGCCAGATCTTCCTGCAGCCCCTCCGGCAACATCCCCAGATCCTCACCGATGACGAGGCACTGGAATTCCGCGGACGCGTCCGACAGAATTTGCAACAGTTTATCCTGCGGATAGTTCACATAGGCGCCGCTATCAGGCGCGCTGTCGAGCGGCACAAGAAACAGGCGCCGCAGTGCTGCGGCGTGATCGATCCTGATGGCACCGGCGTACCGCATGGCAGCGCTCACCATCCGGCGAAACGGGGAATCCGTCCTGGACGCTATCGCCATCGGATGTAACGCCGCCAGATGCCAGTCCTGGCCATCGGTGGCAAACGGATCGGGAGGACTTCCAACCGTGGCATCGGAAATATAAGCCTCAATCTCACTCCAAGTGGCTGACCCATCGATGGCCTCACCGACGGCCAGATCAAGATACAGCCCTATACGGAGGCCGGCTCGGCGTGTGACCGCGGCGGCTTGCGTCAATTGTTGGTGGGCCAGCCATTGCAGCCACATGTGGAAGCGGATCGTGTCAGCCTGCGCATCCGCAAGTTCGACCACCTCATCGCTGTCACGTCGTCGGTATTCAGGCGGCCAAGTTTTCCAGCCCGTACCATGACCGCTTTTGCCCATCGACGCCGAGAGAGTTTCGAACAGCGCGTGCCGGCGAACGACTTGGGAATGGCCTTCGATTGCTGCACTTTTTTAGGTCCACGAGCAGATTTTTCATCGACGCCTAGTGCAGCAAGGATCGTGCGCTTCGTCTCGTCGGTAATCGGCACCTCCACATTGTCAGGAGACGGTCGCATAAGGCTGATGCCATGATCTTTGGCCAAGCGGTCGAGATGCGATTCCATGGTCTCACTTTCTAGATCAGATGTGCGGACTTCAAGTCTTCGCCAGATCAATGCTTGAGAGCACGGACCAGGGAGCTAGCGTTCCCTCGCTGTTCGAGCCATGCAGGAAGATGCGTTCGCCCACGAACGGAGACGGGATCGTCACCGGTTCGTCCGAAAAGTTGGCGAGCAAGTAAAGCATGGAGCCGCCCGCAAGCGTCCAGTCGACTATCGTCAGGCGTCCCTCATGACGGAACGAGCCGCTACCACTGGCCCCTTGCAGCAACGGAACAATCCGGTCCTTTCGCAGGGTAAGCAAGGACCTATAGAAGGCGAGCATGTCCGAAGCACCAGTGCCAACCAACTGAGACCAATCGAGCTTAGCCATCTCAAATGTGGACCGTGCTGTCGGATCAAGGAGGTCGTCGGCATCAAAGCCTGGAAGCCGTGACAATTCCTCTCGCCGTCCTTTCCTGACCTTCACGTTCAGTTCATCATCGAAGCCGCAGAAGTACGGAAAAGGCTCACGCGCTCCCCACTCCTCGCCCATGAACAGCATCGGAATCTGCGGCGACAGCAGATAGACGGCTATGACCGCCTTGATAGGCTCCGGCGGACGGTAGGTGATCATCCGATCGCCCAGCGCCCGGTTGCCAATCTGGTCATGATTCTGGATGAAGGAGATGAACGCGGTGGGGGGTAGGCCGGTCGTAGGCTTTCCGCGGCTGTCGCCACGATAGGGCATGTGTTCCCCTTGAAACACAAAACCTTCGGCAAGCGCACGGCCGACCTTGCCGTCGTCGTCGGCGTAATCCTGGTAATACCCGAACGTCTCACCCGTCGCGGCAATGTGCAAAACATGATGCACATCGTCGTTCCACTGGGCGGTGAAGCTGGTGGCCCTCCCGTCCTCGTCACGACGCAGCAAATCGCTGTCGTTGTCCTCATTCTCGACGATCAGGTGAACATGCCGCCGGGTTCCTGCGGCTTCGCGAGCCCGACGGGCTAACTCGTGAAGAAGATGTTCTTCGGCGTCATCGTTAATGGCATGCACCGCATCCAGGCGCAAACCGTCGAGCCTGAACTCTGTGATCCAGTAGATTGCGTTTTGAATGATAAACTCCCGAACGGCCTTCGATCCTTCACCGTCATAATTGACGCCGTTGCCCCATGGGGTCTTGTGGTGTTCGGTAAACAGCGGCGCGTAGGTTGCAAGGTAATTTCCATCTGGACCGAAATGATTGTAGACGACATCGAGAAACACGTTGATGCCGCGTACATGGGCTGCGTCTACCAGTGCCATCAAATCCTCGGGACGGCCATAACTGCTGTCCGGTGCATAGGGCAGGACGCTGTCATAGCCCCAGTTGTAGCGGCCAGGAAAATCGCCGACTGGCATGATCTGAATGGAGGTGACGCCAAGCTCTGCCAAGTGGTCCAGTCGTTCAATTGCCGCCCGGAACGTGCCTTGCTGCGTAAACGAGCCGATATGCAGCTCGTAGATGACGCTTTCTTCCCATGGACGTCCCAACCAGTCACTAGCCTTCCATTCGAAGTACCGAAGATCGATAACTTCACTCGCGCCATGGACGTCTTCAGGCTGGTGGCGTGATGCGGGGTCAGGCACCTCGGACCCGTCCGGCAAACCAAACTTATAACGGCTGCCTGGCCCGATGCCGGGAATGTGACAACGATGCCATCCGTCGTCTGAGCGTTCCATCTCCCGCGGACTGCTCCCCTCGATCACGAGAGAAACGTCTTCTGCCAGGGGAGCCCAGAGCCTAAACTCGACGCCGTCTTCCAAAACAAGCGGACCAAACGCGTATTCGACCAAAACATCACCTTTTCCATCTCGAAAGGAACTGGCTAGCGTAGGAGACCTTGGCCGCCATCGACCCAGATTGGAGACCAGTAATGTGTCGCGACTAATCGGAAGCCAGGAAGGCTATAACGTCGGCGACATCTTCACTTCGGCCCGGACGCCCTCCGGTAATGGGGACCTGACCTTCCGGCCATACGACGGGTATTGCCGTCTCGTCTTCTTTTCGTAGCTTGGTGTTTGCCTCGATATTCGTCTCGATCTCACCAGGGCACACAGCGTTGATGCGAATGCGATGACGGGCAAGCTCCAAGGCAAGCTGCTGCACCATTGCTACCTGGGCGGCTTTTGTTGCGGTATAGGCCGTTGCGCCTGGGGTCGTGAACGTTCGGGTGCCGTTAATCGAAGAGACGACAATGATCGAACCGCCGCCCGAACGCTTCAGTTCCGGCACGGTCGCGCGGATGGTCAAGAACGTACCAGTCAGGTTGATTGAGATCGTCTCGTTCCATTCAGCCAGTTTTAGATCATCGATTGGAGCCCAGACGCCATTGATGCCGGCATTGGCGACGACAACGTCGAGCCGACCATACTGCTGGGTCAGCTGCTCCACGGCTGCAGCCATTTGGCTCTCATTAGATATGTCTGCCGAAAGGAAGACGGCCTCGCCTCCGGTTTTTAAGATCTCAGCGACCGTCGATGAGATCTCTTCTTGCGTAGGTCCAAGCGCCCCAATCTTGTACCCGTCTCTCGCAAGAGCCATCGCGGCCGCCTTCCCAATGCCGGACCCGGCTCCAGTGACAAGTGCTACGGCTGGCTTCATGAGGAACTCCTAGTCGATCTGAGCGGCGGTCAAACCCTTGGACCCGCCTGAAGTTCCCGATCGACAATGTGTTTGTACGGTGCAGGACGACAAGCAAGCGTGTGAGGGCCATCGCGCCCTGTCCCTGCCATGCGGCTAGAATTGGCAACTCCCCCCTAAGAGACGTCGCGCACGTGAGTGTAAACATGGTCTGGAACAACGAGCGATCAACATGGTTGTTAGCGGGTTCTCCCATGTTTCCGCGACAGCCTTGATAGACGATCGTCATCCACACGGCCTTACGCCTAAAGCCACTGGAAAAAGCTCATGAACATTCCGACGGCCACTTACCGCATCCAGTTCCGCAACGGCATGACCTTCGACCGCGTTGCGGCGTTGGTGCCCTATTTGAAACGCCTTGGTATCAGCCACGTTTATGCGTCTCCGGTCTTCACCGCAGCGTCCGGTTCGACACACGGATACGATGTCACTGACGCCAACGAGATCGATACTACAATTGGTGGCCGCGAAGGCTTTGACCGCTTGGTTAAGGCGCTCAAGATGGAAGGTCTTGGCCTCATCCTCGACATTGTGCCGAACCACATGGCCGCCTCGCTGGAAAATCCGTGGTGGCGCGACGTGGTGGAGAACGGCGAGGAGAGCCGCTACGCCCGTCACTTCGATATCGATTGGACGCGGAGGCTGACCCTGCCCTTCCTCGGCGACACGTTCGAGAAGGTGCTGGAAAAGGGCGATATTTCCGTGAAGCCTGACCCGAGGACGGGCAAGCCAGCGTTGGCCTACTACAATAGCTTCTATCCGCTGAACCCAGCTACCTACGCCAGCGGGGAGGCGGAGCTACCGAAGGGGACCGACAAGGCGGCCATCGCAGAGCTCCACGACCAGCAGCGCTATCGGCTGATGTCCTGGCGGGAGGCGCGGCGCCAGCTTTCCTATCGCCGATTCTTTGAGATCACCGGCCTTGCCGCCGTGCGGGTGGAAGACGGCTCGGTCTTCGATGACACGCATCGGCTTATCCTTGAACTGGTCCGCACCGGCGCGGTGGATGGCCTGCGGGTGGATCACGTCGATGGCCTTGCAGATCCGAAAGCCTATCTAAAGCGTCTGCGGCAGGAGGCGGGAGAAAACTGCTACATCACCGTCGAGAAGATTCTTGGAGGGGGCGAGCATATACCTGCCGATTGGCCGATATCCGGCAGCACAGGTTACGAATTCATCGCCGCTCTTAGTGACGCATTGGTCGATAGCGAGAAACTCGATGAACTGCAGGAGGCCTTTCAAAAAGTTGCCGGCCAGCGTATCGATATGCGTGATGAGCTGCGCGCCGCCAAATTGCTGATGGTGGACAATAACTTCGCCGGCGAATTTGCCGCTCTTGTGCAGCTTGCGCTGCAGATCGGCCAGGCGGAAGACAAGGAAAGTATCTTGTCGGAAGCGTCGATCAAGCCGGCGATCCGCGAACTGCTGATCGCTTTCCCGGTCTACCGCACCTACAGTACCCGCGACGGCCTGCCGCCTGAAGGCCGCGAGATGATAGCCGGTGTCATCGATGAGGTCCGCCAAAGCCCTCATGGGCCGGAGCCGCAGGCGCTCGCATTCCTCGAACGCGTTCTCTCCGGCGATGTCGAGCAGCAGGCGGGGGGCCAGGCCTCGGTCTTTCGCACCCGCTTCCAGCAACTGACCGGGCCGCTGATGGCAAAGTCGGTGGAGGATACGCTGTTCTTCCGCCAGCACATGGCGCTCGCCCTGAACGAAGTCGGCGCCCAGCCCATGCCGCGCGCCTTCTCCGTCGATCGCTTCCACCGGGAAATGCAGACCCGGCTTCGACGACAGCCCGATGCGCTGTCCGCCACCTCCACCCATGATACGAAACGTGGCGAGGATGCGAGGGCCCGGCTCTATACCATCACTGAGGCCCCGAAGCTTTGGGCAGAAGCCGTCGAGCGCTGGGGGGAGATGAACCGTCCGGCCGTGCAGTCCCTTGAAGATGGCCCTGCCCCGGAACCAGCCGTCGAATGGATGCTGTATCAGGCGCTCGCCGGCGTCTGGCCGACGGGTCTGTATCCGGAGGATACGGAAGGCCTGAAGACGCTGGAAGAGCGCTTCCTCGCCTATGCGGAGAAGGCAATACGTGAGGCCAAGCTCCGCACAAACTGGGGCGATCCTAGCATGGCCTACGAACGAGCCGTGCTCGGCTACGCCCGCCGCCTTCTTGCGCCGGATAACCGAGATTTCGTTGCGGACTTCTCCAACACACTACGACCCTTTATCCGCGCCGGTCTAGTCAACAGCGTCACTCAGACGATTATCAAGCTCACGGCGCCCGGTGTGCCGGATATCTATCAGGGCAGCGAAGGTCTAGACCTCAGCCTCGTCGATCCCGACAACCGTCGCGAGCCTGATTTCAATCTCCTGCAGAGACGCCTTTCAGTAGAAGCTGAACGCCTCTTCGAAGGGGAAGAGGAATGGCTAAGCGGACGGGTGAAGCAGAATCTCATCGCAACCCTGCTAAACTTCCGCAAGCAAAAGTGGTCCCTATTTGCAAAAGGCACTTATATCCCGATCATAGCCGATGGTGAACGACCAGAACCTCTCATTGCCTACGCGCGCGTAAAAGAAGCGGATGCGGTTATTGTTATCGCCCAAAGGCTTAGTCTAAGGAGCAATACGGCGTCTTTCGAAGCACGATGGCACGGGCGGAAAATCCGGCTGCCAGACCCCGTGCGAAGGCAACATTTCGTAGATCTTCTCACTAAACAAACCGTCGATCTCGATGGCGATCTCGATTTAGAGCTTGCTGCCTCTGGCCGACCATTTCTTGTCTTGGGGAGTGCATGAAGTCTGCTCCGCTCATTGCTTCCACTTAAAGGTGACACATGTCCAAAGCATCTAGGTTCGATATCTTGTCCGGACATGCAGCCCGCCTGGGTGCTAACGCTGACAGAGAGGGCGTCAACTTCGCCCTCCACCGCAATCGCGATCTTGGCGCTTGTTGACATGCCGGCCTCCAAACTACGGGGCCTGATCAGTCACAGCATTTTCCTCAATCGGGGACTTACCTGTGTAGGGGTTTGGATGAATAATGAACAGCGAGCCCCCAAGAAACATGGCAGCTAGCGCGATAATCAAGATTGTGGCCCTGGTCGTGGGAACACTCTGCGACCTGGGTAGTTCTCCGTTGCCAATTATTCAGGAGCTCGCCATGCCTCACGACAGCCACCCAAAGCCGCTGCAGCCAAAACAAGAGCAGGCCCCTCCAGGAGAGACTAAGCTTTTACAACCTGTCCCTGATCATGGCGAGGAGTCATACAAGGGGTCGGGGCGGCTCGAAGGGAAAGTGGCCCTCATCACGGGCGGAGATTCGGGCATCGGCCGAGCGGTGGCCATAGCATTCGCCCGCGAGGGTGCCGATATCCTGATTTCGTATCTGAGCGAGCACGAGGATGCTGAAGACACGGCAGCCTGGATTCGCAAGGCTGGTCGACAAGCGCTGGTCGCACCTGGGGACATTAAGAGCGAGGCCTTCTGCAACGCCTTGGTAGAAAGGGCTGTCGAGGAACTGGGAGGCATCGACATCCTCGTTAACAATGCCGCCTTTCAGCGAACCTATAATTCCATCGAGGACATTTCTGCCGAAGAATGGGATGAGACCTTCCGGACAAATATCTACGCCCCCTTCTATCTCTCTAGGGCCGCGGTACGCCACATGAAGGCTGGCAGCTCGATTATCAACACGACATCAATCCAGTCACGCCAGCCTTCATCATCCTTGCTTGCCTATGCTTCAACGAAAGGGGCCGTTTCAAATTTCACTGCCGGCCTAGCGGAGATGGTTGCCGACAACGGAATACGCGTTAATGCGGTTGCCCCTGGCCCGATATGGACGCCTCTCATCCCCTCAACGATGCCGCCGGAAAAGTCTGAATCGTTCGGCAAGCAGACATTGATCGGCCGTGCCGGCCAGCCCGCAGAACTCGCAGGGGCTTACGTTCTCCTCGCATCTGACCTGGGTAGCTACATGACGGGCTCCGTCATCCCCGTGACCGGGGGCGAGATCATGATTTAGATCTGGCCAACAGTATACCAAAAAACGCCTGTCACCGGCCGGATGCCGCTAGTATCCTGGAGTGCAACGTATGCAAGTATTGTCCGCCGCATCAGAAGTTTATCCGCTCATCAAAACTGGCGGACTGGCGGACGTGACGGGTGCGCTTCCCAAAGCGTTAACCCCGTATGGGATCGAGACCCGGACGATCATGCCCGGTTATGCCGGCACCCTGGAAAAAATGGTCGACGTGCGACACGAGGCTGACGTGGAGCTGCTCGGCGAGACCGCAAAGTTCTACTCCGGTCGCCATGATGGGATCGATGTCATCATCGTTGAGTGCCCTGTCCTCTTCCATCGCGATGGCGGCCCGTATTTGGATCGCGAAGGAGAGGACTACAGTGACAACTGGAGACGGTTTGCCGCCCTGTCGTCTGCGACGGCGCACATAGCCGCAAATGGCATTGGTAGTTGGCGGCCGGACATCGTTCATCTGCATGATTGGCAAAGCGGGCTTGCTGCTGCGTACTTGAAGGCGATCGGCGCACCGGTACCCGTCGTGCTTTCAATCCACAACCTCGCATTCCAAGGTCAGTTCTCGCCAGAAATCTTTGGCGAGCTTTAGCTGCCGAGTGAGTTCTTCTCGACGGAAAAACTCGAATACTATGGGGGCATCAGTTTTTTTAAAGCTGGCATCGCCTTGCAGACGCCGTCACGACCGTAAGCCCCACCTACGCGCGGGAAATCCTCACAGAGGATTTGGGAATGGGCCTCCAGGGTGTCTTGTCGACGCGGCGCGACAATCTGACAGGCATAGTCAATGGGATTGATATGGCAGTCTGGAACCCGGCAACCGACCCACACATTCCGGCCAACTACGATAACCGGACCATCGGCCGCCGCGCCGCCAATCGTACCAAACTGGAAGAGCGCTTCGGGGTGGAAGAGGGAAGCGGGCCGATCATGTCAGTGGTCAGTCGCCTGACTTGGCAGAAAGGCCAATTCGGCGGGAACGTCAGAAGCCTGCAGGCAAGCTGCAACTCAGGCTGCAGTGCCCAATGGCAAGATTAATTGTATCCACAACATACCAGAGTACGAAAAAGCGCCGGAACAAAAGTTGAATGCCTCAGTTGTATCCCCCATCAGCAATTGCAGAATCCAGGGAGATGAACATGCCGACAAAATGGCGGGAACCAGTAAAGATCAATGCACCCATAAGCGGCGATGTCCGGGTGGGCGGCCCCTCCGAAGCACTGGTTGTACTGATGGACGAGTGGCCAAACCTGCGTGGAGCGGGTTATGTCAGAGCGCGCAGTCTCTGCCGGGCCGCGATCGCCGGGCGCAAGGACGCCGAGGAGGCCCGCGAGATTTTCGTTGTGGCAGCGAAGGAAGCAAACCTCTTGCATTGAAGCGCAGCGATCGCGTGTAATCATAGCAGTGGTGGAGAGTCGATGAATATTTCCTGGAAGAAACCCGTTGAGCTGCAGTTCGCCGATAGCGGCAAGGTATCCGTGAGAGGGCCGCAGGACGCTCTGGATTATTTATTGGCCATCTGGCCAACCGAAGAGGGCGAGCTCTACTTGAAGTGCAAGGCGGCCTGCATGGAGGCAATAGAAGGGGTTAGGCCTGTGGAAGAGGCATGTACGATTTTTCAATCCGCCGCGGCGGAGGTGGGGATTTCTTCGTCAGGAACCGATTAGGTTCCGTACCTCATGAAGCGGAATTTGTGACGTATCCCAAATCGCGTAGGACCGGAAAATGCAACCAGTTAAACCCCCAGATCGTGATGGCCAGTACGCAGCGCGCCACTCTGACTGTATAGCAGCTTTGGATGGTAAGGTTCAGCAACTGTTTGAAGAAGCGTTTCGTGCGGGTTGGACAAGAGAAGAAACGGCGGCGGCGTTGCTTGAGGTCGCCGAGCGCCACGCAAGTTCATGTCCAATCGGGTAAACGATGAGGAGATTGCGGCTGAGGTAGCGGGCCGCGTGTCAGGATGATCATCGGCCATTCAACCGTCCTTCATCCGATACAGCGGACAGCGGCAAGGATGGTTGCGATTGTTGTGACTGTCCTCCTTTTTGTCCTTCGGCCAGGTCTTCGCAGAAATGAAAAGATGGGCGAGCAGTTCCAGAACACATGCCGGTCACCAACTTAACCGTCCACCAACTCCGGAACAACTTTTGTAAGTTCGCCCCCAAAACGCTGGGTGGTCGAACAAACATTCGCGTGGCTGGGCGATGCCGCAGGCTGGCCAAGGATTTCAAAACCTCTCGCCCAACGCGATGGCCTTCCTTACAAGGCGGCTAAGTGGACATTCCATGAACCTCACCGTGGGGGCCCGCGAATACGCGCTCGGCGGGCCAAAACGCATTGCTTGTTCGAAGGTTAATCTCAATGGAGCGGAGAACCGCTATCGAAGGACCTTATTGCGCTAACAGCAGAGGATTGATCCCGCCCGCCGAATGCTCGGCCGATATCAGCGTAAGTTAAGTTGAATTTTTGTCGGACCTCCCACATGAGCAGGCGGCGAGACAGGGCCACTCGCTTGAAAATTGAGGGCCCAACTACGTCCCGATATTGGATCCCCAGTTCAGCACACCGCCGCTTGATATAAGTGACCTCAGGACGAACGAGCCTGTTGGCCAGGTGGAATTGATATGCCTGAACATGTGCATCGAACCTGATGCTAGAGGTTTTCCAAAGCGGCGGTCTCCCCTTTATCTCAATGAGCTTGGCTTTTTCCGCGCGTGCTCGTGCGGCCGACGCATACTTGGTCTGGCGGAGCTTGTGAGCCTTCTGGAGTTCGGCTTGAAACGGGGTAGATTTAGAAAATTGAAGAGTCATGATCCCAACACACACCATCTCTCCTTGGAGCCGCAGCCAAGAGCAGAAGGCATTTCGCAGAGTTGATAACGACGACACACGTCTTCTGGAGCGAAGCAGCCCTGTCACGTGTTCGGATTGTTTACGATCCAGCCGCAGGAAGCCAAAGCTCCGCAATCGTACCCAATAGATGCTGACACCCACGACCATTTTCAAGGGCAAACACACGAAAGAACCTACTGCTAGCGCAACACCAACGAACAGTCTTTAACCCGGTCTTTCAGTCATTCCCAATCGCGGAGAACTCGTAACGGCGGTTCTGGAGGCCTTAGACCCCGGACTTCTAGCGGCAGCTAGTGTCGAGGGCATGACGCACATAAGATCGAGCGGGACCGAGACGCGGGTTACCAGGTGGTGACTTTGGGGCCGCAAGATTTTTCAGTCAAAAGTCGCCATGAGTTGGACGACCAACGACACGTGGTTGGAAAGGACCATGTTCGATCTCAGTGTCCACTTCAAGTCGCGTCATGGGACCTAGGCTATCACCACTGGCCGCGGCGCCAACTTGTCTTCGCTGTCTTTGACGTGGTCTCACTTCGACTGCGGCGATCGACGATCTGGTGAATGAGGCAACGGCCCGGGACTTTGTCGCCGACGCTTTCCAGCATTGCAAGTTCATCGGTTACGACCAGTCGGCGCTGCCATTGCTCGAAAAAGCCGGAATCTCCAATGATCTCGACGAAGGTGTCTGGGCTTGCCCCGGGAAGAAGGCTTGTCAGCCTTCGTCGCGGAACTCGGCAAGCTACGTGTTTGGGGCCGCGAGCCGTCGGTGAAGCTTGGCAAGGTCCCCGCCGATCGGGGCGCGGTTCTCGCGCCCCCACTCATTTAAAACTATTGGGTCGGCAGCACGCGATATTTGCGAAAACGGATGGGCACGGCGGGCCGCGCTCAATCGATTGCCGGTTATAGAAACGACATCGGGGAATAGACCAAGCGTCACTCAGCGAACCAATGCTTCGATTTCACAGAGGTCGTTGGTGGCTACCATCTCATACGGCATGCGGAAGAATTTGCGGGCCAGCCGGTTACAATCGATCAGTTTATCGAGCGCGCCCGCGAAGGACGGTTAGGATACCGGCGGCTGATCGAGGATGCTGCGGAAAAGGCGGGTTGGGGCATGGGTGTCACAGCCACAATCCTCAATCCACCGCTCTTCATCATCGTCGGCAAGCTGGCGACGATCGGTGAGGCATTCACAAATCCCCTCAAGCGCAGTTTCGCGCGTCACACGTTGCCCCCACCCGACCAGGTTGCCGACATGCCAAGACCCCGTTTCGTTGTGGGTAAGTTCCTTGGCAACGAAGATACCGTGCTCGGTGCCGTGGCACTTGTGCTGCATCAGCATGGGCGACTGGCGAACAGCGCTGGGATCAGAATGAAAAGCACCCGCATAATTGGTGCTATCTCAGATTCAAAATCGCAGCCTTCGAAATTGTTCAAGCTTAAATGAATACATGGGCGCCTTGAAAGGAATCGAACCGCTGACAGGTATCGCGGCCTGTCAACATTTTGACACCGCTTCACTTTTTTACGCCAACCCGATTTAGGCCATTGTTTCTATTAAGGAAGGAGTTTCTGGATGCAATCCACTTACGGGTGCCGCTTGAGCCATTCTTCTGGGATATCGAGACGATTGGCATGTTGCTCCGCCAACATCTGATAGAATGCTATGAGCATCACGATGGTCTTTCTAGGCCTCATAGACTGATAGTATTGGTAGGCGTTTGCATTCGTCACGTATCGATTGTCTGTGCGAGACCCCTCGGACAGCGTGTTCTCGCAATACCAGCGAACACCGTCAGGATGCAGACTGCCGAAATCCTCCATAAGCTTCGCATCGTAGTGCCACGGGTTGATTTCGTGGTCGGACTTCCAAACGTGAAGGAACCCAGACTCTACATAAAGCTGCAGGATCGTCTCGTCGTGTTCGGAATGATCTAGTACAAGTTTGTCAACGTCGCTGAGATGCTGGATTGATTTATCAATCTTCCGAGCGCCGTTCAGGATGTGGTTCGTGGACTGCCGCATCAGATTGAGGCCACTGGGATGCGCCTGCCAGGCCTGATATTCGCCTTCGGTGACTTCCACGGTGGCATCAGCGATTTCGACAAGCTTCGCGCTCTTCAAGAGCTTTTTTGGAGTGCAGAAATCGGTGTTCTTGACGAGATCGAAGCCATTGGCGGCATAAGCCTGCGCGACAAGGCGGCTGCAAAACTGTTTGGGTGTGCCTTTCTTGCCCAGCCCCTCCACGCCCTGCCAGCTTCCCATGTCGCGTATTCGCTTCCAATGCGTTCTCGGACATAGTTACAGATTTTGATTGCGGTGCCGGGCTCCAGTCCGCCCTCAAGACGTAGGGCAAATACGGCGTTGTGTTGCTCGAAGAACAGTCGTTGTGTGTTCGCCGAATGCACCCCATCTCCCGTCGCGTCGATGACTGAGCAGTGATCGACATACAGCATGGCGTGTGAAATCGGGCTGATGGTGGTGGCGCGTATGAGTTTACTGATCGCGGCGTCACTGGTTGTCAGGATCACATCCCCGCGTTTTAGTACTTTTTCGTTCAGTCGCTTTTTCATAGTGCCCTCTGGTCGGGGATCCTTTATCAACCTTGTGGTGTAAATGAAATATTAGTACAGACAGTCACGTTGGAGATGATCCGTCCGCGAAAATAAAATCGCGCAACTTGCTACTCGCACCGAAAATAGGCTAGCGCTAGAGACGATTACGTTTAGCCAGGGTCGAAAAATGAATAACGCTCGGGAAGGCTTTTACACAGACGACTTCATGTTCGACACCATGGGCTTCGAGGAACTACCGTCGACACTCTTCCAGTACACCTCTATTGAAAGCCTAGAAAAGATCCTTGCAAGCCGAAGCCTGCGTTTCTCTCGATTAGATCAGATGAACGATCCAGAAGAGGCGACGGCTGCCGACGTGCCGCTCGCCGCAAGTTCGGTCTTTGTTTCTTGTTGGTCTGTGGGACATGTCGAGCATATCCCAATGTGGTCCATGTACGGCCGCAATTTTGAAGGCGTTCGCATAAAGCTTCCATCAAATATGTTTGCCGGACGCGAGAGCCCGATGGTGTTTGAGAAGGGTGGCGCGATCGGTAGCTTTTCGGGACAATACAGCATAGTTCGCAAGGCCCCAGCTATGAGTACGAGCGGGTGTGCCATCATTGGCCCGAACAAGATTTGGTACAGTGATGATCCTATTTACAGGAACCGCAACCTTGTCTTTCGCGAGCGAGGCACGGCCTATTTCAACCCTTACGATCTGGGAATGGTGAAAAGCACTTATTGGGCCTACGAGGAGGAATGGCGTTTCAAAATTGCAGCATTGGCGTTCGAGTCTCAGTTTCCTGATGATCAACATTTCAACGAAGTGACCCTGGATCTTGTAGGCTACCCAGTAGAGACGAATGTGCTGTTCATCCCCCTTGCCCGGTCGGCGCTGGATGAGCTGGAAGTAACCCTTGGTCCACGGGCAAATGCAGAGGCCATGAAAGCCGTAGAACTTATCCTGGAAAAATACGTTCCGCGAGCGAAGCTCACACGCAGCTACATTCCCATCCGTTGATTGCAATTGCTAGGAAAAGCGGTCTTCTCGATTGTCGCTAGGCCGATTTCACAGTAGTGGTATAGCGTTGATAGCTACTCTATGAGGATGATTTGGCACAGGAAAATGACGTTGAACACGGTCTTCGAGATGACTTGAAACCGACGTACCGTGCTGTCTCCACCGGCTTGGAGGAAATTCTCCATAAGACTATACCTGTGCTCGACCACGGTTTCATTCGCGTGGTCGACTACATGGGCGATGACGCCGCAGTCGTTCAGGCCGCAAGAGTCTCCTACGGTCGAGGCACGAAGAAGGTCAGCGAGGATCGTGGTCTCATCCGATACCTGATGCGCCACTCACATACAACACCGTTCGAAATGGCCGAAATCAAGGTCCACGTTAAGCTACCAATCTTTGTTGCTCGCCAATGGATCCGTCATAGAACCGCTAGTGTAAACGAGTACTCCGCTCGGTATTCTATTTTGGACAAAGAGTTTTATGTGCCTGATGCTGCAAATTTGGCTGCGCAGTCGGCCCACAACAAGCAAGGGCGGGAAGACGCGCCGCTTGCCGACAACTCATGGGTATTGGGTCTCCTTCGTGACGAGTCTGAGCGCAGCTACGGCGGATACAACGCGCTCCTCAATGTTTCCGAGGACGGTGCAAGTCTTGACAACGGACGGGTTGGTATCGCGCGCGAGTTAGCTCGCATGAACTTAAGTCTTAATTTCTATACGCAATGGTATTGGAAAACAAATCTGCACAACTTATTGAACTTTTTGCGCCTGAGGACCGATCCACACGCGCAGTACGAGATCCGTGCATATGCAGACAAGCTCCTCGATATCACCGAGAAGTGGGTCCCCCTGACTTACGACGCGTTTAAGGAATACAAACTTCACGCCGTAACACTCTCTTCTTCCGCATGGCAGGTCGTTAAGAGCCAACTTGCCGGGAAGTCTATCTCGTTCAATGAAAGCGGTCTTTCTCAACGGGAGTGGACCGAGCTGATGTCTGCGCTCAAGAATGAATGAATTCCCTCGACCACTTCACGCGCAACCTCTGACGGCCCCTAATCTGGTCGCGAAGGAGGCTGCGCCAGCTAACGCGCAAGTCAGGACGCGCGATCTGAAGGCTTGGAACTTCGACACCGAACTTAAGAGTTTACAGGAAGCGTATGACGCCAGTGGTTCACCAATTACGGTCAATTTCCGCACACTTGTCCCACTCGGGTCTGGGGTGGATAGAGCCACACATTTGTTTCACTCCTATCCTGCGAAGCTGCTGCTCAACATCCCACTATTTTTCATAAACTGCACAAAGTACTCGTCGCCGAACGACGTGGTGTACGATCCATTCTCGGGATCTGGCACTGTCCTTGTTGAAGCGCTGCTGGCTGGCAGGCGAGCTATGGGTGCCGACGCGAACCCGCTTGCAAGGCTTATTGCCAAGGCCAAGACAACACACATTACCTCCGACCTGATAGCCGCGGCACTTGATAGAGTCCTCTCTGAGGTTGACACTACACGTCTGGCTCCTTTTACTACCGCCATCAAAAAAGATATGTGGTTTTCTCAAAATATTGCAGTTTCGCTTGGCGCTCTACTATATTCAATACGAAGTAACACTAGCGGAGCCTTACTGGATTTTTTGGAAGTTTGCTTTTCTGCCTGCGTGAAGCGAGTCAGCGTGAGCGATCCGAGACTTTCTGTGCCGGTTCGACTAAAGGGAAAGGCGCTTGAAAAGCACGTCAAAGGCTCTCCAGGCCTTATTGAGCATTTCACTAAGGTTGTCGGCGCTAACTGCGCTCGCCTAAACAAGATGCCAGAAGGGTGCACTTCGGACGTTTACACCGATGCTCGGCAACGCCACCAGGATGGGGAGTTAAAAGCGGACCTCATCATCACGTCGCCCCCTTACGCAGGAGCCCAAAAGTACATTCGAGCGTCATCGCTGAGCATCGGATGGTTGGGAATGGCGCCGGCCAATCAGCTTCGTGAGCTGGAGAAGCGCAATATTGGCAGAGAGCATTTTTACAAATCTGACTACAGCTCTGATAGAGCGTCGGTGGTCTCGAGCGCTGAGGGCGTACTTGCCGAAATAAAGGCTGTAAATTCCCTTCGCGCCCATATCGCAAATACGTATCTTCGTGAGATGGATGACGCAGCCGAAGGTATTGTTTCCCGGCTTCGACAGAACGGTCACTTAGTTCTAGTTGTCGGGGATAATATGATTTGCGGCCACAATTTCGCAACTAGCCAGTTTGTGAAAGACATCTTTTCGAGAAAAGGCCTGACAACGACGCTTGAACTTGTGGACGATATACGATCTCGAGGATTGATGACGAAGCGCAACAAAACCGCTGGAACTATCGAAAGAGAGCATGTCATTGTTTTTCAGAAGCGCTGAGGGGACACAGGGTTTGGGATTGCCACGGAGATTGGCCGATACGCCAAAACAAACACTGTTGCTGACAATGGGGCAAGGATGCTCAAAAGTCACTACTAAGAAATGGATGTTGATCCGTCAGAAACCGTCGGTGTAAGTTCGATGAGCCCGTTGGACGAAATCCGAAGCCTGCTGCCGCTTGTCGAAGACGAAGGTGCCGAAAGCACTTGGGACAGCCTCCGCCGACGCGTTACCGTGTTGAATTCCGCCTTGTGGGAAGGCCGAGTTAGCTGGCCACTTGTTGAGCGGTGGTTGGAGAATTTCGACGGCCGGAGTGGCCATACCAGCGACGTGGAGCGACTGCACGCATTATACCTCCTCGCCCAGTTTCTCTACTATGGCAGCACGGAAATTCGCGTGTTACTTCGAGCCCAATACAGGGATCTATTCCTGATACCTCTTATTCAAGAGGTCCGAAAGGCGGCGGGCAACACACGCAATCTCGACATCATACGAGCGAGACTTTCCGAAGAATTGAACCGTACGCGGTTTCTTGGCGTGGGAAATCCGTCGGAGAGCGGCGTCCATCTGCTGTACTTTTTCAGACAGGAGAACGGACTAAGTAAGTCAATTTTTCTGGACAACGCGGAAATAACTGAGCGATCTGTCGGGCCTGGGGGCGATGACTCGAGGCAGTTACAGGACACGTCTATCAGACGATATATATTTTTAGATGATGTATGCGGCTCGGGGGATACAGCGCTCAAATACTCAAAAAACATCTTGCAGGATATTCGTGCGCTCGATCCAGACATCGAGTTCTCCTACTTCTCGATCTTTGGAACCGCTGCGGGTATGACGAATGTGAGGACGAACACGTTGTTCAACGCTCGATCCGCTGCTCTTATTGAGCTGGACCCCAGTTACCGGTGCCTTTCTAACGATTCTCGATATCTTCGGGTGGTACCGGAGCATGTATCTGAGGCAACTGTCCGCGACGTTGCTTTGCACTATGGCAGCCTGCTGGCTCCTGGCCACGCGGGAGGTTTTGAAGACAGTCAGATGCTGTTCGGATTTCATCACAACACACCAGACAATACGCTCCCAATAATATGGCGCGAAGTCTCAAACGGCTCTCCGATACCTTGGACACCCATATTTCGACGGTATCCGAAGATTTAGGACTAGAAACATGGCAATTCGATTAGACGAAAACCCGTTTGACCTAGTAAAGGCATCCGATTTTTCAGCGGCCGAGATCCTTGATTATTGGGTTGATATCGCCGACGAACACGGAGGGCTGGTTAACTTTCTTCAACCTCGACTTTTAATGCCGATGATTCTTGTTGGCGGTAAAGGCAGCGGCAAGACCCACTTGATGCGCTATTGCTCCGCACCGGTGCAAGCAGCCAGAGCAGGAAGCATAACCAATGCTGTTGTAAAAGACGGCTACCTCGGCATCTACGTCCGAGCAGAAGGGCTTAATTCGCAGAAATTTTCCGGTAAGAAGCAGACTGAAGACTTGTGGCTGGCGATCTTCAGCATGTATTTTGAGCTTTGGCTTGTTGCTACTTTTCTCGACGTCCTTAAAAGCTGGCTCAAAGAAAACGAGGAATGCGACTACGACTCCAGCTGCTTGGTTTCGGACATCCACCAACTTTTTGACACCGATGTGAAGGGTGAATTTTCAACCATCGACGAGCTCATCGAATATGTCACACGGTTACGAAAGCATATTGACTATGCGGCTAACAACGTAGCGATCACGGGAACCATGGATCCGGTGTTAATATCTTTCTCGCCGGGAAGTCTATTCTACGGTCTACCCCGAATAGTAGCGCAACGGATCCGTGAATTTGAGAAGACGGTGTTTGTCTATCTTATTGACGAAGCGGAAAATTTCACTGCCAGCCAACAACGATTCCTGAACAGCTTGATCCGATACCGATCGGGAAATGCCACGGTTAAGGTGGGCGCCAGATTGTATGGCATTCGAACATACGAAACTCTTGGATCAGCAGAACCCATCAAGCGGGGCTCGGAATACGAGCGCGTAGAACTCGATTCCTTCCTGCGTGATGAGTCATCAGCGTATGAAGTCTTTGTTGAAAAATTGGTAGCGAAGCGGCTTGACCAGGTTGGTCTAACATCGCGGCGTAACGGAGAGCTCCGTGATTGCTTTCAAGAGCTAAACAAGACCAATTTCTATCGGAAACCGACGCTTGAGGCAGTGTCAGGTCGAGACAAGAAAGGCGCTGATAGAGTGCATATAGCAAAGCTACGGTCAAATCTTACAAAGGGGTTTGACGCACCACCGTCATGGGTGGAGCAAATCGTAACGTTGTTGACAATGAAGGATTATCCCCTACTCGAGAAAGTGAACATCCTGTTGCTATACCGTGCTTGGGCCGACACAACCGGGGAAATACGCGCGGCTGCAGAATCTATATCGGCGAAAGCAAACGCCTTTTTGAATAATGGGAAGGTTGCCGCACCCGACTACGAAGATGTCTTAAGCCACTTTGGCTCCGATTTGCTCGCTCAGCTCTACAGAGAATGCGGAAAGACCATCCCTTACTGCGGGTGGGACCAGCTAGTTCATTTGTCACAAGGCATCCCGCGAAATCTACTTGGTATCCTGAAGCAAATCTACCGTCGCTCTTCGTTCGCTGGGGAGAAGCCATTCGCAGATAGCGTGATCAGCGTGGAATCCCAATCACTTGGTGTTCTCGACAGCGCGGCTTGGTTCTGGGAGGATGCACAGCCCACGGGAACAGGAGTAGATGTAAGGGAAGGAGTGGAAGCACTGGCCGTGCTCTTCCGAACCGTGCGATACAGCGACAAACCGAGCGAATGTGATATTGGTACGTTCAGCGTTGATGAAGAGAAATTAACCGAAAACGCGCGCAAAGTTCTTCAAACCTGCGAGAACTGGTCATACCTTATCAAAATTCAAGCCGGAAACAAAAACAAGAACTCGCACGCCGTCGATGCCAAGTACCAGCTTGGCCCTATGCTCGCCCCTAGGTGGGGAGTATCGATCCATAGGCGGGGAACTATTGAACTACAACAAGAACTCGCTAACGCGATCTTAGATCACACGAAGCGCGCCACGCTGGCATCTCTGATGCGAGGGCGCGTACAAAACATGTTCATCGAAGTCTCGCGTAACGCCACCGTAAAACAACCCAAACTTCTGTGATCAATGATGTTGGAATTTTTGATTGATTCAAAGCGTCTTTTGTCGGTTGATGAGAAACAGCGTAATCGAGACGTTTTTATCTCCGCATATAACGACAATGAACGGGTGAAGTCTACATTCGACGAGGTCAACGCATCGCGGAAGTTTTGGTGGATCTTGCCCGATTACGGGTACAGCACCGATGAATATCCCGCAGAACCAGGCCTCGAAATAGTAGACTTGCTACCTGAGAATGAGGCTGAGCTGGTTGTTGAGGGCCTTCGGCGAAGCGGCTTGGCGGACCCGGATGTCAAGAGCGTATGCGTCGACATTACCGGCTTTCTGCACCCACATATCCTTTTGCTTTTGAAATATTTTAAAGCTAATCCGGTCGAAGAGCTTGAGTTCATATATACCGAACCAGGCCATTATTCGCGCAAAGTAGAAACGCGCTTTTCTCTAACAGAAACGGTCACCGTACGGCAAGTCGCTGGTTTTGAAGGATTGCACAATCCCGAGATGGATCATGACGTCGTCGTGATTGGTATCGGCTATGATCACAGCCTGATTGGCCAAGTAATAGCGAATAAGGAAAGCGCGCGGGTCGTGCAGTTGCACTGCTTCCCCTCTTTGAGCGCAGACATGTACCAAGAGAGCATTTTACGGCTTGACCGCGTATCCGCCGTTTCCACCCAAAATGCCGTGGACCTCAATTTTTTCGCGACGGCGAACGACCCCTATGTTACGGCCGCCGTCTTAGACGAGGCGGTAACCCTGCTGAACAGCAAACAACGAATATCTAACCTATATCTAAGCCCCTTATCGACAAAACCACAGGCTTTGGGGTTCGGGCTATATTACTTATCAAGATTAGAGGGTCGTGCTGCCAGCATGATCTATCCGTTCACGGAGAGGTATTCGCGCGAAACCAGTACGGGCATGGGGCGGGGTTGGGTTTATCCAATCGTTTTTAACTAGAAAACCCGCCATCTCCATAAGCTGAATTTTCCTACTATAAAGGGGCAGAACAAGAGCAGCTACAAATCCTGCGCTAAGACAGAACGAAGGAGAACCTATTTGCCGGTACGGTGATATACTGTTTCTGAAGGTTTTGATGGCGCTTTTTCAGGAGACGTGTTGGTCCATACGGTAGGAAACGCGCCGAAGCGGAGCTGATTCCCTTCAATCCAAATGGTAGAGCTTTTGGACATCGTGCGCGAGGTCGCAGAAATTTGTGTTGCCCAGGACCGGAGCAAGCATCTCTAGGGTCACCTGTCCCCTTGAAAAATACAGAGCCAGGCTCTGGGAATTCCGACGTGACACCATGGCGACGTCGTCGCACAACAGCCGCCCGGTTCTTAAAACCCGGTGAATGTAGGGGCCTGGTGTTTCGTCGCCTCCAAGGTGAAGCGTTATCGCACCTGCGCTTGCCTCTACATCGTCGAATACAGGCGTCTTAGCATTGGATGCTGTGATCACCAGATCGCAGCCGCTGAGTTCGGCATTGTCGTCCACCGTGATCAGGGGGAACGCGACGCGAGGTTCAAGCTTGGCCGCAAGCTGGACGGCCGATCCGACCGAGCGGCTTCGAAGGTAAACGTTCGAAAAGGTGGGGGGGGGGGGGAATATTCCCAATCCCAGTATGACGCGTTCCGCGACCGGCCCCGCGCCGAAGATAAAGACGGAGAGGCCTTCACGACCGGACAAGAAGCGTCCAACCACCGTCGTCGCGTAGGTCGCGGTCCGGGCGGCAGAAATTTCAGTCCCGTCCAACAGGCAGATCGGCGCAAGCGTTACCTTGTCGAAGAGGGCAATCGTGGACGTCGATCGCGTACGGCCCAGATGCCGATTGAGTGCGTTCGCACCAACGATCTTAACGGCCGCATAGTCAGGTCCAACACTCGAAAGCGTAGACAGCTTCCAGCCGAGGCGCTCACCGTCGAATTCTTTTCGATACGGGTTCAATTCGGGCCGCTCCCAGAGTTCGCTTTCGAGAGGAAGCAGCACGGATTTCAATCCATACGCGTGGCCGCTGCGAATATCCGACGATGCCTCCCCAGCGACGACATGGAGTGCATTGGCATCAAGCATGACACCATGCTTTTCCATCTCGGCCATCGAATAGAACCGGAGATCCCCGCCGGATGATTTCGCCATTGATCCAGACATCACTCACCTCTGAAAACGACCTAGGACGGTATTTTCTCGTGGAAGGGCTAGCAATAAAAGCCAATATTCGATGAATATTGAGCAATGAGGCGACCTATGAAAGTGTCTCGACGAACCCAATAAAGCAGCCGGCAATTGGTGTTTCGATCGGGAACACAGAGGGTGGAATCCCAGTCGGAGACGCGGTGTTTGCGTCGCTGTTCGAACCAAACTGAAAGGCGCTCACGCGAAGGATCAAATGACAATCCTATGGCTCCCAGCAGGGCTCGCTTGCTTCACAAAGGGTATTTTCTCCGGAATTGAAGCCTAGCGAGATCGTTACGAAAAGCTAGTTGTACCCAGCAGGCTCGGGGCCAACTGGGCGCCGACCGGGTCAACGGCGCCAGCGATACGGTTAGCCAACGATCTGCGGTTACAAGGCCCTCACTAGGTTTGTGGCTATCGCTATGCTTGAACGACGTCTAACGTGCAGCCACCCGGCATCCCATGCCTCGAGCAAGGCAGTCCCGACAGCGGGACGGACGGCGTCGCCGTCAATCCGGCAGCCGCACTGTCCAAGTAGGCAAGAGCAGTGGTTAGTGTGTTGCAGCCAAAACTTCACCGCCAGGGACCGTTGTTGCAATCGCCGCAGAGGACCAACTCCCATGAGACCAGGTTGCGTGTTGCGTGAACGCGGCGTGTGTCGGGTGGCTGATCGAAGACTTCCCGTGCTTGTTGTCGGGACCGAAGCTGTAAAGCAGCCTTGCATACCCGCTCGGCCTCGAAGGTGGCGACCCGCCCTTGCTGGTCATGTCTGCGCCGTGATGCGGGACGGTGACCGCTGAAACAGGAAACCGCGGCAACAATCCGATTTCGCCGTATCCGGCATCGCCCGTCAGTAGCCAGCTCGAATTTGCCGATGCATCATCCAAAATCATTGCGATTCCCGAGCCATTCATATCTTTGCCGGAGCATTTGACGATAGAGAGGTCTTGGCCGCTGTTCAGCGATACGGTCTGCACCATCCCCTTGCCAGCGTTCCAAATCCTTAGTGTTCCCCCCTGTTTTAGGATGCGTCCGGCAAACAGGTGATGCTTGGGGCCGAGGAGCCCGGATTGCCTCGGGGCTAACCACGTATGCCCCCGCGCCGCCTTGTCGCTGCTGGCACCTGCCCAATGGTCGGTGTCCCAGTGCGAAAGCACTATGGATGGCCCAGCTTTCCAACAAAACCTGAGCGGAGACGGGCGGGTATGCTTGTTTCCGTAGCAGCCGGCACCGACGTCGAAGTACAGGTTGACACGGTTAGCGCTGTCCAGAAGACCAATAGCGCTGCCTTGGCCGACGTCGTACATCGCGAGCGTCTCGATGGCGTTTGGCGCCTTCAGCACCGCATCGACCTCCTCGTCGGACGCGTCAGGCCAATTGTCCGCGTCGAAGAGTGCCGAAAGCAATTGCGAGACGTTTGCGGGAGCCGGGCTAATTGCCTGAAGAGCAGCGCCAACGGAGTCCGCGAAGATCGCCCCATAGACATCGACGGGAACCGGTCCCGAATGGGACAGGCGGATTTCGATCCAGCTTTCGAGGTTAATCATCGCGACGATATCACCCCAAAAGGGGTCTCTAGGCCTGACCGTTACCTCAATGTTGTAGACCGGAATATCGTCGAAGAAATCGACGGCGTTGCGCGCTCCACTGCCGAAAAGCGCCTTCCAGGCCCTGGCCATCCTTGACTGCACAACCGAAGCCGTCGCGTTTGGGAACACCTGCCTGAACTCGTTCGAAAGCCACCTGTCGTCCACAGCATCAAACGAAAAAACGGCCTCCTTGGCGTTGGTAAGGTCCGCAGGTTCAAAGTGGTCAAGACGGGCAAACGAGCGCTCAGGGAACTCGAGCCAGCCGCCCTCGTCGGCAAAAATGCGGTTCATCGTCATTCCTCCCCGTGCTCGGTTCAGCCAAGAGGATTTCGCTGAGCCTCAAAGCGAACCGCGCAACCCAAACTAAGACCCTGAAGGTACAAAAAGACTACGGTAGAGTGATTTTGTAATCCTGTAGTCCAGACTTCACCTCTACCACTTCCGACAGGTTTATGTCCTGCGCACCTTTCTTGGCCTTTACCTCGAATTCGCGCGTCCCCGGCACGATACCGCGAATTGCGAACTTCTTCATCACTGGCTTATCGTGCCGTTTCGCCTGATCAACCAGCAAGACAAGACTTCCGTCAAAGTCGCCGGTCACGGTCACGTTGATATCACCTGGCAATAGGGCAGCCTTCGCCTGTTCCGCGGCTTTCGTTGCTTTTTCGGCCGCTTGCGTCACCTTCTCCATCGCCGCCGCAAGGTCTGTGGTAACTTTGCTGACGCCGTCCTTGGCGACCGTGTCCAGATCTTTGAGAGATTCCAAGAACTCGGTGCGCCATTCAGTCTGTTCGCTCGAAACCAATGTGTCGATGTCTTTGCAAAAGGCTTCCGCCAACTCGATTGCCCGACTACGCGCGGCATCCGGGTCCAGCGCGACAAGTGCCGGATACTCTTTGAGCATCGCGAGCTGAAATCTATTCCACAAGTTGCGGATCGCGATCGTGATCGCCAGATGACGGAAGTATGAGGTACTCAGGTCGGTTCCGCGCTCGAATAGGGCGATCGCGCCCATGACCGCGTAAATGACAAATGCCCAGAACAACCCCTTCGTCTGCCACTCTTTCAACCAAGGCTCTTGTGTTCCCACTACAGCGGAGATTCCGGCTAAAGCGGTCAAGAGCAGGGCGGCAGCGCCAAGCGTGCCGAGAGTGCGCCGTGAGGCATTGATCCACCAGGAATTCTTGTTGCGCAGCGATCGATAGAAATTCTCCCGATCATTCTTTATCTTCTTAACCGCCCCATAGAGCCACTCGAAAAACGCCGCGAAGTCCTTCATCTGGATTTGCGCCAACTCGGCGTTGAGCGTACTAAACGTGTCCCCTATGTCTCCCTGCGGCATGCCCAGAGCTCCCTTCGCAGAAGTTACAAACGGAATCTTCATGTCCGTCTAATCAAACGTCGCGTCAATAAAGCCATTATTGTTTCGAATACGCTCGAAGTCTGTGCGTGGTGGCTGCAATTCCTTCAGCCAGTCGCGTTCATACGCCTCGAAGTCGGCGACATCTTTCGGAATGTAATCGCGCAGATCATTGGCATAATTTGTGACGCCGTCGACACGGCGGGCGATTTCCTTCAACAGCCTTCCTCGCGGAATGGTGCGGTATTTGCCGCGTTCGGTGGAGACCACAGCACGGGCCGTCGGTTTCGAGCCGGCCTGGGGCAGCGGGAGAATTGCTTCGAGGATTTTTGCTTCCTCGGTGTCCTCGCCTGATCCCATGTCCCAAGGGGTGGCGTTCTCGCTGCCATGATGGCCAATCTTCAGAAAGTCAATTGGTTTGCCCAACAGCTCCTTTCGTTCATTCCACATCACATTCCAAGACCCGTTCATTTTCTTCTTTTTGAATGCGCCGTGCCATTCGGCATCACCGACGAACAGGAACCGCTTGTCCTTCCATTCGATCAGCAGCACGACGCTCGAATTGTTCTTCAGCTTGCCATCGAGTTCCGCGAAGGCGAGCGCGCTGGATTGCATACGGGCACGTAGCGCGCGAAATGCTGCCGCCCCGATGTTCTTCGGTTCAGGCACCGGTTCCATCGGCGGTGGGGAGGCAGTTTCGTGCTCGCCTCCTTCCTCAGTCTCCACAGCGTCGTCTGTCGCGAAGGCTTCGGTGCCGATTACACCCTTGAGGGTGGTCTGGGCAACCTCGCCAAGATAGAAGCGATCGAAATCCAGTTCGGGCGCCAGAATGTGAATTTTCGCTTTGGGGTGCAGCTCGATCCCGAAGTCCTCATGAGTCTGGCCAGCATGCACATAGGTTGGCTCGTTGTCACCGTTGAGCAGGGCATGGCGAAGCGCCTTCATGGCACCGGCATTGCCAATCTCGAAAACCGATACGAGCTCAGCCAGACGCGGACTAAGCGCCGGCCCCAGCGACGCGAGCCCTGCCATCGCTTTCTCCGCCACCCTGCGTACTTTCCGCGTCTTGCCTGCTTGCGGATGCTTCGGGTTCATCGCGCAATTCATCCAGACATTGCCGACAGTGAACCCTTGCCAGAGTGCCGGATCGAAGCCCGCGATGTGGTCTTTGTGCTCATGAGTGACGACGACCAGATCGAGTCGCTTTTTCTCTCCGTCAGCGGCTGTCGGGAGTTCGCTCGCCAACTGCTTGAGTGCCGCAACGAGAAGCTTTTCGGAACTCCAGGTGCCACAGTCGATAAGCATATGGAAGGCGTCGTTATTGTCACCGCTCTCGCCGGGAATTCGGACATAGATGCAATCGCCAAGACCGACGTCGTAGACGCGTATCAGGAACTCGTTCGCCATCGCAGCCCCCTCAGGCTAGCATCGTAATGGTCATTGCCATCGTCCTCATAATTGTCTTCGTCATCATGAATGTGGAAATGCGGGGAGAGCTCAAACCGAACCTGGCCCCCCGCCTTACGCGCAACCAGCGGCGGCGTCAGCGCGCCGACCATACCTTCCGGCCCTGCGAGCTCCTCGCCCACCATACCTTCGTCGATGCGCCGCGCCAGTGCCTCGAGATAGGCCGTGCGCCGCTCCTTGCCGGCCTGCCAATCAGCGACGGCTCGCGCTTCTTCACCGTTCGGTTTTTTCCCTGCGTCTATCTTGCCTTGACCGGCAACGGCCTTGGCCGAGGGTTCACTGCCGGGTTTGCGCGACCAGGAGAGCATGCTGCCGTTCTCGTCGAGCACCATGGTTGCGCCACATAGCAGGCTGGTCGTCTGGCCGTTGTAGGAGCCGAAGCGCTCGCCTTCGAGCACGATATCCTCGCGCCAGAGATATTGCAGGATCACTTGCTTTGGCAGGAAGAGCCCGCGGCCAACCATCTTTTCCGCAGTAAAGACTTCGTCGACGATGATGTCGACGAAACGAGGAATGTATAGATCATCGCGATTGTCGTTGAGATAGCGATAGGCTTCGGCCCGAGAGCTTGCAATCATTGCCGGATCGTGTGGGATAGCGCCGGGCATCCGATCGTAGAGGCCGGCCGGCTTCAGCAACTCGTCCACCTCCGCCTTGGTCAGAATCTCGCGTCTCTGGAAAGCCTCAGCGATCATCTTGCGATAACCTTTGGGATCGGTCGGATCGGCAATCAGCAGATTGCGCAACACTGCGCGTGCATAGTCTCCAAAAGTCACCTCGACCGGTGGCAGGAGGTCGAGCGATTGTATGGCAATGATCTGCATGCGGGGTACGGTGAAGGCGAGCGCCTGCATGGGCGAAAGTTTATTGCCGTCCACTCTCTCGCGCTTGAGGTATTGTTTCGTGAAATTGATCAATATGTCGAACATGGTGCCGGTCAGCACCGTGGAAAGGACGTGCGCCTCTAACTCGTCCTTGAATTGGCTCAACTTGTCCTGGTTGGCGCCACTGCGCAAATACTCCTGATCGCCCACCGCTTGACCAAATTCGGCAGCCACCGACGACAGCAGTTCACCCCCGGACATGGTGTCGAGCAAACCGCCGGTGCGCTCGGCCAGCTCCTGGCGAAAGGTCGAGTTGCGCAGCGACATCAGGATCGCCGTCAGGTCGCCCAGAAATTCGTGGAACGCTCCGGTTTGAGGGGACACCGCTTCGAGATAATGAGGTCTGATCCCGTCGAGCAGAGCGTGCGCGAACTCATGGTTGACGATGTCGCTGGACAAACAGGTGCGCACGCGATGGCCGTTCCGGTCATCGAAATAATAGAATTGCAGCGAATGGCTCTTGCGATCATAATAGGCGTTGGCGCCGTAACCTGCGTTCGGTACGACCAGCAAACGGTTTCCCTCGAACGCCCAGGAGATGCGCCGCCCAAGTCCGCTTGGCCCTTCGAAGTAATTCAGCGTATTTTGCAGGATAGCCCAGGTGCTAACCTGGCGAAATTGAGGCGATTGCCTGATCGTCGCGTCTACCGGGCGCTGATCTGGATCGCGGAATATCTTTGCATCGCCGTCCCAGTGTGCAGGCTCCTCGAGTTTATTGATTGTACTGTCATAGTCGACCACGGCGAAGCGTGCGCTGGTAGGCCCGTCACCAATTCCCGGCTCCCACGGCACGTAGAATTCGGCGTCGATTTCGAGGCCAGGGTTCTTCGCAGCAATCAGCGGATCCTTGTAATAGACGTCGAAACAGCGTTCCAGCCCCAGCTTTCGCCGTGTTGTTTCGTCCAGAAAGCGGCGTGAAGCATATAGGTCGCGTAAATCGCCCGGTCCCAGCCCCACCGCGTTGTGCACTCTTGGCTCTCTAGCCATCCCCCCTCCGAACACTCAATGCGCCGTGTGGCGCAGGCGATATTACTTGAAGAAAACACACAGCATCAGATTTTGGCCAGATATTTAGCCAACTCTTTCCTTCGGAACCGAAATATTGACAGAATCTACCAAGTCCTGGAAAAAAAGATAGGCAATAATTCAACTATTTGCAGAACTGTATATATGTTACACCCTGCATGCGCCATAGCTATTTCGCTTTAAGCCCGCTAGCGCTTCTACGAACCTCTATCGTGCCGCGTTGAGACTTGGTTGAATACGAAGCTGACAATATTACAGAATCTTGGTCTATTTACCGTAAGGAAGTGGCTGCGAGTTACTCCTAGCAGGCGCGGGAGAGATGTAGTAACCTATGTTGGCAATACCTCCCGACACTCCCGCACAGACGAAGATGGTGGAGAGTTGTTGCTCGCAGACTAGGACAGCTTCCGATGATGGCTGGAAGGCGCTCGCTGCGGCCTTCAGGGAGGGCGATGGCATGGCCGATTCCACTTTTTCGCTAAATGATCCAGTGTTGACGACGGGCACGCCAGTTGATGGTGTCGGCCTGTGCTTGTCGGGCGGCGGCTATCGAGCGATGCTATTCCATGTCGGAGCGCTTTGGCGGTTGATGGACTCAGGCAAGCTATTTGAACTCACACGAGTTTCGAGTGTGTCAGGCGGCTCGATCACAGCTGCTGCGCTTGCGCTCGCTTGGACAGGGTTGGAGCCCGGCGGCATATCGGCGTTTAAGCGCGACTTTGTCGAGCCGGTAAGAGCGTTGGCGAGGGTGACGATCGACGAGCGATCGGTAATCGGAGGACTGCTGCTGCCCGGCAGCATCGGCCACTACGTTGCGGAATCCTATTCCAAACATTTGTTTGGCGAGAAGACCTTGCAGGACCTACCCGATACCCCACGATTCATAATCAACGCCACCAACCTAGAGACGGGATCACTCTTCCGCTTTTCGCGCGCAGAAATTCGTGACTGGCGGGTTGGACGCATTGCTGCGCCGACGCTGCGGATCGCCGATGCGGTAGCCGCCTCCTCAGCCTTTCCGCCTGTGCTGTCGCCGTTCGTTCTGGATGTCGATCCGACTGATTTCGATCCGCCTGCACCCGGCGAAATCACCGACGATTCATTTCGCAGCGAGATCAGCCTTTCAGATGGCGGAGTGTACGACAATCTGGGCCTTCAACAGATATGGGGCCGCTGCAAGACGGTTCTCGTGTCCGACGGCGGCGGTCACATCGCAGATGACTCTTCGCCGCCGGGCGATTGGGCGCGCCAATCGCTGCGTGTCCTAGAGGTGGTTGATCAACAGGTCCGCAACCTGCGCATGATCCAGGTGGTCGGCTCGCTCTTGCGCCAGGAGCGGCACGGCGCTTTCTGGAGCGCACGAACGAATATAGCAGACTACGGCTTGGCCGATGCTCTGCCTTGTCCACAAGCAAAGACTGCGTTGATCGCCGCCATTCCGACGCGACTGCGGCGGATGGACAACGTCCAGCAGGAGCGTCTTATCAACTGGGGCTACGCCGTCGCCGATGCAGGCATACGGCGCTATTGGCCAACCGGCATAGACGCGCCCTCGGGCTTTCCATATCCCGCGATGGGGATCGGCTGATTGGCAAGCACATCGTCCTACGGGAAAGGCCTGATACATGACTGAACCCGCATTAATCTTGCTAGACCCCGCGGACCGCGCTGGCACCCACGTGCGCTGATCGGGATCGGTAAATATCCTTCGCTGGAGGATGCAAATTCGTAGCGGCTGAAAATGAGGAAGACGCTTTGGGCATGGACCAACTCGGGGCGCCTGCCGTATCGATGCGGCGACTTGCCGAATGGTTTCTCGACACGTTTGATAACCCTAATTGACAGCTCGCTAGCTGTAGAGCCTCGCCCTGCTGCTGTCCGAGAAGAAGCCCAGTCGGAACATGCACAACCCTGTCCGGTGGCGGGGTTATGCCGAGCGGCACGATCGAAGAGGTGCAACAGCTGCGCGTCTTGGGTAGAGCGCGCGTTGGGTCCTGGGGTCGGCCTATGGATGTGACGAGAATCTGGCTTTCGACGAGCCCTGTCGCGAGGCGTGTTTGCGCATGACGTGTCAACGGTGCGGTTTTGCGCAATTCCAATTCAGTCAGCGCAATCGGAAAGCCCATGCGCAGAGTTTTTCAACAGCATGGGCCACAAGGAGACATCGCCAAAGTGGGGGCGTTGTTCTCGAACAACGTCGTCACGAAAATCGACGCCTTTGCCGAAGCATCCTCCGTCTCCGCTCCGCAGCCCCAACACAATAGCATTCTCATCGTAAGTATCGATCGGTGGCGGCGCCTTGCGTTCACCGTCGCCACGATCCTCTTTGGCGACTTAATTGCAGCGCTGATTTTGCATTTTTAATACAGAAGGCGCCCCGAAGATCGAAACGCGTTTACACCGTCGGTCCCATGCAACGTTTGTTTATAGTTGTGGATGCAGAGCGCCGCCCGATTGCGTTCGCGCGGGGCCGGGTCTCATGCTGACTATATGGTTGATTCGGTGATTCGCCTGTATTTCAAAAAGATGCCCTCGCGACTGCTACAGGCGCGTGTGGCGATCCGCGGCATTTTTCTGCCACTACTGGCGGTGACCGCGGCGGCGCTTGCGGGATGCCAGGCCGGCGAACAGAACTATCTCACCAACGGCATCGGATCGGAGCTGACAGGACCAAGCCTGGTTCGGACGGAATCGCTGCAGAACCAGTATTTCGGCTATCTCTGCCGGCAGGCGACCAGCCAGAGCTACGCGCCGAACGCGAGCTGCCAAGTCGACAGCTGGAATCTGATTGTCCAGCAGGGCATGAACGACGTTGACCGGCGCTGCGACGCCTATCTGCAATGGCTCGACAATCGCAAGCGATCCAAGGGGCCGTGGATCAGCCAAATTGGCGATACCGCAGCGGCGACCTCCGCGGTGCTTGGGCAAGTCGATGCGGGAACGAAGGCGATCACTATCGTCGGCCAAGCCTTCCAGCTCCTGACCAAAAGCGTGGAGAACTACCACAGTCGGCTACTGCTCGAGATTGAATCCTCGACCATCAATTCGATCGTGCTAAGGGGCCGTTACGACTTCCGCAGCTACATTCAAAAGCAGCGAATCCAATTCGCTAACAAGCCGGACGCCGAGCATGCACTCAGGTCCTACACGCGGCTTTGCCTGCCTTTCGCGATCGAGGCGAAGGTCAACGACTTTTCCACCATGGGCGCACAGGGCGAGTTGCCACGAGCGGGTGGCTCATTCGGTGATCTGCCGGTAGTGGGGACGATCACGTCCAACACGACAGTGTTCAATCCTGATCGAGGTCAAGGAACGGGGAATCCGACGACCTTGAATAAGATCGCTGTAGCGATCCAGAAGGCGCTTTGCGTGCCAGCCGACGGCAATACCGGGCCTCGCACCATTGAGGGGATCCGTGCCTACCAGTATACGCAAAGGCAGGCCGAGACCGGCGAATTGTCGCCGAATGTCCAGAACGCAATCATAAGCACCTTTGGTGCGGGTCAGCCGAAACCGTTCGCAGAGTGCGATCCGCAATTTTCCAACTTCCTGGAGCGGAACAGCTTCAAGAACGATCCTACAAATGCCGCGGCGCTGGCGCAATTGCGCGACGACCTGAATACGCTGGCCAAGAAACATGGCGCAACCATCGAGATTTCGGACGCCGACACGTTGACAACGCTTCGCCCGAAGATCGCGGTGATCAAGCAAAGGATCGGAGGGGACGTATTCCAGTCGGGCGCCAAGGCGTTCCTGAACACGCAGTTCACGCCCGATCTTGAACGGATGCTAATGAATTAACCGAACGGCTGCGTCCGGCGGAAGCGGTGGAGGATACGATCATGTTCCACAGACTAACAAAGGCGCAGTTCCCATTCGAGGGGGAACCGCCGGCGCTCGCCAAGGTGCCGCCGCGCATTCCCGTGGGCAGCATCGTGGAAGACGACCCGGTCGGGGAAGTCCGCGAAACGCTCAGTGCGGACGGCACCTTGCGACGGGTCAAATTCCGGATGGTGAGCGACCTCCGGCGCTGCTGGTTGCCGGTGGAGTTTATCGAGGCGGCCGAGGCGCCCGAACGACCGCCGATCATCCCTTGGGCATTCCTGACTACCTGTGTGCAGGCGGAAGAGTGGCTTAACGCGCTGCCGGATACGGGCGCGAACTATGTCAACTCCGATTACCTGATCGCGCTAGCGCTCTATGAATCCGGCCTCGCCAACGTCGGCAACATCACCTCAGGCACAGATGCGGTCGGCCCTTTCCAGATCACGTCGGCGCGCTGGAGCCAATATCTCAACAAGGCGAACGATCCCGAGATCACCGCCGATGACCGCGACAACGTATCGGACCAGATCCGTGGCGCCGCTTTCCTGACGCGGGAGGATACGCGCACGATCAGCGAGGCGGTTACCGCACATGACCAGGGCGTCGGTACCAATGCGGAGCCGGAAAAGACTGGTCCTTACATCCCCACCTATTCCGACGTGTTCATTGCCGCCGTCGTCACACCACGCGCCGCGATCGAACTGCGCAAACTGCAGATCGCCGGCAAGGTGGATACCCGCATCGACGAGATCGTCAAGAACCTCGACGATATTCGCGAGGCGGAGATGGAGCGTATATTTCGCCACAATCACCATGTCTTCAAGGTCGACAAGGCTGAAGCGGAGGCCAGGGGCGTCGCCGCCGGGCCACGCACGGTAGCTGACTTGTACGCCGTGGTGAGCGCCAAGCTCGACCATCTGTTCGCCGACGCTTTCAAATTGATGCGGGACTACGTCCCCGAACTCCTGCCGATCACCGCCGGCAATGCTCCATGGCTCGATATCGCCCTGCGCGAACAGGTCGACCCCTGGCGGAACGGCATCATGAAAGAGAGCAGTCCGGCCGGCACCAACAGGGTGCTTAAATATTTCGGTGCGACCAATCTTTCAACGACCACGGTGCTCGCCTGGTGCGGCGCTTTTGCAGCCTTCTGCATGAAAGAGGTCGGCGGACAAGTCGCTCATAAGATCGTTCACGATCCCGCTTGGGCTGCCAATTGGAAGACATGGGGCAATCTGGCTGTTCCCCTCGGAAGCGACGAAATTCCCATCGGCGCGGTCGTCGTCATGTCACCGCCGCCCGACGGGTCGCGCTCCGGCCACGTCAGCTTCTATTCGCCAAAGCAGAGCGGCGTCGAGGGCAAGATTACGCTGCTTGGCGGAAACCAGGGTAACTCGGTGAAGGATTTGGATTTTGCCCGCTCGGAAGTCGCGGCAATCAGGTGGTTAGGCCCGCCGCTCGGCAGCGACGCGGATGTTCCGGGTTCAGATGTGGTCCCAACCGGCGAGGGCATCGCCTGGGGGCGCTATGTCGACAAGAAGTTCGGCCATGACGAGTTCAAGAAAAAGGTAATCGACATCTGCAAACGGATGGAAAGCGACCCAAGCCACCTTATGGCGGCGATGTCGTTCGAGACGGCACGCAGCTTCTCCGCGAAACAGAAGAATCTAGCCGGCGGCTCAGCGACGGGGCTCATCCAGTTCACTCCGATCGCCGCGGCCGATCTCGGCACTACGGTCGCCGAACTCGCGACCATGACCGAACTGCGCCAACTCGATTTTGTCGAAGAATACATGAGGCGATGGGCCAAGGGCCGGCCCTTCAAGAAATTGTCGGACGTCTACATGGCAATCCTGGCGCCGGCCTTCTTTGGCAAGCCCGACGGCACCGCGATCTACGAACATCCGAGCAAAAACTACAAGGCCAATGCCGGCCTCGACGCCAACAAGGACGGCAGGATCACTGTTGGCGAGGCGACCTCGAAAGTGCTGGTTCACCTCCATGAGGGGTTCAGGCCAGAGAACCGGGGCTAGGCGTCGGCGCCGACTCCACTTCACCGGCATTCAGACGTTTCGGGCCGGAAGCCCCTTCTCACTGCCGTTGCGTTAAGATGCCGCGCATTTGAGTCGCGATGTTCCGCGCGACGAAATCGCCAAGATTACACATCTCTGAACCGCAACGGGTTTGCCGAAGCCGTTTGGTTTAAATCATGCAGGCGTGGCGCTCTTCGTCCAGCACGGACAAATACCACTCTACAGCTTTCGGCTGATGGGTACGTTGCCGATGGGCTCCAGAAGCCGTCGATGGCTGAACCCCTCGACCCATTCCAGACCGAGCCGCTGGATGGCCTCGGCCTTGTGCAGTATAGAATAGATAAAGTAGTCAACATAGAAATGAGACACCAGGATATTATTTGTGACTGCGTTTGCAAGCGAACACATTTGCACAATACCCGGACGCAAAAGGCAAATAATGAAGTTTCCGGACCGTATGTGGTGCCGCTACCTCGCGCTCCTGAGATATGGACCTGATGAGGAGGACGTTTACGGCTTAGTTTAACCCCACGCAGATACAGGCGGCGTAACGTATGAATTGCCAAGTGGACATTACTTACGACCAAGTAGCCCGCCCAACGCGATCGGCTCTGGATTCTATGCCAATCAGATGGCGGCGGCTATTTAAGCGATTGCTGCGATTGAGGTATTCGAACATCTGCCGACCCGATGCGGCCATCGCCGCCCAACCGGAAAGGGCCTTGCCTATGGCACCGTCCGCCTTCAATGTTGGGTAAGGACGGTATATTCGTTGGTGTTGTAAGTCGGGGGGCAGTTGGTCGTCACGGTAGCTGTCCGTAGTCCGTCATTAGCTTCCGCAGTTAACATGCAGCCGAGCCACTGAACATTGACGTAAACATTTCGGTTCGCAAGTTGCCAAGTTTGCGATTTGCTATCTGGTGGCCCTATCACGGCGATGACTCCGTCCTTCTTGATGCTTTCCAGCCTCAGCGTATATGCGCCAAAAAACGCAACGCTCTCTTGCGGCGAAAGGGTGAAGGTCGTGACGACCGGCTGCATGGATCTAAGGGCTTTCCCGGCCTCGCTCAGTTTTGCCTGAAGGTCCTGCTTTTCAGCTGCGTGCGATCTTGCTTCTCGCTGACTAGCAGCCAGTCTCCCGTTTAAGTCGGCGATCGTTTGCTCGTGAGCCTTTGCCAAATCGGCCAACGTGGCTGAATTAGACACGTAAGCAGTACCCAAAAGGGGTATCGCTGCTGCTGTAATAACGGCGAATGCAGTAAGTGAGTGAAGCGTGAAAGGGTGAGAATAAAATGATATCCACCAGGGCTCGTTCAGGATTGCAAACGTATGTTCGTCTCTGTCGTCTTTATCCATCAACAATATCTCCCCTGGCCGATGAGACATATTGAAAATGTAAGTTGAATTGGTGCGGTCTTCAAGAGGCGGTAATCAACGGATGCCACGGGTTACTTTTTTCTTAAAAATTGGAGCGGATTACTCCGATGCAATCTTGCCTCACGGCGATAACCTCAAACGGTCTTACCTCGTTCAAGGTTCTCCCAAAACTTCTCTATATGCGACTTTTTCGCGCTCCGACCGACTGAGTATCGTCATCTTCTTGCTGACGAACACTGGCGAGCCTGGTGGAAACTCGCGCCAATATTGCTCCGCATAATCCGAAGCGTCTTCATTGTCCACGTTGTCGATCACGTTGGACACTTCCGTCGCCACAAGGCTCCAGATGGCTGGCGCAATCTGCTTTTCCGGATCGTCGCGCATGCCTTGATCAAAGGGGGGGGTACAGGCCCGCCCGCAATGGCCGCCGCACGATCCTTCCGGAATATCAAACAGCCTCAGATCTGCAGGTACACTCCCTGCGATCAATAGCCCGACGGAGGAAAGCGTTCGCATATCGTCGAGTGTTCGCAACAGAGCAAGGGCATGGTTCGCTCCAAGCCGCCACCCAGCGAGATTTAGGAACTTACCCCGGAGGAAGGTACGCGGTAGCGGATTTGCAGCCTCACCGAGTGCGATCCTGACCTCAGCATCTATCCCACCCGCCTTCTCTCTGCCAGCGGGGCGGCACTCTCGTCGAGCGGCATCCCGACGATCCAGGCGCCTTCCGTCGTCACGCCGCATTCTTACAGCCCTGAAGCGCCTGCGAGGCGGTCATGACGACAACGTCGAATCCGGGTTGGCCCTTAGTCGCCTTGATTTTCGCATAGTCCTGAGACGCCGATCCGACGGCGTCGTAGACGACATCGATACCCGTCTTCTCCTCAAACGGTTTGATAATCCTCTCTTCGATGATCGCCTCGTAAGGCCCACCATAGCTGTTGACGACGAGGGCTTCGGCACAAGCTGACCCCTGCGTACCGACACAGGCGAGTGTCAGATATAGAGGCAAGTATCGCGTTACGTTCACGGCATAGTCTCCCAGTTTGATTGTTCCCGGGAGAATGGTGACTGCTGGCGAGAGGCGGGTCTAATACCAATCGCTGATCATTCATGTCCGCAGAATAAGAAATCCGAAGTTCGAGGGTACCTCGCTGTCGGTTTTTCGACCGGCTTTTAGGGGTGTAGGCTCGGCGTCAGTACCACGACAAAGAGAAGATATCGAACCCTACCGCTCGGACGACGCGATCCAGCAAATTGCTGATAACCGCTCTGTCCACATTTGCATTGACTGCAGGGAACTTGCGTCACGTTCGCGGATGGCCGTAACCGACGTCGATTCCAAGCGATGCGTATACAGTATCCGTGCTCCATCGGTATCATGTTGTCTCGAACCCATTCATCGGATGTATCGATGCAATGCGCAGCTAACGCGACTGTCTAAGTAAAAATACGTATCTGCAGTAGAAAATATTTGGCGACAATATACAAATCGCCGTGCTATGCTTTGATCCATTGGGAAAGAGAGAATAGTCGCTGAGGGGATCATGAGCGGCATTCAAAAATTTTCGAGCACTGGGTGTGATTACCTGCGTGGGCGAACCGTTTTAGCGTGCGACACAGCTTATCAGCGCGGTGCCGCATGAGGACATCGGTTGCTCAAAGCCTCGTTCAAGCACTAATGTGGCGTCTCCGCGAGACACGCATTCGCGTGGGCATCGCAGAGATGGAACAGGCTGTTGTGCTTCTCCACTTGCAAGAGGAATGGACGCGGCCGGACCTTGAGCATCTCCTCCTTCCGATCTTTGCCAAGCGTCACGAGCACCGTAGGACAGTTCTGAGGCTCATCGACGAATTACTAACGCAGCCGACGAAATCTCAAGGTCCGCCCCCGCCTTTTCCTAGAGAGGACGACACCCCCGGGCCTAGGGAGCCAATCCGGCGAGTCAGTACCTTTACGCTGTACCGCCTTTGGCTCGCCGAAAAATTCAACCGCCTGCTGTCGACCAACTGGCTGCCAACCGCAGTTTGGGTGCTCGCCGCCATCCTCTTTCTTTCAGCTTTCGCCGTTTTGTTACCCGGCCTGTTTCGTCTACTGATCGATCGGACGGCGCTGATCGTGAGCGCGGTCGGCGGCGCGCTTACCGATCCGCTCGGTAGTGACCTGCTGACAAGCGGAGATGACTGGGAAGGGTTGCAGATTGCGGTTCTTGTACGACATGCGACTGTGTCCGCGCTCGTTGCCACCGGCGTTGTCGTGGCATTGCTCGGCTTTCGATTGAAGCGCGACATAATTCGCATCAGCGACGAAAAGAATAAAACTGACACTAAATACCCGGAGATTGGAGACGGATCAGTCTTCAGGACCGGCTCGCTTGGGGGACGACCTCGGCCATTCCTGGATCAAGCGCTCGCCTCTGAAATCATTGAATTGATAACATATCGTCCGACCGCCGACTTTCGCTCGGATCTAGACCTTTGGGCTACCGTCGATCGACGAGTCCGCGGTGATATGGACAGCCTCGTCTTCGAACGCCGAAAAGAGCTTCCGACCATCGTAATCTTGGTCGATGTCATGGCGAGTGGGCGCCATTGGAATACCCTTGCTTCGGAGTTCCAGACCGCCCTGGAAAAACGCGGCCTTCTCGTCGAAGCCTTTCCATACTCTGGTGGTTTCACACAGCAGACATGGTCCCCACAAAGTCCCGGAGAGACGATTGAGAGGGCAGTTGACAGTGTCGCCGAGCGAAATGGTTGGATGCTCACCACCCTATTCGGCGATTTAAAGCGAATTTCCGAACGCGACCTTTCGATGCTTGCCGCGCTGCGGGAGCAGGGTCCGGTTCTGGGATTTGATTACGTTGATCCACGGCTCTGGGACAATCGCCACTTTCGGTTCGAAAGTCTCGGTATGGGTCCTCACCCTGCGACGGGCCACGCGCTCCGGCAGGCTCTGGCGGTTGCCTTTGCACCGGATAGGGGGGCCATACGAGCCGTCACATCTTCGCAGCGGTTCGAGGCTGTCTTCCATCATTTGACGGAGCCGCACGCCCAGTGGGCGAGCGCATGCGCCACGATTGAACCCATGTCCTTTGCCTTGGCCGAAAGGCTCCGGAACGCACATCCCGCGCTAGTGGAACCAACCGAGGCGCTCGCCTATTCACTCCTCACCGGTCTCCCGGAGAGCTGGATGGGAAAAGAAGGATTACAGTTTTCACCGAATATGCGACGCCAGTTGCTTTCCCGCTCTGCGAAAATACCGCGCGAACAGCAGGATGCATTTCTTGAGATCTTGGACGATGCTTTTGGACAGGAGCCGGCGGCGTTCACTGCCGGTGAGCTTTGGCGGTTCGCGCGCGCGCAGGCAGAGCTCTTTTCCCCGCGACAGGACCGCGCGATGCAGGATCTGGCCGATATAAAAAAATCAGGAATTATCCATTCCTCCGTATTTGATGATTTTATCAACCGATTGCGTCTTCCCGGCGACAATCTCGAGCAAGGGACCATCCAGCTTCCCCAGCCTTCGCGGAACGTCAAACGTCTCTCGCTGTCCCGGGACATTGGCCAAAAACTATCGGCCGCCGACCCTGTTTTTGCCGTCTGGTCTTTAGGGCTTTCAGAAGTTCGCGTCAGGATCGGCTCCGGTGCTGATCCGCTCGCCGGCTTCTTCCGTGAGGGGCGCCATTTCTTCGTGGTCGATGAATCGGCGCCGGAGGTTTTCAGCAAGATCGATGCCGTGCGGGGAACGCGCGAAGCGATTGAGCAGAACAGTCCCATTCCTTCCGGTTCCTTCAGTAAATTTTACCCATTTCTAAATAGAAATGGTGGTGTCTTGACGTCCCAAACGGGTGAATTGTACGCTCTGCTGGACCGACAGAATGGTGAAACGGGGCCGCATCGCTTAACACTAAGCCGCATCGACGTCGATGCTGATCTGGGCGCCCACCCGCTCGTCGCGATCAGCCCCGCCAGTGACCTAATCGCCTGTGCTAAGTTGCGGTCGAACGAAGTAACAATCGTTTCGGGATCAGCGGGCATGAGACCAGAACGGAAAACAATACCTGGCAATATATCAGCGATAGCTTTTTCCCAAGCTGAGACGCTGCTCTGTGGCGACGATTTTGGAAACGTCTTTGAATTGCCGGTGACAGAGGAAGCCGTGGCGAAATCTTCCACCAGACAGCGCGAGGGCATGCAGCCGATTACACGATGCGATGCGGAGATCACCGCGCTGACAGATTTCATGTCCGAAAATGCAGGCTCCCGCATAGTCGTCGCTACGCTCGCAAACGGTGTTGCCATTCTTGCCGACGAACAGAACCGGCAGAAATCGTTCGTTGCCCCCGCTTGGCGAGCAAAGCAACTAACGATTTTTCCTGATCGGAGAGCGGCCTTAATGGAAAATCGACCGACGGGTGTCTCGATGGCACTTATTGGGGAGAGCGGCGAATTTGACATTCTCGGGTTGAGCGATGGGCAAGCCTCTGAGTTGGATTTTGGAGGTGCCGCTATCCTTGACAGGAGCATCGATCCCAACCGTGATGGCCTTGCTGTTCTAGCGATCAGTCCAGAGCGAAGGCGTGTCATCGTGCGTAGCGGCTTTTACCTGGAAGTCCGACCGCTGACCTATGATCTGCCTGAACCCGGTGAGATTGCATCAGACCACACTCCTTCGACTTTGCAGCCTTTCGACGAACGCCCGGCCACGGTTAGCGCGTGATGCGAACCGAGATAAAACTGAGAAAGAATGAGGGGATCATCGAGGTTTGTTTCGACGGAACATGGCGGGCCACAAGCTTGTCCCGGAACATGAAATTCGACAACCGTTCGATCCCCGATGTCAAGGCGCTCCTCGATAGCTACCTCGACGACCAGTTCTTGGACTTTAATACCTGGGACCTGCGCATCGAGGAGCAGCGCAAGATTGGAAAAGCCCTCAGGCATAGTCTTTTTGGCGATGCGAGGGTGCCCATCGAGTCCCACCTGCATATCGTTCCTGTCCTGCATCCGAATGACCCAAGCGGAAACGAGGACCTCCTAGATATTACTTGTCGAGTGCCGTGGTCAATGTTGACGGGCCGAAACGACGCCAATTTCCTGGCGCTAAACTTTGCAATGCCCGTGGCAATCACATTCGATGCCGCTCCTGTTCTCGGTGCCCGTCCAGAATCGTACGATATTCGTCAGCCCGCCGCACCGCGGCTATTGCTCGTTATGCCGGAGGTCATTCAGGCCGGTGCCGCCCAGGACACCGGGGCGAAGGCCCATAAAGAGGCACTCTTGAATCTCTTGCTGCCATATTACGAAGGATTGAACGCCAAACATAACATTGAATGCGTTCGAACTGTTGAAGAATATCAGAACGTATTTACCCGCACGCTCTTTTACCCCGAGATCATATATTTCTATGGGCATGGAAGGTCATTGGGAAGGGGCGCTATTTTCGAATTCGAGAAAGCAGGGCGGCAAGGTGTATCGGAATGGATACAGGTCGATCAGATTCACAACGAAATTAAGAAGGTCGAATTCGCCCACCGTCCACCGCTGGTCTTCTTCAATGCCTGCCAGGGTGCCGCCGCAAGCCAAGAAAGCGCTCTCAGGACTTTTGCGAAATCGTCTTCATGCGTGATCGCTATGCGTACGGTTGTGCGTATGGACGCGAGTCGCACGCTGGCTGAAAACGTGCTAAAGTCGGTCATCATCGACGGTTTTTCTCCGCCCATCGCGGTTCGGGAAGTCCTGCGCAACATGCCGTCGACCTGGATGGGGAGCGGTCATTGGGCTTCGATCGCGGTTGCGGCCCAGTTCACAAATTGGACGTCGCTTGGCACAGTACGGCCGGTAGCGGAAGCCAACGATGCTGTTGGCGATTTTCCAAGCCGGGTGGATCGCAGCGAACCGCTGGCAAAGATCGAAACCATATTGCAAGAAAATTTGAACCGCGAGCCAGCTGAAAAAGATCCCTCCGTATTTTTGTGGTCAGGAGCTCCCGATGAAATGCCAGTCCAGTTTGGACAAAGAACCCGCGATGTTATCGTGGAGCGCTTTCCCAGCCACCGGCCTCTCTTTTTCGACGTGACCCTACAGCAAAATGCCAGCCCGGCAAACGAAAGGGATCTGAGGAACCAGTTCTGCGTTGCCATTGTTAAGGCTTTGGCCAACGACCTCGACATTGATATGGCAAATCCGGGGACTGTCCAGTCAGTCATTATGAACATCTCGCCGGGACGCAAAGGCATTTTGGCACTATCGCACGGGCCACTATCGGCCGCTCACGCCGGACTGGTTGAAGCCTACGTCAGGCTCTGGCGCGATATCTGCGGAGGGCTGGCTACCAAAGAAGCCGGTCCTAGGATTGCTCTCGCATTTGGGTTCGAGGCGGACGCAACGGAGCCGCTCGCCCTGTCGAACGGCAACGATACAATTCGTCTCGGCTCGGTTTCGCCAGCGGAAATCAAGACGCATCTCTCGCGTTACCGAAGCTACTACTATTTGTCCGAAAGCGACCTGGATGCAAAGACCGAACACCTCTCCAACAAAACCTCGGGTGTGTTCCTGAAGCTTGTTGGCGAACTGATGCAATTGGCAAATTTGAAGACCTAGAGCATACGATGGAGGTCGCGATGAAAGAATTCAGTCTGATAAGTCGCTTAGGGGCCAAGAGCGAGATCTTGGAGGAACGGCAGCGACGCGTGACGCAGTTTTTTGAGAGACATGCGGAGCGCGCAACAAGTTACGTCGCATCGTTGGAATTACGCGCAGCAGTCGATGTAGCCCTTAGCCTCGGCCGCCCGCTCTTGTTAACCGGCGAGCCAGGTTCAGGAAAGACGCTTGCAGCCTACTGGTTGAAGCTCCAACTCGATCTGCCTGACAGCCACTTCCTGGAGTATCAAGTCCGCTCGGACTCCCGCGCTCGCGATGTCTGCTACAATTTCGACGCCGTCTCGTGGTTTCGGGAGAGTCAGATTTCTAAAACCGCGGTGGACAAGTGGAAACACATAGAGCCCCGAGCATTGGGGACTGCCTTCGGTTGGCCGGGAGAGAGCGATGGATCCAAGCCCTACATCGTCCTCATTGACGAAATTGACAAGGCTCCCCGAGACTTCCCGAACGACTTGCTTCGCGAACTCGATCAGATGCAATTTAAGATCGAAGAAACCAATACAGAAATCGGTCCGCCAGCGCTCCGACCTATAATCGTCATCACCTCGAATTCCGAAAGACGTCTGCCGGATCCTTTTCTTCGCCGGTGCGTTACGCATCACATTGAGATTACGCCGCAAACTGTGCTCGAAATCCTCCAGGCTCGCTTCAAGGCCTACCGTGGTAGCAAGGCAGCGCCACGCGACGATGATGATCTGGTAAGAGCGGGCGCCGAATTCTGGACGAGCCTGTTTGAACTCGAAGGCCGATTTACACGCAAACCGACTATCGCCGAGTTCTGGCAGTGGCTAATTCTTGCCAGCGAGTATCCTGAAAGAGACTCAGTAAATCTTGTGTCCATCTTAAAACAAAAGCGCGGAGCCGAGATCGAAAAGCTTCCAAGGATCAAGTCCCTTTTTCTGCCGTCTGATCTGAAGGTCTTATCAAATGCATGACGTCTTCCGGCAGTTTCTGGACGTCCTGACCCCGGCACTCGACCATCTCGGGCGGCAGAAATGGCTTTATGTCTTCGCCGCTTTCATCTGGGCGTTCGTTTGGTACGCAATGATGAACCTTCTGAAGTATTACGAAGGAAGTTATTCACCCTTTCCACAGGATATCATGCCGCTTATCGCGGGGCTGCCAATCATTATCGTCGGCTGGCGAGCGGTCGCCCTTGCTGGCAAGCTCGGGCATGCTGTCGGTGATTTCGACGACGGCGCGGCATTCGTCTTCCCTCCAGGCAAAGTTGGTGCATTCGGGGCATTTCTTGCTGACTTCAGAACCTCAATCAGATGGTGGTCGCGCGTCTTCTCGGCTGCGATCGTCGTTGTTTCCCTCGCCGGCGTCCTATCGCTGACGTCATTTTCGGATGGTGACGTGGTCGACCGCCTCCTTGGTCTTCTCCTCCTCATTGGCGTTCCTCTAATTGCCCTGCCAATCGGAAACCTGCTCGGCCAGTTGATGGGGTTCGGGCAGTTCACCCGCATCATGGACCGCCACGAGATTAAGCTTGCGGGCCTATCGACGCCTCAGGCACGTAACGCGTTGCGCGTGTTGGAGGGCGTGCGTATTTTCGCCGTGCTGGCGCCGCTTGTCATGTGCTACTGGTTCGCGGGCTGGTGGATGGCATGGGACTTGGATTACGATACTAGCTATCTATATTGGCGCCCCCAGTTTGTCGTTCTCTGGATCGTGTCGATCTTGCTTTACATCTTCGTCGGTCTGCTTCCCGCGCGCAACTTTCGTAAGCGTATAGCCGAGCTCTCAGGTGGAACCGACGGTAAAACTGCGCGGGATGAGCAAATCAAGCTAGCCGAGGCCGATCTTGATCATTGGCAGCAGCCGTCAGCTGAGCGCTCACGGCATCAAAGGCAACGCATTGACGAACTTAAGCTTTTCATTTCAAATCTGAAGGATCAGCGGATCGAAAGCCGGTTCCTGGATATGCGACTGCTCCTCGCTCTGCTTGCAGCCAACCTCCTGATCCTCGTCCTACCTCTGGCTGTCGCTCAGTTTTCCATCCCGGCTAGATCCACTTTTCAGGCGAACTAATATGTCCGACAATGTCGTCATTGCCATGTTGCCCGCCCAGGACGGAGACTGCCTATTCGTCGAAGCTTGCGGTTTCCGCATGGTCATTGATGGCGGGAGGGCGGAGACAGGAACTAACACACTGCCTGCTTTTCTCAGCTCTCTACCGGAGCGAGAAGGAAAGCCAATCATCGATTTGATGGTCCTAACACATATCGATGCGGATCATGTGGCCGGTCTGCTGACCTTCCTTGCTAATACTGGAAAGACCAGCATAGGGGAAGTCTGGTTCAATGGTTTGGATCACCATAAAAAAGCAGCCGGCATCTGCGTGAGAAAACGAAACGCTAGCAATGAGACTGCGGCTTTCCTCGGGACGGCTGAGACCCTCAGCGTTCGTCAGGCGCTCAATTTTGATGAGTGTATCACCGATTTGAGGATTCCATGGAACATAAAAATGGCTGGCGAAACGATTATGGTACAACGCGAGGGCGCTTTGCCGCGCTTCAATCTCGCCGACGGCCTTAACCTTCTATTGCTCGGACCAACTCAATGGAAAGTTGAAGACTTCTATCCCCAATGGCTCGAGCACGTTAAAGGTCTCGATAGCGAACCGACGCTCGCCCACAAACCGAGAATTACACCTTCACTAGCCAATATGCAGGAACTTGCCACGCAAGATGAAGCTCCCGACCGAACCAAGCCAAACGGAGCAAGCATCGCCTTCGTCCTGGAGATTGGCGCTAAGCGCATCCTTTTCTCAGCCGATGCCCATCCCGACGATATCGCACATGGCCTCGAACGAGAATATGGAGCCGGCCGGATTTGGTTCGAAGCGATCAAGGTCGCCCATCATGGAAGCGCGCGCAACAACACGTCATCTCTGATTGAGAAGCTACAATCTTCATGTTGGCTGATCTCAACAAACGGCTCGAAGCATGCGCATCCTGACCCGCAGGCGATTGCCCGAATCGTCCTTGCTCCTGAAGAAGGCAAGGAATTAGTGTTCAACTACCGTTCGACTATCAATGGCCACTGGGATGCCGAAGACCTGAAACGCTCCTTTAAATATAGTACGTTTTATGGCGATGGAAAATCACCGGTTATCGTCACGTTGTTTGAGGACGGATTCAGCGTCGCATAATATGGGCTAGATCTTGAAAGCGCTTGCTGGACAAGTTCCCCGACCAAGCGGAGTTCATCCACACGGTCGGCAAGGAAGCCGGCGACTCTCGCATCCGGGCCGGTGCCCACTTGGCAAGACGGTCGCCGGGGAATTAATCGAGCGAGCAAAGCGGAAGGGCCGCCAGCGGAGGACCGCTGGCGCGTTCTCCTGAAATGTTGCAATCCTAGGCGAGGGTTCTCGGTGGAACGTTCCGTTCACTCAGCAGCCGACTTGCGAAGCAGCGACGTTTCTCGAACGATACGGACGCGGCGCGTCACGTGGCCATTGCATTCCCAGTATGTGTGCTTCTTGGCGATCAGGGGATCGTCCATTGCCGGTTGGATTTGTCCCGCGGTACTGATCGCGCGCGAGGTCATGGATGAGCTTCGTGGATTGGTCAAAATCTCGGACGCGTCCACGGCTCTTTCGAGGCATATGCGGCCAAGCACGTCATTGGCGATGATGACGGCAATCCTCGCTACTATGTCGCGGTGGAGGCAGCGTGATGGACGCCAAAAAACTCGACCCAGACCAAATGAAGGAATTCCGTGCATCATCGCGGATTACCACCGGCACGGTGGGAGACGTAAGCGAAGTCCGGTTCGGAATTCTCTCCGATGAAAAGCCATATGCGCTTGTGGTCATGAAGGGCGGGAACGGAGTCCTGCTTTCTTAGGACTCCCCGGACACCAGTCTCGGTCCGCCCGCCGCTTAAATCGGCGGGCGTAGGATCTTATCGAGGGTCAGACCACAATCCGCTGATCGTGGTGAAGCATTCCTTCTGCCAGTCTTCGATGTTACCCGGAAGGTCTAGTTGGTTGAGGTCACCCCCAGACTAAGGCGTTAGCGTGCTACCTGTGACAGCGGCTATAAATGCCTCATCTGGATTCGAGTATGCGCCAAGGTTTTCTTGATTGACGAGGATCTTGTAGCCAGTCCCTTCAGGGAACAGACACACGGGTCCAGCCGTAGACAGGAAGGTGTAGTAGTAAACAGTTTTGTCCATTTTTAATCCTTATGAGTATAATTTAGATGCAGCCGTTTCGCTGTTGAATGTTGTAGGTCTCCCGATCGATGTAGTCGTTCCAATACTGCAACCAGTCGGCTCTTGATGCAGAGACAGTCTCAGGATCGTTTTTCGCGACGTCACGCCTGTAGTTGAAGTAAATATTTATCGGTCCCGCGCATGCCTTATCCCAGACTTCCTTGCGAATAATCCATGTCGAGTAGCACTTCGGATCCTCGGCTCTAAGGTTGAACTGAGTAGAGAGGCAATTGCGAGCATTGTCGTGGAGTCGGCGCATCTTGTCATCGTCAGCTTGAGCAAGCGTCGGAACGGCGATCAGCAACAGTGTAAGGGGCAGTAGGCGCATGTCCGTCTCCCAGTGACTGAGCGATCCGGCAGTCGTAAAGTTAGCGGTATCGCCGCCCTTCGTTATCACATCAATCTGACCATGAGGCCCGCCGGTGAAGATCGGCGGGCCTTCTTTTTAAGCATTGCGTAGGGCTTCCAACTCAGGGAATGCCTGCCATTTCATGGTGGGCAGATTGCAAGCGGGGCTATTTGGCAAGTTGCCAGCGAGTTGACCGTTGCGAACCCAAACCTCGACTGCCTGTCTTCCGGAATAGCCGCCCATGCGGTTCTTGGCATTTGCCTTTACGCACACCCAGTGCAGCCCACTGTGTTTGTTGAACTGCATGTATGATATTTCCGCATCTCTAACCGAATAAGGATCGACAAGGTAATCGCGGGCGTCCTTTACAATTGCGGCTTTGACCGACGATGGGACGGGTGTTGCTTGCTCCACGGCTGTTTGAAGTTCAGTGGATGACTGGCAGCCGGAGATAGCCAGGCCGACGACGGCAATAAGCATTTTCTTGATCATGGGATTCTTCATGTGGCGGGTTACTAATCCGCAAACCGTAGTTGTATGCACTTGAACATGCAAGCGCCCCCACCTCGGCAATCACCGCAGCCGATGAAGATCAGCGGTTCAATCCTAGATCAGATCTTCAAACTCTCTCGCACTCGCCTTTGCTGCCCTTTTCGAGACCATCAATCGGCAGGCAATTTCCTTGTCATTCCATCGCGTGGCAAACGTGTCCGATACTTCGAACCAACTCCCGTTCACGCCTGCACCATGATTCCTCCCCATGCATGAGCAATTGCAATCAGGGCCGGTCGCTTCCATGCACATACGGGCGCACTTCTCTTGCTCGCGGTAAGGCTGGATTACATAGAGCTTGCCGAACCGCTGAAGTGACTTCTCGACAAGGCCGTTGAACCAGCTTTTAGGAATAACCCAACAATTGCCGGCAGCAGGTTGTCACTGGATAGCATCTGGCAAAAGCAGGGCCTGTCAACGCAGCTTTCCGGTTACATCGGCAAGCTGGCCGTGCGCGTAAATGATATCCTCAGGGACGATGCGGGTGCCCGGCAGGTATCGGAATGGGCCAAAAAGGAGAAATGCTGGGACAGCCTGAAAGCTTCGTCGTTGCCGCCCCTTCCGGCAGATGCACCTGAAATTTCGCGTAGTTACGCATGAAGGGCGGGGTGCTCACACCGTCGTTCAGTGGTGCTGTGTTCAAGCGATTGAGCGCAGTCGAGACGGATATCACCCGCTCCAACCAGCACGCGTTCAATGGATCGAAGCCCCTGATCGGCCTGTTCGGGAAGGAACACCCGCAAAAGATTCCGACAGACTTCATCAGGATGTCCGACGATGGCGGTGTCCGGGCTGAAACGGGGATGCTCACGTGGTACGACGCCCGCGCCCGGCATCCTACGCGATCCGAGTACAGGCTGTACTACTATGACAATGCAGTGACCGCGACGGCACGCGAAGGCGGCTTTCTGCTTATCGGCAAGAGGCACGACGGTTCGACGCTCGTTTTGATGGCACCCGGCTCCGGCCTGGCCGCAGCCAGAATTGCATGGTTGTTCGGGATCGAAGTTGAGCCGGGTGCCGCGTTCGCCGCTCTGGACCTCAACGAAGATGAGCGCTCGACGCTTGGGCAAGGGTTCGGCATTTCGCTGGATATAGGTTCATCGTGGGAAAGCGAGTTCGATCCGGTCCTGGCGGATGATAGGAAAGGCGGATTGCAGTCTGTCCGGGCGGTACAGCAGCTTGCTGGCCAGGAGAAAGACTGGAGGACCGGCGTTGACTGGCTGCCCGCATCCGGTGAAGAGGATGGTACGTCATCATCACTGGGTGATATTGCCCGTCTGCTTGCTGGTACCAGCTTGGCAAAGTCGCCGGATTAGTGGAGATCAAGCCGAGGTCATCGCCACTTGCGATATACCGCCTTGAAGGAAATGAATCCGCGGCGGGGTTGGTCAGATAGCTTATGTGTCTAAACACGTGCCGATTGCGGCGCTTGCAGTGTCGAAAAATGAGCATCAAAATTGCAAGATGACGCCACCGATCCTGGCTCGTGGCCTTTTCTGACTCGGCGTTTTCTTTGAATGTGTCACTTTCATCCTGTTCTTCTTTCGGGAAACCTACATGGCGTTTCGCTCAGGTGTATTGGCGTAGCGCATAAATTCCCACATTAATCAGCATCAGCGCTGCCACCACCAAGTCCAATAAGTCCATCAGGAGGTCACCAGCGACCTTCTTGGCGCCATGCTGAACGTCTCGGGGGTCTATCGTGTGTTCGCTGTCCATGAACGCGATATGGATCTTTTTCAACTCATTTCGCCCATCGTCATCAAGCGAGATTCGCCGCGCGATGAATTTAGTCAACGTTGCTACTTCAAAGGCTTCGGTGTCGGCGGCGCTCTTTTTCCTTAACATGAAAAGACAGAGCGCCAGGGAATTGAAAGGTTGCGGCACGATCAAGAAAGCCAACACAAATGGAAGCGACGCCAGCAGCCGCACTATAACCTGCCTTAAAATCAACCACAGTCCCATGATATCCCCCAAATTCGGCTAAGCATGCACGATGGCAGCGCTTTTACGAGATAAATTCCCCCGATACCACTTGAACCAATTCGCGCCGGTCCCGTGTGTGTTCCGGCTTCCGCTTTCACCTTAGACGCGTAAGGTTTACCGTGGTTGAACGCAAAAAATCGCTGATCTGATTCAGGGACACCTCCCTCCGCCTGGCGAAGGATTGCAAGGATTTGTGGTTCGCTAAATCTGCTCGTCTTCATCAAAAATCTCCTCGATCATTAGTAAGCGGTTAGCCGACCACGCTCGACTGGAAGTTCCACGGCATCAGAGCGTCGATATCCTGCGCGGGCCAACCGTTGGCCATGCGAACTAAGGTCTGTGTCAGCCAGGCGAGCGGATCGACGTTGTTCATTTTAGCTGCCTGCAAAAGCGTGGCGATCGTGGCCCATGTGTTGCCACCGCCTTCGCTTCCGGCAAATAGACAGACCTCGGAAGAGTTTCACTCGAGTGGCTATTCGCACTACCCGCAGGCAAAACAAATGTTGAGGGTAATGCGCTCGTCTTGCGCGAACGGAACACTCTGCCCTAGATAAAGTCATGGAAAACGACTTTCGTCTCAACCCCTTGGCAAACGATCCGGGCCGCGAAGCGGTGGCCCCCATGCGCGGCTACTCCTACCAGATCCTTCGCAGTATTGAGACTTGGCTCGACCTAGCCGACGGCGAGGAACTTTACCTCGAAGGCGCCGAAGATCTCGACCGCGCCCGCCATTCAGAAGTGACCACTGAACAGGTGAAGGATACCAAAGGGTCTGGCACTCTCACACTCCGAAACGGCAACGCGATAGCAGCCATCAGCAATTTCTGGCAGCACTGCAAACGTAATCCCGGGTCAACCATCAAGTTCCGGTATCTCACGACCTCGGAAGTTGGGATGGAACGAGGAACTGACCTGTCATTGTCGCGCCCGGGCGTAGAAGCATGGGAACAGATCCGACGGGCGCCGAATGCAGAAAGCTCCCTAGCCGACGCCGAGATCATCAAGAATTTCCTTGTGTCTCACGACGGAACAACTGAATCGCTCAAGGATTTCCTGACGAGCGCGACGACCGAACAGTTTGTCGATCGTGTCATCTTGCCGTTCGAGTGGGTGACCGGGCAACCGAATGCGGATGCGCTTCAGCAGCGTATCGAAAACAAGCTCATTGAACTTGGAGAGCCTCGGAAGATAAGCGCTACTTCATCTTCAGGCGCCTTGGCGGATTTGCACCTCCACGCCTGGAACAACGTCATCGATCCAACCCGGGCACCGTTGCGGCGAGGTGATTTCATTCGGATACTGGAAGCAGCGGGATCAACTACGATACCAACGAGCCAGTTGCTTGATTTGATGATGCAGCTGACGGGAGGTAGCGCACCGGCGAACGAAATCGCGCCGCTTCTTCAGGCGATAGCAAAACCTCCACTTGCAATTCGCGGGCAGTTTTCCAGACCAGAGCTTGAGGAGAAGATATCCGCCGCCCTTCGCGTTGGGACGGTTTTGATCCACGGCTCCACGGGAATGGGCAAGACGATCCTCGCATCGGCGGCCCTAAAAGGGTTTACAGGCGCCGGCTGGATTGATCTGCGCGATCTCACCGCCGCGTCAATTGTAGCCATACTGGATGCTGCGACCCAGCATATCATACGCCAGCGCTCACCGATGACGATCGTGCTCGACGACCTTGACGCGAACGGAGACACCAGAGCCACCTCCCCGGCACTCGGCCGCCTAATGGCGGCGATCCGGGAGGTCTCCGGCTTCCTTCTGATAACGAGCTCACAGAAACTGCCGCCGCGCCTGGCGACGATGGTCATCCTCGACGAAGATCGCATATTAGCCGCGCCGGCCTTCGATACAGACGAAATCGGCTCCTTTCTTGGTGAACTTGGTTGCCCGGCGGATGACATCGACGTCTGGTCGAAAATTGTTTCAATGTCGACAAGCGGCCATCCACAGCTGGTTAATGCGCGTCTGCAGGCTTTGCAGAGGCAGGACTGGCCGCGACCGTCTATCGCCGAGTGGCTGACGCCCACGTCGGAACTGGTCGATGTTAGAGCCGAGGCCAGGCAGATCGTCTCGGCGCTTCCGCAAGACGAACGCGAGCTTCTCGCAAGGGCAAGCCTCGTTTTGGGGCGCATATCCAGGCGACGTCTGATGGCGGTCGGTGGAATAGCCCCAGCTCTTCCAGAACCGGGGCTCACGATTGATCGTTTGACTGGACCGTGGCTGGAGGTCACCGACACATCGGATCTGCGCGTTTCGCCACTGCTGCGCAACCTCGGGGTAGAGATCAGAGGCGCGGCCTGGAGCAAAGGCATGCACGGTAACATAGCCTGGGCATGGCTTGACAGATCGATGTCACCGGCTGACGTCTCGACAATCCTGATGCACTCGATCCTAAACGGTAGCGCCGGGCCGCTGTTTCACATCCTTCCGAGCTTGCTTGAAGCGCCGCCGGAAGTCTGGAAACAGATTGGCGAGGCGGCCGGCGCGTTCGCTATGATCGGCGTCGAGGATCAGTATGAATCACCGTTCCCGGGTACTTTGGACACCGGTGTGCTCAGATTGCTCCAGCTCCGGATGGCGATGGAGGGAGAGGCCGATCAGCTTCGAGCCGTAGTGGGACGAGCACTGCGCGAGGCCGACAATCGCCGATCCGGCGACCTGGGAACTGTCTTTTTCGACTTCATGTTCGTCTGGCAGCTCCTGGCACGCGACGACTTGGTACAACCCGTGTCCGCGGCCATCGATCTCGGCCTTCGATTCAAAAGGCTTGCGGAAGATGTCCGCCAAGTGCTGACGGGAATGGATGAAGAGGGCCGCAAGGTTGTCGACGTCTGGCCGGATTTCTCCCCGATCGTCTCGTTTTCGCTGATCCGTTCAACCTCGACGATCGAGAAATTCAGCGAGTATCTGGATCTGGTGGATGGACTCGATCCCACGGAGAGACGCTACCTGCTTCCAGGCCGCTTCATGGAATTGGATTCCGCTATCGTCGTCCTCAACCAGATCTGGCTCGACGAAACACAATCGGGTGAACCGGACTGGGCAGGCCTCGCAGAACTTCTCGAGAGGACCCGGAAAATCGCTCTCAGGGAGCAAATTCTTCCTCTGGCGTCGGCGGCCGCTGCCCTTCTGGTGCGCGTCATCGATGAGGATCTGCGCGATAGCACAAGCGCGATCGCGACCGCAGATCGTACGCTGGCTGGGCTTGGCGATCATGGCACGCGTCTGTTGGCCGCAAAGGCGAAAGTTCTGTGGCGATCGGGGGCGCTGCCCGAAGCATTGGCTGTTTATGATCAGATTATTCCCGATCTTGACGTCCTTCCGCCCTTTCGTGCTGACATCTTCCGCGAAGGAGCCTTGACAGCAGCCCGAGCGAAACTTTGGCAACTCGCCGCTCAGCGTTTCGGCGATGCGGTGGCAGACCTTGGTGAGGACGATCAGATAGAACGTCATGTCGGCTTTCGGTTCGACTATGGGCTTGCTCTCTATCTCGCCGGGCAGACGAACGAGGCGCTGACGGCGTTCGGCGAAGCCGTCCAGCGTCTGCTGGACGACGGACGACCGTCACCACCAGAACCGTTGCTCTCGGTTCGGCAACTCGGCTCGCACGCACTGAAGATCGTACTCGCCGACCTGAAGGGCGAGCCAAGAGGCGGCCTGAACGACCCAGAAGCGTTCTTGGGAAATGCCAGTGCGATCGATACGTTGAAGTGGGGAGACCAACGACCTGCCAGCACCGCTCTCGTCGCCAGCCAGTTACTGGAGGTGTTGCTTTTCGTGCCGGGCGATCTCTCAGCTGCGATGAACATCGCAGAATGGCTGCGAGGGTCGAAGGATGGGCTGGTCCTCGCGACGGGCTTCGAGAATTTTTCCCGTCTCGCGGTCTTAACCGGTGTTGTAAGCCCGTTGATCGCCGACACGGTTAGGCAAATGACCTATCTGGCGCACCTGTCCGCCCAGCATGCCGCTGGGCACGGTTTTCACTTAAGTGCCGCAGACAATCCGCCAACCCCGCCATTATCGAACGAGACGGAGGTGTTCTATACCTTCACTATCTTCCTTGCGATTATCGTGCTGATGGCGAACGGAAAAGTCTCGGATCTGCCGTTTGGCAGCTGGAAAGCGGATCTGCCCCCCGACCCGACTTACAATAGACTCTGTGACTTCCTCACCGATGCGGAAAAAATCATGTTGGGGCAGGATGACCCCTGGGCCAAAATCACTGGGGAAAATTCGTCATGGCCGACGCATGCACTGATCGCACTTGGTGCCATCGCGCGTAAGCGGACACCTGGCGAGCTGCTTACAGCACAGTCTTTGGCGGCGCACTACATGAACCAGCCCATGTTAAAAGACCTGACCGGCGCCCCGCTATCAGAACTCATTGCTGCAACATGGCTGGCACTTTGCGCGGTACCAGCTCTTCTTGCAACCCCGAGGATTTCCGTTCCAGCTATTCAATCTGCGGCGTCGAGCAAGGCGGGTTGGCCGAAAATCAAGGCTATCCTGGAGGCTGCGTTACTGGCGGTTCCTTCAGAAGTTGCCCGTAACGTCAGGCCCCATATCGCCAAGCTGTCGGCAACCTGACAATGGAGGTTCAAGACCGCCCCAGATATCGGATGCAATGTATAGCGCAGGCGTTCACCGCAAGGAACGGGCATAATAAGACAGCAAGCGCTGTGGAGGTGGATGCCAAGAAGACGCTATGCCGTCCTGAAAATAGGTAGAGTACCAAGCGTTACATGTCGTGCGCGGAATATAAAGAACCTGCGTCGCGCTCTAAAACTTCATCAAACACTTGGCCTGAATCGCAACCGTTTGCTGCTCGCAGAGCGGTGGGTCAGCTGGCGTTCACATTATCGCACGGCCGTTTGTAAGCTGATCACATAACACCCCACGCCCGAAACCTCCCCTCCCCGTCATCTCGCGCAGGCCGAGCTCCAAAACAATCCGCCGCGCCGCCTGCGGCGTCACCTCGAGCGCCTTCGCCACCAAGACGTCCTCTCTCCTCCAGCTTCCGCTGGAACAGGGTGCGGGCCAGCACCAACCGGTCATGCTCTTTCATGCCAAGCTCGGCGGCCGCGATCAGACCGTGGGCGATGGCGAGCAGCCGCGTCTCCCGGTCGCGATGCCGGCGCCGATCGACGGGGGATGGTTTTGAGGCCGAGATTGATCGCGGCAAGATGCGCACCGGAGGTGAGCCCGGCCTGGCGCAAGATCGCGGCAGCCAGGAGGCGGCCGAGCCAGGGCGCGTACTGAAGGACGGAAAGCTGGTTCCAGGCATCGAGGGCAACCACCGCCTGCAGCACCGCCGGCAAGTTTTCGGCCTGTCGCAACACAGCGCGCCATTCGTCGAGCCGCGCATCCTCGTCCCAGTCAAGATCGTAGATCATCGGATCTTTCTCTTGGTCGCCACTCCGGCCGGGCCGTGTTGCGTTCTCAATTGCTGCCTCCGATCGGGCTAGAACCGCATCGATGGCGGCATAGTCGATGCCGGGCAGATGTTTGATGTCGTCGGCGTCTTCCCCCCTGGCCTTCCGGATCGATCGGGACTACGCCCCAGGCGGCGGCTGTCGTCTCACGCTCGTTAGCTTCGGCAGAGGTGATCTCCGAGGTTTTCCGCAGCGCCCGGATACCGTCGGCCGACAACGCCCAGCCCGGAAATTGGGCGGCGATCCGCCGACGCGTGCGCAACACGTCGCGGGCGATGGTGAGTTCGTGGGTCGGTGTGCGGATATCGCGGGTGGCGTCGTGGAGAACCAGGTCTTCGAGATGCACAAGCTCTCCGTCGATCCACAGCGAAGCGCAGGCGTCGACGAATTGGGATCGTTCGAGGAAGCCCGGGCCGACCGGCGAACGGGCAATCCGCTCGTCCAAACGCGCAAGCGCCATGCCTGCGTCGAAAGCCGGTCGGATCAGGGCTGTCATGCTGATTTTCGCGAGATCATAAGTCATTGAAATCATGGTAAATGATTTCCTGTAGGAACTCTATATGAATATTACAGTTCCTCACATGGCATGATTGCCAGTTGGTTTCTTAACCATCGATAATTATAGGTTATCGAAGTTTAGACAGCCTATTTTCGATGTAACAATAGCTGCCCGTGCGCAGACATACATAACTCTTCCGTCTCCTATGTCGGAAAGAACACTGTTGAATCAAAAGTTACTCACCCCAGCCGCTTTGGAACTTCCGCGCATTCAAAACGGACTGGCAAGGGGCATCATCATGACCACCTGCCCCACGATCACCTCGAGGGACTAAACCTCCCCGTAACGGCCTTGCCCGCTCCCGCCTCCCCCGTGATCGAGTAATCCTTTTTTAAACGACAGCTCCTATTCCCGCTCGCCCTTGGCATTGGTGCCGAGAGAATGGAATGAGAGCATGCCAAAACACGATCTGTCATCACGTCATTTTCAGCGAAAAAATCTCGAACTTCTGCGAAGCGCGCATTGCGCCGATCGCGTCGAAGCGAGCGCTGGAGAATATCAGGCCCTACCTCGTCGGTCTCATCATCGATGCCTGTGGGATCGAGGATGAACTGACGGCGGATTTGAAAAGGCAGTTCCGCGTTACCTTGGACGCAATCATACGGTGGCTCGGAGCGCCACGAGTTGCGGAGGACGATCAGCCGGTGAAGCAAGCACCACGATCAAAACGGCCTGATCAACGTCGGTCTGCGGCCACGGCGCCCTCCACCCGAACGCCGCGGCGCGTCGGCGACGACGATCCTGATCCCCGGTTCGGGTCGGAGCAGAAGGGACCTGAGCCGATCCGGCGGTTTCCTGATCCACTGTTCGAAGCTAGCAAAGATCCTGCCGGTTTTCAGGAGGCGCTTGTTTATCATATGCGAAGGTTCGGCGAGAGCCACTGGCAACTCTATCGCGCCGTCATTCGCCTGGGCGAAACCTTCGACGACAAGACCCTCCTTTCCTGGGTACAGGGCGAGCGCGTTCCACGATCAGTAGCGAGCTTCGGAATCCTGTCGCGCATCGAGCAGCGATACGGCCTGCCGGCCGGATACTTCAAGGCGAAGCTGCCGCACCAGTCCCGTTCTCTCTACGGCCATGAATTGGGTGACATCAGCCCGGCAGAGCGGCGGCGCCTCGCATGGCATCTGCCGGACGATTTCAGCAGCCTGCCCTTCGTCAAGCGGGAGGAAATCCTCGAATGGGTGCGCCGGGTCATCATCTCGGGCTCGACAGACTATCGGCGCTACCAGGCCGCAGCGGTCAAGCAGCATTACGCCATCCGCTTTCCAGGCATCACCTATGGCGGTGGATCGCTGTCGCCTCGATCGCAATGCCTGGCGATCAGCGCCAACCAGAATGCTACGGAAACGTTCGAAGATCCTGATCTTCTGTCAGGCGTCATCGACGCGCCGCCGCAGTTGGCCATGGAAATGGCTGATCTGATCCGCTTCAAGACCTCGACGCTGACGGCGATCGGCTTTCAGAGGAACGGGGTATGGGGAGAGGAAACAGCGTCGCAGAAGATCGAGCATCTCGGCTTGATGTTCGGCGCTCTTGCCGCCTCGCCTGCCGGCGCAGCGAAAGGACGCGGCGTTCCCCTCAGTCAACTCACCTTCGGCCTGCTGATCTTCCCGGGCGTCTGGGACTGGTATTTACAGTGGCGCGAACAAAGGCGTGGCTTCTATACCAAGTGGGAAGAGGAGGACATGCTGATGGTGGCACAGGCCCTGACACGTTCAGAAGTTGGCTGGATCCGCCAGCATCCGGAGCTGTTGAATACCGTCCGGCCGATCGAAGGCTTGGTCGCGCCCGAGGAGATCGAGTTCGCGGCGCGCGACTGGCATGGGGCCTGCGATGCGTTTCATCGCCATGCCGCCAACCGATCCAAGGAAGTTCAGCGGGTAATGCGTGTTCACCGCGATCCGTTCGAGCCGATCATGTGCATTCTGGAGGCGGACAGTCCGCTGGCGGAATACCGCAAGATCACCGATGAGATCCTCAAACGCATGCCGGACGAAGACCGCTATCCACGACCGGCCGCGGAGGCCGTCCGCTCTTCCTGATGCTTCGCCTCGGCCTGCATCTGGGGCTTCGGCAAAAGAACCCTCGCCAGCTTCGCGTCTGCCCGCGCGGTCATTTCCCCACCTCCGAGCGACGGCTGGAAGACATGAAGTGCGGCGAGCTACGGTGGAGCGAGCGGGAGCGAGGCTGGGAGGTGCTTATCCCGTCGGCCGCCTTCAAGAATTCCGGCTCGTCCTTCTTTGGGCAAAAACCATTCCGGCTCATCCTGCCGGACCTGCTCGACCTCTATAAATACCTCGAAGCCTATATCGATCGCCATCGCGGGGTGCTACTCGGCGCGGCAAAGGATCCTGGCACACTGTTCGTCAAGACAGTCAAAACGACCAGCCTCGACGCGGCCTACGACTCCACCAAATTCTACGAGGCCTGGCGAACCGTGATCCAGCGTTATGGGATCTACAATCTCTATACCGGTCGCGGAGCCATCAAAGGTTTGCTGCCGCACGGACCACATAATGTTCGGGATATTCTGGCGACCCATATCCTCAAGCAGACTGGATCCTATGAGCAGGCAAGCTACGCCATCCAGGATACGCCGGATGTCGTGCAGCAGCACTAAGGTCGGTTCCTGCCCCAGGACAAGGCGGCACTGGCCGCAAAGATCCTCAACCAGGTCTGGGAAGCGGCTTAGTCACAATGTGATGCGGGCCGCTCCCGGTCCCCATCAGCCGCCCGGGAAACGACCCTCGATATTGCGGCAGGCAGTGTCCTAGATGTCGGATGAAGCGGCCGCCGCTAGGCTTCGATCCCGGTGAGCAAAGGCAATGCCGGCGCCGTGCCGCTATCGGCCGGCTGGGTCTTGGGCCTGCGCCCGGAGGACTTACTCTTCCTCGCTTTCGACGGCGGGCCGTCAGGCGCTGTCAGTTCGAGGTGCTCGACGCCCGGCGACAAGGTCTCGGCAGCCGACTGCACCTTGTCGGTGTTAAGAGATGTGGGCGCCGGCTCCGTCGCGGCGTGCTCCGTTGACACGACAACAGTCCGTGGTTTCGGGCTCGGGGATTTTGGGACTGCCCGTTGCTGCGGGACGTCGGGCTCGACATAGCGGGAATAGCGAATCATCGGCGGTGAGCCTCCATAATGTTCACTAATCGTTCTCATTTGAAGAGGAGGGTGTCAACGCGATAAGTTGGATCAATGACCGGCGAGCAATCGATCCTGCGCTATCTTTTGACATTGGGAGGGAACGACACCAAGCCCGCGGCCAAACGAGCCGCACTGGCTTCTCAGCACTTGTTGGACCACTATGGACGCAGTTACTCAATCGTTGGGGGCCAGCATGTCGTTAAGTTTCGTTCGCCAGCGCCGGGTATTTTTTCTGCTTGCCGCTGCGTCGGCCATTGTTGCCTTCACCGTTCCGAGTGTTCAGGCGGCCGACAGCGAGTGTAGCGCTCGAGGCGCCGACATCGTCAGGCAAGCTTACCCCGCGGCGAAACAAGTTTCCGAACGGGAAATTAAAGTTGGAGGCCAGACCATCAGGCTACCGGCAGATGCGGGCGACAATCCTCATGAACTGATCTGCAAGACGTGGCCCGCCCGCCCCGAGCTCATGCTATTCGCAGTACCTCTCATGACGAGCCAATCGGAGGACGGAAACGAAGGAGACATCGAACTCCTCGTTGTCGATAGCGACGGTCTCAAGCTGAAGCACCGGCTGCGCCTTCCAGACCTTCTCACCGACGATGCCGTCTTCGTCTCAGGCGTGGCTTTTGACACCGCATACTATCGCCTTTCAGAAAGCGAGATTTCCTTCGGATTGCGCATTGAAAGGCGCGGAAGTTCGAGCCCCAATCCGTTTGGTGAGACAGTCCTGTGGCTCTTTCTCGTAGACAACAACGAACTGAAACCTGTGCTCGATAACATTGTGGTCGCAGGGCACCAGGGCGAATGGGATACCAATTGCGCTGGGGAATTCCGGACGATCGAGCGCACGCTCGCCATGGGGCGCCTTCAACCAAACCGCCATTCCGATATCCTCGTCTCGGAGAAGAAAACAAAGACTATCAGCACGTTGGGCCCCGACGGAGAGTGTGTGGACGATAAAGACGGGATCACAACTGCCCGTCGTCTGCGCTTCGAGGCAACTGCTTATCAGGTGCCGGAAAACCTCAAACGAATCGACTAAATGCACCGCGGGGGCGCAAAATCACCGAGCCGCTATGTGCAGTTGATCGTCAAGTGATGCACAAAAACCGCACCGCCCGTCGCTACAAGATAACGACCGATAATGTTGCATTATCATTTGTTACTGTTTAGCACTGCAAGAATGGCTGTATCATCGCGCAAAAGCTTAAAAATAGCGTTTCTGACACGCTGCGCCATCACACAGCAGTCTTCCAAATTGTGAACGCCGACGAATAGGGAAGTTCTCCCCTCCCCGGGCATGAAACTCTGCATTAATTCCGTACTTTTGGCCCAGATATCAGACGGCAGTTCCGGTATTAGACCGTGCTAGGTTTATTCGCTCTACGGCGAGGAGCCGATCAGCTTGGATCCCGTTCGGATGGCGTGTTGTTGCGGTGACATCGACGATTGCAGCGCTTCTTGCTTTCCGTCTTTGACGACGCGGATGTAACAGATGAAGGCCTCATCCGCAGCGCGCATCAGCGCTCTTGGGACAGCATCTGAGGGGCCGCGGTCCTGAAGTGCGTATAAGCATGCTTCAAGAGCAAACCTATACTCACGCCCCCCGCTCTGCGGCCATTCGTTCAGCAGTACTTCTGCTGCCGCGGCCACCGTATCGACTGGTTTGTATCGTTCTCCGACACCCGTAAGCAGCCAAATTGCGGGAAATTGGCACAACCTGTCCGAATTCATGGCACTGTTCCCTCCTCTTGCGTGCATATATTAGCAGACACGCAATAACCATTCCAGTTGGCTTGGTTGGCGGGATAGTATGTAAAACGACATCGGCCAATAAACGACCTTCGGGAGAACCCCCTCAGTCGCCGGTAAATAAGAAACAAGCGCCACCCGATACGGGTGGCGCCCCATCAACATCAACGGATGACTATCCGGAAGACGTCAGGTGAGTAGTAGAATCCATCACTATGGCGCCGGTAACCGCGGCGGTGTTCCTTATACCCTCGGTGGCCCTTCCAGTATCCACGCCGATCTTCGCTACGTTCCGCACGGCGATCATGCCGCCGTTCTTGCTGCCTCTTCCAGCGAGGCTTGTGATCGTCGCGGTGGCGATACTGAATTACCTGTATCTCCGACTTCATTTCCAGCCGCGCGGGCGCGATCGGGGCCGCAGATGCCGCCGTAAAGGTGGTGAGGCCTACCACCATCGCTATTGCAGCGGCGCCCATAGTCTGGATTGTATTTTTCATTTTCATCCTTTCGAGTTGATTTCGGACATTGCGCCCCTCGGTATGAACTCGATGTGAACTTCCTGTTCATATAAGTTTATCCCGGCACGCTTTTCACGCACTGGTTACCGGAGTGAAATCAATGTTTTGGGAAGCGCCCGGGGCTTGGTCAGCGGCGCGCAGCCGCCCTTAAAGCGACGGCTATGCTGATAGCAATGACAAGGCCAACAGCTGGCCCAAGAAAACCCGACATAGCCCGCGGCGATGCTACTTGCCGAGAACCCAGACGGCTTGAGATGATACCGTCGAGGTGAGCGACGTAGGCGGTAAGCCGGCGGATCTCCTCGGGAACGGACAGGCCAGACGAACTGGTGCCGCGCGGGCTCAATTGAGAGCCGTAATTATCCGTTTCTCCGTCGCCTAGCTCCGCGAAATATTCCTCAAGCTCATTTCCACCGGTGGAACGGTTCCGTTTGCCCATCCTATTTGAACCACGCTGCATCATCATCTTCTCCCTGACTTGTCGTCACAACGCAGGCGACGGCAAAAAGATGCACGAAGACAAGGAAAAAAGCCCTAGGTGTCACCGGACCCGAAACAGCCGAGCAGCTTGCGGACATGCGTTAGGCGCAAATGCGGCGACAGCGCGTTTTCAGTCAAATTTCCCGCCACCAAGAACCTGTCCAAATACGCGCTTCGCAGCTTCGGCCAAAGGAGCCTCTGAAGGAACTTTCTACGAGACAACGTAAGGCCCTCATTTTCACTCCCAAAACCCACTTCGAAAGCCTGCCGTCTGACCCGAGTAATCCCACCGACATTTCGCCGAGTGGTAAACCGACCTTGATATAAGACTTTCGCAAACCTGCATGCGTAGGCGTGCCGCTTTTCCGCAGGTCAGTCCGGCTGCGCCACCCAGCCGGCAACAACCAGGCGGCTTTCCGGCGCCCCCTCCCCTATCGTCGAGCAATGCGAAACACTGCCGGCCAGCCTTGCTCAGCGATAGATCAGCAGAACACGACCACTAGTTCGCGACAGCTCCGAATCAACGTTCCGGCCCGGTTTTTCTTACAGGCGTCCGGATCAGTCTTGTGCGTGGTTTGAAATGCATCGTCAGCCCGGCCTCCGTCATCCCACAGTCAGAAACTATCAGTCCCCGCGACGCCGGAGTTAATGAGGTGGGAACACGTATTTGTGCATTTATCCCCATTTTCATCCTGTTTTGCGCTCGCTGCGAGCGTTGGCGCGTACCAGTGCCATCAGCATCGGACCGAGCGAGAACTCGCCCTTCTCCGCCCTTCGGGTGAGATCACGCAGATAACCGCCTGCCGAGTTGATATGCCCTCCCCGCTCAAGGATACAGGCAATCGCTGCGGCCGCCATTTCCGGTCCCAATACGTCGCAGGCATCCTGGTAGGCAGTCGGACTGACCCCGAGCATCGATCGGACGGTGACGGCGGCCGTCATGAGTTCACGCCAACTGCCAATCGCCCCATTTGGCCCGTACATCGCCACGTCGGGGCACGCCCGTAGCACTAATCCCAACGGAAAGGCCTTTACGGGTTCAGCAGGGGGGTTGCTGGTGGGAATCGAGTTTTTGCCCGTCTTTTTTTTCGAGACAGGTTCAAATTCAATTATAGATTCGGTATTTGAATTCTGTATGTGCCGACGCTCTTCGTCATCATTGCTGTCGGATTTTTTAAAAACTAGCTGGTTTTCCAGTATGTTGAGTGTTTTTTCCAGCAGCATCGACAGTTCGTCAAGAATGCCGTTCAATGCGCCGTGCGTTTTGGCCTTTGCTATCTGCGAAACCAGCCCGATGTAATGGGATTCGATCTTGCCCCAGTCCCCAGATGCGCCCTCTTCCATCGCCGCGGTGAGTATCTTGCGAATATCGCGACGGCACAGTGAGATCTTCTCCTTGACGATCCTAAACTGTTTGCGATCGAGGGCAACCTGCTGCGCTAAGCGGGCCCATTCCTCGGATCGTGCGAGAAGGGGCGCCAAGCTGAAGCCGAAAGCGTCCTCAACCTCGCCTGCCCTATCCTTGCGCGCGTATCTCTTGCCGTTGGGGCTGTCTTTACGATGGATGATTCCGGCATTAACCAGAATAGCAAGGTTCTCGCGAAGCGTGGTGCCGGCGATGCCATTGGCGCGTGTGGCCAACTGGGCGTTTGAAGGAAACACCACCAGCTTGTTACCGTCTGAGAGATGGGTTTCCGGATAGAACGAAAGTAGCGCATTGAGCACTGACAAGGCGCGGTCTCGCAGCCCTAAAAGCGAACGCGCATCACACACGTCTCGATAGATCTTCCACTTGTCGATTGATTTGCCTGGATTGATCTCAGCCGACTCAATCTGGCTTTTTATCAAGGCAAGAGTCATCGGCCGCCGCCCAAAGGGCGTCGTCACAAATCCCGTCTGCATTTTCCTTCACCTTTTTTAGGCAAAAAGAACACAACCACCAAAACGGTGCCCAAGACTCTTGACTATGATTCGGGGAAATGCGATTCTCGATCTGCTAGGAATACGAGAGAGGCTTCCACGATTTAGGTCGTTTGGGGGCCTTTTTCTTTTTGCAGTTTAGTCTCCGTGTTTCTGTTCCTCGTCCAGGAATTGGGCGTAGAGTATGTCCAGTTTCGACGATAGGTAGTTTCCGAAGCGGCTGGCGTTTTTCGCCTTCATTGTCAGAGAAAACGATTTACCGCTGTTCTTGATCTCCGCTGCGACTGTCTTGTCTACGGTTTGCCACTTCGCGACGCTTGAAGACAACTCTGTCTTTTTCACCGGCCGCGCAGTCTTGTTCAACGCGTTCAGCACTGCCGTAAACCGATCGTCCGATCGCAATTCCAGAAATGTCGCGGCTCGCGTGAGGACGTCGATTTTTTCGATGCTGGATGCCCTCCCGGCGAGAAGCGAGAGCTCTATCCAACGCTCCCGGCCAACTGCCGGGGCAGCTCCGATCGTGCTGATCAGGGCCGCTGGGATGCGCTCCGTTACCGACATCATCTTTGACAGCGAGGCCGCATTGGTAGCGAGTGCTGCCGAGATGACCTCTCTGTCGTATCCTCTCTCATCAAGTCGTCTCGCAAACAGGGCGCGCTCGATAAACGTCAAGTTTGCGCGCGCCGAGTTCTCTTGACCCTGCGTGATGACGTGCGTTCGATCGTCCATCTGTTTGACGACAGCACGGACCTTGCGTCCGAGCGCCTTGGCAACGCGTAACCGCCGATGGCCGTATACGACCTGATAGCGATCTCTATCTCCAACATGTGGCCTTACAAGAATAGGGGTATTCTGCCCCTGAACCTTGATGGCCTCAACTAGGGCATCAAACTCCGCCGGATCATCATCGAGCCGATCAGAGATGAATGAGCCGTCGATCTGTTCCGGCTCAAGCTCAACGATTGCCTCGCCTTCGAGAAACCGGTCGGCCTGTTTGGCCATTTCATCGATTGACCGTATCATTGTCTTCGAAGCGCCGCGCATTGGATAGGATGTCGGCGCTTGTTCCGACGGGACATCGACATCGACTAAGCCTGCTAAAAAGTTCTTACGAGCCATCTACCTGCTCCAATTTCGGCATAGACCGTTGTATTTCCGCGAGAAAATCGCGTTTTTGTCAGCTGACATATCATCGCCCCCATGAAGCATGGATAAGCGATGCGATTTCTCCATTAACTGAATCCATGGAATCGATCGCGCGCTCATATGTTGAGCGCGTTATCGCGGATTTCTCCACTTCGTAGAGGGATTGCTTTGTAATCCCGGCGTCGGAGATCGCAGTCGATTTCAACATTTGGTTCTTCAACATGAACTCATGGAACATGGTGTTCATGAAACCCACCATTTGTGCCTGTGGTACGTCCGTCGGCTCGTATCGCGTGATAAGGTAGCGATACCATTCGAGATTGACCTCTGCACCGGCCGCGCGGATCGGTCTTAAGATACCTCCGAGCATCAGCAGGAACTGTCCCATAGACATGACATCGAGCATCTGCGGGTGAATTGTAATCAAGACGCTCGTCGCAGCCGTGAGCGCTGTAATGGTTAGATAACCAAGCTGGGGAGGGCAATCGACGACAACGACGTCATATCGGTCATCAACTTCTTGAAGCGCTCGCGATATTCGCGTAAAAAATGTCTTGCCTTCGTTGGACGAGCGGTTTGTCATCGCCAAGGGCGTGTCGTATTCGTATTCTTGCAGCTCAAGGTTTGCCGGAACGATATCCAGACCCGGAAAATTTGTAGGCTGGATAATTTCCGACAGGGGCTTCTTTTCGTCGTCGTAGCGGATCGCATCATAAATTGATGCCACTTGATCAAACTCTGGCTGAAAGCCGTGTAGAGAAGACAGTGATGCCTGAGGGTCAAGATCGATAGCCAGCACCCGATGGCCTGTCAGTGCGAGGTATTGCGCGAGATGAGCGGCACTCGTGGTTTTGCCGGATCCGCCTTTGAAGTTAACGGCAGCAATGACCTGGAGTTTTTCGCCTGGCCGGCGGTGCGGCACATACATGCGGCTATCGGAGCGGCCATGTTGATCGAGGTAATGCCGCAATTCCAGCATTTGACTGGCCGTGTAAGACCGGCGACCGGAACTGGATGTCTGGGGCAGGGGGCCTTTGCCATCGAGATGGAGCTTCTTCAGCGTGCTTTGCGACACGTTGAGATAGGTTGCAACCTCTGCCAAAGAAAACGAACGCAGCGTCTTTCGCGCATTTGGTGGAAACCGTTGCACGCTCAGCAGATGCAGCTTTTTCGATATCAGGTCTCCCTGTTCGAGGATCTGATCTTCGAAGTGCATTGGTATCTTTGTCGAAGGCATCGAGTTAGCGTTCATTTTAGAAAAATGTCCAGATAACGATTTATAGGCAAATTTTGCCTGTTAACCGTTATTTATCTCCGATTCTACAAGCGTGACAAGGAGATAATAGACCCCACCAAGGTTATACCGCTTCGATTGGACACACTATGTACGCAATCAAAAGTGAAGAATGTCTCTTTATTACAAGTACATAAGGGTCACCGCCTCACGTCGGTGTTCCGCCAACCCACCCAACATTTGTCCAGACAACTGGCACAGAACGACGCTTCTCAGCAACTTGACCATTCCCCAAATCAAGCAAACTCGTTCACTTCCAGCCTGGCTAAAGAATCACTCATTCGTATTTTACGAATAATAGCGTCAAATGATCTCACACATAGTTGCCTTTGATCCGTTCCGGATGCGCGTTGTATGGAACGAAAGCCGATCCCGTTGAAGACCTCATCCAAGTGAACGATTGCAAAGACAGCAAAGTGATTTTCCGGCTGCATCCCACCTTGAGACGGCGCAAACGGTCATGACCGCGGATAGAGGAATTGCCCGCTCGACTGAACCTTGCACCATGGCGATTTCAGCCGTCACGGAAGTCGCCAACTGTTTGAGCCTCTTACCTGGAGCACCGCACACAATGATGAGCGGACACTCCGGCGACCGGTTACAACCGACGAGACTACTGAGATTATCCCTCGTACTGCGCTAATGCAGTGCTCTTGGGGAGGAGGGGAGGGGAGTCTGGCTGATTCCGCGCCGAACTTCTGCTACAGCTTCCATCCCCATTGACCACCTCCAAACTGGTCATTTTCTCGGAGCGCTCCATAAGGTGATTGGTACTTCCGTCGGGTCACGATAGAGGCGACGCGGCGGCTACCGGTTTTGTAGCGATCGTCTCGGAACCAATTGTCCTGATGAGTGTTTACTGCCGCCGGAAGTGGTATCTCTCCCGCCGGCAACATTCACTTTAAGGAGCTTTTTTATGAACCTTCGTCTGATCCTTGCCGGTCTCACTTTTTCCCTTCTCTCAGGCGCCGCCGTTGCGCAGACGGCCGCAGCGACCGGAGCAGATGCAGCACTTACCGGCCCGGGCATCACAATGGGGACTTCCGCCACCATTCCACTGAAGTTTGTGAACATCCAAGACACCGATCTGATGACCTCCAGCCTTATCGGCGTCGATATCTATAACAAGCAAAACGAGGAAATCGGGGAAATTTCCGATATCGTAATCGGTGAGGGAAAGTCAGTCATTGGTATCGTCGCAAGTGTCGGCGGCTTCCTCAGCATCGGCGAAAGCTACGTCGTTCTTGACCCCGCTTCGGTTGCCCTTGCCGACGTCGATGGCAACTGGAAGGCCTTTGTCGATACCACGAAGGACGATCTGTCGAACGCTCCTAAGCTCGACTATTCAAAAATGAAGAAATAACCGGCAGGGGTGAGCTTTCGGGCTCACCCCTTGTCTTTTTGGGCGCAGAATTATGCAGTAAAAGGCCTTGCCTGCCGGGCACTTTCCTCGCGCAACAAATTGACCTGGAACGCCACATTTTTTTATTTTTGGAATTGCCAATGATCGACCAGATTTCTGCAATCGCCCAGTCCTTCAACGTGCTGCCACATCTTGGCGCACTTGTCGTCGCTTATCTCCTGGCGCTGCCCATAGGATGGGATCGCGAAAAGAGGGAAAGAAGCGCCGGTTTGCGGACATTTCCTCTGGTCGCGATCGCCAGCTGTGGTTTTATCCAAGCGACTGAAAATCTGACAGCAGGAAGCCCCGAGGCCACCGCTCGTATCGTTGAAGGATTGATCACCGGTATGGGCTTCATCGGCGGTGGTGCGATTCTGGTGGTAAGCAAAAGCGTGCGAGGAACCGCAACCGCGGCCAGCCTATGGGCTACCGGAGCGATCGGCACCGCTGTGGGGCTGGGAGCTTACGATATCGCGCTTGTTCTATCGATCATGACGTTTCTCACACTTCGCCTGATGACCAACTTCAAACCATCAGACGAACCAGCAGAACAACCCTTAGAAAGTGATGAACCTAGTGACAGTGGCAAAACAAAAGCGACGTCCGATTAAATTTGGGTGCCGGGCATTTGCACGTCAGTGGTCCAGACTTTTGATCTCCGTTACCGAATCAGCCGGATATCACTGGTGACAATGAGGCGGCCAGTTTTTGGATCTTTGTCTGTTGTTTTCAATCTCAATCCTTTGGCACCAATTTTTTCGACCGTCATCTGAGCCGTTAGATCGCCATTGATCTCCTTGCTCCACCGGACAGTAAAATTGATAGAATTTCCGGTGCGCGAACCGGAAAGGCGGGACGGGCGGCCAGAGGGTCCCATATAGATCCCACTATATTTCGTGCCATTCGCCCTGATGTCGGCGGAAATTGCCCGCCGGATCACCACCAGTCCACGGCACTGACCCGACATTATAAGAGATGTGCCCCGCGCTCTGCTGTCAAATTTGCATGTGACGTTCAAGGGTCTGGATCCGATTTTTGTTGTCACTGACCCAGTGCCCGACCATTTCCCTCCAATCGACTTTAAAAATCCTGCTTCGTCCGCCAGGGCAGGTTTCAAGAAAAGCATCAGAGTGAGCCCGACGGCAGTGAACAGGGGAATTTTCATTGAGCGTCCTCTCGCGACCGGGGAGGGGTCCCCGGACAAGTCTTTTCAACAACGTTGCGTGAGCCAAACGGTTCCTGGGCAACCTTGCCAAAGATACCGGAACTGCAACCCGGCAAGGGTCACTTTGCCAAACGCACGGTGGCGCGTTGAAATCACAGCCTGCGGTGGGGATGGCGTAGTGCCGCGTCGCATCAGGAAGGATTGAGGTTACAACGGCGGTCGCTATGACTGGTGGATCGTTGAAAAACCAGAACGCACGTGTCCGACACCAAAACTTAAGGGCATTCCAGCAATCGCCACAATCAAGCCGGATATTTTTGCGACAGCGTTTTTCCCCCTCAGGGAATATCAGTCTGGTTGCCGAGTTACAATTTTCCATTTGATGATCTGATTTTTCGCTCGGAAGTTGGCCCAGAAGCACCGAATGTTACACTTTCGAACACGAACGTCCCCATTGTTTTTTCAACCGCACAAGAGAACACTACGCAGATGGCCCTTCATGCCGGCGATGGATAAAGACATAGTTTTCACCCATAGTTCCTACAGGGGGACCGCCACATTCTGGCCTGCTCCGCCTAGGAACCGCGCGCGGCTCCGAGAGTGGCCCCAAGCGTTTCTGCGTTTCGATGATTGCAGATGGCCTGCGCCACCGATCGCGTGCTTGACTTGGCGCCGCAGCTTTCACAAGGCTGTCGGATATTCCCCTTCGAATGTTTTGACATACAGGCAAAGATGATTGAACCCGTAAAACGACGTGTGGTTATCCATTTTCCAGGGTTTGAACGCATGGACGCGTCAGCTCACTACCGGCGCTTCAAAAGGTCGGCTCACCGCTCGTCGGAGATATGGGGATTTTCGACTGCCATCGAGCCGTTAAGTGAAGAACCCAGCGCGTCGCATTTTGCGATCGTTTGCGAAGCGCCGGGCTGGCGAACAGCAAGCACTATCTACATTTGTGATCATAATACCCTTGTCGAAAAATTCAGCGACAAACCGATGACCCGGAGAATCCTAGCGGGGTTTGCAGGTTTTGGGTTTGCCATCGGTCAAGGGGCACTGACAGCCTATTTCAGGCACGCTTGGCGGTTCGGTCTGTTTTTTCTGTTTCCCTTCGTTCTCATGAGTATTGGTCTTGCCACAAGTCTTGCAGTCGCAGCCGTGCCTCAATGGCTGGATTTCAAATTCTGGCATTATCTCTGGAGTCTACCACTCGCATATTCATTCTATCGATATCTCTTCCATCCCTTCTCAGAACGGCTTCTCACGCTTCATCTGTTGGCCGATTGGGAACTCGCCGTATCGGCCGCAGGTGCGGGTGATTCAGACCTAGACCGATGGTTAGAGCGACAGTCCGACTTAGTGATCGAAGCATTGGATGAACCAGCAGACGAGTACCTCATCAGTTCGCACAGCATGGGATCGACGCTCGCAGCGCACGTGCTTGGCATGGTCTTGGAACGCAAACCTGACGCTATCGCGGGAAAACGCGTGGTGTTCGCGACGCTCGGTGGGGCGATCCTGCAATGCGCGTTGTTGAAGTCAGCAGACAGACTTCGTCAACGCGTTGGCGAAATAGCCCGCGCTCCTGAGGTGTCATTTGTGGAGGTGCAATGCCTAACGGACGTGATTCATTTCTACAAGTGTGCCGTGGTTTCCCTGTGTGGACACCCTGATGCACCGCAAGCCGAGCTGATGTTTATAAAGGTGAAGCATCTTTTGAAACCGGAACGCTACCTGAGAATCAAACGGGATTTTCTCAGGGTTCACCGGCAATATGTGCTTCACGCTGATAATCCCGGTTCGTTTGATTTCACGCTGCTGACCACAGGACCATTTCCAGCTGATCTCACCACGGATTATTCGAAAAGAGACTTTGGTTTCGCGAAGGCAGCGGCTTTAGGGAGTACAAACGCCTGACGCCCGCGTGCTGATCCGTCAAACGATGCAGCCACCCTGTCGAAGACAGATGTTGGGGCGTTATCAGGCCGGATTTGTCGGCCGGTGCCAATGTCCGGCGAGGGGGGATTTACTTCAACTCACGTAAGTCAGGGGTTTCCTGGCACTATCCGAATGTGCGCATAATCTCGGTTTCGCGGAGATTCACGCTTCCTCCCGATAGCCATTATTCCGGGTCGCGCTATCTTTGCCGAAGAGATGTGGCAGATCATGGAGTAAAACGGATAATGGGATCCTCAGCTGAACTGGAAAAAGAGGAACCGGGCCGCGGACGCAACGCAGAGACCCCGAATGAGATCCCGACGAGGGGCCTTCGAGATGTCTTCTGGCGGGTGCTTGAGGACGTGTTTGAAGACCGGGTAACTCTGATTGCCGCCGGCGTGACATTCTATGTTTTGCTATCCCTGTTTCCAGCTCTTGGGGCTTTAGTGTCATTTTATGGTTTCATCGCCGATCCCGCCACAATGGCCAAGCACATCGTCTTCATCTCGGACGTATTGCCACCAGGTGCTTTCGACATCATCCTGACACAGGTCAACATTCTCGTGCAGGCAAAAGCTTCGTCCTTGAGCACGAGTTTCCTTGTCGGCCTTGCTATCGCGTTGTGGAGCGCAAATAGCGCCGTAAAAGCCATGTTTGACGCGATGAATGTCGCGTATGGCGAGGCGGAAAAGCGGGGCATAATTCGACTCAACCTGGTGTCTCTTGCCTTCACAGGGATAGCTCTAATCCTCGCTGCGGTTTTCATCGCGGCGCTCGGCGGGGTTCCTGCCGTTCTTTCCTACATCTGGCTTGATGGTTGGCAGGAAACGCTAATTCGTTTTTTGCGGTGGCCGGTTGTCCTGATCGTCATAGGCAGCATTGTCGCGCTGATTTATCATTTTGGCCCGAGCCGGGCGCATGCGAAGGCGCGCTGGTTGACCTGGGGAGCCGTGTTCAGCACGCTGCTCTGGCTTTTGGCCTCCATCCTGTTTTCTTACTACCTGACCACTTTCGCCAACTATGAAGCAACCTACGGTGCACTTGGGGCATTGATCGGCTTTATGATCTGGACGTGGATATCAGTGATCATCGTAATCGTTGGAGCCGTATTGAATGCGGAACTGGAACACCAGACTGTCCGCGATACTACCACGGGATCGCCGCTGCCAATGGGGGCCAGAGGAGCGTATGTCGCCGATACCGTCGGAGAGGCGGCAGACTGAAGCCCCCAGGAAAACTCTCGCGTACTTTAAGAATTAGTTACCAACCCAAAAACTCGTTCGGAACATTGTCGCCCGATGCGGGTTTTTCGTGCAGCATCAATTCTCACAAGCACCGGGCACATCTTGAAGATCGCCACCTACAATTTGAATGGCGTCAAAGGCCGTCTCGAGGTGTTCCTGCGCGGGGTTGAAGAGGCGTCACCGGATATCGTTTGCCTGCAGAAACTGAAGGCACCCGACACAAGTTTTCTGCGAAAGAACTCAGGGCCGGGTACGGCGCGATCTGGCAGGGACGAAAATTTTGGAACGGCGTCGCCATTTTGGGCAAGGGCAGGGAGCCAGTTCTCACTCGCAGGCGTGTTTCCGGTGATTGCGACGATACACATCGCCGATACATCGAGGCTGCTATCAACGGACTGGCGAGTGGTTGCCTTTCTGTATCGAAATGCAATCCCGCTCCCGGCCCGACGTTTAATGCCGGCGTCGATAGACAGGTTTGGGGAGGGGGAGCATACGAGCGACCACGCACCTGTCTGGTTAGAGCTCAGTGACGACTGAAGTCCGTTTGAAACAGTGGAGATAGATATGGTCGGGAACTTTAGCGAAGACGTCAGGGAGAGGTTGGAAGACTTCGTCGATACATTTGTCGTGAAGGGAGCGAAGGCAGGCGATGTGCTTGACGCTATAATGGAGCAAGCGGCGGTGCTTCGGGACGCTTACGAGCGCGATCCCGACCCGGCAGAGGATGCAAGCGCCGATGTTGTGGGCGAACCGTCGAATGACTGGCCGGCGGCTGACCAAGACAAACCCCGAACGAGCGACAGTTAAGGATTGTGCAATCGGTATGGAGATCAAAGAACTCAAAGGTATCCTTGCGGATGTCGTCTCACGGGTCCGCAAGGAAGCACCCGCGGTGTTCGATGAGGCAATCGTAAAAGCTGAGTTGGCGGGAAAGCAGGCGCCGCTCAAAAAGGATTTTGAACAATTCGGTATCGCCGTTTACTTGCGTAACGGCCAAGAGGCAGCGGCTGGAAATTCACGCGTCGGGTTTCCAATTCAGTCGATCTCTAAAGTATTCGCACTCGAGGTCGCACTTGAGGCTATTGGCGAGAAAGTATGGGAGCGTGTCGGGCGCGACCCCTCGGGCGACCCGTTCAATTCGATCATCGATCTGGAGCGCGCAAAAGGAATTCCACGCAATCCCTTCATCAATGCGGGCGCACTCGTCATCTGCGACATCCTTGTCGGTCTTGGCGGCCGCCACGGTTCTAGTAGACACGTCGTCAGGCTGGTTGAACGCATGCTTGATGAGGAAAAGATGGAGCTGAACCAGGACGTGATGGACAGCGATCGGACCGGGGGAGACCTCAACAGATCGCTGATGTTCATGTCGAGGCATCATGGCAATCTGAAGGACCCGGTTGAAAAGGTCATGGACGCTTATATCCATCAATGCGCCATCACACTGGATTGCCGCGGTCTTGCGAAAGCAGGACGTTTTCTAATTCTTGACGGTTCGAATGATGACGATGGCGTCAAACTCAAGGCCGCTCGCAGGGCACGACGGATTTTGTCGCATCATGATGTTATGCGGACAGTATGACGGATCGGGCGACTTCGCCTACCGTGTCGGTCTGCCGGCAAAATCTGGCGTCGGTGGAGGCATTCTTGCAGTCGCTCCCCATCAGGCGTCGATCGCCGTGTGGTCTCCCGCGCTCGATCCAATGGGCAACAGCTGGTTGGGAACGCTCGGTCTGGAAATCCTGACATCGAAAACCGACTGGTCGGTGTTCGGTGCAACACGGCGGGCGGTTTCGTAGCAGTTTAAGCCTCACCGAAGTGCATTATGATTATACGCCTGTCACCAAGTTATACCTGGACGGGCTTTATCGTCGATACCGCAATGTTGCCGTCGATAACTCCACGGATCAGATCCATGCGGGCATGTTCGATTTCAATCACGGTATAGAGCTTTTCCGAGCGGAAAGCGCTTGCATTGCTCGTTGTCACATCTTCCGCCGGGGCAGCATCGATTTCCATAAAATCGAGCTCACGCTCCGCAGCTACGATCCGAGCGTCTCCGGAGGTGCGCGCTGCGACGACAACAACGCCTTGATAGGGCGAATTGTCCCATCGGGGATCGTGGGCTTCGGCGATGGGTTCGAGCCGATAGACATTTAGACGTTCGGGCTGCGTTCCGCTCGTTGTCGTGGCGTCATTTCTCTGAGCCTGGCTTTCGACAGACTGCCCAAATTCTGTCGGGCTGGTTGCGTTTGTGGGGCCAAGATTGTTTTGGTCGTTTGTCGCGTTCGACATAAAGACGCTCCTTTGCAGAGATAGGCCTAATGCGTGATCGTTGCCGGCCTTGAAGGCATAATCTATCTTCGGGCCGGAGAGGGCGCTGTACCGAATCCGCAGCGCTCTGCCACGGATCCGGTGTCGGGTACGGTCAGCCTTCAGCTTTTTGATTCACAACCGACGTAGCAATCGAGGTCAGCGCCAGATCTGTTGCCTGCTCTTCATCGAGCGTCGTCTGCAGCAATCCGGCAGCATCATTCAACCCAAGCTCGAGTGCCCATGTGCGCAAGGTGCCATATCGCGACATTTCGTAATGTTCCACGGCTTGGGCGGCTGCCAACAGTCCGGCATCCAAGGCAGGCGAGCCTTCGTATTCCTCCATGATCTCAGCACCTTCGTCGGTGATGCCGAGGATCGCATCGCAGGTCTTGGCTTCCGGTTCCTTGCCGATGATTTCAAACACCTGCTCGAGCCGCTCGACATGTACCTTGGTTTCTGCCAGGTGCTTGGCGAACGCGTCCTTCAGCTGGACGCTGGTTGCTGCTTCTTCCATTTCTGGGAGGGTTTCGACGATTTTCTGTTCGGCAAAATAGACGTCTTTCAAAGTGTCATGGAAGAGGTCTTCGAGCTTTTTCGTATGAGCCATTGGTGTATCCATTCTTTTGCTGGAGGTGCCGCTGACCCCATGTCAGCGGTTGTCTATAAGGGCTGCAGAGACCGGATATCCGCACAAGAGAGTTCTTGGTGCCAGACATCGTAGAACCCGAACGGCGCCGGAAAGCGCCCCCTACCGCGCTGGGGCGGGGCTCAACGCCCCTCCCGTTTCCATCATCAATTCAACTTGACCGATGGTTCGCGTGCCCAAACGCGAAGCTTCCCAACTTCGTCAAAAAACGCGGCAACGGTCGCTTTGTCCTTGAGCTCTATCGTGCCCTCGTCGAGATTTTCTGTAACCCCGGCCTTGGCCAGAAGCGGCACAGCATCGGCGACGTAACCGATGAATTTGCAGTGGGTGAACGCGTCAGCGACGAAGTCCCGTGCCGTGGCTTCTTTGAGAAGATCGGCAACGCCGTCGGCGGAAACAACGAGACTGACCGCGTCGTAGAGGACAGACGGACCACCGTCGATCATCTGGTGAGCCTCCACCCAGCTTCCATCCGACATCGTCACGCCACCAACCTTTGGGGCAATGATTTCGAAGACCGCCTTCTGCTTGGTCAGGTTGTCGAGCAGAGCTTTGAAGATCTGCACGTCAGCACCATCGGTCACGAGAATGCCGAGCTTGCGTCCCTCGAACCGTTTAGGACCACGCTCGACGATGCTGAGCGCCGGTGAAGGTTCCAGATCCTGGCGCGTCGGCATAGCGGCATCTGCAGGCTTAGGCATCGACTTGAACCCGAGCGCATGAGCCACTTTGCTGGCGAGCGTCTCGTCGATGTTAATGAGATGGGCAACCATCCGTTCTCGGATGACCGGCGTTTCCACCTTCGACAGTTCGAAAATCAGAGCGGCAGCAATATGCCGTTGCTCTGGCGGTGTCTGGCTGATGAAGAACTGCCGGGCCTGGCTGTAGTGGTCGGCGAAGCTCTCCGGGCGTAGGCGAACTTTCGGACCCTGTTCCTCCGCCGGGAAATGTCGATATCCCTGCAAGGGCGATTCTCTGGGGCCTTCCTCGAATGAATTCGGCTGGTAGTTGACGCGGCCAACGGGATTGCGCATGGCCATATGGCCATCCTGCTGGAAGTTCGCAAACGGACACTTCGGCGCATTGATCGGCAGGTGGGTGAAATTCGGCCCGCCGAGACGCTTCAACTGCGTATCGAGATAGGAAAAGTTGCGACCCTGCAACAGCGGATCATTGCTGAAATCGATGCCAGGCGGCACGTTCTGGGTCATGAAGGCGACCTGCTCGGTCTCGGCAAAAAAGTTATCGGGCATCCGGTCGAGGACCAGACGGCCGATCGGCTGCGGCGGCAAAATCTCCTCCGGAATGATCTTGGTCGGATCGAGCACATCGAAATCGAAGCTGTCGGCGAACTCCTGGTCAAAGAGCTGAACCTGTAGCTCCCATTCGGGAAAATTGCCGGACTGGATCGACTGCCAGAGGTCGCGGCGGTGAAAATCGGGATCCGCACCGTTAATCTTGACAGCCTCGTTCCACGCAACGGATTGCAGGCCAAGCTTTGGCTTCCAGTGAAATTTCACGAAGGTCGATTCGTCCTTGGCGTTGACGAAGCGGAATGTATGAACGCCAAAACCTTCCATGAACCGGAACGACCGCGGAATGGTTCGATCCGACATGATCCACATGACCATGTTCATGCTCTCGGGGGTCAGGCTGATAAAGTCCCAGAAGGTATCGTGCGCAGTCTGGGCCTGGGGAAACGCGCGGTCTGGCTCTGGCTTGGCTGCGTGAATAAGATCAGGGAACTTGATGGCATCCTGAATGAAGAAGACAGGGATATTGTTGCCAACGAGATCCCAGTTTCCTTCCTTGGTATACATTTTCACGGCAAAGCCCCGAACATCGCGAGCGAGGTCTGCCGATCCCTTGCTGCCAGCGACCGTTGAAAACCGTACGAAGACGGGAGTGCGCTCGCCGGGACGCTGAAACAGATCGGCGCGCGTGTAGGAAGCCAAGGACTCGTATGTTTCAAAAAAACCATGCGCCGCATAACCCCGCGCGTGGACCACACGTTCGGGAATGCGCTCATGGTCGAAATGGAATATTTTTTCACGGAAGTGGAAGTCGTCGATCAGCGCCGGACCGCGTGCGCCGACACGCAAAGTGTTCTGGTCGTCTGCAACAGGTCCACCTTGGGCAGTGGTCAAGACAGGGGCGCCGTCCTCGGCGAACTGATGAAGTTCGCCCCCTTCACCTCGATGCAGTTTTTGGTCGTGAATGGTCGCGATATTGGCAGGCGACGTCGGTGTGGACTTCTTGGCCATCGAAAGTCTCCGGTATATGGGATGGAGCAAATACAATCGCCTCAACAGCATTTTGTTCCGTCGAACGCCCACTCGCTACAAAACTAAGTCAGCAGTCCCGGTACGCCACCAGCAGCGCATACCGTCCCGTTTCGGCCCCGAGCCGGCAAGAACGCGTCATCAAGTCAGTCGTTGGCGATGGTTTCTGCGTCGCGCAATCTAGAATTTGCGATGGTGATGATCTTCGCATGATGGCGCCGAGCGCCAGGTCCTATGGTTTTCCGGCGGCAAGGAAGGCCTTGTATGAGGTGGCGAGCGGATTGAACAGTGCGGGCCGGAGATGCCGGCGTCCGCCGCAGACTGCCCTGCGGCCGTTCAGTTTTCCACTGACTCTGGGATGCGGGCACATCCGGCCAGACTGGCCGTATGCCGGCGGTTAATGCCGCCGAGTTCGGGCATGGCGGCGATCAGAAGTGCGGCGATGGTCGCACCGATGCCGGGAAGGAGCGCGGAGCCCTTTCCGGCGATGAAGGCCCAGTCCTTGCGGATGAGGGTTTCGATATGTGCCTCGATTTTGACGACGCGCCGGTCGAGCTCGGCAACATGATCCTGAATATCGGCGGCGATCATGGCGCTGCGGGGTGGACCAGGGTTTGGCTACGGCCAAGGCCATAGTGCGCCACCCAGCCCTCAGGCTGTCGAACAGGGTGACGCTGTCACAGGACACGTCGAGACCGAGAACGGACTGGATTTTGTCATCGTCTGTCATCATGATGCTCCATGCTTTGCATTGTCTGCGGGCGCATCGTCGCGCTGGCCATTCAAGTCAGCAAGCGATGCGAGGCGGAAGCGGCAGTGTCCTCTGATGACGGTCGCAAGACCTATTCCTGTACGGGCGCCTGCGCGGCGATCCCGAGGATCGCACTGCCAAACTCAATAGCAGTAAGGCACGAAAGTCACAGACAATTTCTGAGATTATTTCCTGCTTGTCCTAACTGCTGGGACCGATGCTCCCCCACAGGCGTCCACTCAGCGCTCAAGCAATCACCCGGAGGAAGATACAACCGTACGGCATTTGCATCCCTCCAAAGGCACTGTCAGCAGTCCACACCCGGGACCATTACCGTCTGATTGATCAACGTGGTAAATGCCGATTACCTTCAAAACGCAATCTGAATCAAACCGGCAGCTCGTTTCAGTCTGAATTACCAGTGCACCGGCCAATATCGGCGAACCTATATAATAGGGAATGGTAAAGACGAGCATTTCTTACAAGTCACGCGGGACCAGATCCTCTCCAATTGAAGAGAATCGCAGGGCACTGTCGATTCATCCACGATTTATTTCACCCGCCCAACCGGCTCTCGGCGAAGGGTATGTCGTTTAAAAAATGCCTCCACCCCGTCCAAAGAAATTCTTTCATTCGTCGACCGGAGGCGACGATATGTCTGAAACCTGCTGGATAGTGTCGCGTTTCCTAACGTCGGCTTCCTCGGACGCGACCCGTTTACATAGGAGCTCAAGAACGTAATGGAGCTTGCGATTGTTAATGCGTCCAACTCATAGAAGGCGAGCATCGGCTTTGCGCACCTTGCCGAACTTGCCGTAAAAGCGGCCGCCCAAAAGGCGATCGGGTAGGTCGGCACTAATTTAGCTTAACAAATTTTGCTGGGCGCTTTAGTGAGCTCTGTCTGCGGAATGGTTTCCCACAAGTTGCCGCACCATCAGAAGAGGTAGATTTCCAGTGTTTATCTAAGCTGTCGCTAATTTGTTCAGGAACCGTTTCCAGAATGTTTCGGAAAGGCCATTTTTGGTTCTGTCAAGAGAACAAAAACAGTCCTATGTGGTGCAGGTAGCGTCTTGGCGAGATCTGTAACGGGACGCACAACCCGTTGGAGTTCTGCCAGGACGTAAATTTCAACCAACTGGCCAGTCTCGCTGAAGAAGCTGCGGTTTCCCGGTCAGAGGCGGTGGTCGCGCGATGGCCATCTGCCCGACCCAGCTCTCCGCCAAGGAGATCTACCTCGAACATTGTTCGGCCTGCGAATCCCGGTGCCGCGATTCATTGGCCCTTCCTTATAAAAAGCATCGTACGATTAACATGACGCATATCCTCCGGCGCTGAAGACGTTCCAACATTCTGCTCGATTGAAGAGGGAACAGGTTGAGCCGGGAGTCTTTGTGAGGGTGTCAAATGTTTTGGCGGCTGCGTCCCTGAGATGTGCCTTGATCTTGGAGCATGCCATTTCGATTGATGGAGTGGATGGCTCCTGTTTCCGCCAGCAAGTTCCGGCACAGATTGGGTGTCGTTGTCCCGAATAGAGGAGCCTTTGGTTAAGAACGTTTTGCAAATCCACGGTGAAGACAATTGTGGGCGAGTTCTTATCCGTCGCCAGCTCCTCCGCAGACAGTTGCTCGCCTTTACACGAAGCGTGCGCCTTGCCTGATCGGCATGGAGCCCTTTTCGGTGCTTAAGAGTGAGGTAGCAAACTTCAGAAGATTGGGTAAAACGTTCGTTTGATCCCGCCGTCCAATGTCAAGTGAAGCGCCTTAACTCGCAGGAACCACCATAAAGGGAATAAAATACCGAATGGCCACCAGCCCGTCACCCGCCAGATAAGGCGACAAAACTTCTCACGGCCGCATGAGAGGATTCTGCCTCAGAGCGGATTGGGCGTTGCCTCTCTGCATTAGGCTCACCAGTCAAACGCGACTGCTGCAGCATCATCGGCCACATCGGACGATTTTCATCGCCCCCCAAAGAAGTTGTAAAATGACTTTTCAGCTGGTATCTCCACGCCGAATACGGGCCACACAATTCTCTTGAAGAATCTCTCCTCTCAACACCCCAGGGAGCTGCAAGCGTATCGACAAGACGTGGCGGGCGAAATTGAAGAAAAATCACTGGAGCGTAAAGATGAAACTCGAAACTCTCATTGCAAATAGCGGAATTTTCGACAAGGCTTGGTATCTTGAGAAAAATCCCGATGTAAAGAGATCGAAACTCGACCCTATCAAGCATTATGTCCGCTTCGGAAGACATGAGGGACGCTACCCGTGTAAGCTCTTTGACCCCGTTTGGTATCAATTATATTATAGGGATGTTCTTGAGTCGAAGATGGATCCCACGGAACACTATATAAAGTTTGGCGCTAAAGAAGGTCGTGCTCCTCACCCACTCTTTGACCCATACTGGTATGAGAACGAAGCTTTGCCTGGCTTACGAAACCACGGATTTTTACCGCTTCAGCACTACGTCATGCATGGGCAGTTCGAAAAGGTCGCGGCTCGAAGCATTTTTGGCGGACATCACGCAACGCGCTTTATGGGACATGAAGAGCATATTTTTCATACGCCACTGGAAAATGGTCCAACGATAGCCGTAGTCGCTCACGTATACTACGGTGATCTCGCTGAAGAGATCTGCGGCTATTTGAAAAGCTTGCCATATGCGTTTACCGCCCTGTTCACAGTGACGCAAGAATCGGTGGCTGACGACATCCGAAAAGCCATTAAGTTTCACGAATTAAATTGCCGGTTTGAAATCAAATTGGCGCAAAATCGGGGACGCAATTTTGGACCATTTCTCGTAGAATTTAGAGACGAGATCTTGGAGCACGACCTGTTCGTTCATATACATACCAAGAAATCTCTACGCACCGGCGACAATCAGTCTCGGTGGCGCGAACACCTATACAAGGGTGTACTCGGTTCAGAGGCGGCTGTTTCTGCCATCATCGGAAAGTTTAAGAATGATCAGAAAATTGGTCTCATATTTCCAACAACTTTTATAGAGTTCGGACCTTGGTTTCATAGTTGGCTCGGCTCTGGCCACAGGGGCGCCGATCTTTTTTCAAAGCTTGAGATTTCAGAATTCAAGTTTAGAGGGTTGATCGACGTGCCAATGGGAAGCATGTTTTGGGGCCGCACTGCAGCATTCAAAAGCCTCCTGAGTCATGCTTGGAAATATGATGATTTTGATCCAGAGCCCTCGCACCATGACGGCACGCTCGCGCACGGAATTGAGCATGGAATATGTGGAATAGCCAGTTCCCACGGCTTTGACTATATCGAGTATGATTATAATTTCGGAACATTCAGGCGCAACTGGAGCGAAAAACTACTTCATAAATATATCAATACGGCACAGTATGCCAAAAACTTTGTTGAATCGGCAGACACCCTTTCCTTCGATTTTTACGACACGCTCGTTTGCAGACTGGCGACAACTCCGGACGACATCCATAACTATATCGGATGGGTGCTTTACAGCCGAGCGCAAATCACCACTGAGACTGAGTTCTTCAGGGTGCGTAAGGAAGCTGAGGCCTACGCCCGGACCGTGACGAAAAAAGGCGATGTGGATATTCACGATATCTATGATTGTTTTGGGCACTGCAGCAATTGGTCTGCGGACGTGATTCGAGAAGCAAAAGGCCTTGAACTTGCGATCGAGGAACGCTGCCTCTCTCCTCGCGAAGATGTTGTTTCAATGCTTCGTAGTGCCCATTCTGCCGGTAAACGGACCATTTTAATTAGCGACTCCTACATGCCCAAAGACTTTTTCGAGCGTTGCCTGGAAAATATGGGTATTAAGTCTCAGCTTGATCAACTCTACATTTCTGCAGATTGCGGTTACCGAAAAGACCGTGATGATGTGTGGCCTGTGATCGCGAACTTAGAGGTTAAGGGCAAGCAGTTCGTACATGTAGGCGACAATGAAGAATCTGACATCCATCTTCCAACCATGAGGGATATCCCGTGTTTGCATGTCTTACACACGACGGTATTGGCTGACCTGAAAGGTATCAGCCCTCCGGGTGATTGGCAAAAGTCGAAGACGGAATGGCGTGACGGCATAGTACTTGGCCCCGTTATCCAGAAAGCCGCCTCAAATGCATTTTTGAGTAATGATTCATTCCGCCCTGTTTCACTAGATACACCGGAAGATGTTGGTTATTCGATATTTGGTCCTCTTTTTTTCGGGTTCTTCACCTGGATTATCAACCACCACAGTATTCATGACGTCAAACAAGTTGGTTTTCTTGCAAGAGAAGGACATTTCCTTTTTGAGAACTATGAGTATATTCGGAAATTAGTCGGCTCTGACGCAGATTTTTTCCCGCCTGCGAAATATTTCCCCATGTCTCGAAGACTGGCCATGGGTGCGATGCAGGCCAATGTATTTGATCCTAGTTTTATTGTACGGGGAGCGGAATTTTCCGGTACTGTGCGGGACTTTTTAATGGCTCGAATTGGCTTTGAAGCAAGCGGCCAACTCGGGTTTTCCGATGCGAGGTTTTCGACTAACATCGACAGGGAGTTTATCCTAGAGGTGTTAGAAGTTCTAAAGGATCAGATTGTTGAAGCGGGTATTAAGAAAAAACAGCAGATTGAGCGGTACTGTTTATCCGCTGGCATAAGTGCAGCAAATCTGGCTCTGGTCGATCTCGGGTATAGTGGTTCGATCCAGTCTGCGCTCCAAACCATAATGCCCAATCCCCTCAAGGGATTTTATATGGTAACGTCGCCAGAGATTATCGACGTTTTCAAACGCGGCGGCTCAGCTCATGGATATTTTTCTGAAGCTAACAAGGAGTTCGACAGTGTTGTCAAAAATTACTCTCTGATACTGGAGGCGTTTTTGACCGCTCCTCATGGGCAAGTTATTGGGTTTGAAGATACAATTGGGCAGGGAACAAAACCAGTTTTCAAAAAGGAAGGCCGATCTCAAGCGGATTTTAAATATCTCCAAGCACTGAATGATGGAGCAAAAATGTACCTCAAGAACCTGATCCGAACGTACGGTCCCGAGGTTCTAAAAACACAATACGCCCCTGCAACATGCGAATTACCTTTGCGCTATCTCATTGAAGGAAAATTTAAAGAGCCGGCCGAATTCTGGCGAAAGCTGCACGTCGATGATGACTTTTGTGGCAATGATGAGCTACACGTGAAATCGATCTACAACCTCAGGCAACACATTCCCGAATACTCATGAGGAACTAGTGAAAATACTCAGCTACATCCCCGCTCGTCTGGGTAGCGTTAGGATACCAGCAAAAAATTTACGGCTGCTCAACGGGCGGCCGCTAATATCTTATGCGATCGAGGCCGTACAGCAGTGCCGAACTCTTACAAAAACGGTCATCAATACAGAAAGCTGTGAGATTGCTTCGGTGGCGGCCGAGTACGGTATGGAGTCGTACATGAGACCCGCCGCTCTAGCGACTTCTTCGACGGCGACTGACGAGATTGTGTTTGATTTTTTGTCGAAACACCCGTGTGATGCCGTTGCAGTGATTAATCCAACAGCGCCGTTCATCAAGGCCCACACAATCGACCTTGCAATAGATAAGTTCGAGAGAGAAAGACCCTCGAGCCTGTTCTCTGTTAATACGATAAGGCGACACGCTTACTGCAGGGGAAATTGGGTGAATTTCGACGCAAGCGGTAAAAGTCCAAGGACCCAGGATTTAGAGCCGCTTAGTTTGATAAACTTCATAATTGCTGTGTTTGATGCAAATCATGCATTGGAGAGCTACAACGAAACGGGTAGCTTTTTGTACAATGGGGATGTCTCCTTCATTGAAACGCCGGAGGCAGAGAGCTTTGACATAGACGACATACAGGAATTCCGTCTTGCCGAATCTATTTTACAGCCTAAACCAGTAAGCACAGTAGGCGAGTATCACAGCGTCCTAGTTCCGGGGAAGGACTACCGGAGCTAAATACAATACCATGCGCTAGGGCGGGGAATGAAGAAAAAGAAAACCAAAGAGGATTCTCGGGGAATTGTTTGGTTGCTTTGCTACCTAAATGGCAAGGACAGCTTTTATCAAACCATTTCGGATTTGGGGCACGCCCTTGGCGCTAACGGGATTCGCTTAATTGTTTTTGGTCCGTATGAGCCAGATCGTTCATTTACCGGCTTCGATTACTTTTTTGTTCCTTTTAGTTTAGTTGAACAAGGCGCCCGATTTAAGAATGCCATAATGGGGCGATCTGCCACGTTCGGGTGGCTTGTAGATGAACTCATCGCATCGGAGCAGGAGTGGTGCGGGATTGCTTCTCCTGTAGAGGCTGAACATGCAATTATTCGAGCAGCGAGCTTTTGGGAGCGAGCTTTTGAGCTTATGCGGCCTGTGCTAATCCTAGCTTGGGGAAGCTCGATACCGCTTTCGAGATTAATGTTACGATTGGCGCAAGGCAGACAGATTGCATCCTATATATTTGAGAGAGGATTATTCGAGGATACTATCTCATTCAACCTAGTTGGACATTTCGCTCTTAGCAATATCGGGCTGCGCGGACAATTTATTGAGCCATACAGTAATGATGCCGATCTATTGCCCCTATGGGGCAATATTGAGAGATACTATACTTCACCGGCTAATAAAAAATACGATGGATACAATATAGATGAAGATATACCCTCATCAGAATTTGTCGGCAAAACAATAGTTTATTTAGGAGCATTCGACGTAAATCTACATAATACAACTGAGCAATATGAGCTCACAGACAGGGTAGGTAGTTTTGCGAAAAATTCAGCGGAAGGCTTGCAGTTTTTGGTTTCCGCTCTTTCGAGAGTCTGTCCCGGAGCACGCCTTTTGGTCAAGCCGCACCCCATGCGGCCGTTTGAGATACTTGAGGATTGTGGAGTCAATCTCACCTATTTGAACAATGTCGACATTAGGACTCTTGTCAGAAACTGTGACGTTTGTGTCACCACATTTACGTCTTCACAAGTACTTCCTTTTATATTCGACAAACCCCTGATTACACTCAGCAATGATTTCTTTTTTGGAAGGGATGTGAGTTATGCTGCGCAGTCGCAGGATGAACTTGATCGTCAGCTCCAATCCGCAATCAATCGGGAGGGTTGGGATCAAAAGCTTTTGAATGGCAGAAAATTGATTGCGGCTCTCTTCAGGGATGATTTGATAGGAACCAATGACGCTGTCCCAACAAGATTGAAGCTTAATCATTTGGTCCATCACTTGTCGCGGTTCTCCCGCTTGACGCCTCGAAATTTAAAGCTGAGTTCACAGCGAATATCGGATTTCCGAAATTTCGAAGCTGCGAGTAGGGAGTTATCTCGTCCGCCTACAGCGTCGACCTTCATGAATATGCTAGGTAAAGCAAATTGGGACTCTCTCTATTCCGAGATTCAGGAGCAGACGCTGTCTGATTTTAAGAAGGATCTGGAAGGAGTACGTCACCTAGACTGGTTGCATTCTGAGAGAATTAGAATTGAAGCTGAGTCAATGCGCTCCCTATTGGAGCGAGCCGAGTCTGATCGAGACAATCTCCAGCTCCGTCTAGCTTATTTGCAGGCGAATGAAAGTTCACTTAGTAACAAGAATCGCGCCCTTAACGAAAAGCTCGCCGCTCTTGAGGTGAGCAACGAGAACCTTTCTGTTCACACTCGGGATCTTCGCGACAAACTCATAGCAGCTGAGGAGAACACTTCAATATTGCAGGCCAGGAACTCCAGTCTCGTAGAAGAAATTTTGGCGACGATAAATTCAGTTCGAACCGCCCCGGAGAGACCACGACAATCCCATAGACAGTCGTTTAGGATGCAAACTCTAATCACCTATCTTTTAGGTTTGCGTCACAAAATAGGCCGGTTTTTCTGAAAAACGTAGGGACTTAAGTTGGGAGGCAGCGAAGGCGGTCGGCCCATGAGCTGAATATCCGTGAGAAGGAGTATTGGTGATTAAATTGGGATCCTACGGGAACATTGTAGGGGCCTTGATCTTGCGTGACCTTCGTACACGATACGGCCGCACTCATTTGGGCTATCTGATGGCGGTGGCGTGGCCTCTTAGCCACTTAGTAACAATTGTCATCCTTATGAGTCTCGCTAATCGTGTAACACCTCTTGGTAACGATCCGGCCGTGTTCGTTTCCAGTGGAGTAATGCCATATATTTTGTGTCTGTACCCTGCGCGCATGATGGGAATAGCGATTGAGACTAATAAACCGCTTTTTCTTTTTCCGGTTATAAAACCTATTTATATAATAATCTCGCGCGGCATTATTGAATTTTTGACGGCGTTCTTAGTCGTAATATTGTTCTTTGCAGGTGCCCTGGCGTATGGCGTTGATATTGTTCCGCCAGATCCTGCAATGTGGGGCGCTGCGGTTTCATCCACCATTTACCTCTCTATTTGCATGGGGTTCTTAAATACTGTGGTCTCATCGATATTCAAGATGTGGAACATTTTATTTATGGTACTGATGTTTGCTCTTTATTCCACTTCTGGCGTATTTATACTTCCTTCCACACTTTCCCAAGAGGTACGTGACGCCATGTGGTTTAATCCACTAGTTCATTGCGTCGAATGGATTAGGGCATCTTACTATGAAGGGTATGGCGATGACATGCTGTCGCCTGCATATCTTATTGGAATAGCAACATTCTTTCTGTTTCTGTCTCTCCTAGGTGAGCGTTTCTTGCGAGGTAAGTTACTTTCGCCATGATTCACTTGTCGAATGTGTTTAAATATTACAAGATACGTGGCTCCTCTAAAATAATACTGAACCACGTGTCAGCTGATTTCCGGGCCGGATCGTCGTACGCTATTTTGGGTATAAATGGCGCGGGGAAATCAACAACGATGAGAATGCTGGCTGGGACCGAGTTGCCGAACTCTGGTAAGATCACCAGGTCGGCAAGAATATCTTGGCCACTGGGTTTCGCTGGGGGCCTGCATCCGGAGTTAACCGGCCGTGAAAATGTTCAGTTTACGGCCCGTATTTATGGACAAAATCCTCGCACTGCCGTGGATTTTGTCGAAGACTTCGCGGAAATAGGCGCTTATATGGATGAGCCATTCAAAACCTACTCTTCGGGCATGGCGCAGAGGTTGGCTTTTGGATTATCAATGGCCGTCGATTTCGAGTGTTACCTTATCGATGAAGTTCTCGCAGTCGGGGATGCTCGCTTCCAAGCTAGGTGTCACGATGAGATCGCTAAGCGAAGAGGCAGGTCGGACGTCATTATGATATCTCATTCAATGGAAATGATCAGGGGATATTGCACTCGGGCAATCGTACTCGCTCATGGCTTGTTCCATGAATTTTCGAATATCGATGACGCCATCGAACTCTACAACCAGCTAAATCGTTAGAATACGACATGGACCCTATCGGAAAACATATGGTTAACCCGGCCCAAGTGGGGGCAATTGGGGCTCGTCAAGCATCGTCTATCTCTATAGAGCTTAGAAAAATGGCTCGTAAGGCACGGACACCCCGCCCGATAATTAGTGGTGGTGGCGGGTTCCGTGCTCGTAGGGGCGAGCGCCTTTTCCGCTACTTTTTGGCCTTTAGTTTTATAGCCATCTTCATTGTTCCAACGATTTCGGCAACCGTTTACTTTACGCTAGTAGCTTCGAATCAGTATATCTCAGAGGCACGATTCACTGTTAAGGCTGGCGGTTCTACAAGCATTGCTGGCTTCTCCGGCCTTTCCTCGTTTATTGACACGGGCCAAAGTAAAGACGGCTTGATGATAGCCGAGTACATAAAGAGCCGCGCCCTTATCGACGAACTTGAGGGACAGTTGCCCCTTCGCGATATCTTTAGAGGGCCAGAAGCAGATTACTTTTCCAGTTTGCCATCAGATGCGACGATGGACAAATTTGTGACCTATTGGCGGCGTCAGATCGATGTGGAGGTCAATCGGAATAGTGGGCTTGTGATTGTTAAGGTTCGAACTTTCAGACCGGAGGACAGCCTCAAGGTTTTGTCTGCAATCATTGAGTCTTCTGAAAAAATGGTAAATAGGTTAACTCAAAAAAATGAGCAGGACGCATTTGACAGCTCGAAAAAAGAGCTAGACCGGTCGAAAAGCGATTTGGAACGAGCGACCGCCTCGTTGAGAGATGCACGCAACGCGGCCGGTCTATTGAATGTTGAAGTTACAGCAGGAGAGTATTCTGGAATTGTTGCTGCGTTGCGACTTGAGTTGTCCAAAATTGAGCAAAAGATTTATGGGCTTACCAATGGTCAAGCCAGCGCTTCCCCGCAACTGACATCCTTGCAGGCAAGCGCGCAAGCGCTGCGTCAGCAAATTACCTCCTATGATGAGAGCATTGCAGGTTCCGCCAAATTTAACAGCGAGAGCGTTGTAAATCTCGCATCTAAAGCTAGTAACATGGCGCAGAAGGAGGTAGAGGCGCAAATCGCCCGAGAGGCATTTGCAATCGCTTCCGTAACATTCGAACAAGCGAGACAAACAATCGAAACGCAACGCTCATACCTTCTCACCTACGTCACACCCAATCTGCCGGAAGAGGCCGAGTATCCAAAAAGGCCGTTAAGCCTAATAATAGTAATGGGTGTTATGTTTCTTGCATGGGCTGTCGTGGCGGGTTTGGCTACCTTCGCCCGAGATCACATGGCGGCATAGGGGATGCATTTTCACGTCGATATTGACAACACGAGCATGATCGCCGGATGGCTTGTGCTAGATAATCCATCGGAAACTCCGGAGTTTCTGATAAAAATCCCCAACCGACAGGACGTTCGCTTCAAAGCCAATGTGACTAGGCTCGATATTCGCGACTTGGGTATGCATGCGAGTGGCCAGGTCGGATTTCACATTGATGAACAACTCCTCCCTGGCCTGCGTGATGAGGCGATTTTATCGATTATAGAGCCAGATAGCGGCTTGCAAATATATCAGAGAGTTCCTGAAGAAGTTGTAGTCGACAAGAAGATATTTTTCCTTGACCCGAGCGCATATCCTCAGATAAAAATCCTTCGCAAGATGATGAAGAACTTTAAGTTGTCCTATCCAATGGTACAACGATTTTCTCTCGAAACCATAAATTCAATTTTCTTCAATAACTACTGCAATTCTATACTGGTTTTTGGCCAACCGAATTGGCAAAGACACGGTTCTTTAGCGCGTGAGAAGGGATTCTTCAATATCGCACTTTTGCGCGATCCTTTTGAAGAATTGGCTGAGAGGCTTCAGTTTCTTATATATCTCTCCAAACAGGATGCTCAAAAAACAAGTGGATTGTTCGCGCAGGCCTATCTTCCTCTCTCTAATTTTACAGAGGGTATGGATGTTGAAGACGAAAAGTCTATTTTGACAGCTTTCCGGCGACTGTCTGCTGACCAGCGCCGATTGTTTCGTTCTCCGGCGACTTCAACTTTGGGCGCAACTCCGGACGAGGAATTGCAGCGTCGCCATGTCACAATGGCATTGGACAATCTGGCGTATTTTGACGTTGTCGGAACTCGACAATATTTCAACGAATTCGTATCTATGATAGGTGCGGTGGTAGACGGAGGAATATTTCCGCAAACGGAGTTGGAAACGATTCCAGGGGTCCAAAACCTTGCAGAAAAACTCCGGCGGATAGGCCTCATCGCGGATTTATTGGACGAGGACATAGCGCTCTATTCCTTCGCTTCATCCGCTGTCGAGATGGGTTTAAGGGTTAATGACCAACCTGAAAGCCTTTAAAGGTGATTATTGAAAAACAAAGACCATACCCACTTTCGAGACGAGATCGCACGGAAGCGACTCGGTGAGAGTATACAGAATTCTCTTCGAAGAATTTGGCGCCGCGAAGTTGTAAACGAGAGCATCAATTCGTCGTTAGCGCCGACTTCGCTCATTGAAAGTCTGAAGGCAAGAAAACTGTTAACACTTACCGCCGAGCCTGACAGCACCGTGCTCGCGGCTTCGGGTGCTGGCGGCAACTTATTGCGCACTTTCCTGATCTTTGTTGCGCTGCCGTCGGTAATAGCGATGATCTATTTTTGCTTTATTGCATCGGACATTTTCGTTGCGGAGGCGAGAGTGACGGTTCGAGAATCGTCGAATAAGGGTGAAATCAGCTCAAGTACCTCTATTCTAAGTAAATTGGGCGTAACCAACAGCGCTGGTACCGCTCAGGACTCCATGATAGTCTTAGACTACCTCAAAAGCCGCGCAGCCGTTACCGACGTCGGTGGTCGGGAACTCATGAGGAAAATGTACGATCGAACCGACATCGATTGGCTTTCACGATTGGATTCCTCACGCCAGTTTGAAGAAATTTGGGCCTATTGGAAAAAGCGAGTGTTAGTTTCACTCGATGCCCCATCCGGGATAATAACGATTCGCGTCAACGGCTTCACCCCGATTGATGCTCTCGATCTTACTGACCGAATTGTACGTCGGAGCGAGGAACTGCTTAACAGGATTTCTTATCGAACCAGAGAAGATTCTCTTCGGCGCGCTGAAGACGATGTGAACCACTCAGCAACTGAGCTTGCTGGTACGCGGTCTGAGCTTCTTGAATTCCAGCAGCGGTCCGGCTCTATTGATCCTATTGACAGAGCGAAACGTCTGACAACGTTGGTTTCAACGCTCACTTTAGAAAAGATTCAAATCGAAAGTGAACTGGCTACATCAGTTTTAGTAGGTGCGACAGATCGTCCGGGAGATAAGCAGCTCAAAGCAAAACTGGGAGCGACGAATGACCAGATTCGAAAGCTCAACTCGATGCTTACCAACCAAGCCGATTCAAATGCCGTAGCATCGCAGTTGAAAGAGTTTGAGTTGCTCAAGCTCCGACAGGAATTCTCCGAGCAAATATATACCCTTTCACGCGCCTCATATGAAACTGCGAGAAGGCGTATGGAGCAACAACAGCTTTATCTAGCCATCGTGGTTCCAGCCTCACTCCCTGAAAAAGCGCTATATCCACAAGTTGGAGTGAACACCGGTCTGGTTTTCGGCGCTTGTTTCATATTGTGGTCGATCGGTTCGTTGATTCTAGCGAGCATCCGGGACAGCATGCCCTAGCAAATTTGCCATCAAAACAAAAACCGCTACTCCTTAAACCTCATGTTCTGCGGGGGGGGCGGGCTGGACACTCGTGATTTGGAGGTTCCAACGGAGTTGGAGCCGTCCCGCATAGTCAGACAAGGGCCTACAATGAGCTATAAATTGTCAATCATTTCCGGGGCGCGAGGTATAGCAAAACTCATATCCGAACGACCTTTTGAGAATCCAAATGATTTCATGCGCTTCGTTCTGAAGACTTACAACGCTCGCGGAGTACTTGGGATTGTCACAGAATTATTGGAGTACCAACAAAAATCCTCCTCCGAAGGACGGAAAACCGTGGAACGCGCATCAGGAGTATTTGTTGACCTCAATGAGATCACAACAGATAATGTCCCCGATATCTCCATTGGTATCCACATCCACTTGTATTATGCTGACCTTGCAAAGGACATGGCCCGCTATGTTAGCCGGGTTCCTTTGCCTGTTTCTCTCTATGTTTCGGTTGCAACCGAGAATGCTAAGCTGATTGCCGAAGAAGCATTTGGACACCTCGACTGTTGCGCTGCCCTCGATGTTCGCATAGTCCAAAATAGGGGGCGGGACATAGCTCCTTTCGTTGTCGAATTCTCAAAGGAAATTAGAAAACACGAGATAATAGCCCACATTCACTCAAAAAAGTCTCTGTACAACGAAGGCGCTACCGGGAACTGGAGAGAATATTTACTGTCATCACTTTTTCCCGATCGACAAGGTATAATAAAAATTATTGGACTTTTGTCGAGTAAAAAGTATGGCTTGATTTATCCTCAGTGTTTTCATGATTTGCCATATATCGCCAATACTTGGCTCGCAAATTATAACACGGCAATAACTTGGTCTAAACGACTGGGGTTATCGAAAGTACCTTATGGGTATATAGATTTTCCTGTTGGATCGATGTTTTGGGCGCGAGTTGAGTCTATTCTACCGTTGTATGAAGCAGGGATTAAGTTGGAAGAGTTTGTTGAAGAAGCGGGACAAACAGACGGAACACTCGCTCATTGCTTAGAGAGGATGCTAGGGATTTTGCCTCTGTCACGAGGACACGAGCTTGGAATTCTACGGGATTCCAAAAATCCAAGCTGGTCAAAATGGCGTTTCGAACAATATACAAATCGGCCAAATCGGCGCATTGCAAACCTTATCCAATCCTCGCAAACGAAATTGGTGCTATTTGATATTTTTGAAACTTTGATAACTCGCCCGCTTCTCTTCGGGGATCGCATCAAAGACATTCTGGAAGCGCGGCTAGCCGAAAAGGGGATACATGGTTTCAAGGCGGTTCGGATAAATGCGGAAAAAAAGGCGCGGATAGGGACGGGTAGCGATGTCACCCTCCTCGAAATCTACAGTGTGATCGAGCCGGCCGACGGATGGGGTCCGCTTAACCAAATAATGCAGCTTGAAATTGAGATTGAAATCAATGCGGTGTCGCCACGTCATGCTGTAATTGATTTGTTTCGTAGCGCACTTGCCGCAAATAAACGCGTTGCGCTAGCTAGCGACATGTTTCTTCCCCGCGATGTAATTAAGAGAATGTTGGATGACTGCGGGATCGTTGGGTGGTCCGAGATTTATCTGTCGTCTGATATTGGGTATCGCAAAGACAGCGGCGCTATGTACCAGCACATTATGAAAAGTGAACAACTGTCGCCGTCAGAAATTCTAATGATAGGCGATAATGAACACTCCGATGTTCAGATACCTCAGGACGCTGGCATCAAGACTGCCCACATAATGCGCCCTGCTGCTCTTTTAAGAAGTGTTCCAAGATTTTCACGATTTATTCCCTCGGAAAACTTAGACGACATTAATGCACAAATTGTCTTCGGGGTGTTTTCTCAGAAATTCTATTCCGATCTAACTAATCGTGAGTTCCAACCGAATGATATTACAGGAAACAATCCTTATAAAGCTGGATTTATGATCCTGGGTCCTGCTATTTGCAGTTTCTCATCGTGGCTTATTGAAGAGGTTAGATCCAACCAGATTGACACATTACATTTTCTTTCGAGAGAAGGTAAATTGCTAAAGTCCGCTTTTAGTTTGTGGGCAGAGGGTCTCCCGGATCTCCCCGAATGCAAGTATCTACTTACCTCACGGCGCGCTATTACAGTGCCTAATATCAAAAATCTCGATCATATTCAGCTGATCGCAAAATCCAGCAACTACCTTGGTGGTTCGGCAGATCAGTTTTTTCGAGAGCGTTTCGGTATTGAATTGTCTCAAACCGATTGGGGTTTCTTGGAGCAGAAAAATATTTGGCTGCGACGAAATCGTATTACAATTCAACACGGAGACATATCCGAAATACGTGATCTTCTTGCCCACTTTGAGCATAGAATCATCTCTTCCGCGGTAGCGGAAGCCGCTCCAATGCATGTGTATCTGAAGAGTCAGTTTGGTGACGATACACGGCGAAACGCTGTCGTAGATGTAGGATATAGTGCAACCATTCAGAGAAATCTGGTAGACTTTACCGGGCGAAAAATTGATGGCCTTTACTTGGCAACAGACGAAGATTCACAAGGTCCTTGCCAAGAAAGGGGAGTCTTTGCGAAGGGGTGTTTTGTGCACGCAACACCCAAAAATCTAAATGCCCCAATCTTTTACCAGCAAAGCTTCATTCTGGAGAAAATGCTTAGCGCTGATGATACCCAACTCATTAAGTTTGAAGGCAGTGGAGTGCCGGTGTATAAGGAGGAAATAATTAACGAGAAAACGAAGCTCGTCAGGTCGGAAGTGCAAAAAGGGGCACTGGATTTTGTTCGGGCCGCTCGTGATATAAGAGGAAGACTTCACTCTAACTTTCGAGTGCCTTCTGGCTTGGCCACATCGCTTTTCGAAGAATTTGTCGGCAATTTGTCTGCCGACGAGCAAATTATGTTGTCGCAAATTGGCCTGGACGATGACTATTGTGGTCGCGGACTAGTAAACTAGGCAAGTCAGCATTGTTCTTGGGCTATTTTTATGAAGTATGGTTACCAGATTTTTGCAGAAGCCAAGAGTGGAAGCACATCTCTCTCCTGAGTTAGGAAATTTAGTTCTGATCGGTGACAGCTGGCAAGCCTACGCCGCTCATCGAAACGGGCTTGTAGTAGGCATTGTAGATCCGCAGAACCGAAACAGCGAAGAACACTACGACGATCAAGAACAACACGTTTCAACCATCGTGGGTCTCCTCCACGGGGGAACCCAATCGATAGTCAAAAGTTCCGAAACACTGGAAAGTCGCATGGTTAGGGCGTTTGTTTGACAACGACAAGCGAGGGCGAGGGTGTCAGGTCGGGCGGATCATGTTCGATCGCCAGGAGACTTAGCGCGCAAGCGACCAGCGCCCCAATGAACATCCAACCGTACGGCATTTGTGAATCCTCCAAACGCAGTTGGCGAGCATCACAGCCCGTGGCGGTTACCACCGGTTTAACCAACATGGAAAACGCCGATCACTTTGGGGCGGCCAAGTCGGAGTGGAGTGGCCTGGCACCTCGCTTTGCGTAGCCAAACGGGTCTCAGCGTAACCGCCCGATTGGCACCGCCTGCCGCATAGCGCCTTGATGGCCTAAGACACGTGTTTAGCGACGTCGTTAGCGACGTGTCTTATGCGGGGATTGCGATGCGGGTTGAAATTCTTGGGCAAGAGCGGCGGCGTCGATGGCGCGACGATGAGAAGCTCGCGATTGCCATGTCGGTTGGGGATGGTGGAGCGACGATCACAGAGGTTGCCCATCGGCACCATATTACGCGGCAGCAGATCTATGCCTGGCGTAGCGAGTTGAAGAAGAAGGGGCTGCTCTCCGGGTCTTCGAATGCATTGTTCATGCCCGTCGATATGAAAGCGGTGCAAGTGGATGTCGCTGATGACCGGGAAAGGTGCTCCGGGATGGTCGAGCTGCGATTGAGCTGTGGCCGCACCCTTCGCTTTGGCAGTTCGGTCGATACGGCGGCGCTGACGCAGCTCATCCGGGCGGTGGAAGCAGCATGATCGGGCCTGGGACCGGCGTTCGGGTCTATCTTGCGTGCGGTATCACGGACATGCGCAAAGGAATAGAAGGCTTGGCTGCGCTTGCGCAGGATGTCTTGCGTCAGAAGCCGACGGGCGGTGCGGTCTTCGCCTTTCGGGGCAAACGAGGCGATCGTTTAAAGCTGCTGTATTTTGATGGCCAAGGCTTCTGCCTGTATTACAAGATTTTGCAGAAAGGTCGTTTCCCGTGGCCTTCAGCGTCAGACGGGACAGCGCGACTGACGTCGGCGCAACTGGCGATGTTGTGGGAAGGGATCGATTGGCGTCGTCCTGATTGGGGTGCTCCACCGGCCCGTGTCGGGTGATTTTATCCCTCTGAATCTGCTCGTTTTTATGGCAATTTCTCCTGACTTATGGTAGTCAGGATCATGTCAAACGCAACGACAAATCTTCCTGATGATCCAGCCTTTCTCAAGGCAATGATAATCGCGTTGCAGGCAGAAAACGCGAAGATGTCGGCGACGTTGCAAGCGCACGACCAGTTGATCCAAACCCTGCGGCTGCGCATCGCCAAGCTGAAGAAGCAGGTCTTCGGCAAGTCGTCCGAAAAGATCGAGCGTGAAATCGAGCAGTTGGAACTGGCGCTTGAGGATCTGTTGATCGCCGCTGCTGAGGGCAATACGGCCCCGATCCATGAAACCGATGAGACGGCGTCTGTTGTGCCCCTGGCGGATGCGTCGGAAAAGATCATGCGCCGGCGCCCACGCGTGTCCGACAAGGCGGTTCGCGAGCGCCGAGAACTCGATCCTGGCTCCTGCTGCCCGGAATGCGGAGGTGAGTTGCGTCTTGTCGGTGAGGACACAAGCGAAATCCTCGACATGATTGCAGCGCAGATGAAGGTGATCGAAGTCGCCCGGTTGAAGAAGTCCTGTCGGTGCTGCGAGAAGATGGTGCAGGTGGCAGCGCCCAGCCGCCCGATCCCTGGCAGCATGGCCGGCGCTGGCCTCCTCGCGTACATTCTGGTCTCGAAGTTCCATGACCATTTGCCACTGTACCGGCTGAACGAGATCTTCGCCCGCATGGGCGCCGACATTCCCGACAGCACGATGGTTGATTGGTGCGGTCGCGCCATGCAGGTGCTTCAGCCTCTTATTGAACGGATCGGAGCTGCGATCATGGCAAGTGATCTCCTTCATGCGGACGATACCCCGATCCGGGTGTTGGATCGCTCGCTGCGAGACAAAGGGCTGGGTAAAGGCGTGAAGAAGGGCAGAATTTGGACGTATGTCCGCGATCAGCGTCCATGGGCAGGCAGTTCCCCGCCGGGTGCAGTCTACTATTTTGCTCCTGACTGGAAGGAAGAGCACGTCCACCGCCACCTCAAGCAATCAAGCGGCATCCTTCAGGCTGACGGCTACAAAGGATATGGCAAGCTGTACTCGCCTGGAGAAAAGGGAGAATCTCGCTTCAAGGAAGCCGCCTGCTGGGCGCATTGGCGACGTGACTTCCACGATATCTGGACATCGAACAAATCCGAGATCGCGCGAGAGGCTCTCGATCGTATCGGAGCGCTTTACGACATCGAGCGAGGCATCAACGGCCAGCCTCCCGAGATCCGCCTTGCCGCGCGTCAAACGCAGAGCAAGCCCAAGGCTGAAGCATTCCGCCACTGGGCTGAAGCTCAACTAACGCGCATTCCGGGCAAGGGCGATCTGGCGGCAGCTTTCCGCTACGGATTGAGCCGATGGTCCTCGCTCTGCCTGTTCCTCGAAGACGGCCGTGTCGCGATCGACAACAATGCCGCCGAGCGGGCTCTGCGTCCAATAGGCGTTGGAAGGCGCAACTGGCTATTCGCGGGAGCCGACACCGGGGCGGAGACTTTGGCGCGGGCCATGACGATCATCGAGACAGCCAAGATGAATGGTCTTGATCCGCAGGCATATCTGGCTGACGTGCTCGATCGCATCCACGATCACAAGATCAACAGGTTAGACGAATTGCTTCCATGGAACTGGTCGGCGATCACCACAACCGACGCAAAGGCAGCCTGATGGCGACAGTCACCTACGTCCGTACGATCAAATTTGTTGCCGAAATTCTCGAAGAGGACCCGGAGCTTCTTCAGGCAATCGTCTCCAACGATGATAATCTGAGCTACGGCAGCATCATCTCCGTCTACACCGGAGACGACGAATACGTCACCGCACTGACAGACGACGGCATGGACGAATTGGAGCAGATGCTCAAAGACGCCCGCCGCTCACCCCAAGAATGGAACAACTTCCTCGACAGCTTTGTTGACGACGAGCTCCTCGTCACTCGCATCAAAGCGAAATCTACGCGGTAGCAATCGGGCGGTTACGTCTCAGCGGTGGATATCAAATTATCTTTGCCCTACTGAAGAGTATGCTCAGCTACCACGCCGGAAACTGCCCATCACGTCGCCAAGGTCGACTGTTTCTCTTTCGCAACTTGGCGACAGAAAATATTTACGGCCACTGCGAGGAATGTGAATGGGGATTCATCACCCCTGGTATCTCTCGTCAGTTGAGGTCATTCACCCGACGGGAGAAGTTCCGATCCGGCGCGTGTTAGCGGCCGATGCAAATCATCGGGTCGGGTCGGACAACTGCGAATTGCGCATTATAACCCTCCATGAAAAACCGGCAAGAACGCGTTGCCAGCCTTCATGTTATCGATCCCAGCCAGCCGCAGCTCCATGACGTTTGAATGTGCGGTTCATCCGCTTAACCAGGCCGTTGGCCTGGCTGGCAGATACAGCGCCAGCGCTCCAAAGTAGGAGAACGCACTTTTCGAATTACAAAGCGAACTCAATAGTTCACGTCGCGTTTAGCCTAACCGCCTGACCCGTCGGCGCCGGTTACTTGAGTTGCCGCAGTCCGGTAATGGCAAGCGGGTCAGTGGTCGCCCCCGGCGGCTGGCCTTGGCGCAAAAGAGCGATGATCTCGAACGGAAAACGGGCATGCCTCCACGGTGCGGGTTTGTGGAAGTCGCTCCGGTGTGTAGAGGGAGCCTGTTTGTCGCAGACTGCGATAGCCTTGTTGAAGCCAGTCCCGACTGACCTCGAGATAACGTGATCGCGCCTGAGTGAACTGTGCGCCAGTTATATTTGGGTGAACACCCGGCCATTGCGTCTGACGCTGGAACAATTAGCCTTGAGAAATGTTATCTTTCCGATTAACCAAGCGTCGTCGACGCCGGAGGAGATAAAATGAAAAATATGCTTTATATAGCTGGCCTTGCGCTAGCGCTGGGTGTGGCTGGCGTAAGTGCTCCATTTTCGGCAGCGGACGCCCAAGACCTTGAGCTTAATATCGGCCCGGATGGGATAAATCCCGTGATCCGAGACCGCAACAGAGATCGCGATCGCGACGGTCAGCGTGTCGACCGTCGAAGAGATCGCTGTGGTGAGCGGGAAGCCCGTGCTGCGGCTCGCGATTCCGGCCTTCGGGATCCCGAGGTCGTGCGCGTCACCGACCGTCGTGTCGTGGTCCAGGGTATGACCCGTCGCGGCCCGGATCGCATTACCTTCGCTAACACACGCGGATGCCCCGAGATCTGATCAAGTACCAATTTTAATTTAAGGGGCCGTGCCTGCGTTCAGGCGCGGCTTTGTTGCGTAGATGGGTCGGCCTTCTGGTAAAGTGTTGTTTGAAAGCCGGCGACAGCTTCTGGACCCACCCCATACTTGTTGCGTCCTGCCGGCGATTGTATGCCCAGCAAACTTTGGGAAAGAGAAGCTGTTCTAAGGAATTAGATCCAACTTCAATTCGCCGGACAATCGAGCCCTGCCCAATTCGGAATCGGATTTCCCCTATTCCCAGCTTCGCTTCGTCGGTATGTTGGGAAACAGGCAAGCGGAATTTGGGGCGTGTTATGAAAGAGCAGCACTACGATCCCTTAGAGGGGCGCTTCCGGGAACAGATCGTTATCATTGGCGATCTACAGGCGTCTTCATTCGTTCCCTGGATCCGGCGCCATGCCGCAAAGCTAGGGCTTTCGCAGACAATAACCCATGTCAGTGCGGAGCGCATTGAGCTTGAAGTCGAGGGGGCGCGAGAGCTGCTAGACATGATGGAAATAGGCTGCTCTCTCGGCCCGATCGACGTTTGGGTCGAAGCAATCGAGCGTCGGGAGATCGCTGCGCGAACGGCTAACTGACACGCGAGTTTAACTCCACATACAACCTTTGCACTTTATTTGTTCATTATTGCCAATGCGAAATTTTTATGCAAACGTAACGGTCGCTGGAGAAAGGCCGCGCGTCAAATTGCGCGAACATAATCTGGCTACTTATTGATTTCGTTCAGAGAGTTTAGCCATGCATTCCGACACGACGGGCTCGTGGACGCCAGTCGCCCTTTCCGCAGATTTGCCGGTTGGAACCGTAATGCCGGTGCATACAGCCGCCGGATCCATTGCCCTCTGGCGGAGCGCCTCCGGGCACACGGCCGCCACCGATGATCGGTGCCCCCATCGCGGCATGCGCCTGTCCCATGGTTTTGTGCGCGGCGAAGCTCTTTCCTGCATCTACCACGGCTGGAGCTATGCGCAGGCGGGAAACTGTCTTCGCATCCCGGCGCATCCGGGATTGGTACCGCCGGAGACAATCCGGGCGGCAACGCACCCTGTTGAAGAATCCGATGGAATAATTTGGGTTGCCACCGGCAAACCTGAGGCTGGGCCTCCTCGGTTTGAAGGCCTCATTCCCCTGCGTTCGCTAACAGTGGCTGCGAGCTTCGCCACAATAGAAGCCGCAGCGGCAGCGGAGGTTAGCCCGGAGGGGCTCGTGGAGATTACCCTGGGGGCTGCTCTAATCGTTCTACTGCTGTCTGCGCAGGATGAGGGTAAGACACTGATCCATGTGCTTCTCAAGGCAGTTTCTGATCCGGCAGCAGGCATTGCCGCTTCACGCACTGTCGAAAGCCTGCGCCGTAAGGCTGAGAATCTTCAAAAAGAGGGGATCGCCCCATGACCGTGCAGGCAATGACCGACGAATGGTTTCCGGTCGGGCTCTTCAGCCAGCTTGATGAGGCAGGGCGCCAGACTGCCTTGATGGGCGAGCCAATCACGGTTGGACGCGACGCGGAAGGAAACGCCAGGGTAATTGCCGGCGGCCGCACCCTTCCGGTGCGCGTTCGCTACGGGCATGTCTGGTCGTCACTTGGCGAACCGAAGAAGGAACTTTTTCCAATTCCCGAGGCCGATCAGCCGGGCCGCCGTTTTGTCGATGTCGGCGTGGTCCGCGTGCGCTGCTCTCCCTTGCGCGCCGTTGAGAACTTCCTCGATATCGCGCATTTTCCGTTCGTGCACACCGATATCCTCGGCGCCGAGCCCCATACGGAAGTCCAAAATTACAAGGTCGAGATCCGGGAGGATGTTGACGAGGTCTGGGCAACACAGGTGAAATTTTACCAGCCCCAGGCAGCCAAGTCGGCAAGCGGCGGCATCACCACGGAATATATGTACCGTGTGCCCGCGCCTACCTGCTCGGTACTATACAAGACATGCCCGCCGCGCCCCAGCGAATGGGATGTCATCACGCTCTTCGTTCAGCCGCTTGCTGAAGACCTCTGCGACGTGTGGCCATGGATGGCGCTATTTGATGACACGACTTCCCTGACCGATCTGATCCACTTCCAGCAGACGATCTTCCTGCAGGACCGGTCGATCCTGGAAAACCAGATCCCCCGTCTCCTGCCGCTTGATCCTGGCATGGAAATCCCGACGCGTGCCGATTTGACCTCGGTCGCCTACCGCCGCTGGCTCAAACGCCACAATTATACCTATGGCGCACAGCTGGTGGCACAATGAAGCTCTACGATTATATCCTTTCGCCCAGCTGCTACAAGGTACGCTTGATGGCGGCGCTTGCCGGCGTGAAGCTCGATATCCGCCCGGTCGATTTCCATCCCGGTGCTGAACACAAGGGCACCCAACTCCTCGCGCTCAATCCGGCAGGCTCAATTCCGATCCTCGAAGATGGCGATCTGCTGCTGACGGAATCCGCGGCCATCCTGGTCTATGTCGCGGCCAAGGCGGCACCCGAATGGTTGGGCAGCGCAAGTCCCGGCGAAGCCGCGCGGGTGCAGCAATGGCTATCGTTCTCGGGCCGGCTGACGGCAAGTCTGGGCGGCGCGCGGCTAACCGAAATGCTGCTGCGGCCGGGCGATATTGGTGCGCTGCAGACGCAAGGGGTTCTCGCTCTTCGCGAGTTGGAAGCGGCCCTTGTTGAGCAAAGGCTCCGCGGCATGCGCTTCCTTGCTGCTAGCCGGCCGACGATTGCCGACATTGCCTGCTTTCCCTATGTCGCACTGGCCCCCGACGGCGGCGTGTCACTTGATCCTTATCCCGCGATCCGCCTTTGGTCGCGCGCACTGCGTGGCCTCGATCGTTTCATCGAGATGCCCGGCATTCACCGGCTGCATGAACTGAGGCCCGAACCTTATATCGAACAGGGCGAGGCGTGAGATGACCGGCTACCTTCTCAAGAATTGCGCGGCCGTGATCGTCGACGAAGGCAAGGGGCCGGCAGTCCATCGCAATGTCGATCTCTTAACCAACGGCCCGGCCGTCCAGGCGATCAGCGAAAATCTCAGGCCAGAGACATTGCCCACTGGCACGGCGGTACAAGACGCCACCGGCTGGTTCGTCTATCCGGGGCTTGTGAACACGCACCACCATTTCTTCCAGTGCTTCGTGCGAAACCGCGCCGATCTCGACTGGACGAAGTTGTCAGTCATCGAATGGCTGGACCGCATCTATCCGATCTTTTCCCAGCTCAATGAGGAATGCTTCTACCACTCCTCCGTCACGGCGATGGCAGAACTGATCAAGCATGGCTGCACCACGGCCTTCGATCACCAGTATAATTTCCCCAGGCATGCCGGAAAACGGCTGATTGATCGCCAGTTCGAGGCGGCCGAGCTGCTCGGTATGCGCTTCCATGCCGGCCGGGGCGGCAATACTCTGCCAAAATCGGAAGGCTCCACCATTCCAGACGAAATGCTGGAGACGACGGATGAATTCATTGACGACTGCGCCCGTCTAATTGACACCTATCATGACACCGGTCTTTTCAGCATGCGCCAGGTTGCGGTAGCACCCTGCCAGCCGGTCAACTGCTACCGAGAGACTTTCGTCGAATCGGTGGCGCTGGCACGAGGCCGTGGCGTGATGATGCACACCCATGTTGGCGAGGGCGAGAGCCCGGTCATTCAGGGCCGTCACGGCATGCGCACCGTCGACTATCTCGAAGAGCTTGGTTTTGCGGGCCCCGATGCCTTCTATGCCCATTGCTGGGAACTGACCCATGACGAGCTGAGGTCGATGGCAGCCAGCGGCACCGGTGTTTCGCATTGCCCCGAGCCCGTCTATCTGGTCGGGGCCGAAGTCACCGATATACCCGCCATGTCGGCCTTTGGTCTGCGTGTTGGTCTGGGCTGCGACGGCACCGCTTCAAACGATAATTCAAACCTGATGCACTGTCTGCACTCGGCCTACATGCTCCAATGCCTCGTCTCATCGACCCGCGCCCATCCCGTGCCACCACCAGCCGATTTCTTGAGCTATGCAACGACCGGCGGTGCAAGCCTGCTCGGCCGGCGCGATATCGGCCGGCTTGCACCCGGCATGGCCGCCGACCTGTTTGCCATCGACACACGCCGCATGGACTATATCGGCACGCGGCATGATCCGCTGAGCCTGATCCCCCGCGTGGGCATCGGCATGGCAACCGACATGACGATGATCAATGGGCGAATTGTCTGGCAGAAGGGCGAATTCCCCGGGCTTGATGAAGCAAAACTGTTTGCCGACGCGGAGGCTGCACTAGCAACCGTGCAATTTTAAAAAATCAAAAAAGGGAACTATGACCATGAACAATCTGACCCGCAGAAACCTGATCAAGGCTGCAGCCGCAACCGGCCTTACCGGTGCGCTCGGCAGCCGCATCGCCTTTGCCGCCGATGAGCCGCTCGGCATCACGCTCGTCGTCCCTTCGCCGATCGGCGACGTCGGTTGGGGTCATGCGCTTGCCGCCGGACTTGACCCTATCAAGGCTGCGTATGGCGACAAGGTAAAGGTCACAATTCTGGAAAACATCGCCGAAGGACCAGATGCCGACCGCATCATGACCAAGACGGTTGCGGACGGCAACAAGTTCCTGATTGCTGGCTCGTTCGGTTATCAGAACGGCGCATTGCAGATCGCCCGCCGCGATCCGAGCGTCACCGTGCTGCATGCTTCCGGTTTCCAGGTTGCTCCGAACTTCTCGCCCTTCGCCGCCAAGTATTTCCAGGGCTCCTACCTGCTCGGAATGGCTGCGGCTGCGCTCAGCAAGACTGGCAAGCTCGGTTCCGTCTCCGCCTTTGCAATCCCGGAACTGATCACCACCATCAACGCCTTCACGCTCGGCGCGCAGGCGGTCAAGCCGGATATCGAGGTATCGGTGGTGTGGGTGAATTCGTGGTTCGATCCAGCCAAGGAGCAGGAAGCTGCCAAGGCGCTGATCGCTCAGAAATGCGACGTGATCTTTTCTAACGCCCAGGATACGCCTTCTGTCATCGCCGCCTGCGAGGAGGCCGGCGTCTATTCTTTCAATCTCAATTCGTCGATGAAGAAGTATGCCCCGAAAACCTATCTGGGCTGCATTTCGACCGACTGGTCGCCCTTCTTCAAGGCTTCTGTCGATGCGCACCTCGCCGGCGCCTTCAAGGGCGCCAATACCTTCCTCGGCGTCACTGAAAAGGTTGTCGAAGTCATCGACTGGAGCCCGGACGTTCCGGCCGACGTGATGACCAAGATCAAGGAGATCGAGGCGAAAATCGCCGACGGCAGCTTCTCGCCATTCACTGGGCCCATTACCAAGGCCGACGGAAGCGAAGGCTTGGCTGCCGGAGCGACCATGCCCGATACCGAAATCGTTGCATTGGACTGGCACGTCAAGGGCGTCACCACGCCACTGCCGAAATAGGCCATGAACATCCCGCTCCTGTCGCTCCGCGGCATTTCCAAGAGCTATGGCCAGATCCATGCCAACGAGGCAATCGACCTGAATGTGGCTTCGCAGTCGATCCATGCGATCCTCGGAGAAAACGGGGCGGGAAAATCGACGCTAATGAAACTGATCTACGGCGTCGAGCAACCTGACGACGGCGCCGTCATCTGGCAAGGACAGCCTGTGCACCTTGCCTCTCCTGCGGATGCGAGGCGCAGGGGCATCGGCATGGTGTTTCAGCACTTTTCGCTGTTTGAGACCCTGACCGTGGTGGAGAACATCAGGCTGGTTGTTCCCGGGCGCAAAACCGATCTCAAGGACCGCATCAAGGCACTTGGGCGGGAGTTCGGTCTCGACGTCGATCCGCTCGCCCATGTGCATGCGTTATCCGTCGGCGAGCGGCAGCGGGTGGAGATCATCCGCTGCCTGATGACCAATCCAAAACTGCTGATCCTGGATGAGCCCACCTCGGTGCTGCCGCCGCAACTGGTGGAAAAGCTCTTCGATACCCTGCGCCGATTGCGCGATGGCGGCGTTTCCATCCTGTTCATCTCCCACAAGCTGGAGGAAATCCGGGCGCTTTGTGACCGGGCGACGATCTTGCGTGGCGGACGGGTGACCGGCGATATCGATCCGCGCGAGCACGATGCCCATGACCTGGCCCGCATGATGATCGGCCGCGACATGCCGGCACCGATGCCGGCGCTGCCGCAGGCCGGCGGGCAAAAACAGCTCGAGATCATCGGTCTCGACCACACGCCCTCCGATCCTTTCGGTGTGCCGCTCTCGGGCATCAGCCTGGAGGTGCGGGCCGGCGAAATTCTGGGAATCGCTGGGATTTCCGGCAACGGCCAAAGTGAGCTTGCCGCTCTGATATCAGGCGAAACGCTGCTTGGGCGCGAACAGCGCGACCGGATCTACATGATGGGAAAGGACGTCGGCAGGCTCGATGCAGCAGCCCGCAGGAAACTCGGATTTGCCTTCGTTCCGGAGGACCGGCTTGGGCGCGGTGCCGTGCCGGAAATGTCGCTTGTGCTCAACAGCCTGCTGACAGCACATCCGCTCAAACTCCTGCGGCGCGGTCTTGTCGACCGGGCACGCGCGGCCGCGTTTACGGAAGATTGTATCCGTCAATACGATGTCCGCACGCCCGGCCCGGACGCGGAAGCAGGCAGCCTGTCCGGGGGCAATCTGCAAAAGTTCATCGTCGGGCGGGAGATAATGCTGTCGCCGAAGCTGCTATTTGTGGCGCAGCCGACCTGGGGCGTCGATATAGGCGCTGCGTCGGCGGTGCGAAGCCGGCTTGTGGCATTGCGCAATGAGGGCATGGCGATCCTCGTCATATCCGAAGAGCTCGAAGAGCTTTTCGAACTCTGTGATTCAATCCAGGTGTTGCATCACGGAGCGCTGAGCCCGCGGCTTGTTACTCGCGAGACCAAACCTGAGGACATCGGCCGGTACATGATCGGGGCGCAGCATTCCCCAGAGAAGGCGCACGCATGAGCGTTTTGTCCATGGCCTTCTTTCCCAGCTTCGTGCGCCGCGAGCGCGCCTCGCTGGCGGCGACCCTCCTTGCGCCTGTCGTCGCCCTGTTGGCCGCCATCATCCTCAATCTCGGACTTTACATGGTTATGGGCCGTGACCCGGTTGCGGTCGTCCATGCCATGCTGCTTGAGCCCTTCCTCTCTTGGGCATCATTTTCAGAAGTACTTTTGAAGGCAGGACCCCTCCTACTCATAGCCCAGGGTCTGGCGATCGGCTTTCGGGCCAAGGTCTTCAACATCGGTGCCGAGGGCCAGTTCATCCTTGGTGCGATCTTCGCCTCCGCCATTCCCGTCTGGTTTCCGCAGGCGACCGGCCAGTGGATCTGGCCGGCCATGCTGCTGCTCGGCGCCATCGGCGGCGCGCTCTGGGCGTCGATCACAGCCTTCTGGCGCGTCCGGCTGAATGCCAACGAAATCCTGGTGTCGCTGATGCTGAGCCTGGTTGCAGCCCAGCTGCTCAACTATCTGCTGCTCGGACCCTGGAAGGATCCAAACGGTTTTAATTTCCCGCAGTCGGTGATGTTCCAGTATGACGCGTTGGTGCCGACGCTGATTTCCGGCACGCGCGTCAATGTCTCGCTTCTCATTGCACTCGCGCTGTCGGTTGCGGCGTTTGTTTTCATGCAGAAGAGCTTTGCCGGGTACAAGCTGCAGGTCGGCGGGCTTGCACCGCGCGCTGCCGGCTATGCCGGCTTCAACGAGAATTGGGCAATCTGGCTTTCACTTTTGATCGGCGGCTTTGCTGCCGGACTTGCTGGCGCAGCCGAGGTCGCCGGACCGATCGGGCAGCTGCAACGCTCGATCTCTACCGGCTATGGCTACGCTGCGATCATCGTGGCCTATCTTGGCGGATTGCATCCGCTCGGCATAGTCGCGTCCGCCCTGGTCATGTCCGTCATCTATATCGGCGGTGACAATGCCATGGTCTCGGCCAACCTGCCGATCGCGGCCGTGCGCGTTTTCCAAGGTAGCCTTCTGCTGTCCTACCTCGTCGCCGTGGCCTTCGTGCGCTACCGGCTGGAGTGGCCGCAGGTCGCCAAAAAGACCGCCCAGCGGAGCCCATCATGAACGCCATCGAATTCATCATTTCCGGCATGCTTGCGGCGGCGACGCCGTTTCTTCTGGCGGCTCTCGGTGAACTCGTCGTCGAGCGCGCCGGTGTTCTCAACCTTGGTGTCGAAGGGCTTATGGCCTTTGGTGCCGTGCTTGCCTTCATTGTCGTCTATCACGGCGGCGGACATTTTCTTGGCTTTGTCGTTGCAGGTCTCGCAAGTGCTGGGCTTTCGCTTTTGTTTGCCATTGTCGCTCTCGGATTTCGGGCAAACCAGGTGGCGACTGGCCTGGCGATCGGAATTCTTGGCCAGGGCCTCTCAGCGCTTTTCGGAAAGACCTATGAAAGCCTGACGGTCAAGGCGCTGCCGAAGCTTGCCTTTCCCTGGTTGTCTGAGATCCCGGTGGTCGGCGGACTTTTCAACCAGGACATCATTGTGTGGATTTCGCTTGTGGCAACGTTCGGTCTATGGGCGATGTTCACCTACTCCAAACTCGGTCTGGTTGTCCGCGCCGTCGGCGAAAACCCCAAGGCTGCCCACGCAATTGGCTATTCGGTCATCACCGTTCGGGTCACCGCCATTCTATTCGGCGGCGCGATGGCGGGTTTTGCCGGCGCCTATGCCGCAACGATATACACACCGCTCTGGGCGGACGGGATGATTGCCGGCCGTGGGTGGATAGCCATTGCTCTTGTGGTTTTCGGCACCTGGCTTACCGGCCGCATCTTCCTTGGTGCCTGCCTTTTCGGCGCCGTCTCGCTGATGGGTCTCGCAGCTCAGGCAACAGGAATGGACGTATCCTCGCAGTTGCTGTCGAGTCTGCCCTACATCGTGACGATTATCGTGCTTGGCATTATCTCGGCAGACCGGCGCCTCTTGAAGCTGAACGGTGTCGCCTCGCTCGGCGAACCATTCGAGCGCTGACCGGACCTGAGCCAAAATCCGAACGAACACGCTTTGGCGCCGGATACCGTGTGGCGGCAGTGGTCGCGTGCATCTCCCCAAACTGCCCTGCACGACATCCTGCAACCAAATGGCGAGCGGGTTGAAAAGATTAAATATTCATTAACCACGCTTGGGTAAGGATTGTCATGTGTTCCGCCGATGGATTCGGCACCTGCTTTGCATCGGCCGATCAATGAAAAACCAACTGCTTCCGGCATTTTCGCGGCGTCTGGGATTTTTCACAGCAATGGTATCCGTTGCGTTGACTGTACCTTCGTTTGCTCAATCCGTGTGGTCGGGCACCGCGGATAACGAGTTCAGCAACGGTTCGAACTGGAATCCTGTGCTGCCGGGGAGTGGCGATACAGCCGACGTCAACAATGGTTCGCCGCAGGTCACCAATGACATCTCGATCGGTGCGCTGGGAGTGAACGGCGGCAATCTCACGATTACCAACACGGGCGCACTCACCGTCAAGAGCGGCAGCACGATCACATCGGGCAGTGTCGGCATTAATGCTGGAGGCGCGTTGAACTCGGACGTGAGCCTCAGCGGAGGCAGCCTGTTCGTCGATGGCGACCTCAATGGCCGGCTGACCTTGGATAACGGAAACGTCTCTGTCAACGGCACGCTTGGTAGTGCAGCAGTCGGTACGGGCACGTCGCTCTCCAACAATGGAACGGTGGGCGATGTCGCCGCCTCGTCGGGGGCAACATTCGTCAACAACTCCACGGCCACTGCCGGCAAGCTCACCAATGGCGGCACGGCATCGAATGGTGGAAATCTCGAAGCCCTGACGAATACTGCAGGAAATTTCACCAACAACACGGGCGGCACGATCTCCGGCAAGACTATGGTTTCAGGTGGCACGGTCACCAACAATTTTGTCATCACCGACGCGGACGTCTCCGCTGCGGCCGCTTTCGTGAACAACAATGGTGCAACCGCGGGGGCGATCAGGAACTCCGGCACCGTATCGAATTCGGGCACTATCGACTCGCTCCAGAATGACGCTGGATCATTCACCAACAACTTCTCCGGGGCGGTAACGGGTGCAACGTCCGTTACCGGCGGCAGCGTCACGAACAATGCGGCCCTTAACACCGTCAATGTTGGTGCGGACGGCACATTTACAAACACGACAGGCGCAAACGCAGACGCCGTGACGAATGCCGGCAATTCGTCGAACGCCGGCTCGCTTGCCTCACTGACCAATACAGCGGGAACCTTTACCAACAATGCCGGCGGCACGATCGCAGGTAAAACGGCCATATCCGGTGGAACCGTTGCGAATAACTTCGTCATTTCGGACGCCGACGTCGCGGCCGTAGCCGCCTTCGTCAACAATAGCGGCGCCACGGCCGGAGCGATCCGGAACTCTGGCACGATATCGAATGCGGGCACCGTCGCATCCCTGGAGAATGATGCCGGGACCTTCACGAACAATGGCGGCGGCACCGTTACCGGCACCACGACGGTAAGGGGTGGTAGCGTTGTCAACAACGCGGCGGCCGGTGACGTCACTATCGGGACGCAGGGCAGCTTCACAAACAATAGCGGTTCAACGGCGGGTGCGGTCGCGAATGCCGGTACTGTGCGAAATGACGGCACGATCGCATCGCTTGTGAATAGTGAGGGGACCTTCTCCAACACGGGAACGATCAACGGGACAGCTTTGGTAACGGGCGGCGCCTTCGTCAATGAAGGAACGGTCACCGGAACGATCGATGTCTTTGACGGCGGACTGTTGTCTGGAAGCGGGGTTGCCGGCGGACTGTCAGTCAATGCGGGCGGAACACTTGCTCCGGGACCGGGCATCCAGACGCTTGCGGTCAACGGCGACCTGACCTTTAGGGCCGGATCGACCTATGAGGCCGATATTGACGCTAGCGGTCTGTCCGATCGGGTGAATGCCTCCGGCGCACTTGTCATTGCAGGTGGCACATTGGATATCAAGGCTGCAAGCGGCAGCTACGGCCTGACCACCGACTACACGCTCCTGACCGCCGGCGGTGTCACCGGCGCCTTTGACAACGTTACCAGTGACTTTGCCTTTCTTTCTCCAACGCTGACCTACGGCACCACGACGGTCGATCTCGGGCTTGATCGCAATGACGTGGATTTCGCAGCTGTCGCGGCAACCGCAAACGATCGCACGACAGCAGGTGCCGTTGAGGCGCTCGGGACGGGAAACCCGCTCTTTCTGGCAGTGCTGCCACTGGATGCGCAGACCGCTGGCAGCGCCTTCGCGCAGTTGAACGGAGAGGTTCACGCCTCCCTCAAAAGCGAACTGTTGTGGGAGAGCCGCTTCCAGCGTGACGCAATCATCGATCGGATGACCCTGTCTGCGGCGCGGCACTCCGGGCAGGACGACGATGTGGCATTTTGGAGTTCCGGCTTCGTCGCCGCCAACGATGTCCCCGGCGACGGCAATGCAACGGGCGTTGGTGGCCGTGCTGCCGGTGCGTTTATAGGGGTCGATGCGGCGATTTCCGACGAATGGCGCCTCGGCGGGCTGCTTGGCTATAGCCATCTTTCAATGCAGCCGCAGGCGCGTGCAGTGTCCTATCATGCCGGCCTCTATACGGCGGGCGACATCGGTCCCTTGGACTTCATCGGCGGCGCCGTTTACTCCCGCAACGAGGCGACTGTCCGTCGCAGCCTGTCTTTCGGCACATTCACCGATCGGCTCGCGGCCGAATATGACAGCACCACGACCCAGGTTTTCGGGGATATTTCCTGGACACTGATGATGGATGACATCAGTGTCCAGCCTTTCGCCAATCTTGCCTACATCCATCTCAATGCCGACGGCTTCAGGGAAGAGGGCGGCGCGGCAGCATTGTCTGCGGGCGGCGGCTCTGATGCGATAACAGTATCGACAGCCGGTGTCAGACTGTCGGCAGATCTGCCGGCCGGCGATTTCCCGCTCGCCCTGACTGCCATGCTCGGCTGGCAGCACACCGCTGGCGACGTGAAACCGTCTTCCCGTTTTGCATTTTCCGGTGGTACACCATTCATGCTTGAGGGTGTAGCAACGCCGCGCGATGCCGTGGTCGTCAAGGCGGGAATATCTGCCGCGCTCTCCAAGTCCGCTCGCCTGACACTGACTTATTCAGGCGAATTTGCCGATGGTTCGCGCTCGAATGCGGCACAGGCAAACCTGCTGGTCGACTTTTAGCCGACGGCGGTTTTGAAATAAAGCCGCCGCCAAACTAGCAATGCTTGACCGCCTTATCCCCCAAAAGTCGATGCACACCCATCGTAGCATTCTTCCCAGACCGGCTCATCTAATCCGATTGCGTTGGGACCAGTCCGGCAAAGGGCAACTGACGAATGCGACAACGGCGAGTGAGAAGCGGTTGTGCAATATGAGTCGCCAACGTCAATCGAATTGCGTAACTGACATAGCTCTTTCTATCAGCTCGATTTCATTGGGAAAAACGCTAGGTTAAGGCATCGTCGGGCGCCGCCGATCCATCCGACGATATGAGGTCTGGCCGACACCCCAGCCGGTCAGACCTCCCATCTACACTGTAGGACGATAAGGTGGAGCCTCCGCTGTCTCCAGCGAAGGCTCCAAATTTTTTGGTGCTCAAATACTCCGGGCACGGGCCCGACAATTCCACAATGCCACAGCTTCAGATGCCTTGCTGATTTACCCTTTGTTAACGTTACTTGGGATGGTTAGCAGGAGGTCGGACCGGAAGGACCGCGCTCTTCTTAAGCCAGTACAAGTTCATTTAAGTATTTGGGGTTTGAATTCCGTATGTGCTGCCGACTATGGAGCATTATTGCCGCTCATAAAGTTTGAGAATTCCTGAGTTTCCAGAAGATTGACGATTTCCTCCCGCAGCGTTACCATTTCTTGAAACACACCTACAACTGTCGGAGGTTGGGAATGCGCGGGAATCTTCCCACTCGAAGATACATGTCTTCCATCCGGACCAGTTGCGGTCTGCACTCTCCTCAATAGCTGCCGAAATCAGCTTGCGGACGCCGCAACAGCAAATCGTCAAACTCTCCATTGATTTCCTCAAGGCAGTACGGTCTGCCATGACCTGATGGGTTAGAGCATCGTACGATTAGCCGCCGCTAAAGAAGTTCCAGCATTCTGCTGTGAGGGTGTCTTATATTAGCGGATGTTTCGTCAATAAAGACAATACGATGCGGCTCCAACCGCAAGCGTGGCTGACGTTTTGCGATCCAAGTGTCACGATCTTGGCGCACCGTCGCTCGTGCACGTTCCGACGCCACAAGGGATTTCTATATGTGAACCCTTCCGCCAACAGTGCGACTCACCGCTGCGTCCTTGTAGGATTATACAACTGCACCTTGATTCCTATCTGTGCTCATTTCCCGCCGACCAACAGCGACGGAGAAATTCATGCAGATTCTGGCATTCTCAACACCGCAAGATGTCGATGAGGCCCGTGTCCTTCAGAGCCATCACGAACTCCGAGCGCGCGTCTTTTCCGATCGCCTGGGCTGGGATGTCAATGTTGTCGATGGGTGCGAGGCGGATGGGTTCGACGGGATTGGGCCAACGTACGTGTTCGCTATTTCAAGTAGTGGCCAGCTAGCGGGCTGCGCTCGCCTTCTTCCTGCGTCCGGTCCGACGATGCTGGTGAACGTTTTCCCCTCGCTCCTCCCCTCCGGGTACCTCGATGCCCACGCCGCCATGATCGAGAGTTCGCGTTTTTGTGTGGACACCACGCTCGGCGAGGGAAAGGGAGTGGGCTCGGTACACGAGGTAACGCTGACCATGTTCGCAGGGATCATCGAATGGTCAATTGCAAACGGTTTTAGAGAAATCATCACCGTCACCGATCTCAGGTTCGAACGAATACTGGCGCGTGTGGGCTGGCCGCTCGCGCGTCTCGGCGAGCCAAAGAAGATCGGCGTCACCATGGCGGTGGCAGGTACTTTGCCGGCCAGTTCGGAGATCTTCCAAAAGCTCCGGCCAGCAGACTATCAATCGAAGTTCACCACCCACTCGGCAAGGCCGCATAAGGAGCACCCGTGACTCAGCTTCGCTCTCATCCTCGGCTCGTCCGCAAACTTCAAGAGGCGCTCGGCGACCAATTGTGCATCGCGCTGGAAGATGCCAGCGTTGTCGAGATCATGCTGAACCCTGATGGAAAGCTTTTCATCGAACGGCTCGGCCACGGCGTTGTCGCGGCCGGCGAAATGTCGGCGGCCGCAGCAGAGATGGTGATCGGTACGGTCGCCCACGCGCTCCAGGCGGAAGTTGATATGGAGCAGCCGATCATCTCTGGAGAATTGCCGATCGGCGGACATCGTTTTGAAGGCTTGCTGCCTCCCATCGTCGCAAAGCCAGCTTTCACGATCCGGCGCCGAGCGTCCCGACTTATTCCGCTCGATGACTACGTTCGCATCGGTGTGATGACCGATGACCAGGCCGCAACGATAAGAAGTGCTATCGGTGCACGTTTGAACATCATCATCTCCGGCGGAACCGGATCCGGCAAAACCACACTCGCGAACGCAGTCATCGCCGAAATCGTCAAGACCGCACCGGATGACCGTCTCGTCATTCTGGAGGATACCGCCGAGATCCAGTGCGCCGCCGAGAATGCTGTCCTCCTGCACACCAGCGACGCCGTGGATATGGCCCGCCTCCTGAAGAGCACCATGCGCCTACGCCCCGACCGCATCGTCGTGGGCGAGGTCCGAGATGGAGCCGCGCTCACGCTTCTAAAGGCCTGGAACACCGGTCACCCCGGAGGCGTGGCGACGATCCACTCCAACACGGCCATATCAGCTTTGCGCAGACTGGAACAACTCACGGCCGAAGCCAGTCAACAGGCGATGCACGAGGTGATCGGCGAGGCGATTGATCTCATCATCTCGATTGAGAGGACACCCAGAGGACGCCGCGTACGCGATGTCATTCACGTGGAGCGGTTCGTCAACGGCCACTACGAAACCCAGTCCGATAAACTCACCGAAGAACAGGAGGCGCGCAATGTCGCCTAGGAAACCCGCCATCGCACTTGCACTTTTGGTCGTGCCGTTCGTCCTCACAGCAGCCGCCCCGGCACTCGCCAGTTCAGGCGGCAGTCTTCCATGGGAGGGTCCGCTCGAGCAGATCCAGGAATCCATCACCGGACCAGTCGCCGGTTACATCGCGCTGGCGGCGGTGGCGATCGCCGGCGGGATGCTAATCTTCGGGGGAGAACTGAACGATTTCGCCCGGCGCCTGGTCTATGTCGTGCTCGTTGCCGGGATTCTGCTTGGCGCCACGACGATCGTCGGCCTGTTCGGCGCAACTGGCGCCTCAATCGGTTTGATCGATAATCCCGTTGCGACCATTAGCCCAAGCCGGGGAGGGGAGGGCGCACATGTCTGAATTCATGTCGGGCCTTCGTCGCAACCGCATCCACCGCGCGCTCTCCCGTCCGAACCTTCTCATGGGAGCCGACAGGGAACTCGTGCTGATCACCGGGCTTGCGGCCGTCATCCTGATCTTCGTGGTGTTGACGGTCTACTCAGCCATTTTCGGCATTGCTGTCTGGATCGTGATCGTCGGCGCGCTGCGCATGATGGCGAAATCCGACCCGATGATGCGGCAGGTCTACCTCCGCCATATCGCCTACAAACCGACGTACCGGCCGACCACCTCGCCATGGCGCAGATTTTGAGGAGGCGAGAGTGGTCGCTCTAAAACGCTTCAGGGCCACTGGTCCCTCCTTCGCTGATCTCGTCCCTTATGCCGGGTTGGTGGACAATGGCATTCTTCTGCTGAAGGACGGCAGCCTGATGGCCGGCTGGTATTTTGCCGGCCCAGATACCGAAAGTGCGACCGATCTCGAACGAAACGAGCTGTCTCGTCAGATCAATGCCATTCTGTCGCGGCTTGGCAGCGGATGGATGATCCAGGTCGAGGCCATTCGCGTCCCGACGGTTGATTATCCGTCAGAAGACCGTTGCCATTTTCCGGACCCGGTCACGCGCGCAATCGATGCCGAGCGCCGGGCGCATTTCCGGCGGGAGCAGGGGCATTTCGAGAGCCGGCATGCGGTGATCCTGACGCACCGGCCCCTCGAATCGAAGAGGACCGGCTTGAGCAAATACATCTACTCCGACGAGGAGAGCCGCAAAAAGTCTTATGCGGACACCGTGCTCTACATCTTCAAAAACGCGGTCCGCGAGATCGAACAGTATCTGGCCAGTATCCTGTCGATCCGGCGCATGGAAACGCGGGAGACGACCGAGCGGGGAGGGGAACGCGTTGTTCGGTACGACGAGCTCATGCAGTTCATCCGGTTTTGCATCACGGGCGAAAACCATCCCGTTCGTCTGCCAGACATGCCGATGTATCTCGATTGGCTGGCAACGGCCGAACTCCAGCACGGATTGACGCCGAAGGTCGAGAACCGCTTCCTTGGAGTGGTCGCCATCGATGGGCTGCCGGCGGAAAGCTGGCCCGGGATCCTCGGTAGTCTCGACCTCATGCCCCTGACCTACCGTTGGTCGTCGCGTTTCGTTTTCCTGGATGCGGAAGAGGCGCGGCAGAAGCTCGAACGAACGCGCAAGAAATGGCAGCAGAAGGTGCGCCCATTCTTCGATCAACTGTTTCAAACCCAAAGCCGATCCGTCGACCAGGACGCTATGACCATGGTGGCCGAGACCGAGGACGCCATCGCGCAAGCGTCATCGCAGCTCGTCGCCTACGGCTACTACACCCCGGTCGTCATTCTTTTCGATGACGACCGGGAAGCGCTGCAGGAAAAGGCTGAAGCCATCCGGCGACTTGTACAGGCCGAAGGTTTCGGGGCTCGGATCGAGACGCTGAATGCGACCGACGCTTATCTCGGAAGTCTCCCGGGAAACTGGTACTGCAACATCCGCGAGCCGCTGATCAACACCAACAATCTTGCCGATCTCGTGCCCTTGAATTCGGTCTGGTCGGGGTCGCCAGTAGCACCTTGCCCCTTCTACTCACAGAATTCGCCGCCACTGATGCAAGTCGCAAGCGGCTCGACGCCCTTCCGGCTCAACCTCCATGTCGATGACGTCGGGCATACGCTCATTTTTGGGCCAACCGGGTCGGGCAAATCGACGCTTCTAGCGCTGATCGCCGCGCAGTTCCGCCGGTACGAGCACGCGCAGATCTTTGCGTTCGATAAGGGCAATTCCCTTCTGCCGCTGACACTGGCTGCTGGTGGCGATCACTATGAAATAGGCGGCGACCGGGACTCGAGCGAGAGAAAATTGTCGTTCTGCCCGCTCTGGGACCTTGCCACGGATGGCGACCGGGCATGGGCGAGCGAATGGATCGAGACGCTTGTCGCCATGCAGGGCGTGACCATCACGCCCGATTATCGCAACGCGATATCCCGCCAGGTCAGCCTCATGGCGGGTGCACCAGGGCGGTCGCTATCGGATTTCGTCAGTGGTGTTCAGATGCGTGAAATCAAGGATGCCCTTCATCACTACACTGTCGACGGGCCGATGGGTCAGTTGCTCGATGCGGAAGAGGATGGACTGACGCTGCGCGCGTTCCAATGCTTTGAAATCGAACAGCTGATGAATATGGGCGAGCGCAGCCTGGTGCCGGTTCTCACCTATCTTTTTCGCCGGATCGAGAAGCGCCTCGACGGGTCCCCAAGCCTGATCGTGCTCGACGAGGCCTGGCTGATGCTCGGTCATCCTGTCTTTCGCGCCAAGATCCGGGAATGGTTGAAGGTGCTACGCAAGGCAAATTGCGCTGTCGTTCTCGCAACCCAGTCGATCTCGGACGCCGAACGCTCGGGCATTATCGACGTTCTGAAGGAATCCTGCCCGACGAAGATCTGCCTTCCGAATGGTGCTGCCCGCGAGGCCGGGACCCGCGAATTCTACGAGCGGATCGGTTTCAACAAACGCCAGATCGAGATCGTCTCAAACGCAGTCCCGAAACGCGAATATTACGTCGCGACGCCAGAGGGGAGGAGGCTGTTTGACATGTCGCTTGGCCCGGTCGCGCTGAGTTTCGTCGGCGCCTCCGGAAAAGACGATCTCAAACGCATCCGCGCGCTGAATTTAGAGCATGGCCATGACTGGCCGATCCATTGGCTTGAATCGAGAGGAATCCATGATGCCGCATCGCACCTCAATGTCACATAAATGGCTTGCCGGCCTGACCATCAGCGTCACGTTGTCGATGTCCTTCGAAACAGTTCAGGCGGGATCAGCAACAGGCGCTGCCACCGAGTGGACGCAGCTCGCCAACAATGCACAGCTCATCGACCTGATGAAAAGCTCGGGTCTGCAGGTGGACAATCAGCTCACCCAGATCAGTCAGCTGGCGGAGCAGATCCAGAACCAGCTGAAGATATACGAAAACATGCTGCAGAACACCGCGCAGTTGCCCAACCACATCTGGGGACAGGTCGAGGGCGATCTCGACCAGCTTCGCAGCATTGTCGATCAGGGACAGAGCATCGCGTTTTCCATGGGCAATGCCGACGACGTGCTGAAGCAGCGCTTTAAAAGTTATGCGGACCTGCAGACCAGCCTTCCGAACGCCGAGAGCTTCTCTTCAACCTATCAGACCTGGTCGGACACCAACCGCGACACGATCGGCAGCACGCTAAAGGCTGCAAGCCTGACCGCCGACCAGTTCGACAGCGAAGAAAGCACTATGAGTTCTCTTCGCAACATGTCGGAGTCGGCCGATGGCCAGGTGAAAGCCCTTCAGGTCGGTCATGAAATCGCCGCCCAGCAAGTCGCGCAGATGCAAAAGCTGCGCGGTCTTGTCTCCCAGCAGATGACCATGTTGGGCACCTGGCTTCAGACCGAACAGACCGACAAGGATCTGGCGCAGGCACGACGGGATAAATTCTTCAACGCCGATGTGACGACGATACCAAGCGGCCAGAAGATGGAGCCCCGCTGGTGAACCGTCCTGCCATTATTGTCCTCGCTCTGCTCGTGGCAGCTGCGACTATGTCCGCCACGACCATGTGGGTCATCAGATCGAACCGCACTGAAGATCCTCGCATGACGGAAGAGCAACGGCTCACCCGCCAAACGGTCTTCGGTTCCGGCAACGAGCTCCCGCCGATTGAAAAGGGCCAGGAGATGCGACCACGATGGTAAAGAGCGATCTCGAACGGATGCTTGTCCTCACGGGGCTGATCTGCCTTCTTCTTGCAGGCCCCGCATTCGCCCAACAGGGCCAGGTTCTAACCGAACTGGAGAATCAGGTGACCACAGCTGCAAAAGGCTGGGAAACCACGATCATGGACGCGGCGAAGTCGTTGTTCTGGATCCTCGCCGGGATCGAGGTTGGCATTGCGGCAGTGTGGCTGGCGCTTCAGGCTGCCTCGTTGGACAGCTGGTTTGCCGAACTTGTTCGCCGCATCATGTTCATCGGCTTTTTCGCCTTCGTGTTGAACCAGGGACCAACATTCGCCCGGGCAGTCGTCAATAGCCTGTATCAGATTGGCGCCGGAGGCGGCTCTGCCTCTCCCGCCGAAGTCTTCGACGCCGGCCTCCGCGTCGCCTCGCAAATGTCCCAGCAAGCCAAGTTCGGCGTCTTCGAAGATAATGCCCTGGCAATTGCCGCGGTTCTGGCGATGGGCGTGGTCGTGATTTGTTTCTCTCTTGTCGCGGCTATTTTCGTGGCTGTCATGGTGGAGATGTATGTCGGCCTTCTTGCCGGCATGATCATGCTTGGCCTCGGCGGCTCGTCGTCCACCAAGGACTTTGCGATCCGCTACCTGATCTACGCTTTCGGCGTCGGCATGAAACTCATGGCGCTGGTCATGATCGCCAAGATCGGGTCGGAAGTCCTGCTCGGGCTCGCCCAAGCCCCAACGGCGGAGTCCGACCAGTTCATCACGACCCTCGCTATCGCTGGCATTTCCGTCGTCGTCTTTATCATCGCCATGTATGTGCCGAACATCATCCAGGGCGTCGTGCAAGGTGCTTCCGTGTCTGGCGGCATGGAGGCGATCCGCCATGGCGGGCAAGCCGCCTCCTTTGCTGCGGGCGGTGCATTTCTTGCCGCAGGCGCTGCTGGCGCCGGCTTTGCTGCAGCGCAAGCGGCCCGTGCCGCGGGCTCATCAGTTGCCGGCGCCGCATTGCGCGGCATGGGGTCTGGAATTGGATATGCCAGCAAAGCTGCCGGCTCCGCGGCAAAAGATAAGGCGATCGGATCTCCTGGTGCCTATGCCGGCTCGATCATGGGACTGGCAAACGCAAAGCTCGATGAGAGCCGCAGCGGTCACAGCGGGCCAATATCATCCCCCGAACGCAATGACAAACCATAAGCAGAAAGGGAGCATGTGATGGCTTCAAATCACGGTCCGGAAAGTCCGTATCTTGCCGCCCGACAGGAATGGACAGAGCGTTACGGTTCTTACGTCCAGGCGGCGCGCGCCTGGCGGATCGTTGGTATTCTCGGCCTCTCGATGGCCGTGATTGGCTTTAGTTACGCGATGTATCTCAGCACCCAGGTCAAGCTGGTTCCTTACATCGTCGAGGTCGATAAACTCGGCACCTCGATTTCAGCCGGCTTCCCGCAGCAGATCGAATACGCCGATCCCCGGGTGGTGCGGGCCACGCTTGGCAATTTCGTCACAAGCTTCCGCTCTATCACCCCGGATGCTGTTGTCCAGAAGCAGTATATCGACCGGACCTACGCGCTGCTGCGGACTTCCGATCCGTCGACCCAGAAAGTCAACGCTTGGTTTCGTGGCAATTCGCCGTTCGAAAAGGCGAAGACATCGACGGTCTCCATCGAGGTCAACAATATCGTGGCCCTCTCCAATCAGACCTACCAGATCGACTGGACTGAGTACGAGCGCGACCGCAAGGGCAAGGAAACCGGCACGCGCCGGTTCCGCGGGATCGCGACGGTGACGCTGAGCGCACCGCAGGACGAGGCCATCATCCGCCTCAACCCGATCGGTCTTTACATCCAGGATTTCGACTGGACCGCACAGCTTTAAGCGCAGGGGAATGAAATGCAACGAACAGGAATGATAGCGGCTGTCGGCTGCATGGCCGGACTTTTGGCTCTGAGCAGCGCGTATGCGCAATCCATGACATCAAATGAGGTCAAGGGAACGAAGATCTCCAGCAAATGGCGAGGGACACCGGGCCTGGTTACTACCGGACCCGATGGCAAGGTCATTTTCCTGTTTGGGGAAACCCAGCCCTCCGTCGTCTGCTCGCCCCTCCAGGTCTGCGATATCGAACTGCAAGGTGGCGAGATCGTTCGAGACGTCCTGGTCGGGGATACCGTGCGCTGGAAGGTAGAACCTGCCACCTCCGGTGCGACGGGAGGCCAGGCGATCCATCTGATCGTTAAACCATCAGAAGCCGGGCTCGTCACCTCGATGGTCGTGACGACCTCAAGGCGGACCTATCACATCCAGCTCAAGTCCCATCCAAGCCAGTACATGGCCCGCGTCGGCTTCGAATATCCTGAAGACGTCTCCACCAAGCTCGCCGACATCAACGCTCGCATCGAGGCTGGCGGCATCCCGGGCGCTGCTCCCGATAAGCTCAACTTTTCTTATTCGGTCAGCGGCAGTGCCCGTTGGAAACCGAAGCGCGTCTATTCCGACGGCGACAAGACGTACATCCAGTTTCCGAAGTCAATCTCAGGGCAGGATGCACCCGTTCTTTTCGTTGTCAGCGGTGGCCAGAACAGGATCGTCAACTATCGTATGAAGAACGACATGATGATTGTCGACTATGCGGTAGACAAGGCGATCCTTGTTTCAGGCGTGGGGTGGCGGCAGCAGAAAATCACCATTCGGCGCGGAGGGTAAGCGATGCGCAGACTCCTCACTCCCCTTCTCACGGCACTGTCTCTTGCCGGCTGCCAAACCCCCGACGAAGCGCTCACCACAAACTCCGATCCTGTTGCGATCAACGGGGCAACTGCCGGGGCGATCGCCGGTGATATGGCAAGCAGGCTCACTGAGCAGATCGGGCCGGCCGGCACGACGACGATTAAGATGGATAAGGACACATCGGACTATGCGGGGGCACTTGAGGCCGCGCTGAAGGGCTGGGGCTATACCGTGATCGTCGATGGGAAGGCCGCCAAGGATCAAAAGCCGGTCGAGCTCGCCTGGTCGATCGACAGCTTCGGCGGCCAGGTTCTGGCGCGTCTGACAACGCCATCGATCGCGCTTGCTCGCGCTTACACGCCGACTACCGCGGGTGCCACGCACGCAAGTCCATTGTCGATCATGCAGCGAAACTGACAGGAGGCGATCGTGGTTCAATCTTTGCAACTGGGTAGCGCTGGCAATGCCGACGATCAGCAGGGCATGCGGCGGCTCAACCGCCTCCCGATCATCATCACCATCGTCGTGATCCTTCTTTTCCTGGGCGTCGTCGTGGTCGGTCTCTCATGGCGCGGCCTATCCTTCAATCGGAGCAGTGAACTGGAGAGCGCCACGAATTCCCCGGCGACGACGTTCGGAGACCAGTTGAAGCGGGGCGTTTCCGACGGGATCATCGGGGAACCGGAACGCCAGGAGATATTTCAGCCGACGCCGGTCGTTGTCGAGAAGGAGCGGACGAGCGAACCGGCAGTCGATCCTCGAACGGAGATCAGGAATGATCGCCGCCAAGCGCTCGAGTCGGAGGAAGAGTGGAAAGCGCGGCTTAAGCGTGAGCAGGACGAACAGTATTTGCGGGAAGCGCAACGTCAACGGATGGCGCGTCTACAGGCACGCGCAACGGCATTGGACTCACCTTTGAAGGTCGATGTCTCCGATCTTGGAAAATCCGCGAATGAAAGTGCGGCCAACGGCCAGCAGCCTGCACCCGTCGCGACGAACAGCGCTTCCGACCTTTATGCGGCGGCCATGAAATCTGGTGTGATGGGTCAGAACGCCGATCAGAACGGGCAGTCCACCAAGGAGGACTTCTTCAATCAGGATATCAAGGACCTTGGATATTTGCCCAACAAGGTGGTGCCGCAGATGTCACCGTTTGAGCTGAAACGCGGCTCCGTCATTCCCGCGATACTGATAACCGGTCTAAACTCCGACCTCCCCGGCAGGATCACGGCGCAGATCAGCCAAAACGTCTACGACAGTGCGACCAGTTACCGCCTGCTCATCCCGCAGGGCGCAAAACTGTTCGGCCGCTACGATTCAAAGGTGTCTTTCGGCCAGGAACGCGTCCTTGTCGTCTGGACCGATTTGATTTTTCCAAATGGTTCAACGCTTCAGATCGGCGGTATGGCTGGCACGGACGCCGAAGGCTATGGAGGCTTCAAGGACACAGTCGATCGGCACCTTTGGCGAACGTTCGGCTCAGCCGCACTTGTGGCGCTGATAGGAACCGGGATCGACATGTCGATGCCAGAAAGCTCGACGCTTGCTACCCAGGACACCGCGTCGGACGCTGCGCGCCGAAACTTTGCCGAAAGTTTCGGTCGGGTAGCAGAGCAGACAATTTCCAAGAGCCTGAACGTGCAGCCAACGATCAACATCCGCCCGGGTTACAAGTTCAATGTTCTTGTGGATCAAGACATCGTCTTTCCATCGGCCTACCGCAGAAATTAGCCCGACATGGCCATGGAGCATGATCCCCGTGCGCGTGGTTGCGTCATAATCTGAAGAAGGGGTTTGTTGTGGATATACTTTCGTCGTAAATTCCACTTTTAGATTGACGAGACTTGAGAGTCGCCGTAGCGCTGAAGTACACGGTTCGCGGGACTGCTCCTCAGGGTGCGAGTACCCACGGTTGCCGGGCCGAGAACAGACAGGCCGCGAAATTCGCGTTTGTCATCCGATGTCCGCCCGTCTGCTGGCCTCGACACGGCCATGGTGCCATTGCCTTGCTGGCAAAGCCATGCAGCCGGGCCAGAAAATAGGAGAACAGTCCGTGGACGGAACCGTTCGCTCACTCATTGATATGTTGGACGCTGCACAAGGCGAGGACATGATCAAGAGCGCCCTGAAAACCTTTGCCTATCGCTGCGGTTACGATCGCTTCGCTTACCTCCAGACCGACGGTCTGGAGGTAAGGACGTTCAACACCTATCCGGAGCCATGGGAGGGCGTCTATCTCACGCAGCCGTTACTCCCGTATCGACCCAGTCGTGACGGAAGCAAAGCGCAGATATGATATCTTCGCATGGACCGCAGGCGACTGGCCGGCGCGTGGATCTTCAGAACTTCGTCGTTTCCGCGACGAGGCTGTCAATCACGGCATTTGCTCCGGCGTCACCATTCCGGTCGAAGGCAGTTTCGGCTCTACCATGATGCTGACTTTTGCATCTCCTGACGGCAAAGTGGGGATCCCGGCGGCGCTCGACTCCAAAACTGCGCTCCAGATCGTCATGGCTGTCCACTACCGCCTGAAGCTCATCGCGGCATCGACGGTCATCACGCCAAAGCGCATGTTGTCACCACGGGAAACCCTCTGCGTGATGTGGGCTGCAAAGGGAAAGAGCACGCATGAAACCGCCGTGCTCACCGGCATTAACGCAAGAACGGTACAGCACTATCTCGACGGCGCGCGCGAGAAGTTTAACGCCAAAACCATACCGCAGCTGGCGGTGATGGCAAAAGAGCGCGGATTAATCTGACTCAGCAACATCATCCTCGATTGGCACCTCGGGAACGTAGCCCAGGGCATCGATGATCTCGGAGAGCTCTTGCTGCTGCGCCTCGGACTTTTTCTGCCGTGCGAGGTACTCATCTTGAAGGGAGCACAGTACGGAACCCGTCACCATGGGATCATCGTTCGCCCGCGTCCAGTCTTCGTAGACGGCCTCGTCTGCCGCGAGAAGGCGGCGGTGCTCGTGAATCGCAGCAACTGCCAATACCTCAAGCTCTGACTTTTGCATGGAACTATAGCGCAATGGCCCCTCGTTTCCTTCGCCATCGAACGAGCCTACATGTCCCATTCGTTTTCCATTCAACCCACTCCTTTGACAGCCAGACCATGACCTGCCGTCTATATTATCTGGCTTAGGCCACCACAGTATGACCTCGTCAACGTGTGGACGTCCCAACTGGGTCCCGAAGCCCTAAAAGGCCATCCTCCGTGCCAGTATCACACAACCGAACGAATCGGAACTATCGTTCCTAGAACTATGGTTCCTATTCAGGTTCCGCTAACGTCATGGATCTCAAGGAGATCATGGCGATCAACCTGCGTCGGATCCGTCATGAGAAGAACTTGACGCAGGAAGAGTTGGCACATCGCGCGGGCCTGAGCGCCCGCTATATCGGGGCGATCGAGCGCGCCGATAAGTCCGCCAGCGTCACCGTTGTCGGCCAGATTTCGACAGCTCTTGGTGTCGAGCCGGCAGAGCTTTTGATTAAAGCAAAATAGCGCCACTGGTCAGCAACCCGTTTTTCAGAGTCGCATCCATGCCACGGCGAAAGAGTGCTGAGACTTTAAGACAACCATCATGTGCGTTACATATTCTCCTTAAGGAGAATGATTATGGTCACCGCACCGCGTGCCTACACGCCTGCTGAATCCGCGGTTCTCAGCACGGTTGTTCCCGGAAGCAGAGGGGATCTGCTTCGGCGGTATAGACCAAGGATTAGGCGGATTTGTTGGCGAATTGCTCGCGGAACAACGCCCGCCGCTCGTCTGCCGTCTTGTCAGCGGAGATTTCGAAAAGACGCTTCATGCGCGGGGATAGTACAAGCCCTTCGACCGCACTGATTTTCTCGGCGCGTTCACGAGTGAGCCGTCCAGGCTCGCCTTTCGTCGCAACGGAAGCAGTTCTCTTTTCCATGCAAAAAACCTATCACAACCTTCAGAAGCGCCAAAGGGGTTTCTGATGCACTGTCACCCCCGCGTAAGTTGCTTCCTATAGGCCCACGGTCGGCAGGCGTCGAAAACTCGACCAACAATCGCCTCCGGAATCTGACGGGTCAGTTTCCGACGATCCTGGACAGGTCGATCCGCATGCCGGCAGCATCGACGTCCTTTTGATCCTGCGGATCCGACTCAGCATTGGGTGGCGTCTCCGGTTCCGAAACCACCTTCTCACTGACATCGGCTTGTTCTTTTTGGTTGTTTATCGGCCCACTTGGATCTGCCGCCTGAAACACCCCCACGCCCTCAAATTCTCCGGTTTTCCAGGCATAAATGGCATCCTCGAAAATCTGCGGAAAGACCTCGTCGTTCTCCGGATTTCCGTACCACTTGGCGACGACGCGGAGGATTTTTGCAAACATCCTCGTTCCCACACGGAGGTTCTCGCAGGCATCGACGAGATCGACCGTCAGCTTGGATGCATCCTTGACACCGACGCCGGCCGGAAACTGCGTCAGGCCGACGCGCACGATGGCTCGGCCAACATTTTCGCGGATGATGACCAACGCCTCGTCTGCGGTTTTTGGCACTGGCACCAGGAACACGCGACCGCCGTATTTGACGGTGACGGTCAGCGGATCGGGTGCGCCGGCCGCATCGACGAATTGCTCGACGATCGCTGGCTTCAACGAAGGGTCGGCGCATTGTTGGATCAAGGCAGCGTCCAGCATGATGGCTCCGGAAATTTAGGTGTTGAAGGAAATGACGAGGGGTTTGGCGAAGAGGCGCGCCCAGGCTTTGAGGCTGGCCCGCTGGATGTCGACGATGGACGTTCCGTCAGTCCACCAGCCGTTGCCGACAGCAAGCATGACGTCGGGATCGTGCAGCATCGAGTGAAGCACCGGCCAGACGATCAGTTGCTCGTAGCAAATAATTGGAGCAACCCGTTTTCCACCCAGTTCGACAATGGGATTGGCGAAGACATCGGCTCGGGCACTCCCGGTCTGACCAAGCCATGACTGCCAAGGCTGCCACATCGATCCGGGCACCGGCATGCGCTGCCGATAGAGGACAGTGCCGCCTTTTGCGGAAATTGCTATCAAGACGTTGTCATAGCCCTTGGCTGTTACCATAGTCGCGCCGGCGATTACGGTGATGGGCGTGCCTGAAAGGCGGTCGATCCAAAGCCGCTCGACCGTCGGCGTCCAGCTACCAAGGGCACTCTCCGGCAAGGCTACAAACGCCGTTTTACCATGGCCGGCCTCGTGCACGATCTGGATCAGGTCACGATGGCGTTGGAGCCCGGTTTCGCGCCCGAGCGAAGCACCGAGGTGAAGATCGAGCCCAACCCATCCATCCGGCAACGCTGGATCGGTCCAGGTTGCGACGGACCACAGCCAGACGCCCCAAACCGCGATGACGACCACCGGCCAGGCACGGGTCACAAGACCCATCAGGCCCGCTGTCATGGCGCCGATCCCCCACCATCCCCATGCGGGAAAGAGGACGCCGGCACCCGTGATCGGATGCGCCCAGCCTGTAATCCCGAACGGTGGCACCGCCATGAGCACGATAGCTGCGAGATAGCAAAACGGTCGTGCCCACGCATTCGCTGTCCAAAGTAAAGTGTGAACTACGACGAAGCCTGATGACGCGCAAAGCCAGAGCAGAAGGCCGGGCCAGAGATCGGATTGGTAGAAGGTTGCGACACCCTGCTGCAGACCTCTCGATGCCGCAAGGAAGTACCCGGCCGAGATCATTGCCGCGATCTTTCTACTTGGGGCAACTGACCACAGAACCGGGCATAAGAGCGAGACCGGCAGGAACAACGTGACGCCGCTCCAGGCGATCCATCCGGTCCCGATTGACAGACCGATGAGCACCGCCGGCCGAGCGAGTTTACGGCGCATAAGTCCATACCTCCCGGGCCAGTCCGAGAATGCCGGTTGCGGGGATGGGACCGAAATATCGGGAATCGAACGAGCCGATGAATTCGGAGTGGACAAAGACATATTCATGAGGGATGACGCCGCCGCTGAAGCGGGCCAATGAACGCCCATCGCCATCAACGCCCGCGACGTGGGAACGCGGCAAGGGATAACCGGCGATCCGGACATCGACGCCAACCTCAACCTCCTGACCTTCCACGCCAACGATCGTTTTTATGAGAGGCGCATAGCCAGCCGGGCAAAGACCGCCGCGCAGATATCCCCGATCCCTGGCCTCGCGCATTGCCGCAGTCCCCGGCGGGCAAATGAACACGACATCGCCAATAACCGCTGGCCGATCGAGCGAAACGATACGCCAGAGGCCGAGCGGTTCGCTCGGTGTCAGATTGACCCGAAACCCGCCAAACCATCCCAAGGTAAAAGCCATGAGTGCACCAATCCCTGCTGTCACGACAATGGTCGCCGCTGTCTTGCGTTGAGCCCGAGTACCCGTTTGGATGTGCACAAGGTCGCTCATTTCAGGGACAGTCCCTTGGTCTGGCTCTGGCGGAGGACTTGCCCCTGGTTGATGCTCTCCGTCGCACGCTCGTGCGCTGCGAGCTGCTGAATGGTTCGCATCGCATTCCATGCCGACTGCACCTCAGATTTCTGGCCCGCCGACATGCCCGACGTAATGGATTTGAACGCTTCTCCATTCGGTTCCCTGGCGGCAACGCCGAGGAAGGTTCTTTCGCCAAACCGGTCGCTCACAGCCTTGGCAAACCCTTCCAGCTCCGCCTTCACCATTTTGTCGGCAAGCGCGAATTCGAGACCGGCGGAAAGATCGTTGCGATCGATCGCATCGCGGACCCGCTCAAGGGTGTGTTTGGCGGATGGCGAAAGCGCTGGAATGTCGACTGCCACCTTGAGACGGACCGCCCGTTCCTCTGTCTCGTGCTTGCGTTCCGCTTCCGTCCGCGTTTGCAGATAACGCTCGATGTTTCGGGCAAGAGCTGGTGCATTGACCAGTGCCGTATCGCGCTCCTGTTTCTCCGCGCGCCCGGCGAGGAAACCGGTTTTGCCCCTCAGCCGGCCAAAGCTTTCCGGTTCACTGGCGATCTTAGCCAGCGTCGATGTCGCGGCGGTTTTATCTTTCAGTATGGCATCGACATTGACCGCCTTGAAGGCGCTCTCCGGATCCGAATAGACGAGATGGAACCGTGTCGTGACGTCCTGCCACTGCTTCTTCAGCCCAAGATCGGCGGAAAGCCTGTCCTCGACGCTCTGCTCGAGCGAATTCTGGAATGTGGTGATGCCCGATACCATCGGCTTCGTTTCCATCATGGGGTTGGGGATCGCGGGTTTGGTCGTGTACTTGAAGCCGAGCTGCGCGCCGATCGCGGTGAGACGGCTTGCGAGATCGACGAGTTTTTGCTTCTGGCGGACAGTCCATTCGAGACGGTCCCGGACGATCGTGCGGGCGACGTTGACGAGATGGAGACCACGCGCATCGGCAAACCGGAGAGCGGCGCGATAGAAGGCTCCCTTCTCATAGTCGAGCGTCGTTTCCTTGGAATTCCTGCGCGACAGAAGTTCGGTCAGCCCACCGGCCTTGGCGAAGGATCTGGCCCCGTAATAGACGGCGAGATCTTCGCGGTGACGGGTCATCGCCACGTAGGTCAGGTGCCGATCGAGCGACAGTGACGCCAGCACCTTTACCCGGTCGACGGTCGCACCCTGGCTCTTGTGAATGGTGGTGGCGTAGCCGTGACCGACGTTGTTGTAAAAACGTTGTTCGACCGTGATCTTGCGCGGATTGTCACCCTCGCCGATCTCCGCGACGATACGCCCGGGCGCGGTTTCTACGACTTTGGCCAGCATGCCGTTCTTGACGCCGAGCGAGCCTTCGTTCTTCAGGAATACAATCTGGTCGCCGGCTGCGAATTGACGATTGCCGTCCTCTGTCCTGAAGGCGTGGCCGCTTTCGACTATTCCGCGCTCGACCAGTTTGGCACGGGCGAGCGTGTTCAACATCCGGACGTCACGGCGAAGGTGCGCCAGGATCAACGATGTCTTCGTTGGATCGTAGTCCCGGTTCCAGTCGGCGATCAGGTGATCGACCGCTTCGGCTTTGAGGGTAGAACCCATCATCCGCCCGTTGGCGGCGTAAGAGGCGACTGCTTTGGAAATATTGGCGCGGGCGAGATCGAGCGAGGCATCCCGCATCCACTGCTCGTTCTGGCGATAGATGGTTTCGAGCTCCGCGTAGCCGATGCGATCGGCGATGGCGCGGAAGGCGGCCCCCGCCTCGATCGGTTGGAGCTGTTCGGGATCGCCCACAAGAACGAGCTTGGCGCCGCTTACCGTCGCCGCTTCGACGAGAAGCGCCATCTGCTTCGACGACACCATGCCAGCCTCGTCCAGCACGAAGATCGTCTTGTCGTCCAGCTGGTTCCGGCCCTGTTCCCAACGAAGCTCCCACGACGACAATGTGCGAGAAGCGATCCCCGCTTCCTTTTCCAGACCTTCGGCGGCTTTCCCTGCCAAAGCGCCACCAACGACCCGGTAGCCGGCGGCTTCCCATGCATCGCGCGCTGCCGCCATCATCGTCGTCTTACCAGCACCCGCACGGCCGATCACGGCAGCGATCCGCGCGTCTCCCGCGATATGGCGGATCGCCACCCTCTGTTCATCCGAAAGACGAGAGTGGCGTGCGAAAGTCGCATCAAGCACAGTGTCGCGAATACCGTGCGAGGAGCGACTGTCGAGCCAGATCGCGCGATTTGCCATCTCGGCCTCCAGCCGGATCATCTCGCGCGTCGTATACCGCGCAGGCACCCGGGTCCCGGTTGCGAATTCAAGCCGCTCCTTGTCGAGCCGCAAGACATCCGGGTCCTGCATGATGCGGGCCATGAGACTCTGGAACAGACCCGCATCGTCGACATAGCGAAGTAGCACCTTGGCGACGTCTCTGGTGTCGAAGACGCTCTTCTCCCGCGTGATGAGGTCGAGGACAATCGACGGCCTGCGCTGGATCCGCCGCGCATTCTCCGCCCGCCGCTCTTCCTGCAGTTCGATCCGCTCTAGCCTTGGCGAGGGCGTCGACGACGACCCATCGGTCTGCTCGCTCTTTCGGTCTATGGCCGTCGCGCCGACGCCGATATGGATGGTCGGCGCGAGCTCGATACCTTGCTTTTCGAAAGACCGACCATCGATGCGGATATCGAGCCCGGCAAGCGCAAGATGCTTGTTCTGGCAGGCAAACCAGCCGTCGCGGAAGGCGTTGAAATCGTCGGCACTCCCTGCCCAAAGCTCATAGACGATCTTGCCGGCATCATTGCGCAGTGGCTTGCCGTCCGGGCCAAGCACGGCCACCTTCTTGGCGCCAAAACCATCCTCGGTCAGCGGTCGCAGCGTCGTCAACAGATGGACATGCGGGTTGCCAGGAACGTCATGATAAACCCAGTCGGCCACCATCCCCTTCGAGCTGATGTGCTCAGCGATGAAGTCCCGCATCAGGCCTATGTTGTGGGCAGCCGAGAGTTCGAGCGGCAGGGCAATGGTGACGTCCTTGGCGAGCTGCGCATCCGAGCGTTTCTCGAAATCCTCGACCATGTTCCAGAAGGCCTCCGAGGCACCGGCGACCGAGCGCTCAGTGATCATCGAGCGCAGCCAGTCCGGCGCATCAGCCGGGATGACAAACTCTTCGTGGAGAAGGCCCTGCTTCCTGCTGTAGTCGATCGAGCGGGCTTCGCGCTCGAATTCCATCTTGGCGCAGTGCCGGTAAGCCGCCGACAGCACCGCGCTGCGGCCGGAGCCGCGGGCAACGATGCTGACTGAGAAATGCGGGACGGCCACGGCAGAATTCTTTCCCGGTTGCAAATGAAATCAACAGCTTGTTCGCAAGAGGCGGCCCCGCCGGGGCACTGAAAGCAGGGCGTCGTGGTAGCGACGTATAATTGCGCCCTTGGAAGCCGTCCTTGCGAACGGCTGGGATCATTCACCAAAGCATCGCCCTTGGCGATTGTAGGATTCACAGTAGTGCGTTCCGCACTCCGCTCTGGAATTCTTGCCTCGAAAGAGAAGCTTTCTCGGCAAGGAGACAATCGAAAATGAAGAGACCATCTTCAAAGATCCGCGAAGAAATCGCCAAGCTGCAGGACCAGTTGAAGCATGCTGAAACGCGTGAAGCCGAGCGGATCGGACGCATCGCGCTCAAAGCAGGCCTCGGGGATTTCGAAATAGACGAGACCGAATTGCAGGCAGCATTCGAGGACGTGGCCAAACGGTTTCGGGGAGGACAAGGATCGGACAGGAAGGGGAGGGAAGGCGCAAGCAGCACTGGGAAGTCCGAAACCGCGTCGGTCTCGGCTAGTGCGGCTCAGGGCAGCGGTAGCGAGGCTTGAGCGCATGGGTCGGAACGTCACATCGCAAGCCCGCAAGAAGGACACGCGCGACAAAATCGAGCTCGGAGGTCTGATCGTCAAAGCTGGACTTCGCTACGAGAAGCGCGCGCTCTTGCTGGGCGCGCTCGTCGATCTCGGCCGCCGTCTGAAGTCCGATGACGGTGAGCGGGAACGGTTGACCTCTATCGGCGCGGAGGCCTTTGGCGATATCGGCGCGGAGGCCTTTGGCGATGGAGCGGGCAATAGGATCTTGCTTTTGATCGTGCCAGCCGTGTTGATGCTCGTCATCACCCTGATCTTGACCGGAATGGAAACCTGGCTTGCCGGCTTCGGCAAGACAGAGGCAGCAAAGCTGACCCTGGGGCGAGCCGGGATCGCGGCCCCGTACATTGCCGCTGCGGCCATCGGCGTGGTGTTCCTGTTTTCCTCGGCCGGATCGGTGAACATCCGTTTCGCCGGGTGGGGCGTCGTTGCCGGCAGCGTGACGGTGATCCTGGTCGCCGCGCTGCGTGAGGGAACCCGCCTTGCGGTTTTCGCCGGAAACGTACCATCGGGCAAATCCGTGACTGCCTATCTGGATCCGGCCACGATGATCGGTGCTGCCGCCGCCCTGATCGTCGGCTGCTTCGCCATGCGCGTCGGTGTCATCGGCAACGCCGCTTTCGCACGATCCGAACCGAAGCGCATCAGGGGCAAACGCGCCATGCACGGCGAGGCCGACTGGATGAAACTGACCGAGGCGGAAAAGCTGTTTTCCGAGACGGGCGGCATCGTAATCGGCGAGCGCTACCGCGTCGATCGGGACAGCACTGCGGCCGTGTCGTTTCGCGCCGATCGGCCCGAGACCTGGGGCGCGGGCGGCAAGTCACCGCTGCTGTGCTTCGACGGATCGTTCGGCTCGTCGCACGGGATCGTCTTCGCCGGTTCCGGCGGTTTCAAGACAACGTCCGTGACGATCCCGACCGCACTCAAATGGGGTGGATCGCTCGTCGTCCTCGATCCGTCGAACGAGGTCGCGCCGATGGTCTCCGGCCACCGAGGCAAGTCGGGACGTGATGTCCACATTCTCGATCCAAAAATCCCCGGCACGGGTTTGAACGTGCTCGACTGGATTGGCCGGCACGGCGGCACGAAGGAGGAAGATATCGCGGCCGTTGCATCCTGGATCATGAGCGACAGCGGCCGGCCAACCGGCGTGCGCGACGACTTCTTCCGGGCATCGGGACTGCAGTTGCTGACCGCGATGATTGCCGATGTCTGCCTGTCCGGTCATACGGAAGTGAAAGACCAGACGCTTCGTCAGGTTCGGCAGAACCTCGCAGAGCCAGAGCCTAAACTGCGTGAGCGGTTGCAGAAAATCCACGCTAATTCGAAGTCGGACTTCGTGAAGGAAAACGTTGCAGCCTTCGTCAACTTGACGCCGGAAACATTCAGCGGCGTTTATGCAAACGCAGTGAAGGAAACCCACTGGCTCTCCTATCCAAACTACGCAGCACTGGTGTCGGGATCGAGTTTCTCGACCGAGGATATCGTTAGCGGAACGGTCGACGTCTTCATCAACATCGACCTCAAGACGCTGGAGACCCATTCGGGTTTGGCGCGGGTCATCATCGGCTCATTTCTGAACGCGATCTACAACCGCGATGGAAACATGAACGGGCGGGCGTTGTTCCTCCTCGATGAGGTCGCGCGGCTCGGCTATATGCGGATACTCGAGACCGCCCGGGATGCCGGGCGCAAGTATGGCATCACGCTGACGCTGATTTTTCAGTCGATCGGACAGATGCGCGAAACCTATGGCGGTCGCGATGCGTCGAGCAAATGGTTCGAAAGCGTTAGCTGGATCAGCTTCTCGGCAATCAACGATCCGGAGACGGCGGAATATATTTCCCGGCGCTGCGGAATGACGACTGTGGAGATCGACCAGGTCAGCCGCAGCTTCCAGTCGAAGGGATCCTCTCGAACCCGCTCAAAACTGTTGGCGAGCAGGCCGTTGATCCAGCCGCACGAAGTCCTGCGCATGCGCGCCGACGAGCAGATCGTCTTTACGGCTGGCAATCCGCCGCTTCGATGCGGTCGCGCCATCTGGTTTCGTCGCAACGACATGAAGCACTGCGTCGGTCATAACCGCTTTCACCAATCAATAAATTCTGCGGCGAGGGATTGAGACGGGTAGGCGCTCCCGAAGACTATATACTTGCGGCCGTTGCGCTTCACCACACGCTATCGATCTTGCTTGGCTGAACGCCGAAATCCTGCGGACATATTTCCAGGAGCTCGGCGGTGGCCAGATATCTGATCGGCCACGCTTCCACGGCAAACCAGTGCAGGAGACACGAATGCCCATTGATCCATGGAATCAATTTCATCGCTACATTGATGCAATTCGGTTCGCGACACGGGAGCGCCAATTCAAGCGGTCGCTTCAAAACCTGGCACATAATCTCGGATTTGAAATGTATGCCTATTTGGACGTTCGCTCAAAGGCCGCCTTCGCCATTTCGAACTATCCGCGGGAATGGCAAGTCCGATATTTCAAGCAATCATACCAGAAGGTGGATCCGGTTGTTGAAGTCGCCAAACGAAAGAAGGCTCCTTTCACATGGTCGATGGCCGAGCGTGAATTCAAGCATGAGAAAAAACGCGAATTTTCCAGGGAAGCAAATGCTTTGGGTATTCGCTCGGGGGTGACCATCCCTGTCCCTGCAGGCTTTGGCCATATGACGCTCCTGACCTTCGCTTCGAGCCATACGATAGTCACAGAAAACCAGGCGCTGGATTATGGTCCCTCCATAGCCGTCGCTTCCCTGACCCACGCATATGTCAGCTTGCGACATCCGCGATACAGAGCGCTTGGCGGCATCAGGCTGACGACGCAAGAAGCGACCTGTCTCCGATGGGCCGCCGAAGGCAAATCGATGGACGAAACAGCCAGGCTTCTTGAGATCAGGTACACGACAGTCCGCGCGTATCTGGACAACGCCCGTGAAAAACTTGGTGCCGTCACACTAATACAGGCGGCTGCGACGGCAGTCCGGCTGAACCTCATCTAGCTACTGAGGGGCCTTGACCTGGCGCACGCTGTTGTCAGTCGCGCATGTCACGTCACCTCATAATTGCGGAATACCAGGCAATACAATCGCTTGATGCCAGACGAGCAGGTCCTGTACCGTTCCAACGGTCGGTAGATCGGCCGCCCGGGCTCTCTTCAAAACTTGGCACTGCCCTGCTCGTTTCCACTGTCCAGAAAAACAGGACCGCGTTGTGCGACCTCTCATCGTCATAGGCTCCACGGAAGCAGATTATTATGGTCTCCTGGATCACATTCTGGAGGCCGAGGGCTTCGACGCCGTATTTGGTGGAACCGTCGAGGAGGTCCTTCACCTGGCCGCGGAGTGTATGCCTTACGCCGTCATCCTGGACAGTCGGGTTGGGTCGTTTTCAGCTGCGAAGACCTGCCGCGCGTTGAAGGGCGATCCACGGACAGGCGATCTAGCCTTGATCGCGCTGATTGAGCCGGGAGCTGAAAGCCAATTCGCAGAGCTTTTGGAAGCCGGCGTCGACGCGTGTTTTGTGCGACCGATAGCTCCGATAAAGCTGCTTGAGCACCTTCGAACGTGCGCTGGGGATGGAGAAGGCATTTCCAGTAAAACAAACCGCAACGTCCCACTCGCCTATGCCGGCATCGAGATGGACCTCGAGGGGCACCGGGTGAAACGCAACGGCGTTGACATCCACCTTGGCCAAACCGAATTCAGGCTCTTGCAGCATCTGTTGCGACACCCTGAGCATGTCTGCGATCGCCGGGAGTTGATCGCAAATGCTTGGCCACCGAATGTCCATGTGGAGACGCGCACGGTGAACGTCCACATCGGGCGGCTTCGCAAGGCGCTGTTGCTTGCAGGCGGTTCTGATTTGATCCGGACAGTCCGTTCGGTTGGCTATGCCTTGGACGAGAACTCTTCCAGCGGAATTTCGACTAACCCCGGGCCCCGATAAGAGCCATGGAGTGATTATGATGAACATCGTCCTTCGGAACGCGAGCGTAATTACCGGCGACGGAACAACCCACCTCCCGAGGGCTGATGTGCTCGTGCGCTGCGGCGAGATAGCCGATATCGACATATCGGGTTGCCTTCACAAAAATCTGGGGGACTCTGTCGATGTGGTCGATTGCTCGGAATGCACGATCATCCCCGGGATCATCAATGCGCATGCCCACGGCTGTATTCATGGACCGTCCATGCCGAGTGGCTCTGTAAGTTTAAAGGTCAGCGAGGTCGAGCACCATCGCAACAGGCATCTTCTTGAAGGGACGACCACGCTCCTCAATGTATGTGGCCTGGCATTTCCCGATGAAATCGATGACGGCTCTGCGACCTCCCATCCGATGGACATCCATGTCTCGACGGCCCACACCAAAAGCAACATTCAGGCTGCCCTCTCGATCGACGGCGCCGGGCTGTCGGCAAGGCACGTTGACGGCGAAATTGACCGGTTGCTCGCGCAAGGTGCCAAGGCGCTTGGAGAAGTTGGAGGAGGCCAGACCCTCGGCGGTGGTGCCCAGGAATACAGGTTCATTCCAGAGGCTATCAGGCTTGCAACCGGTCTGAAGATTGATCCGTCCATTGCACGGCGCTTAAAAAACGCGATCGTTGGCCGGCATCTCGATCCGCAAGCCGGGGTGCCTGACGAAGAGCTTCAGACGATCCTGGATGCATCGGGCCTTGGAATGACGCGGGCGGAGAAGATCCGCTCCATTGTCATCAACAGCGTCATGCCGTCCGTCTCGCTCGCCTTGACGGGATTTGAAGAAATAGCCCGACAATCCTCGTGCGTGGGCTATCCCGCTATTTTTCACAATGCCGCTCCAACGGCCAGCCTCCTGATCGCGCTGGTCGAACAATACCCCGCGGCACAGATTGTGGCGGGGCATTCCAATCATCCGATGTTCCTGCCCGATGAGGCTGTCGAGGTCGCAAGAAAATTACGGGATCGCGGCGCCGTCATCGACGTGTCTACGCTCGATTGCATTTCGACCCGCTGGCGAAACGATGCCGTCAATTTTGATGCGCTGATCGGGTCCGGTCTCGTAGACACAATATCGACCGACTTTGCGGGAGGCCACTGGGATGGGATACTGGAGGCGATACACCGGATCATTCGCAAGAAGCAGATGTCTGCCCCGGCGGCGATTGCACTGGCAACCGGGAATGTTTCGCGCACCTTCCCGCAACTCGCCGGAGATCGGGGGTTGATTGAAAAGGGCAAGCGCGCCGACATTGTCGTTGCAGACAGTGCGAACCTCGGACGGGTACGCGACGTCTTTATCGCCGGCCGGATGGTGGTTCGCAACGGGCGAATTTTGTGACCACATTGCCCATAGCGACAAGAGAGCTGGAGTGCTCACTTATCCAAGGGCGGCTTCAGCATCGCAAAAAGTGGTCCGGGATCGCCTTGCTTGAATCGCTCAAATCCATTTAGCAAGGCGCGCTGCTTCTCATGTCCCATCTTCGGTGCAGTGATCCTCAAGAACTTTTCCCGAACATCGCCCCAATCCATCGGGCGTCCCACATCTCCCCTCGGCGTTGTGACGTTGGAAACAAAGCGGTATCCTTGTCTTTCGACGACAACCACGCGAGCGAGCGTTTCAGTAGGGAAACGACGATCAATCGCATCATCCACGGTGATCCGCACCCTGCGCGCAAAAAGCGATAGATCCGGTCGGTTCAGCAGAGGCGCGCCAATTGGCGCAAGTGCATGGCAGCCATCGGCAGCTGTGATCGCCACGCAGTATGGCAGGCTGTATTGAATATCGGTCAGATTTTCCGGGTCGATGCGATTTCCGAGCTTGAGCGCCCAGGCAAATGTCTGAACCTCAATGCTCGCAATCTCTTCGGCTGCAAAGCCATGCTGCGAATTCAAATCGCAGAACGCATCGATCGCAGGGTGTATGTAGCGGCAGCAGGCATAGGGTTTGAAGTAGACCCCCTCAATCTTGCGCGGCTCTGTAAGGTCTGCGCCCTGGCGGCCGCGGCGACGCCCCCGCCCACACACGCGATGTCGTCATGATCGACACGCGAAATCACGAGGATATCGCCGGGGGCAAGAAGGTCGATTGCCTTGTAGATCACGACACCGTCGCGGCCCGGCGCCGCGACGGTGATTGCGTTGCCAATCGCCCTTGAGGGAAAGACCGGGCGCACCTGGCAGCCAACAAAGCCCAGATGCTCGAAATGACCGATCGTTGCGGTCTCCACCTCGGCCAGGAGATCGCGCAGATCTGCTGGCCAGGCGGAAGGCCTGGCCTCTATTCGGTAATCTGCTGTCATGGAATTGCTCTCAAGGGAGGGAGGATCAGTTCAGATCGGCCGTTCGCCGGCTGTCGTCGTGCGATGCATGATGCGGATCGTTGACGGGTCGAAACCATCGCGCCTGTGCATGGTGCATCGATTGTCCCACATCATGATGTCGCCCTGATCCCATTGCTGGACGAACACTTCCTGACTCTTGGTCGTATGATCCCACAGCTCGACCAGAAGGCTCGCGCTCTCATCGAGCGGCATGCCGACGATCCAGGCGCCGTCCGTGGTCCCCCCGAGATAGAGCGCTTTGCGGCCTGTTTCGCCATGGGTACGGACCAATGGATGGACCATGCCGCTCCACTCGCGGAAATCCCAGGTCCTGGGTTCGCTTTTGCCAAGCCGCAGGGCGCCCGTCTTGTCGTAGACGTTCTGGAAGAAAATCTGCCGGCCCTCTGTCTCTTTCTTTAACGCGGTTGGCAGTGTTTCAAAGGCGCTGTAGGTCGACAGGAAATAGGTGTCGCCACCAGAGGGAGGCACGGTCACGGCGCGAAGAATGGCGCCGGCCGGCGGCCGTTCATAGAACCAGGTGTCAGTGTGCCAGGTTGCCTCGCTGTTGCCCATCGCACCACTCGGCTTGCCGTCCTTCATAGCATTGCTGATCACCAGGATCTCCGGATGATCCGGGTGGCCACCTTCCTGCTTCTGCTTGGGATGAATGACGAAATCCCCGAAATGGCGGGAAAACGCCACCTGCTGGGCGTCGGTTATGCCGGCCTGCTTGAAGCGAAGCACACCATATTGGAGCCACAAGCGGCGCAGTTCCTCGATGTCGAGGGTGTCATAGGATTCGAAATCGAAACCTTCAATATCGGCGCAAACATTGCTTTCGTTTTGCACCGCTCGCAGTCGTTCTTTCGTCAGCATTTTTGTCTCCTTCTGCGGCCTTCCTCTAAGGCCAGCACCACTCTAGGGGCGAGGTGGACGGGCATTCCAATACCGATCGTCAAGCATTGATACGGTTGACGAATGGATCCCCGGTCAGTCCGAAAGCACCAGGACGTCCTGCGGATCGATGCCAAGTGTGACGGCGCTTGCGAGAGCCGGCACCTCGGCTGACAGACTTGACCGGACAAGGACGGTGAGGTTCAGGCCACCTGAAATCTCCACTAGGAGTTCAAGCTGGGCCCCAAGGTTCACGATCCGTTTGACGACGCCGTCCAGGCGATTTTGCACACCGGCCTCAATGGCTGGAACGGTGATGAGCGCAATGCTTTCGGGGCGGATGCAGCAGGAGGCAACCGAATTGGAACGGCTGGTATGGCTCGATCGCAAGACGATGGACGTGCCATCGACCAATAGGTTCAGAAATCCCGGGCCGCCGTCACTCGCCTTGACCGAGAGAATGTTAGATCGTCCGATGAAATCAGCGACAAAGCGGGTGGCGGGATTGCGGTAGATGGAAGCTGGCTCTCCCTGCTGGGCGATGGCACCCTGCCACATGACGACGATCCGGTCGGACATCGCCATTGCCTCTTCCTGGTCGTGGGTGACGTAGACGAATGTCATGCCCAGCTGTTCCTGGATTTCTTTGAGCTCGATCCGCATTGCCTCACGCAGCTTCAGGTCAAGATTGGACAGGGGCTCATCGAGAAGAAGGACGGAGGGCCGTGGCGCGATGGCGCGCGCCAATGCCACTCGTTGTTGCTGACCGCCGGAAAGCGCTTTTGGATATCGCGCGGCTAGGCCGTCAAGGCGCACGCTGTGCAAGGCGGCATCCACGGCCACCGCAATGTCACTTCTGGATGTCCCCCGCATGCGCAGACCGAAGCCGACATTCTCGGCGACGGTCATGTGCGGAAACAGCGCATAGTTTTGAAACACCAAGCCGAGATTGCGCCGTTCTGGGGGAACCCGGTTCTGGCTCTTCCCACGAACCCGGATGTCTCCCGCACTTGGCGTATTGAAACCGGCAATCATGTTGAGGGTGGTAGTCTTGCCGCACCCGGACGGTCCGAGAATGCTGACAAATTCGCCCTGCGGGATTTGCAGGTTCAAGTCCTTGACGACCGGTATGCCGGCAAAGGATTTGCTGACTGAGACGAGTTCGATGTCGATATTGCTCATTTGCTTCCACCATGCAGTTGGGCCGAGAAGCCGCCGATCTTCTCGAACAGGAAAATCACCGTCAGAATGAAGGCCATCGATGCAACATTGACGGCCGCCATTACCGGATCGAGGCTGTATTCGAGGTAGTTGATGACCGCGATCGGCAGTGTCGTGTCGCCGGGGCGAACGAGAAAGACGGATAGCGGGATGTTGTTGAACGAGATGATGAAGGCGAGCGTGACGCCTGACAGCACCCCCGGCTTGATCATCGGCAGGACGATATGCTGGAGCCTTTGGCGCTTCGAAGCGCCGAGACTTTGGGCGGCCCGGTCGAGGTTTCCGTCGAAGTTGGCGAGCGACGTGGCCGCCATGCGTGTGACGAAGGGCAGTGCCAGAACCACGTGGGCTGCAATGAGGGCTGGGGTGCCGAGAAAACCCTGCAGGCCTATAATCGACAGGAAAAGCACGATTGCCACCCCCTTGACAATTTGCGGCACCGAAAGCGGAGACAGGAGGCCTGCCATGAGCGCGTCGCTGCCTGGTACCCGCTCATAAACGATCGCGTAAGCGGCAAGAACGCCCAGCACGCCGCTGAGGATGGCGACCAGAGTGGCAATCTTGACGCTGAGCAGAAAGGGCTGCAGCCACCGATCAGCCAACAGATCGCCGTACCAGGCGACAGTCCATTCCCAGGGCACGAAGGTGACGGCAGAGGTCGGACTGAAGGAGGCCGCAACAACGACAAGAAGCGGCAGCGTAATGAAGGTCAAGACCAGCACGACTGCCAGCCAGAAGATGAAGGTCAAAACACGGTTCATGCGGCTTCTCCTTCGCGGTTGCCGCTACGCAGGCTGCGGCGCGTTTCGTACCGGATCCCGAGAAAGGAGACAGCCAGCATCATCGACAGGAGTGCTATTGCCATGACGGCGGCAAAGCGCCAGTCGATGTAGAACAGAACCTGCTCGTAGATCATGGTTGCGAGCACCTTGAAGCCCGCGCCGCCAAGAAGTGCTGGCGTGGCATAGGCGCTGGCAGCCATTGTGAAGGAGATCAGCAACGAGCTGACGATGCCGGGAATCGAGAGCGGCAGGATGATGTGGCGCACGACCGATAAACGCGAGGCGCCGAGCATCTGGGCGGCGCGCTCCAGATTGGGATCGATCCCCTGGATGCTGGTGGTCAGGGACAGGATACCGAACGGCAGGACGACGTGGGTCAAGCCGACTACAACCGCAAACAGGTTCTTCGACAAGGGGAGGGGGGAGGCAATGACACCGAGATTGATCAAGGCGTCGTTTATAAAGCCCCGATCCTCAAGAATGATCAGCCAGCCGTAGGTGCGCAATACGACGCCGGCCAGCTCCGGCGCCAGTGCCAGTGCAAAGACCAGCGCCCGCCAGCGCGATCGCGATCTTGCCAGATAATAGGCGATGGGATAGCCGAGAACCGTGACGCTAAGCGCGACGAGAAGCGACATAACCGCGGTTCGATAGAGGCCGGCAAGCGAAAGGCCATCAGAGAAGAACCGCTCGTAGTGGAAGAGCGTTGGTGCGAGCGTCTCTGCATGGGTAAAGCTCATCCCGATCATCGTGCCCATTGGCAGGGCAAAGAAGATGATCAAGAGGAGACAGGAAGGCGCCAAAACCAGGTATCCGGATGTCTTAGCGGGAATGCGGGGCAAAGCTGCAGGCGCAACAAGTGCAACGGTTGACATAGGAAACCCTCTCAGTTCGCTTGCGAAACGACTTCGCGTTCCCAGCGCTCGCCCCATTCGCCGAGCTTTCCGGCAATGCGCGAGAGATCGGGCAGTTTCAGACCTTCAAGATCCGCCTTGGTGGTGATCTGACGTTTGCGGATATCGACGGGGATATCGATATCGGTGCGCGCACTTCCGACCTGGTATCCGGTCACCCATGCTTCCTGGCTGGATTTTTCCAGAAAGAAATCGATGAAGGCCATGGCAGCCTGCTTGTTCTGCGCGCCGACCGGCACGTTGAGGGTCGCGATCAGCGGGATCGTCCCTTCCTTTGGCCTGATGTAATCGACAGGTATCCCCTGATCGACAAGCAACTGGGCACGGCCGTTCCAGAATGGCATAGCCCATACGGTCCCGTCCTTGATGTAGCTTTCGAGGATCGCCGAGGATTGTTCAAAGCCGATCGATTGCCGGGCAAGTTCCGCCATCGCCGCGAAGCCAGGCTCGATGTTTTCGATCATGTCGCCGCCGCGGACGACCGACATGATTTCGAGCAGGAAGACCGCCATGACATTCTGGAACGTCGGCAGGATGATCTTTCCATCAAGCTGCGGATCGAAGAGCGATGACCACGAGGTCGGCGCAACAGCCAGTTTGTCGGTCCGATAAAGCAGCGCCATGTACTGCACCTCGTGAACGGCGCCGCACGGGCCGGCTACAGCCGCGAGGGTCGGCTCAAGTTTCTGGAGGTTTGGAACGGCGCCGGCGTCCAGCTTTTCCAGTAGCCCGTCCTTACAGCCTTGCAACGACTGCGACGCGGTCATGACCGCTACATCGAAGCCCGGCTGGCCTTTCGTGGCTTTGATCTTGGCATAGTCCTGCGAGGCGGAACCGACGGCGTCATAGACGACGTCGACACCATACTTTTCCTCGAAAGGCTTGATGATCCGTTCTTCAATGATCGCTTCGTAAGGACCGCCGTAGCTGTTGACGATCAGGGTTTCAGCAAAGGCTGATGCCGGAACAGCGCCACCAAGAGCGAGCATAAGGCCTATGGACAGGTATGGTTTTGCATTCACCGCGTGTTCTCCCGATTTGTTGTTCCCGGGAGGATGGTGACGGGCAGATGCGAGTGGGTCTAATATGGATTGGCAGCCATTAATAATGTCGGTTTATCAATGCAGCCTGCGCAAAGTTACTCCGACTTCTTAAGCAGGTCGGCCGCCTCCACACCGAGAACCTTCGAAAGCCGATCCACTACGTCTATGCTCGGGCTATATATCGAGCGCTCAAGCGAACTTATGTAGGTACGGTCAAGATCAGCCCGGTGGGCGAGCTCTTCCTGCGACAGCCCTTTTGACTGGCGAACACGCCTTAGGTTTTTTGCAAATGTTTCGCGAATTTCCATACACGCCAGAGAAAGCGGTTGTAGAGTATTCAACCACGGAGTATTCTCTACATTCGTACCAGAGGGCATTGTGATCGACGTCGACCACCAGCGGGCCCTATGAGTTTTCATTCTACACCAGGGCAGACCACAGCTTTATGGAACTTCGCCAGCTTCACTACTTTGTCGCGGTTGCTGAAGAGCTTCATTTTGCTCGTGCCGCGTCCAGAGTTCATATCGCCCAGCCAGCGTTGAGCACGCAAATCCAATCTCTCGAGCGCGAGCTCGGCGTTCAGTTGCTTTTACGCACAACCCGGCGGGTGGAGCTCACGAGGGCAGGGGCCGTTTTCTACGAGCGATGTGTTCGTATCTTGAGCGACATCGATTTAAGCACCGAGATCACGAGATCGGTTGCTGGCAAAACTGTCACACGGATTCGGATCGGAACGATTTACCCAGCGACGGTCGGTGTGTTGCCGGCATTCCTGGCGCGCATTGCCAGGAAATACCCGGAGATACAGCTGCACATTTCGAGCGGCTCAACGGACGACATCATCCGCAACTTGGAAAGTGGTCAGATCAATATTGGATTCATCCGACCAGTCGAGAATATCGGTTCGCTCCGCTTTTTCTCCATTGCCCATGAGCGATATCTGCTAGCGATCGAAAAAGGCAATACACTCGCAGCGCGCGGTGACATCGGAATCGACGATCTGCGAGACCAAAAAATCATCTCATTTTCACGACAGAACCTCTCCTACACGGAGAGATATTTTGCCGAGAAATTCGCCGAGCACGATCTGACCCGCAACATCGCCTACACATGCGACGACACTTTTTCCCTTGTTTCGCTGGTCTCGGCCGGACTCGGTATAGGCTTTGCGCCGGAATGGACGGCGGACCTTCCAAACAGCAATGTCGCGCTGCGAAAGGTGAGGGGCATCGACTTCCGCATTGGCTTGGGGATCGCCTGGAATGCCGAGGATCCTACAACATCACGCAATGACATTGTCGACATTGCACGATCGCTTGCGCGGCAGGTACGGTAGCGAGCCATCCTTTGAGGTTAAACGTCGCAGGGTATGACTGGCTGGCGATGAGAGCCTAACAGCGGCGTCACGAACACTTTCATCACAAATATGAATCGATCGGTTGTAACCGATTCAAAACTGTCGTTGGACGCAGACAGGAGAATTTCCGATTCTGCCGAGATGATCATGCAGCCCTATCATCTCTATGTTGAACGCACCGACGCTACAAGGAACATCGCTCGTTACTACGCCATGGAAATCACGGCAACATTGTTCGGAGAGGCCTGTTTGATCCGGTCCTGGGGCCGCATCGGCAAGAACGGGCAGAAAATGACCCATCACTTCAATCGGGAAGAGGAAGCGGTAGACCTGTTCCTCAATCTCGTTTGTCAAAAGCGGGCAAGAGGATATAGACCCGTGGAGCCCGACCTCGGCGAAAACCGTCCCCGCAAACAGAAGATTGTCTGACACCGCGAGACGTGAAACGCCGGCTGGGTTATCTCCTTTGCTGTATTTGCTGGATAACCGTGACCGCTCGCTCTTAGGTGAAAACTGGGTGTAATAGGGCGCAATTCTGGCTGCAACAGACCCGATATCGATGGCCTCGCTCGACATAGAGACCATGAAATGTCCGACGTCTTTCGACACCTTACACAGAGGCCATACCTGGCTGTGTTGTCTAGGGGAGAAGGCCCCGCCCGATGGGCGGAGCCTCGAGATTCTAGTCCCGGTTCTGGCGGGACCAGATCAGCTGGTAGCCGTCCTCGCCTTCGACTTCGGTCAGGGTTGCGTAGATCGGAGCCGGGAAGCTCGGGTCGTCCAGTTTGACCGAGAGGTAGTCGCGGTCAGTTTGCTCGGAGCGCTTCTGCCAGGCGGCACCCAGCTCGACGGCGCCGGCGTAGATGCGGTACTGCGGGCCCTTGTCGGAGGGGTTTTCGACGCGGGCGATGCGGGCCTTGACGTTGAGGGCGAGGGTGCGGATCGAGCCTGAGAAGCCGGTTTCGGTAGAGGTGAAGGTGCCGATGGTCGCCATGGT
>NZ_JAFCXF010000011.1:0-148901 GCF_049898205.1 Pararhizobium sp. DWP3-4 | reverse complement strand
AACCCCAGCCACAGCGAGGAACCCCTTAGTGTCAACCCTGTGTTCAAGCACCTTTGCAAATTTGACGTTCAAGCCGTCGGCAGTCGCCCTTGTCGCCTCCTGCAGGAGTTCCCGTAGGTTGACAGACTTTAGGGCGTAGTAGCCGAAGTCTGCGGCGAGCCGCTGCTGACGCAAACGATAAGCCAGTTCCTCGGAAGGGATCTCCTCGTTGGCGGGAACGGGAGGCTCTTCCTGTATTCCGTGAGGTTCAGACACCTTGTCAGCTCGCATCTGGAGGGATCATTGCTGCAGCAACCGCACTGATTTTGTTCGGCAACGCTGAAGTCATCAGACGATCGCCTCTTCACGGTGTTCGTCAGCCTCGATCGTGCGATCGACGAAAGCGTCTTCGTTGCCAATTAGCGGCCGGTTCACCCTGCGGCGGGTGACTTCCACGTCTTCGTCGCGAAGCGATGCGCTCTCGCGGACCGGGGTCTCCGTAACGCACGAACGCACCCGCACACGGCCGTTGTTGACATCACGCTTGCCGACACGAAGTTCGTCTTCGACGACTGGAATGATTTCCTCGTTGTCGGCTTCAATCGTGGCCGAGGGGGCCGTGCCGCCGTTCATGTCGTAGGTCGACGATGCGAACTCCTCGGTCGAACCGGAGCGCGACCAGCCTTCCGATTCCCAGGCCTTGGAGCGTTCATCGATGTCGATGCTGCCTTCGTCATCGAGGATATCGAGCGCGGCGTCGTGCAGATCGAGAGGATAACCGGAAACCGTCAGCAGGTAGCCGCCTCGGCGGATGCCCTCGGCGTACGTCGTGCGGTCATCGTCGGCGAGGAAGAAGTCTCCGAGCATCTCCCAGAACCCCTTGCTCTCGTGTGTCTCGGTCGTCGTCTCTCCGCTTTTGTCCGCGAGAAGCTGGATCGAGGCCCGGGGAATGCCCGCCTCTGCGAGCTTTTCGATAGCCCGGTCCGCTTCGGAATGGTCATCGTAGAAGGCGGTAATCGTGTTCGAATGCGACGGCAGGGTGTTCTGTTCTATGTCGGCCATGGGGTTGTCTCCTGTGATTATTCGTCGATACGCTCGACGATAGCGGTTTGTTTGCGCAACGTGACGGGTATCGAAACCTCCTCCGTCGTCGTTATCTGTCGAATGCGAATTTCCTCGACCAGGACTAGGCGCTTCTCGACGACGACGATTTCTTCGACGACGGGAATTATGGTCGTGTCGCCCTCCACCCGGGACTGGGGGACGAGGGCGATTTCGCGACCGACTGGCACGCGGGTAACTTCGACCCGGACGCCCGCGAGCGTCGCGTGTGTGCCACTTCGTTCACCGAATTGGTGGATGTGGAAACCTTGCCCCGTCGCGTGACGACGCGCTCTTTATCGACGCTGACACTCTTTTCGACGAGCTGTATTCTCGTATTGTCGACGTCCGCCATGTCACCGCCTTTGAGTACTGCTGATGAACCCCGGAGACTTCTGAATGTTCCAAGCGAGGCATTCGTTAACCGACGTCTCCTCCTAACCGGAGCGATCCCGTGATGGGTTAAGCGAAGCGGCAACAGCGAGCAGCTTGTTTCCCGCACATCCTTCCGGCAACTCGACGGCAGTACAAGGCCATGAAACCGTGTTGATCGAGCGACTACCGTCAGGCGATTTCCGTAGCAGCATTTTATGCGCCCAAGTTGGTCTCCTGTGCCATGCCAATGGTGACTGCCTTCAGACCGCAAAAAACCGTCCGATCTCTGGATTTTCATCTGCCCTATACTACGTCACACCCAATAGTATTGGTGCCGTTGAAAGGTCGGCAGAGTAGGAGGGACTATGAACAAGATCGCAAAACCAAGGCCCAAGCGAACCAGTTTACGCCCCACCGCTACTTCCACTCAATGGAGTGAGCTCGCGATGATCTCAGAGATGTCCTGACAAAAAAAGGCCGCATCTGAGGCGGCCTTTTCGAGCAATGATCGAACTCCTCAAACGCCTTGAGGCTTTATAGATGGTACCGATTGCCGACCGCCGTTATGGTATTCATAGTCATCCGGAGGAATGTTGCCATCCGGTGTGAGTTCATCGACTGCCTTGGGCAAATTGCGGCTGAGGCGGCTGAGAATTTCCTCCGGCGACAAACCCGTTCTTGCGGATAGATCGTCAAGGACTTCCGGTCCCAATGCCTCCGATAACTGGCTATCGTCGATCTCGGCGTTTGGTCCTGTTTCGACCCAAGACCTGGCCGTCTCGCCGTGACCGTTTTGCTGGAACTGTTTCAGGAGGTCGCCGAGGCCACCTCCCAGCACGCTTCCCGTGGAAGCACCGCCAAGGAGGCCGCCAAGACCTCCAAGCCCGCCCGATTGCTGGCCAGGAGTACCGTCGCCTTGCGGCTGTTGAAGACCCCGCAGTAGTTCGCCGATCTTGTCCCTGTTCTGGAACCCTGCTACCGCCAGGACTGCAAGTAGTGCCTTTAATGCGCTGCTGGCCATTTCAAGTCCTCCCATTGCGTCAAGGGGATTAACCCTCTGCCTTCTGGTTGACCACTGACGTGGCGATGGCGGTGAGAGCCAGGTCGGTGGCCTGTTCCTCATCAAGCGTCGTTTGAAGAAGACCGGCTGCGTCGTTCAAGCCAAGCTCAAGTGCCCAGGTCCGCAAAGTCCCGTAGCGTGACATTTCGTAGTGTTCGACTGCCTGGGCGGCGGCGAGAAGCCCAGCGTCAAGCGCAGGCGAGCCTTCATACTCTCCCATGATTTCGGCACCTTCGTTGGTGATGCCAAGAATGGCGTCGCAGGTCTTCTCTTCAGGTTCTTCGCCGATGATTCCGAATACCTGTTCAAGTCGTTCGACGTGAAGTTTGGTTTCGGCCAAGTGTTTCATGAAGGCATCCTTGAGCTGAAGGCTCTTTGCCGCTTCGTGCATCTTAGGGAGCGTTTCGACGATCTTGTTTTCGGCGAAATACACATCCTTGAGCGTGTCGAGGAAAAGCTCGTCGAGTGTTTTGACTTCGGCCATAGGAGTTTCCAATCCAAAAAATGGCCACCGGACGATTCCGGTGGCCTGAAGTGTCAGACAGTACCGCGGGTCGCCGTTTCAACGACGATGACACCGCTACGTTTCGTCCCGGTCACGCCGCCGAACCACGATGCAATCGCACCGAGGACCAGGGCAATGAAGCCGAGGATTGCTCCTGCAGAGACCGCAGCGGTCGCCGCCTGGGCGGCGTCAACGGCCTGCTGCTTGGCGGCGGCAATGTTCTCGCGATAAGTCTTTTCGTAGCCGTCGACCTCGGCGCGCGCCTGAGCGACAGGAATGTTTTTCGCCTTCGCGACTGCGTCAGCGGCGCGGACGCGGGCATCTTCGCCTGTTGCCTCGTCACCTGTCACGGCAGCCTGAACAGCGGCAATCGCAGCGTTCTGGAGCGCCTGCGGATCGTTACCATTCGAGTTGCGGATTTGCTGTTCAATGCCAGCCATGGGATTCGCCGAGTTGGCTACCGCCGGAGCGGCTGCCGTGACAGCCGTTGCCGCTGTCTGACCCACGCCACCGACGACGCTTGACAGTCCACTAAAGGCTCCGCCAATCAGAGCGCCGACCGAGGTTGTCAGCAGGTAGAGAACGACAAGCGTCGTAACAGCCCATGAGGTGAGGCCATGGTAACCTCCGGTCGAGTTGCTTGGCCGGCCGGAAAGCCGACTTGCGATGTAGCCGCCGATATAAGCCGACACGAGGCCAGCGACGACAAACCAGACGCCGCCGGCGATGGAAAATGTGCTTGCATCGGGATTGTCCGAGGTTGCTGGATCAAGGACTGCCGCTCCGATCCCGACCCCGAGGAGGTTCAATAGGAACTGCACCGCAAGCGCAACGGCAACACCCGCGAAGATCGAGCCCCAGGAGATTTTGTTGAGAGCCGCGGTTGCGGTTGTGCTTCCATAGGCAGTGTCGTGATTGAGACTCGTTGAGGTGGGTATGGTCATTGTGTGGTTCCTGCTTGTTCGTACCGGTTTCGTGAGTGGTGGTGAAACTCACCGGGGCCGCACAAGTTCCTCTCGCCGACGCAAGGTTTTTGTGACGCGAATGAAAGCAGCCTGTGTTTTCGAACTCAGTAAGTGCTCACAACGAGGCTGCGCCCGCCGTCCAAGCTTTGCGGTGGCCCTTGAGCAGGTTCGCCGCCATTACACGGCTCATGACAATGATGACAGGACGGGCGGTTCTGGCATCCGCAGCGGTGGCGTCGTCCTCCGCCCTTATACCAATTGTTGTCCGCCAGGTCGCCAATCGCGGCCTGCAATTTCATCCACCCAGCGGCGACCGCCCGATCCACGAGCAACAGGAATTCGCCCTCGATGGCTGCCTGGGCTTCAAGCTCCGGGTCTGCCGATCCTGCATTGGGAGCCTTAATCATTTGATTGTTCTCCGGTCATGTAACGTGGAGCCCAAAAAGTGGTGGTCACGACGCTCAATGCATTGGTCTGCGTGGCGAAGCGTCAAAGCATCTGCGAGATTTTTGCGGGCCTGTCGATATTGTTTTCCTGCAGTGTTCATCCACAACGTGAACGAGCTTGACGTGAATGCTATCGTGGCGATTACCGCTCGGATTATCTCCGCAGAAGCACCTTGCTTTATGTGAGCTTCTCAGCGATGGAACTTGGAAATCCCCAAGGCGTTGAAGGCCAGGCGCTGGACGACCTCATGGTGAAATTCGACAGCGGCTACATGCTGAGGGTTCATGAAACGGCCTCGAACATTTTGGTTCCCTAGGATCTGTGGCCCTCGGCCACGTCTATATTCTGGCGACGAATAAGGATGTCTGGAATAGCGTTGCCCAGGAGAATAGGGACGCAATTGGTCGCGCCACCGAAAAGTTCTATGGAACCCTGGCGCAGTTATGGCCAAAAAGCTTCGGCGAGCAACTGAAGGATTTCGCGAAAGCGGGCGCGACTGTACGGCGCCTCAGCACGAGGAGGTGGTGCGATTTGAAATCGCAACGAAGATAAAGACGTTCAGAACACCTGGGGAAAACCAGAGAACGCAGGGTTTAAAAGACGCCGCTGCCATCATCGGGGAGGTTACGTCAATCATGGTAGATTCGTGGGATGACGACGCCGGCGGCGCTACGGAACCGCTGCAACGTCCTTGCTTTACGCGCGCCTATGAAAACATCAGCATGCCATATGACTCGCGTCGCGACGGCACTCGCTAGTTGACTTCGCCGAAGAGAGATTGCATTCGCTCAACGGCGAAGCATCACACATCTGACATGGACCGCACCTTTTGGGCGCTGGCCAATCCCACCCGGTGCGGCGTCCTGCAGCGCCCGATGACGAACCTGGGCTTTCGGTCTTCGAGCTCGCCCGTCCTTTAGGATGCCAATTTTTAAATCATATCGAAGGTAAAACTCCCGGTCTCACATTGCGCTCGTGGTAGAGCATTTTCCAGTGCACGACATCGCGGGTGTTGTTCAAAGCGACCAAAAACCAACCGAGATGGACGGCGCCAACCGACAGCTTGATGGTTGTCACGGTTATACCAGAGAATTGCTGGAGCAGACACCTGGCTTCGTGATCGGGGACTTCAGATCCATCGACCTCGTAGACATAAGTTTCCTCGGCACCTGCCGTCAGGCTGGATAAAACTTCTGTCAATTGTCCATCGCTCACCAGTGCTGGCAGCGTCCGGGTGTCGCCTCCATATGCCTGAACGCGATGATAATCCCAGCCAAACGCCGGAGGCGGGGAATTGGTATCGGTGGATTTGGTGTACTGGCGAAGAGATACCGTTGATGTGCCCTTGGCTATATCGCCGATCATGGTGACTACTTTCATCCACTCCACCACGCGTTCAAACATACGTCAGTCTCCATTGTTCCGATGATGACTGTTTACTCATGAAGCAGGGTTTGGCAACTGGCGATGAAGGCAGAGGTGGCTCGGAATAACTGGACAAGGTCTAATGTACAGCGCGTCGAATCAAATTTCTAGGTTTCGGTCCTGCCGAAGGTCGCGTGCTAACAGTGTTGAAAGTTGCAGCTCTTAAAGGTTTGGCATTTTGCCCAACGGACTGTCAAAGTGTCGTTGGTCGATAAATCGTCTTTGATGCTGCGGATCGCCACATGTTCGAACGGATCATTGGCGACACCGAAAAGACTTTCTATTTCATCGGAATATTTATCGAGACGCGCGGCGATGTCTACGTCCTTTCCACGGAACCAAAGCATGGTATCGCCATGACTACAGTGACCACGAGCTAATGATTTGGGCAAAGCGGACCCGTGCGAGCGGAGCTGAGACGACATTGGTCTATTTCGATAATCGCGACGGCTACTCGATAAAAAACGCAAAGCGACTGGCGCAGCTTTTGAGGGCGTGACCCAACGATAATTTGCATCGGTGGGATAAACGCGGCAGCCAAATGTCTCGCCTATGACGTCCTCCGCCGGACTGTTTTTTTATGCGAGATTGTTACCGAATAATGGCGCCCGACTGGGAAAGCAAATGGCGCGCGGTGAAGAGATCAAGATGACCTCCACCGACGTTCTTGAACATCGTTATTTCTCCGTCACTGGCGCGACCAGAGTGTTTCCCTTGGCAGAGATCGAACAGGTCGGCGACGATCTGTTCGCGGGTTATCAGCCCACGGGAAAGTGGTTCTGCAACGTCGCCTGATCCTTCGCAGCCATTTTGAGTATCAACGAAAATACGGCCCGCGCGCTTGGCGACATCGTCGTCCGCTTCGCGCATCTCGGGCATATAAGCGCCGATCAGATCGACATGGCAGCCGGACTTGAGCAAGGCTCCCTTTACGATGGGTTCCGTCGCCATGGTTACGCAAGACACGATGTCAGCTTGCGCCAGGGCTTCGTTCAGATTCTCGACCGCTGAGATGTCGGCCGGCAGATGTTTCAGCCTTGCCGCAAGGTCGGTCGCTTTCTGCGGATTGCGGTTCCAGATCATCACCCGGCTGATTGATGGACGCACGGAAGTATGTGCCTCGATCACATGCGGCGCGAGACCGCCGGCGCCGATAACGACCAGTACTTCGGCGTCTTTCCGGGCCAGAAGATCGACGGCCAGTGCCGAGTCGGCCGCTGTCTTGCGGAAGGTGAGGGCGGAACCGTCGCAGGTCATCAGCGGCGCGCCCGTTTTGCCGCTGATCAGCGTGACCAGCCCCTGCACGGACGGCTCAGGAACCGGCAATGAAGGATTGTCCGGGAACACCCCAACGAGCTTGACGGCAATCACGTCTCCAGACGCCCAAGCGACTAGAGAGACGAATTTGTTGTCCTCATTGCCGGTGTCGCTCAGAACCTGTACACGGGACTGAGGCATCGTGGCATTGCGGTGGGCATAACGCAGGGCGTCGACGAGGCCGGGATAGTCGAGCAGGAGATGGACAGTATCGGCATTCAGATGCTGCATGGGACACTTTCAAAATTGAATGACAATGCTCAAAGTACGCGGGCCAGAAAAGATTTGGTGCGGGCGTGCTGCGGGTTAGACAGCACCTCTTTGGGCGGGCCTGCCTCAACGATGACGCCGCCGTCCATGAAAATCAGGTGATCGGCGACCTCACGGGCAAAGCTCATCTCATGTGTCACGACGACCATCGTCATGCCTTCCTCCGCGAGCTGGCGCATCACGGCCAGGACCTCACCAACCAGCTCCGGATCGAGTGCCGACGTCGGCTCGTCGAACAGCATCACCGCCGGCCGCATTGCCAGCGAGCGGGCGATTGCCACTCGCTGCTGCTGCCCGCCGGAAAGCTGTTTCGGAAAGTATTGGGCGCGGTCGCCAAGGCCAACCTTGTCGAGCAGCGCCATAGCCTCATCGACGGCTTCAGCTTTTTTGCGGCGCTGAACAATGATGGGGGCTTCGATGACGTTTTCAAGTGCCGTCTTATGCGGGAAGAGATTAAAGCTCTGGAACACCATGCCCATGCGCTGCCGCTGAGCTGCCAATTCGTTGAACGACATCTGGCGCAGGGTGTCGCCATGCCAGCGAATGCCCACCGGGTCACCATCGAGAAAGACGACGCCCGAATCCGGCACTTCGAGGTAGTTCAGACAACGCAACAGGGTGCTTTTGCCGGAGCCGGAGGGGCCGACAATGCAGGTTACGTCGCCGTGCTTGACGCTCATGTCGATGCTGTTGAGCACCCGATGTGTTCCGAAACTTTTGGAGAGGCGCTCAACATTGAGCAGCGGCATGGCGGAATTCATACGGAGACCTCCGTGCGGCGCGGTGCCCAGAACTTGCTGCGGAACAGCGATGACAGCACAAGGCTAAGCTCAAGCGGTTTGCCGTCGTTCAGGCGGTGCTCGATGTAGTGCTCAACAAGGGTCAGGATTGTCGAAAGTACCAGATACCAGATCGTCGCAACAATCAGCAGCGGGATGGTCTGATACGTGCGCGAATAGATCATCTGTGCGGAATAAAGCAGATCCGGAAGAGCGAGTACGCTCACCAGCGAGGTAAATTTCAGCATCGAGATGGTGTCGTTGCCGATCGGGGGGATGACAATCTTCAAAGCCTGCGGCAACACGATGCGCCGCAGCGTCTGAGAGCGGGTCATGCCGAGTGTTGCCGCAGCTTCCGTTTGTCCAGTGTTGACGGCCTGAATGCCGGCGCGGATCATTTCGGCCGCATAGGCACTTTCCGTCAGGGCCAGACCGAGCACGGCTGCGCTGAACGGCGTGATAAGCGAATTCATGCTGGCGGACCAGAGTTCCGGCCCAAACGGAATGCCGATCGACACGGTTGGAATCAGGAGAGCCAGATTATACCAGAAGATCAGCTGGACGAGGGGCGGAACCCCTCGGAAAAACCAGATCCAGGCCCAACTCGCTGTCTGAAAAACGGGATTGCGCGACAATCGCATGATGGCAAGCACCACGCCGATGGCAAGCCCAATGACCATGGCGACGAAGGTGAGCAGCAACGTGCGCCCAAGACCTGCCAGGATTTCCGGGCTGAATATATAGTGTGCCACGACATCCCAATGTAGATTTTCATTGGTGACGAGCAGGCGAATGAACATGATCACCAAGATCAAGAGGGCAGCCCCGCCGATCCACCGGGACGGATGGCGCAGTGGCACCGGTTTCGTCAAGTGAATATCGGGACGTCCCGACGCCGGATTTTTGAGATCGTGAACCATTCGCACCTCTGGCAGAAAATGATCGAAGCCGCAGCGTGCGGCTCCGCGATGCTGAAGCGGACAGATCATCCGCGTTTACTTCGTGACAGGGTTTGCCTTGTTGACGAGCAATGCCTTGTCGAGCATGCCGGAACCATCGACACCCCATTTCGCCATCAGAGCCGTGTAGGTGCCGTCATCGATCATTGCCTGGAGCGCGTCCCTGAGAACTGGCCCAAGCGGATCGTCACGGCGCACGCCGATGCCGTTGAAGACGGCGTTGCTGGTCAGCTTCGATACACCGAAGCGGCCCGTCTGCTTGGCAAGATACTGCAATTTTGCTGAACCGGCAGCGACCATTTCGACACGACCGGACGAAACGGCAAGTTCCGCCGCGTTTTGCGTCGTGAACTGCTGCAAATCTATCGCCTTCGCCCCAGCCTTTACGCAGGTCTCGTCGCTAACCGTTGTCAGGTACTGGAAGTCCCAGGCGCCAGTGAGCACCGCGATGGAATGGCCGCAGAGATCCTTCTCCGACTGAATGTCGAAGCTCTATTCCTTAAGGAAAGCATAGGCCGTTCCTTCCTTGCGCTGTGGTATGAAATCGAGAACCTCGAGCCGTTCCTCGGTAACGCCGAACGAGGAAAAGCCGGCATCAAAACGCTTGCTGGCCAGTCCCGGAATGATCGCATCAAAGCTGGTCGGCGTGAACTTGAATTCTATGCCGAGCTTTTCCGACATGGCCTTGGCCATATCGATGCTCCATCCCTTCAGCTCCCCATTTTCGACGAATTCATCCGGCGGCCAGTCGTTGAACGCGGCCACGTTGACGCCGTTCTTCTGGTATTCTGACGGAACTGCGTCACGCAAGTTCTCATCAACGCCTGCGGCATTGGCAGATGCCGCCATGGCGATGACCAGAACCGTTCCGGCAAGAAGCTTCCCGGCAAGTGCTTTGATTGTCATGTCATTCCCCTTTCTTGTTTTCATTTGCTCCTCCGGTCCGCGCGGGATCAGCGCAATCCCAAAATAGGCGATTGAACCCGTGCACCGATTGTGCGAACGTTCTCACAATAGAAGCATCTGTTTCTCGCATCCGTCAAGTGAGAAAGTTCGCGAATGGCAATTCAGCTGCAAAATCGAACCGAAAGGCCTGTCAAATATGGGCTTGGCGTTGTATCCGGAACGGGGCGACCGCGTCTGTCGTCTTCACTCTCGCCGGGGTCCGGCCGATTTTCAGCACCTAAGATGCTTATGCAGTCGAGTTCCGGGAAAGTGTAATGGCAAATAAGCGTGCTGATAAAGTGACTATCACCGAAGTTGCCAAGCGGGCTGGGGTTAGCACCGCAACGGCAGGCCGCGTTCTGGGCGGTTACGGGTATACAAGCGAGGAGAACAAGGAAAAGGTGCGCCGCAGCGCCGAGGCATTAGGGTATCGTCCCAATCTTCTTGCCCGAAGCTTAATTACCGGCAAGACCAAGACGATCGGCGTCGTCGCGGGCGATATCCAGAGCCCGTTCTATGCCAGCATCTTGCGCGGCATTGCCGACGTTGCCCGGGCACAAGGCTTTGGAGTGTTGCTTACAAATAGCGACGAGCTGCTGGACCGCGAACTGGAGGCCGTGCAGTTGCTGCTCCAGAAACAGATCGACGGGCTGATCGTCGCGCCTTGCGACACATCCGGTTCGCAGCACCTCCACGCCGCGGTGGCCTCGGGTTGCCCGATTGTCCAGATCGACCGACGCGTCAAAGGGCTTTCCGCCGATTCTGTGACGCTCGATAACCGCGGCGCCGCAAGCGAGAGCATCGCGCAATTGTTGGCAGCAGGCCATCGTCGGATCGGCATGGTAGCCGAGCTGGAGCGCTGGGAATTTGGCGACATGGAAAGCTTCATCGATCGCGTCATCGAAGGATCGATTGATCCTGCCAGCCTTTTTCCCAGCTGGCAGCGTCTATTCGGCTATATTGAAGCGCACCGAGCGGCCGGGCTTGCCATTGACCGCAGCCTGATCGGCCGGGTGGGCACCTATTCCGTGAAAGCGGCGAGAACGGCAGCGATGGAACTCCTAACCCGCGCCGACAGGCCGACAGCGCTGTTTACCGCAGACGGGCTGATGTCGGCTGTGGCGATGGATGCGATCACCACGCTCGACCTACAGATTCCAACTGACCTGTCATTGATCTGCTTCGATGACCTCGACTGGATGAGCTTCCTGAAGCCGGGCATCACGGCTATCGCCCAGCCGCTGATGGAAATGGGAGAGGCCGCCGCCCGCCTTATTCTCGCGCGCATCAGTGGGCAAGGCGGCGAAGAACAGCATCAGGTGCTGAAGCACACGCTGGCGCTGCGCGGCTCGGTCATGGAGCCTCAGGCCAAAAGGACCTGAAGCTCCGGCACATCGCCCGACAGTGAGATCGGCGCGCCATAGCCGACGGCGCCGAAATAGCGGCAGGTCTCGGCGGCTGCGGCTGTGGCTTGCGACAACAGAACCGGAGGCGTCTCGCCGGCGACCAGCCCGTAGAGCGTGCGCGCGATGAACGTGTCGCCGGCACCGAGCGTATCGACCACTTCAGCGGGGGCTGCTGGAACCTCGAACAGGCCTTCTGCTCCGAGAAGCATCGCGCCTTCGCTACCGCGTGTCACCAGAACCCATCTGGCCCCACCCTCACGCAGTTCGGCTGCCACGGCGAGTGCCTCATCGCGCGCCAAGTCGCCGCCGGAGACCGATGCCAGGAAACAAAGGGGGGCAATCGCACGGCGATGATCCTGATCGCGGCGGGTCGAGAAATCATAGGACAGCAATGTCTGTGCCGCCGCCGCACCAACATGCGCGTCCAGCCCGCTCGATTGCCCGATATGCACGGCTGCAAAATCCTTGAGAAACGCGATATCATCATCGACCGGTGAGAACATCGACACGCCGAGATCCGCGCGCACGAAGACGCGGTCGGCATCGCGATGGCCGATGACGCAATAGGCAGTGGGTCCACTAAGTATGCGCAGCCGCGTCAGTTCCACGCCCTCATTGAGTAGTGCTGTCTCTATGACCTTGCCGGCTGCGTCCTGGCCGATGGCCCCGATATAGGCTGAGCGTCCGCCAAAACGCCGGATGAACACGGAAACGTTGAGGCAGTTTCCACCGGGAAACATCGTGCCTTTTGAGATGTAGCAGTCAACGACATTGTCTCCCATCGCAGCAATTTTGATCATCTGTAGTCTTTCCGATTGACAAGTTGTGAGAACGTTCGCACATTGGAGAAAAGCTGTCAACGGACGACGAAGTTGCTTGGCAGCGGGATATCATTCACAGCGCCTTGACAGCGCAAAGACCCTAAGAGGACACCATGAAGACTGCCGTTAATCCAGATATCGCCAAGGCGCTCGAGGTGCTGGCAAAAAAGCCTGTATCCCAAGTCTTTCTCGTCGCCTGCGGTGGTTCGCTCTCGATCATGCATCCCGGAAAGTATTTTCTCGATCGCCATTCCAGAACCATCACGTCGGATGTCTACAACGGCGATGAATTCGTGTGCCGCGACCCGATGAAGCTGGATGACCATGCCGTCGTCATCTTGTGCTCGCAGACGGGAACAACCCACGAGACTGCGCGCGCCGCTAAACACGCCAAGGCAAAGGGAGCAACTGTGATCGCGATGACGCTCGATCCCGCGTCGCCGCTCGCCGATGCGGCGGATTTCGTGCTGCAATACCAGGCGTCCTACACGACAGGCGTAGCCATCGATGCCGCCGACAGCAATTACGGCGTGCTCTACATGTTGCTTGCCGGCCTAGTAAAGATTGCCGACGGAACCGACCATCGGCCGTCTCTGCTAAAGAGCCTCGGCAACCTCCAGCCTGCCATCGAGAAAGCGCATGTTCAGTATGCCGATCTGTTCACGACCTTCGCAGAGCGTTTCAAGGATCGCGATGTGATCTATACGACAGCGAGCGGCGCGAACTATGGGGCCGCCTATTCCTTCGCAATCTGCGTCTTGATGGAAATGCAATGGATCAATTCGCAGGCGATCCATGCCAACGAATTTTTCCACGGACCGTTCGAAGTCGTCGACAAGAATGCCTGCTTCATTACGATGGTCGGCCTTGACGAGACACGCCGTTTGGAAGAGCGCGCGCGCGATTTCCTCTATCGCTTCGGAGATAAAGACAACATCCTGGTGCTAGACGCCAAGGATTTGGATCTCGCGGGTATCGCCGAACAATTCCAGGGTTATCTCGTGCCCCTAATCTTCTTCGACGCGCTCTGGAAGTTCGCCTACAAGCTAGCGGCGCACCGAAACCAGACCATGCTGGAAGCTCGCCGCTATATGAAGAAGATCAACGACTACTGATCGCATAATCCGGCAGGCGTACTGTCTGCCGGATGTCTCCCAAGTGCTGATCCAGCGGCCTGCCTTTTCAGTCCGAGGATGGCTCCGTTCGGCTGCTCCCGGCGAGCTTGTTTGAAGGTGGCCCAACGGAGCCGCGTTCGATGATCGATGTTGGTAATACCAGCCGTTCGGGTGATCGCGTTTCGCCCTTCAGGCGGCGAATCAGCAGTTCCGCGACACTTTTGCCAAGCTCATAGACCGGCTGATCGACGACGGTGATCGGTGGACTGGTGACGCTCGTCCAATCGGCGTCGTGGAAGGTGATCAGCGAAATATCTTCAGGCATGCTCAGGCCAAGCGCTTGGATGACTTTGACGATCTCCAACCCAATAAGGCTGTCGGAGGCGAGGATGGCCGTCGGCCGGTCGGGCGGCGAGAGCAGCCTTGTCGCGATCCGGCGCGTCTCCTCGGGGCTGGTCGCGCCGAGCCGGACATGGCGGTTCGGATCGGTGATGCCCGTATCGTGGCAGACTGCGAGAAAGCCCTCGATACGCTCGCGCACCGTTGAAGTGTAGATCTGCGTCAGATCGCGAAATTCATGTCCCTCCGCATCGACGGCGGTGACATAGGCGATATTGCGATGACCAGCATCGACGAGAATCCGGGTAGCACGCATGGCGACGTCGCGGTCGTCGACTGTGACCGTATCGACATCCAGATCGGGCAGGGCGCGGTCGAGCAGGGCGAGCGGCCTGCCCGAGCGATGGATGTCGCGTAGGTGCGATACATCGCGCGATTCCGATGGTGTAACAATGAGCCCATCGACGCGCTTGCCGATCAGCAGCCGGACCGCTGCTTTTTCTACTTCGATCTGTTCGCTGGAATTGGCAAGGATGACGTTGAACCCAGCGGCGCGTGCCGCGTCGCTGATGCCGCGCACAGCAAGGCTGAAGAAGGGATTTTCAATATCGCCGACCACGACGCCGATGATGCCGGACTTGCCGGTCGTCATGCTGCGGGCGAGCTCATTTGGCCGGTAGTCCAGGGCTTTGGCCGCCGCCAAGACGTCTTCATGCACCTTGTCGCTGACGGTGCCGTAGCCGCCGAGTACGCGTGCTGCCGTCGCCTTCGAGACATTTGCCTGTCTGGCTACATCGCTGACGGTCACGGAACGGGATTTGGTGGTTGTTTTTTTCATCTTGGCAAGGACTACAAGAGTTGTTGACGGAAGGTCAATGTCACGATAACAATTATCACTGAGACCGGTCTCAAGCAATATGAGACCGGTCTCTTTTGGAAGAATAAAGCTTGGAACGATGCGGCTACCGACTTTGTCCGTCCTGCTGCCGCCGCCGCTGGGGCGTCTCTACAGGGCTTTGGAAATTCGCCGTTTTCCCTTGAATACCGAAAAAGAACAATCTTTCAGAGTGGAGAGAAGACATGAGCAAGATAGGAATTCTCAAGTTGTTGATGTCGCCGGTCCGGAACGGTGCAATGGCTCTTTTGATTACATGCGCAGGCTTCAGTGCCCAGGCCGTAGCCGCCGATGACAACCCCTATGGGCTGATCGACGCCAAGGTCATCAGCGTTGGCACGATGGGTGATGCCAAGCCCTATGCGTTCACGCAGGCCGATGGGACGTTTACAGGCTTCGACATCGAGTTTTTCCTGAACGTCGCGGGCCGCCTCGGCTTTAAGCCGGAACAGGTGATCTTTACAGGTCAGGAATTCTCGGCGCTGATGCCGTCCGTTGCCAACGAACGTTTCGACGTCGCCGTCGCCGCCATCGGCACGACGGAAGCGCGCAAGAAGACGGTCGATTTCTCCGATGGGTATCTTGCCGGTTATCTTTCGGTGTTGACTGCCGATAAGGCGATCCCCGATGCGGCCGGCCTCAAAGGAAAGCGTCTCGGTGTCGTGCAGGGTACGCTGCAGGAAATCTATGCTGCGAAGAACTTTACCGGCTCGGATCTCGTCAAGTTTCCCGATAACAACTCGGCTGTCTCGGGCCTGAACAACGGCACCGTCGATGCGCATTTCCTCGATTATGAGGCCGCAAAGGAATATAGTGTTCGTTACCCGGATCTGAAAATCGCGGTGAACATTCCGTCCTTCGACGCTCCCGCGGGCTTTGTCCTGCGCAAAGGCAACGATAAGCTGCGTGGAGCGCTGAACACCGCGCTACATGCCGCCATGCAGGATGGCACCTGGAAGACGCTTTACGAAAAATGGTTCCCGGGTTCGCCGATGCCGGATGACTATCTCCCCAAGAAGTGACCGCAACGGCCGCCGGCGATCTTTGCCGGTGGCCGAACGACACGCTGAAATGCCGCAGAACGAATGGCAGCTAGCGCAAATCGAAAAGGGGACAGAATGAACTGGCTTGAAAACCTGCGCCGCAGCTTCCTCGACTGGCAGGCAATGGCAGATGTCCTGCCGAGCATGATCACTATCGGCTTAAAGAACACGCTAATCCTGGCAGCTGCTTCCACGGTTCTGGGCGTACTTCTCGGCATGGTGCTGGCCGTCATGAGCATTTCGCCATCGCGCTGGCTGCGTATTCCAGCGCGGATCTATACGGACATCTTTCGCGGCCTGCCGGCCATTGTCACAATTCTGTTGATCGGGCAGGGGTTCGCTCGCGTGGGTCGCGAGATCTTCGGGCCGTCGCCTTATCCGCTTGGTATCCTGGCACTCAGCCTGATTGCCGGAGCCTATATCGGCGAGATCTTCCGATCCGGCATTCAAAGCGTCGAGCGCGGTCAGATGGAAGCCTGCCGGGCGCTAAGCATGAGCTACGGGCAGGGCATGCGCCTGATCATCATCCCGCAAGGCATCCGGCGCGTGCTGCCGGCGCTGGTCAACCAGTTCATCGGCAACGTCAAGGATTCGAGCCTTGTGTATTTCCTCGGCCTTCTGGCTTCCGAGCGCGAAATTTTCCGCGTTGGCCAGGATCAGGCCGTCGTGACCGGCAATCTTTCGCCGCTTCTTCTCGCTGGCGTGTTCTATCTCGTCATTACCGTGCCTTTGACCCATGTGGTCAACTACATCGACAACACATTGAGGCTGGGCAAACACAGGGCAAGCACGGTGACCAGCGGCCTAGCCGAGGTGAGCGAACTCGCCGGCGGTACACCTTCGGTGGCCGAAGCGCCGGCAGAGTTGGGCTTCAAGGGCGGCAGCCTGGCAATCAGAAAGCTCGACATGGCCTATGGCGAGCTTCAGGTGCTCAAGGGTGTCGATCTGACGGTCGAGCCGGGCACCGTCACCTGCGTCATAGGCCCGTCAGGCTCCGGAAAATCGACACTGCTACGCTGCCTCAACAGGCTGGTGGAACCCAAGGGTGGAGACGTGCTGCTCGACGGCGACAGCATCCTGGCAATGAGGCCGGAAAAACTGCGCCGCAGGGTCGGCATGGTGTTCCAGCATTTCAATTTGTTCCCGGATCACACGGCGCTCGAAAACGTCATGCTGTCGCTGACCAAGATCAAGGGCATGGCGAAGCAGGAGGCTGAGCGGATTGCAGAAGCGCGGCTCGCCGATGTCGGGCTAGCCGCCCGCGCTCATCATCGTCCGGGCGGGCTTTCCGGCGGCCAGCAGCAGCGCGTGGCGATCGCCCGGGCGCTTGCGATGGATCCGGAAGTCATCCTGTTCGACGAGGTGACGAGCGCGCTCGATCCGGAACTGGTGAAGGGCGTCCTAAACCTCATGGCGGACCTTGGTCGGCGCGGCATGACAATGGTGATTGTTACGCATGAGATGGGCTTTGCCCGTAAGGTCGCCGATCAGGTGGTCTTCATGGATGAAGGGCGCGTTATAGAGGCCGGTACGCCTGCCGCCATCTTCGATCATCCGCAAAGCGACCGGTTGAAACACTTCCTCGCCGAGGTGCTGTAGCCAGCGCCTTCTTCTGCTCGTTGCACTCATGGAGCTGGCATTGTCAGCCCCGTCAGACATACAAAACTTCCATCCAGTGAAAGATTCTATCATGGCATCATCTTCTTCCGTCTCAACGGTCGTCGTCGTCGGTGGCGGCATCTTCGGGGTTTCCACCGCCGTCCATCTTGCGCGGCGCGGCATCGCGACCATGCTTGTCAACGACGGTCCGCTAGCTGGCGGCGCGTCGGGACGTTCGCTCGCCTGGCTCAACAGTTCCCGCAAGCGCTCGCCGGAATATCAGCAGTTGCGCATGGTCGGCATCGATCGCTACCGGACGCTGTCTGTGAAATATCCGGATGCCGACTGGCTTCGGTTCGATGGCGGCCTGACCTGGGATGCCGATGATGCGTCCAACGAGATCGCTGCCGTTTTCGCCCATGAACAGGATCTCGGTTACGACGCGCTGCATCTATCCGCCGACAAGATTGCTTCAGTCACGCCGGGGATTGATGCAAGCACGGTCACGCCACAGGGTGCGATCTTCAATCCCGGCGAAGGCTGGGTCGACCTCCCTTCGCTGATTAAGATTCTTGTTGCGGAGTTCACCTTGCGTGGAGGAAAGGTCGTCACCGATGCCGGCCGCGCCGCGGTCACGATCGAGGATGGCCGTGCAACTGGAGTAGAAACAACCAGCGGTCGACGTTTCGACGCCGATGCGGTTCTTTTGGCAACCGGAGGCGCCGTGCCGGCCATGGTTGCCGAAAGCGGACAGCATATCGCCGACGCAACCCCGATTGCGTTGCTTGTTCATACCAAGCCCGTTCACCTGCCGCTGAAGGCCGTGCTGAACACCCCCCGCGTTGCGATCCGCCCGACGCCGGATGGCGCATTGGCACTCGATTCCGCTTGGTCGGAAGAAGAGGTCGTCGTCAAAGCGGACGGGACCTACGAGATCAAGGATTCGACGATACAGGGACTACTCGCGGAAGCCTCAAAAATCCTTGAAGGCAATCCCAAGCTCGAATTTTCAAGCTATGGCGTCGGCCCGAAACCTATCCCCGGTGACGGCGAACCGGTGTTTGGCGCGTTGGAGGGTATCAAGGGCTACTACGTGGCTTTTAGTCACAGCGGGGCAACTCTTGGTCTCATTGCCGGTGAACTTCTTGCGGGTGAAATCGCCAATGGCACGGCGCATCCATTGCTCGCCCGGTTCCGCCCGGACCGCTTTTCCTGAGGACAAGGGATGGCCGGGTCAACTTCGAGAGGCAGCCTTACGGCTGGGTCGTCATCGCCGAGGACGAGGCGCCCATGGCTGCGCCCCTCGCGTCCTTGGTCCTAGATCAGATTTGCTAAGGGGACGATCACCAGTCTGTGGCGCGCAGCTCGGCCATAAGACGCGGTCCAAGCTGCTGGCCGTGACACCGCATAAATTCAATCAGGCGGCGCGCATCTGTTTGACGGTTTGCGCGGGTTGGCTGTTACCCAGTTGGAACTGCGAAATCAGCTCGTGGAATTGCGGCTTTCGTCGGCAAGCGTTGCACTTGCCGCATTGGTTTCCTCGACCATCGCCGCATTTTGTTGTGTCACTTGATCCATCTGGTTCACTGCCGTATTCACCTCCGCCAACCCAAGCGACTGCTCACGCGAGACGTCGCAATGGCGTCCATATGCTGGTTGATAGTGACCACATACTTCTCGATGGTTTTCAGGGCGTCGCCGGTCTCGCGAACGAGTTTTACTCGGCCAGTTCCTTGTTGGCGGCGAGCGATGAGCGGAAGGATGAAATGTGCTCGGTCAAGTCGGGTTTGACGTCCTTGAAGTCGATATCGGCGGTTGGATCTTGCGCAAGCATCGCCGAAAGTACGTCCGCGCGGAGGGCATCGTGCATCATATCCGCCTGCATCGGATTGGGCTGGGTATTGCTTGGAACGCCGAGGATCCTACGACGTCCCGCAACGACATTGTCGATATCGCGATCACTCGCCCGGCAAGTGCGCTAGCCCCAATGATTGGCCACTATGGACAACTCCATCCGATGAACCGGATATTGGTGTTTCACCGAGCGTCTCTCGAGGACGCAAATAACATATGTACCACGAGGTATTTTAAGCCTTGAGGAACTTCCTGTTGAGCAATCAGTTGCTGGCCACATATTGGATCACCGGAGGCAACAAAATGACCAAGGCCACGCTCTTGATTATCGCGCTAGCTGCCCTGTTTCTTGGGGGGCTCGCTTACCAGTTCATTCTTCATCCAAACCCCTACACAGGTAAGTCCCCGATTGATGAAAATGCTGTGACTGATCACGCCCCGTAGTTCGGAGGCCGGCATGACAACAAGCGCGAAAATCGCGATTGCGGTGGCTGCCGTTACTGTCACTGCAATACTGCTTGAGCCTTTTTGGCCTATAATTAGAGCAATCCAGTAACGGCTTTCTCAGCCGATTCCGATGAAGCCGCGCATTGGTTCCGGGATGATTTCGCCCCTTGCGGCTGGGGTCCTGCTGGTCTTGATCGCCGTCAGTCGTACCGCTTCGATCCGCAGGGGGGCGATCGGCGTTCTGCCCTCCGGCATGCTGAACGACGGAGCCACTGGCCTAGCGGACCTTAAGCGGTCCGGTGGCGTCACCATCGTTCCGAGCCTCGCTAAACGCTGCCGAGAGCGAAATACTATGCAGGGCCCGGCTTGGCAAGCGACTTGATTGCCGCGCATCCAGGTGAAGCCCGGATCCTGTCCTACCGTATCCTCTCCTATGAACGGGAAGACGATGGCTTCAAACCTGTGGATGCCTATCCCCGGCTGTCGCTTGCCTGTATTTCTACGCACGACCACCAGACTTTGGCCGGCAGGTGGCGAAGCGCCGATAGCAAGGCGCGCGCGGAACATGGGATTGTTCCTGCTGGTGTGAGTGAGACGCACATCGAAGCACGCCAACACGAAGGCGTCCTGAAACTCGCGCAGGAGAGAGGCGCCCCCCCTAGTACCACCGACAGCTATCCCAATTGGAAGCCTAAGCTAACTGTATCGATTGAAGACTTGGAAGATTTGTTGCTAGTCCGCGAAATCTCTGAAGCAATGAGGCATGAGCGATCCGGGGGGGTGTGACACGCCACTTTGAAATGCGCCGTGCGTCGATTGTCAAACCGTTGTCGCGCCGGGACGTTGGCCCGAACTTATCGCAGACGCCGCCCGAACGGACATGAATATAGCCCCGCTTCAGGATTTTGACCGAAGTCTTCCGACATGCCGTTTGACTGCAGGCTGCCGACCGGTGTGAAGCAGGGCGCCGGTTGGCGAAAGCAAGCTTAACTGTGGCCTCAATCGCCGTTGATGACTGTCCAGAGCTGATAACGGGCGCGGTTTACACGACTTTTTATCGTGCCAATGGCGCATCCACACTTTCGGGCGGCGTCTTCGTAACTGAGGCAATCGATGAATATTAGCTCGATTGCCAACCTGTGGTCCGGAGAAAGAGTCGAAAGAGCCACCTCCAGCTCGCGGCCACGAAGTCTCCATTCCTGAACAGCGGGAACGCCGAGATGTAAAGCCGCATCATCAGCAAGACCAACATGCTCTCGTTTGTTGAGGCCGAACTTGGTGCAGAAGGTATTGCGCATGATTGTGAACAGCCAGGATCGCAACTGTGTTCCGCCCCGGAACCTATGTGCGTTGGAAATGCCTTTTACCAAGGTTTCCTGCACGAGGTCGTCGATGTCGCTCGGCGAAGAGTGAAACCGTCGCGCAAAGTTCCGCAAAGAGGGAACATGCTCAAGGAGTTCGCTTTCTGAAAAGCCTGTCAGCAGGTCCTGTTGCATTTGGGTCCTCTCTCCTTGATCATTCCCAACCTCCCAGAGGCGATAACGTTCCGCCGGTCCTCACGAACATCGCGATGAAAGGCGGGAGCTAAGCCCCACTGGCGGTCGCAGCCGAGCAATTGAATAGAGGGAGTGCCGCAATGAACAAATCGCGCATTCTTGGGTTAACTCTCAAGCGAGGTGGTTTGGCCGGCGAGCATTTTCCAGATGACGAAGGCCGGGCAAGCAACGCCCAGCCTTCGAACATTCAGAACGCGCGCGCAGATAGATCAAAGGTTACCCCCGCTTGAGTTTTCTCCACCCTTTTTACCGGCTTCCGAGGAACGTTCCGGATCGTTTTTGAAATTGCCACCGGAGGCTTTGCCGCCTTCGCTTGCAATTTCCTTCTGCTTGTCCTCATCCATCGACGCAAAGCCGCGCTTGGACGTGTCGCCGCCGGACTGATTTCCACCCTGATTTGCCATTGTATTTCTCCTCTTCGGGGTTGATTCCCCGTTCACCCAACCCTTGAATTCCCGAAGAGTTTCATGTTCGTACTGAAGCGTACGCTCGGTCTAGCTTCGCTCGACATCGTCCCACAACGGGTGCGGCGCAAACGTGTTCTGTCGAAGGATGTCGGGTTTGAGTCACCGCACGCGCTGGGATAAGACTGGTATCGGCGATGCGTCACGACGTTGTATCTATAAGCCGCCTCCATCGCCTGAAGTGGCATGAACGCGCCCTCAGGTGCGCTGAGGTCGGGCACATGGCGCCGTCGTCCGTTCTACTGGGATGCGGGAATGACCGATTGAGTATCAACTTTCCTTGGAAGGTCTATCCTGGTGAGTATTATCCCATTCGAGAGCTATGCTGCCCTGCTCCGCCTTGTAAAAATATTGAGAACACACCAGCCACCCCTTTAACGGTCGAAGCAGTAGTAGCGATCCCATCAAGGTCAGTGGAACGGTGACGAAAACATGCATCCGTAGGCGTGGTTCATATGCAAACTGGAACCACAAAGCGAAAGCCAAGGCCGGGACTGCGACGATGGTCATCGCGAAGAAAGCCGGTCCGTCAGCGGGGTCCGCGAAGGAATAATCCAGCCCGCAAGCGTCGCATCTCGGGGCAAGCTTCAACAAACCGACGAACAGAAGTCCCCGTTGGCATCGGGGGCAGAGATCTCTGATCCCAGTAAGGGCCGGATTTGACGGTGTTTGGCTATTCTCCGGCATAAAATCCTGCTGAGTTGGTGGCGCCGCTATCAAGCGAACCATGGTCAAAGAAAGAGGTTCCCGTCAGATGGATAGTAAGGGATCAGCACCATGGCGGCCAAGTTTCGTCTGTCGTCCCTGATCGCGGCCGGATTGATGTTGAGGATTGTTTCAGCGCGGGCTGCCGCCGATCGACGTTCCTGCCCTTTATGCAACCGAATGTCAGATTGTGTTCATAGCCGCTACGTTAACGCCAGCGCGGCGTTCTTCGACGTCTTGCGCAAATCCATACGAATGGGTGCTACGACGATCAACCCTGCGCTACTCACTTGCGCTGAACGATGGCCGCCCTGCTGTTAGCGCTGCCGGGGTGCGCCGCATCAACTCGATCCGTTAGTCCTGCGGTTCGACCGCAGATCGCCACGATTGATTCCGCCCTACTACAGAGGTGCGACCTTCCAGTCGATCTCGGCACGAATGCGTTGGCACAGGCGCAGCTTGAAAAACTCTGGATTTCCGACCGTAAACGCCTGTTGACCTGTTATCGCCGCCATCTGGCGCTGCGTGACGTGGTTGTGGCGCGCTGTAGGCCTGAGAGGTGATCCATGAGCGGCGCGATTACGTGGGAGCAGATCCTATTCTTCTTTGGTCTGCTGAGCCTTGTTGCTGGCGTCTGGTGGCGCGTGGAAGGTGAGATCGAAAAGGGCAAATCAGAGGCTTCGACGGTCGTAGCGGCGGCCTCGGCTCTGTCTGCGTTGAATCGGCTGGCCGAACACAGGCTTATTGCGCAGAGACCTATATTACCAAGGCCGGCATGCGCGAAAGCACCAAATGATCATGGAAGCGCTACAGGGCGTCAAGCGGCCGTCGACCACATGGCGCTACGCGTGGACCGCGTTGTCGAGAACCTGGCCAGCAAGCCAAGGCCACGCGCAGTTTAGCGAATCATGATATTCTGCCGCCGAAAGTGGCGGACCATTAGCCCGCTTGCCTGACCGGCGAGTGGGCTTGTTGATTGGTCGCGATCACAGCAATATCGTCGCCATAAAAAGTCCGACTACTACAATATAGGCGAGGATGGTTCCCAAAAATCGGGCCATTCCCACGTTAGTGTCAGTATGTCCCAACCAGGCGAACCACCAGTTAGGTCCCTGATCACCGTCAGACATTTCATATCCTCCCGATCGCTAGGCTTCAACGTGAGCAGTTGTCACCTCTTGGCTGCGAATAAAGGCATTTCGCTCGCCATTGTCCGCCTCGTTCTCGTCAGGATGAAGCTGGTGTGCGTACATAATCCGCAGATTTTTCAGGACTTCCTCCATGGCGCCGATCGTTTCCATAGTGCCCCACCCGTTGGTCGTTGCACGATCAATTATGACCTGCAGAGATCCGTCAACCTCTTCCTGACAGAGTAGATGTCGGTCCTCGTGGGTGACCGGAAGTTTAGGGGTATTGATCATCGTGGTTCCTCCTATCGCGGGGAACCATGGCGAACTCCAATTGTTCCATGGAGGCGCTAAAGCGCTCACCTCGTGGCCGTTGGTTTTTACTTTGGTCATGCAATCGCCTCCCGCAATGCGAGCGCAGCAATCGAATTCTTGATTGCGTTCACCAGGATTTTGGGCTGGCACGGTTTACTCACCCACACTCCACGAATGAAAATCGGATCGATTTCGTCCTGGGTAGACCCAGAGCAGACAATAAATGGGATGGAATCTTGGTGGAGACGCGATGCCACCCCAGTGCAGGATCCATCTTTCAGACAGATGTCCAGGATCGCTGCATCAGGGGAATGATCTGCGAGCCAAGCCGACGCCTCCGAGCAGGAATAACAAATGTGGGTCGTAAAACCCGCGTTTTTAAGTATTTGTTCGAAGTCCATCGCGATCATCGGCTTATCCTCAACAATCAGGATAAGATTAGCATTGGCTTCATTAATATTTAATCGCTCGTGATGAGGCATGGCTCTGCTCCAATAGGGTGGGCAAGAGCAGATTGTCTCTTAAACAGTCACAGCCGAGAAAGGGATGTAGTGGGACCGGTATGGTCAATAATACACCACAACCACTCAAGAGACTAATTGAATCCCCACGTTTCAAATGGGCCACTGCGGTGCTGATGACCCCGCAAAAGCGGGGCGAAGTTGACCTTGTGCCGAGGAGGGGCACCGGCGAATACGGAACTAAGGTATGGCTGCTTTGTTCCGACGAATACGTCGGTTGGAAGCAAAAACGATCTTGAAGGATTTCTCAGGGCAGATAAAATCTCCCGATGTTCTGGAAGAAAAAGCCCAAGGCCGTAAAAGTTCTGCGATCAAGCATTGTGATGATTTCGGAGACGCCGGACTTGGGCATGCTGACGATCCAGACGGATCGAAATCAGGTTCGCCTGATAATGGACGAAGCGAATGCTCGGCAGCTCACGGAAGAGTGCCTAAACCTTCTGGGCTACCCAGCATCGATGAATTAGGGTCAGCACCACATCTTCGTTCAATCTAAAACTTCTGCGAAGCCGATCGCGGCATCGGAGGTCCGGCTTGCTACAGGGCTCGTATCGCGTCGATGAGACGCTCGGGATCAGTTGGCTTTCCAAGGTTTACGACGTCAGCAAGGAGGGGATGCCAAGCCAGCCCGCGTGTGTCCCTCGCCGAAGCTAGGACATACGGCACTCCTAGCTCCTTAAGGTGGAATGCGACCGGAGCAGCGTTTTCAGGACCTAGATTGACATCCAATACCGCGGCATCGGGGCGTTCGTTGTCAATCAAGTCAATCGCCTGCGATACTGAACCAACCGGGCCAAGCACCCGAAACCCGCCTTTTTCGAGGACGTCTTGCAGGTGCAGCGCGATAAACAATTCGTCTTCAACGACCAAGACGGAGCGCCTGCGCTCTGTAGTTCCGCGGGAAGTCCCCGTCATGTTCCCTCACAGCAATACATTCATCAGCAAAATACATCAGATCGCAAATGGGTTCCACAATCCAATATGTTCCGTGCACCGGCTGTTTCCTCCTCGATCGAAGATTCGCCAGATTTTGTCGTTTGGTCAGCATGGCGTATTCTTTTTGGATGGACGCCGATATCGAAACCGAAATCGAAATGGTCAGACGTCACGTGCTCCGTGGTGAGACCATTGTTGTGAAGCAGCATATGCTCATACAGCGTCTCAGAAACTTGGGCATTTCGACCGTCGAGGCTGAGCGACTTCTGGATACCTTTCAGAGTATACAGGCGTTACACCGACTGCATCTCTCTAGGATTAGTGGCTGACCGCAATGTCAGTTGCGAGTTACCGCTCGCCCATCCCAATAGTCGCTGGCTAGGTGCTCGATGCAGCGCCACTCGATTTCGCCGCGGCTCCGCTCCTTCCCAAACGACCGGTGAATTCGGGTGAACCATACTGTCGTCAGTCATCACCGTCTGCCTTGCAACACTCGCATTTGATTCCCAGGAAGTAATTCGATGACTTTTTCTCGATCCAGCTCCATCAAAGCGTTGACGATCTCGTGCTCCCCGAAACCCTTTCCAACCATTGGCACGCCTACAGCATAAAGGCTCGTGGCTTCGCCCCCCAGTCCTCGCAGTATCTCCATGAGTTCCAACCTGAGCTTGTCGTCGTGGTTCATTCACCGGACGTCCCGTTCAAAGCTCTACTGCCAACCACGGGTGAAGCCGATGCTCATCCCGGTCTGGGTGACGGCCAGTTGCTGTTTCAAACACTTGATGTCTGCGAGCAACGTTCCGATCGTCGCGCGCACGTCGCCATCGTGGAAGGCGAGGGACCTGATCGTAGGCATGGCTTCTCCTGCCACTGTGTGTAACCAGTGGAAATCGTGTGTATAACTTGTTGATTATCGGCCGCATCGCCAGTGACGTTCTTATTATGTTCTTGATTGAAGGAGAGTCAAGACGGCCAGCCGAGCATTCGCAAAATAGGGCCTATGAACAGCATCAAGGCGACGCCGACGGCGAGGAAAATCAGCGCAATAAGGATGATCTCACGAGGGCGCTTTAGCATCACTGATCCTTCAAAACCTCTCCCTTTGCATCAAGCACGATTTTCAGCGTGCGGATCATCTCTGCCAGGTCGAGCAGAACACCCTTCAGGTCATCATTGTTTCCGGCGGCCTCCGCCATTAGCGCCGCTATCTCGATGTCTCGAAGCGGATCTTGTCCTCGGCGACCCGGGCGAACGCCGGACTCGACACGCATCTCGCGCACCATTCGTACACCCCGATCGATCAATCGTCGGCGTTCATCAATGCCCAACGTTATGAGACCGTTTGCTGCACGGATAAGTTCGGCTATAAAATCTGTGGTGGAACTCAATGGTTCGTCCCTCCCGATCGAGGGAACAATACTGCTTCCTCTGTTAAAAAGCCGCCACTCCCGGCAGGAATGGCGGCGCAATATCTCTCACAATACATGCTTGCAATATATGAAATGCAGTACCCTCTCTCCCAAGAGTACATATATTTCACTACTAATTTAGGGGTTTTGCAAGTGCTTTTACTGGGCTGTAATAAATGTATAATTCTGGCTGGCTAAATGGGGGGCGAACCCGACATCCCTATCTGCAGCTCGTTTCGTAAGCGCAGAGGTTAGGGGCATCTCAGGGGCTGGAGTAGAAGCCAGGCGACCGACCTGAAGTCATCACCTCACGCCGCTGCCAGTACATCCGTGGTCAGCAGCGCGAGGGACTTTGTAGCAACAATATAGGCATGAATCCCGGCCGAGCGCGCCACATCCGAGATAACCGCTTCCGGCTCTAACGTCGCGGCGACCAGCCGTTCTTTATCTTCGCCCAGCGCCGCCGACGCCCGACCGACGTGATCACCTCAATATGCTGCTTCGTCATAGGACTACTCCTAGTACTACCACTAAAGCACTTTGCATCTATTCCGCCTCATATCCTGCTGCTTTGAAGAAGTTCTGGCATTCTGTGATGGAGAAGAGATCGCAGATGTCGCCGAGAGCGCTTGAGAGGGCATCAAAGGTACGTGCTGCGCGTTTTCGCAACAGGGCCTTGAGTTTGGAAAAGGCCATTTCGATGGGATTGAGGTCCGGCGAATAGGGCGGCAGGAAGAGAAGCCAGGCGCCTTTGGCCTTGACCAGTTCCTCGGCTCTCCGGCTTTTGTGGAAGGCGACATTGTCGAGGATCACGACGTCGCCCGGCGACAGGCTCGGTGCGAGCTGGGTTTCGACCCAGGTTTCGAAGATCTTGCCGTTCATGGGCCTGTTGACGATCCAGGGTGCCGTCAAACCATGGCAGCGCAGGCCGGCAATGAAGGTCTGGGTCTTCCACGAGCCGAACGGTGCATGGGTACGATAGCGCTTTCCCCTTGGCGACCATCCCGTTCGCTTGGTCAACTTCGTATTGGTCGAGGTCTCGTCGATAAAGATCAACTGCCCCAATGCTTTGTTGAAGAACCGCTTGCGCCGGGTGATCCAGAGATCACGCGCGCGGGCGATCTGCGGCCGCAACTGCTCGGCTGCCTGCAGGCTTTTTTTTATGGCTGAGCCCCAGCCGATGCAGAAGACGGCTGACTGTCGAGCGATCGACCAAGACACCACGCCCTGCCAAAGCGACGCACAATTCGTTCAGCGTCAGATCGCCGTTCTCTGCCAGGCGTGAACGAACCCATTCTTCATGTCCCGTCAGCTTGCCGCCGCCCAGATGCCCCTGCCGGGCAGGCGCAAGCGCACCGGACGCCCGCTTCAGGATCACCATATTGTTCACAAATCTCGGCGAAACCCGGAAATGTCGGGCGGCTTCCCGATGACTATTACCCTCCTCAACAAACGCAACAACACGCCCACGCAACTCGATCGGATGCGGCTTGCCCATGGTCGTTCTCCTTCCACGGGCCAAGTGAATCACAAATCACCAACTTTGAGAATCCTGAATCAGGTAAACCGCAACCTGCTTTAGGACTTCCAATGTTCGGCATCACATCACTAGACGGCCGTCACCGTGGGGATACTTCCTAGTTGTTGACGTGTCATATTTTTAAGACTCATAAAAATAGATGGGTTAGTCAAACAGCTTTAGCCTCGCTCCGGCTGCGTTCGCCTCATCCATAGATGCGTCCAATGTCGCCTTGAGGATGCGCAGCTCGGCCATAAGTCGCGGTCCAAGCTGCTGTTTTTGCCACTCGCCCAATTTATGCTGCCATTCGGCGACCTCTACGATCAGCTTACGCGACCGCTCTAAGGTTTCAGGATTGACCACTCTTGCAGCACGCTCCGCATTTCCGGCAAGTTCCACCAATTCGACGGTGCTTACTATCCATGTCGGAAGAGCAGTTCGCAGCGTTGCCACCTCAAAAACGACGGGTTCATCAGCCGGATAATTTGTCATTTGAAGTCCTAGTGTTGGAACGAGGTTGCGCTTCGGTCGTTAGACGCAGGCTTGAACGCTACTAAACCGGCCGCGGTGTCTTTTGTTCCGATGTGGAGATATTGCAGCTGCCATTGAGAGGAAGGGCTGGAGATTTCGTCATTAACCGACGCGGTGATCTCGTTGTCGCGCTACGCGTCTAGCTGCAACCCGTGCGGCCATCGCCTGGTATGTCGGGGCTAAATGGACTTTGTGGGCTGATGAGGCAGAAACTCTTTGAGCCGAGAGCGGTTCGTCATAACCGGTTCCCGCTGCTGTTCCAGCGGCACCCTAAGGCTGTCCCTCGCTTACATTTGACACGACCGTCGCGTTGCGCTTCGCGACTATAGATAATACCGCCGCCGTTTCTTCTCTCGTCCAACCCGCACGAAACGCTTCTTCGATTAGTTGCTGAACCTTACCGTCCAACGCCAAGACACAATCAGAGTCGCGTGCTGCGTACTGGCCATCTTGGGCCGGGGGTTTCACTGGATGAACTTGGGATTCCTAAACAGTGTTGTCATCCCATTCACCAGTTCCATTACGAGCTCAATCGATCACTTCCAGACGAGGCAATACCGGCCTCCTCCGCAGCCGATCGAAAAATCATACGCGCTTCTTCGATCGGCAAAACTCCTTCTAGGGCTTCCATGCAGACCACCCTACATTTTTGATACAGCGCGCTGCCTTCCGTCGGCCAAATCGTTAACAGGTAGTCCAAGGCGTCTTGCGGTCCTCCTACAAGTACCTTGCCACTCTCAGGGAACTGTAACCCAACGGGATTCATCCAAGAAATAGTCATCGATACTCCACATCTGCGACAACGCGAGGCGAGCGCCGCACCATAGTCAATGTAAAAGGTTCGCTTCCTTCGCGGCGACAATGAATATCTCGCGGGCCTCCTCGGCATCCTTGCGCCCTGCGATCGCAGCGCGGCAAGACTGCGCGCTCTGTACGCGCGCGAAATCCTCACCGAGGATTTTGGAATGAGCCTCTAGGGTATCTCGTCGACGCGGCGCGAGAATCTGACTGGTATAGTCAATGGGATTGATATGGATGTCCGGAACCACGCAACGGACCCAAACATTCCGACAGATTACGATAACCGGAACCATCGGCCGCCGCGCCGCCAATCGTGCCAGACTGGAAAAGCGCTTCGGGGTGGAGAGAGGAGTGGGCCGCTCGTGTGGTCCGTGTGTTCGAGCATCAGTCCCGTTCGAACTTAATGTCCGCAGATCTGACGTTGGAAGTGAGACCGCCATGGGTTTGCATCTCGACCGGCTAGCCACACAACATGGGATCAGCCTTGACACGGCCGTCCCCCGACAAGGCGGAAGTACCAATTGCCGACGAGACGAAGTGGAAGGTTTTTGCCGCGTTGGGCGTGGATGAAAAATCGGGCCAAGCGCCTCTCAAAAAGCAGCCACCAAAGGTCATACCCAAATCGTACATGCCGAATATCCTCGAAAGGGCGCGCGTCTGGGGTATCAGTCTGCAACTCTACGAATTGCGGTCCGGGCGCAATTGGGGCATCGGGGACTTTGAGGACCTGATCGAATAGGGCGGCATGAAGAGAAGCCAGGCGCCTTAGCCTTGACCAGTTCCTCGGCTCTCGGCTTTTGTGGAAGGCGACATTGTCGAGGATCACGACGTCGCCCGGCGACAGGGTCGGTGCGAGCTTGGTTTCGACCCAGGTTTCGAAGATCTTGCCGTTCATGGCCTTGTTAACGATCCACGGTGCCGTCAAACTATTTCAGCGCAGGCCGGCAATGAAGGTCTGGGTCTTCCACGAGCCGAACGGTGCATGGCTACGATAGCGCTTTCCCCTTGGCGGCTATCCCGTTCGCTTGGTCAACTTCCTATTGGTCGAGGTCTCGTCGATGAAGATCAATTGCCCCAATGCTCTTGTTGAAGAACCGCCTGCGCCGGGTGATCCGGAGATCACGCGATCAGATGGAGGGCAGGTCGACTTAGCTCGTGGGTCACACGGATGTCGTGCCCGCTACCCCGAGCTGCGTATTGAATTTCTGCGCAATATGATCGGCGTTGCCACGGAGAAACTGTCTGGCGTTAGCGGGAAGAGCGCGCTCCGTCTCGCCCACCTCGACGGCTATCGCGACGCGATTGGGAAACACAACTGGAACGACAGAGCTCCGGATTCCAAAGCTACGAACAGACAGCTATTTTTCATGCTCGCCTCGCATGGCGGAAAGTCTCACGCAGCCGTCCTCAACAGGCCTACTTTCGAGCATTTCGAAGCGCTCCATCGATGATCCAGTAGAGGCCATGGGAGTAGCAGGCATCTGTAAGAGTCAGGGCCTCGCAACTCGCCGTGGATCGATCGGGTAAAGCTATCGCGGCCGAAAACATCACAGGTAGTGGAGCATCGGGGGCAGGCGATTGCATATCCTCGACGTCAATTTCCTGTTCCGCCCGTACCCAATGCTCGGCATGGCAACCATCTGGGTTTCCTTCAGTTTCCCACAACGAGTAGGCGCGTTCTTTAATGCGTTCACGGTCAATCATGACTTCTCCTCTTTTCAGTAAAGAACCAGGGAAGCAAGTCAGAGTTCCATGGAATCGACATCGGGGCCTGTCGGCTATCAATTAACCCGTCAAAGCACCTCGCTTCCAGCCGCCGGCCAAGATGAGCTAGCGCGCGGAAGGCGCGCGGGAGGAGGCGCCCTATGACCTTTGAAGGGGAACGCGCATGCGAAGACGCCGCCACAGGCCATCGGCCGGGGCAACCATGGTCCTGCTGCCCGCGCTTGATAATGGCAAAGGCTTACCGGCGCTGAAGGGGTCTTCGCAGCCGGAAATTAAGGTTCCATCTGGGCCTGCTAGGTTGTATTAGCCGATTTCGGGGATCTGGCCAATTCTAAACGCGATCGTTTTGGGTCGGTAGTCTCCAACTGCCGTGTCCACAGCCTGCTTCCACACAACGATACCATCATGTTCCCCAGTGATCGATCAAGCTTCGGCCACGGCCGCCTCCGCCATTCCTGAACAGCGGGGACGCCGAGATGTAAAGCCGCATCATCAGCAAGACCAACATGCTCTCGTTTGTTGAGGCCGAACTTGGTGCAGAAGGTATTGCGCATGATTGTGAACAGCCAGGATCGCAACTGTGTTCCCCCCGGAACCTAGTGTGCGTTGGAAATGCCTTTTACCAATGTTTCCTGCACGAGGTCGTCGATGACGCTCGGCGAAGAGTGAAACCGTCGCGCAAAGTTCCGCAAAGAGGGAACATGCTCGAGGAGTGTGTTTTAGCATGGAATGTTGGGTCTGACTCATATTTAATGATTTCGCGGTCGAAACTGGCGCGGTTATCAGAAAGGAATCAGCAAAATCCATGGCGCCGGATGATGCTCTAAACGTCGTCGGCGTTGACGATTGGGCTTTCCGCCGCAATCACCGCTATGGCACCGTCGTATGTCATCTTGAGAAGCGAAGGATTATCAAACTTCTGCCCGATCGGGAGATCGCGACAGTTTCGACGTTCCTTGCTCAGCACCCCGAAATAGCGATTGTTTCCTGCGATCGAGGCGGCGGCTATCGTGAAGCTGCCGCCAAGGCTTTACCCCATGCCATGCAGGTCGCAGATCGTTGGCATTTGATGAGAACGCCAGCGCGGCGTTCCTCGACGTCGTGCGCAAATCCATGCGAGCGATCCGTACCGCGATTGGTGCTGCGACGATCAATCCTGCGCTACTCACTTGCGCTGAACGACTGCAATATGACAGCTATCTGCGGCGTGAGGACGTGAATTCGACAATCACCAAGCTCCTCCGATGGCGTTCCATAAAGGAAATCGTGCGACAAACCGGCTATAGCAGCGGAACAGTTCGCCAGATCGTCCGCGGTCACAGAACTGATGTGTTCCGTGTCAGACAAAGCTCCCTTGAGGCCTATCTGCCGCTGTTAGATCAACTCTGGGGATCTGGGCAGCACAACGGCGCTGAACTCTGGCGACAGCTAAAGTGCAAAGGCTTCCGTGGTTGTTCTCGTGTCGTCGGGGAGTGGGCCGCAAGGCGACGGCGGTCTGAGCGGGTCTGCGATCAGCAACTTCAAAAAGTGCCATCCGCCAGAACGATTGCCCGATTGATGACAACTGCTCGCGATAAACTGAGTAAAGCTGACACAATCACCATTGCGGCCATAGAAGCCGGCGTTCCCGCCTTGATCCAAGCCCGCAATCTAATTGATCGGTTCCAGACAATGATCCGAAGGAAGGGCAGGACAGAACTCGACCCGTGGATCGCTGATGCGCGCGACAGTCTTTTCGCCCCCCAAGAAAAGGCAGCGGTGTCGGCCGCCATCACCGAACCTTGGTCGAACGGCCAGGTCGAAGGACAGATCAACAAGCTGAAGCTCGTTAAAAGGCAAATGTATGGGCGTGCCAAGCTGGATCACAGTTGGTCCTGGCGATGCGTGTCGGTCTTCTGGAGTTGCCACTCGGGAGCAGCTCTGCAAGGCGCGCTTCGAAGAGCTACAATTATTGTTGTGTCGGGGCTGGGATCGGAGGCGCCTGCATCCGAAACCGATCAAGCAGCGCCAAACGTTGATGTCGCTCTGGGCTTAGTGGTTGATGTCTCGACTTCGACCTGCCGCCGCCTTGAAGTCGCCTGAGGTCACCAAGGCCCTTCAAGCAACCCCCGTAGCCGCATTCCAATCTATTATGAATTGGTGAGCCCACAGAGCAAACGGACCATCCCGGCCTGGACAGGATTGGCGGCCCCGATGATGCAGAAGCGCCGCCGGCCTTATCAGGAGCATGGGTGCCGGGGGGTCGCAGAAGGGGCGGAACGACCATTTCCTCGGCGACCAGCGTAGGAAGCCGGCTCAACGACAGTTTTCTTAATGGACACATATCGCGCGAATTTGTTGAGTGGGCGGTCGTATAAGGATACTTATCGGGCCATTACAGTCAGCGCCTCGGACTGTTAGTCGACCACCTCGTCGCTGGTCATTCGGTCTCTGCAGTGGCAACGACCTGGTTCCGCCCCTGACTCTTGGCAAAGTACAGTGCGTGATCTGCTTGGCTCTGGAGGCGTTCAGCGGAAATGCGTCCACACTGTATAGTCATCGCCACGCCGATGCTGACCGTCACAATTGGCATCACGCGAGACAGAGGGTTGGGGAGGGACGCGGCCTCGACCCGTTTACGGATGGTTTCAGCTACCGCACAAGCAGCATGTTTGTCAGCGCCCGGGAGCAGGACCAGAAACTCTTCGCCTCCATAGCGGGCCACCTGATCATGATCATCTCTCAGGCTGCTCTGGATTATTCCGGCAACCTTCACCAGGCTGCGGTCGCCCTCCGCATGCCCAAGGCTATCATTCAGGCACTTGAAATCGTCAATGTCGCACATCAAAATCGCAGCGCCCCCTGAATTTTCTGCTGCTTTCCAACATTTTTTAAGCCGCTCCATCATCGAGCGTCTGTTAGCGACCCCCGTCAACGGATCCGTTCGCGCAAGCAGTTCGAGCCGGGCATTAGCATCAGAAAGATCGGCGAGGCGACTGCGGTCGCGCAACTCCAGCAGGAATGTTTTGTGCGCGAAAATCGTTGCTGTTCGGCGCGCCACCAAGGTTGCACCAATGCCGCTCGCGAAGAACAGGGTTCCTGCCACTGCACTTCCGGGCTGGATGTCCGGGTTTCCGAGCTGAAACACGAGGTAAAGACCGACAGCATACGCGCCGATCACCATAGCCCAGCGGAGCGGAATCGGAAAAATGACGATAGCGGTCACAGCGACGAAAAGCATGATCGTCAAATGCCGCTCGTAAAACTCACCACCCGTAGCAATCCCCACCAAAGCAACGGACAACAGAATAAAGAAAACGCCAACTAGCAGGACTGTTGCCTGCAGCCGCACAGCCCTTCGCTCGCGAAAAAAAATCGCGACCGTTACGGCGGCGGGTGGGAGGATCGCGGCCGGCAGAAGCATCGACACGACAATCTCGGCAGGTAGCAAGAATGCGTTGAGACATAGCGTGAGGACGTCGAGAACAATAACCCAGATCATCCATGCCCTTATGATCTTAGACGTCTGAGGCCAGGAGCGCTCTTGGAAAAAACGCGAGAGCTCGCTGTTTAGATGGATGTCTCGGGTTCGGCCGCCAAGTTGGCGCGCCACCTCGTCTCCGATGACCGCAGTGGGCCGTTCGAGAGCGTCGTACGGCGGTGCGCCCTTGGGTTCTCCAGAAGCTCTGATCGGTTGCTCTTCCATCTCAACACGGTTTGCTAAACCTAAACGAAAAATTGGATGCATCGGTTAGCCTCGCACAGCCCGACATTCAATGCATGATCTCACCGGCACCGCGCATTTGACGGTCAGATTTCCTTAGGGCGCTGTGTGTCAGGGCGAGGCTCACGCCCACTCCGCCGGTGGGCGACGGGCCCTCATTAAACCACAGATGCTTGCGCACTCTCCAGCCAAAAGAAAGATGCCAAATTATCAATCTGAATCTCCCCCCGCTTGCTGACGAGACTTACGCGGCAAATCTCCCATCACAGCATAGTTTTCGCCTGAGTGTCGCCAGTGGAGCCGGCCGGGACAATCGTTGACCCGAATCACCCGAAGGGAAGCTCATCGATGGTTCTGATGAAGTCTGATAACTATGCTCCCATGTTCTCGATGAGACGCCAAGAAGCTATTGATCTCCGTTCTCACTACGCCTAACCGATTGATATGTCGGGCTTGTTGAACACTAAAACCGGGTTTTCTTGCGAGTGCCTCAAGCGAGTAGATATTCGAATCATTCAACATCCCAGACATTTGCGGCTCCTTTCACAGCGTGAACTCGCAAGAGCGACGGTATGTTCCGAATTTTCACCAAGCTGCGGGCTGCGTGGCAGCGGGTTTTCTCGGCTTGGATGCGGCGAGGTCGTTCTCAAGCGCACGTTTAATGGGCGCGCACTTTCGGTGAAGTGGTTGGGGTGTTCGTACGCAGGGATGCGGTTGATCTGTCCAACCTCCATTCGATCAGCCGCTTATGGATGCCATTGGCCGCATGGGCAGGTACACATATGCCTGCACCCGCGATGAGTTTGAATCGAGACGTTTAAACCGCAGGAATGGGAGCCGGAAGACCTCGAAGGCTGCCACGGAATGACCGGTGCCAGACATTTTACTGACATCAGCGGCCAGCCGTTCCAGAAGCTCTTAGGCAAGGCTTGAGCTAGTGCATCCGTGTCAACGAACTGTCCGAGGACAGATTGTTCGTAGGGGTGCCGAGGCTAATCGAAAAGTGGTCTCGGCTGTGCAAAAGGTCTCGGAAAGCCAGTCTGAAGAAGATGAAGCCTTCTTCGTCGGTGGCTTCAAAAGCTTGGTCGCCGACCTGCACGCCGAAGGAAATCTGTTCAGCTACAATTTCTCGGGCGGCAATGATTGCTTCACTTCGTGCAATTTCCACATTTCGCCTGTTGCAACCATGTTTTGGCACCCGCATTCCCGTTCTTTGGTTCCGTCCATGAAACCTTTGACCCGTCGGCGAAATGTTGCATGGCTAATGAACCAATCACACCAGAAGTGGTAAACAACGGATACGCAATCATTGATTAGACGCGAATGATTCGCTGATCGTTTTCGTAAGTAATGAAGCGCGGCTTCACTTGAGCCATTTGTTCCTTCCCACGGCAGACTGGTCACATCCCCTACCAGTCTGCCGGTTCTTTTTTCCGTGCGGCTTTATGGCTTAGGGTTTGTTCGCGAAATTTGCTTTGGCGTCTTCAGCAAGCTTAATCTGCAGTTCACACTGCCGGATGGCTTCTAAGCCTTCCCGCTCTAATTCCTGCCCTTCGTCTGTATTGCCCGTTGCGATTGCATCGGAGAGTAGTTGTATCGCTATATCCGCTTCCTCAATGGCTTGTTCTGCTAACATTTTTTCTTCAGCGCCAACTGCATTAGCCGAGGTTTCTTTTGCGATGTCCAAGAATTTCTTGGCATAGTTCAAGTTGAATTCGCTTCTTTCTTTGAACCAGTCAAATGCAGGCATGTCAAAAACCTTCCTTTTAATTCGATTGATAAATTAATAACAAAATTACTGTCCACTAAATTACTGTCTACTAATATGTCGCTTCAGATGTGAGTGTGCAACGAAGCTTAGCGAAATCTCTTTGCATCACCCGCTTTTGCATTTTCCGAATGGGCAAGGCTTTGTCTGTAAATTGCTGCACCATCATCACAACTCATCAACAGCTGGTCTGGAAACACTTGAACCCACTTCACACCATCAGGCGAGCGCTAAGGCACGTTAAGCTTGGCGGTCTACGCGATAAGACAATAAAGCGGAAGGATGCAGCCAAAACCACGGTAGCCGTCGATCCGGTCATCAACGGCACGCCGCAATACCTGGCCTATCCCTCCCAGCTTTATGCTCGCCCGGCAGACGACCTCAACAAGCGGGGTCTTCGGCGGCGATAATTCCGGCGGCGAATCGAAGTCCAGCAACGAGAACCTCGGCGGCTCTTGCCCCGTGTCGACCAAGCGTTTCCGCTCGGCACTTAATGCTCCCTGTAATGCTCCGGCACGGGGCGTGCGCGTCGACGTCGATCTGACCAACGGCCAGACCGCGTGCTATGCCGGTTTCGCGACGGTTGCCTCCAACAAGGCGGGGGCTCTCCCTGGCGGTCCGGATCAACGACGATGACGTGGGATGTTGTATCAACAGATCCGACTGGTGAATGCTGTTCACGTCAATGAGTTCAGCAGAGCCACCACAGTTGGTCCTGGCGATGCGTGTCCGTCGCTGCTTGAGCAGAGGTTAAAGTTATTGTTGTGTCGGGGTTGGGATCGGAGGCGCCTGCATCCGAGGCCGATCGGCGAGAGCCCAACGTTGATGTCGCCCTGGTCTCGGCGGTCGATTTCTCAGCTTCGACCGATACCGCCACCGCTGACCTGCAGCGGACTGGTCATGCCGCCTCGCTCTGATCCATGCCGTGCGGTTCGGTATACCCCCCTGGGAGCAAGGCTCGCCCTGGTCACAATTCTCTGCGGTCCTTGTTTGGTTCTGGCGGTCTCCGGCTGTTGAACGACGAGAGCCGGGAGGCGTTCGAAGCTCTGCTTGCTGCGATCGATAGGCACTGGCCGGGAAGGCCATAGAGACGCAATTCGATGTTGCCAAGTTTTTCCGGTTCGGCGTCAGCCACAAAATTGGGGATTGCCATGACGCTTCCAGCAATGAATGTGAGAGAAAGCGTGACGCCCAGGAAAGGCAGGATGGGGTATGTCATCGTTGGCTCCTGCGTTTTCAAAACCCAGACCGCACAAACCCCACGGCGGGCATATGGAACGGTTTCTCATTGGGCTTTAGCGAGAATTCCTGACCAGAACCGCTTCCCCATCCGGGAGATGGTGGCTGCAGCGTAGGCGTGCCACGAACTGCCAGTCCTGACGCGTTTTAAAAGCTCGCTCGCTTCGGACACGATCTTTGGCGGGTAAATCGCTTCCGCTCCATGGGGCTTACGGACATGATGGCATTGGTGGCAAAACTGTACGGGAACTTTGTTCAATACTGCGGGTTTGTCGGGCTAAGGAGATCGCAATGACCGAAGAAAATGAACGTCCGGAACAAGACCCAGCAGAGGGGTCGCGCGAAACGATCGAGAAAGATCTGAAGCGGCAGGAGAAGTCCAGCCAGCCCAATGAGGAAACAAATGGCAACGGAAAGGCAACGCCCGTTCCTTCTCCGGGGGCAGAGGCAGCCGAACCATCGCCCGAATGACGGAAGTAAGGGGCATAGAACGGGCCGGCTCGTGTTGCCTCTTTTAAATGCGGGCGCCCCATTCTTCGCGTTTGCCAAGTCCGTCGTGCCAGCCGGTGATCCTGCATTAAATGCGATGGGCTGTGAACATTTGAGCCCGACAGTGGTTGATTGGGTAAAACAGCTCCCCGGTGACCCTGGGTTCAAAGGAGACTTGCGATGCAGACCATCGATGATTGGCTTGATGACAGAGTGCAAGACGTCATCGGCGTTCCCGGACTTCACTACGAAAAGGCAGATTTCCAGCCCCAGGCGAAGCAGCTTTGGATCCAGGCGCAAGCAGCTGGATACAGCGCGACGCAACTGAAGGACGCTTGCGGGGGAGACGTCGAGCAATACCTGGTCGAACAGCAAAACGCCATGACTGACGTGGCTCGACAACGATAATGCACTGGATAATCGTCACTTTAGGACCCCATTATGCAGATCAAAGCAATCCTTTTTGATATCGACGGCACCCTGGTTGATAGCAACGACATGCACGTCGATGCTTGGAAAGAAGCTTTTTCCCGCATCGGAGTAACGATTGAGCAAAATGTAATCCACGACCAGATCGGCAAAGGGGCCGATATGCTTCTTCCCGCGCTCCTCCCGGACCTGGATGACTTGGGACGAGAAAAGCTTGGCGAGGCGCACAATGATATATTCAAGGCCAAGTATCGGAGCGACGTGCAGCCCTTTCCTCAGGCACATGACCTTTTAGCTCATGTGGACAGACTCGGACAGAAGGTCGTGCTGGCTTCTTCCGCCTCGCAGGACGATCTCGATTACTACCTAGACCTTCTTGGAGTTCGCGATCTTATCGCAGCGACGACAAGCAGCCGTGACGTGAAAAACACCAAGCCGGCACCTGATATTTTTTCGACAGCCCTCTCTAAAGTGAAGGGGATTTCTGCTTCAGAGGCAATCGTCGTGGGGGACACGCCATACGACATCGAAGCCGCCCGAAAATGTGGAATTGCCACAGTCGCGGTTAGATCCGGCCGCTTCACCGACGAAGTGCTGGTGGAAGCTGGTGCGGTTGCCATTTACGATGACGTGGCTGCTCTACTGGGCGATTATGAGCGCTCTCCGCTTGGCGAATGACCCGGCGCGCAATCGCGGAGAGATGTAGATGTTAGATAGCAGCGTTCCAGCACCCGATCTTGAGGCCCAGCCTTCCGGCAATATGTCTGAGGAGGATAAACGGGAAGTCAGTGACAGGGGCGCCGGATCGGCCAGGGTGGTTCACGAGGTCGTTCGGCTGCAGGGCGACGAAGAGCTCGACCGTCCCGCCCGGTCTTTATTGTTTTCCGGGTTCGCGGCCGGCGTGGCAATCTGCGCTTCGATGTTGGCAGAGGCATTCCTTTATATGCGGCTGCCCGAAGCCCCATGGCGGGAGCTGATTGTGTCGCTCGGGTATACCGTCGGCTTTGTCGTCGTTATCCTTGGTAACCTGCAACTGTTCACTGAAACCACTGTGACCGCAGTTCTTCCACTCGCAACTCATTCAACCGGCCGCAACTTTGGCAGGCTTCTGCGCTTGTGGGCCTTCGTGTTCCTCGCAAACATGGTAGGCACCCTCCTTGTCGCCGCGTTGATCGGCAATCAAATCATCGTCGGACCCGATGAGCTTGGCGCGGCACTGGAAGTGTCCAGAGCAATTCTAAAGCATGATTTCCTGAAAACCTTGCTGTTGGCAACACCGGCAGGTTTTTTGATTGCCTCCATTGCATGGATAGTGCCCAATGCCCGCGGCAACGAGTTCTGGGTCATTGTCTTGATCACTTACGTGATCTCACTTGGCGGTTTTAGTCATGTCGTTGCCGGCTCCGGTGAAGCCTGGTTGCTGATGTTGGCGGGCGAAACGACGCTATTCGGGGCTGTCGGCGGCCTTATTCTCCCCGCCCTCCTTGGCAACATCATCGGTGGCACTGGCCTCTTTGCCGTGGTTGCTCATGGCCAAGTACGGGACGAGATTTAAAGGGCCGCGAGCGGGTTGCAGCGGCCAAAAGGACGTTGATAAGCCCGGTTTTGCCCCGCATGCTCGGCTACGGCGACCGCTCCAAGAGGCAAGTTATAGCGCCGCCGATAATAGCGCCTGCACCGAATGCTGGGGTACAGCCGTCGTTGTTCCGCCGATATTCAGGACGGCGATCCCTGTAACCGCGGTGACCATTGTAATAGCCTCGTCTGTTGCGGTCCCCGGCGATATTGAACCTGCTCGCCGCAGAGGCCTGAGATGCCTAAGAGGTTGTAGATGTAATCATCGGAAAAGCCGCAGCACTCGACGAGCCGATGGATGTTAGCGTCGAAGAATTTCAACGGCGCACACGGACAGTTTTCTGGTCAATGTCATACTCCTTCGTTTTGATCGCATTGAACTATTTTGCAAACGGATTGGTTCCGCTAATGAGTAAAATCTATGCAGTAAATACCGCCCGATCGGTCTTGCGCCCAGCGCGGTGCTAATGGCCGTAGCTAGTAGGCCTCGTGGAGATACCTGTGCGCAACATTGATTTCAGTTCTTGGCAAAGTTTACTGGTCACGCTAGCCGGCTTGATGCTGGTTACCCTAATCAGCCTCGGCATTCGCCTGATAATGATGTTTACGATCCAGCAGCGCCGCGAAAGGATGAACCGACAGATCAACGAGCGGCTGCGCACTCTTATCGCGGCGTATAAGACACTCGGTGGTTCGTTTACCGGCAATCTTTCCGTGGATCCGGCACACCTGCGAGATCTGATCCGACGAGAGCCGCCGGTGGATGAAGATGACGCAGATTTGGACAGCGTAACCGTCAGCTCTTTTGCAGGCTCGGACAGAAAGCGGCGTACGCGGGACGCCGTCGAGGCAGCGTTATCGGACGTCATATTGCTGGGGACCGAAGAGCACGTCCGCCTGGCCGTCCGCGCAGCGGGCGACATGGTTGCAGGGAATTCTGTTCATACACATGATCTGGTCGTTTCACTTCGTAGTTTTATTCGGGATGCGCTTGACCTTGATCCAATCCCTGCCGACCTCGTCGTTCACATGCAAGGGCCGGCTCGCCTCTCTGGCTCCTCGACCAAGAGCAAAGGCGATCGTGAGAAAGACGAACGCGGTGGTGGCGCCGAAACGGGAGGTGGAGGAGGTGGTGGCGCCAATATCGGGGAAGTACCCACAGACGAAACTCCAGTAGGCCAAAACCCCAAAGTTTGAGCTGGTGCAAAGCGATGACCACCGGCACAGTCAGTTATGGAAATCAGTTTTAACTATCAGTTTCTGCGGAGTAGAGCTTTTAGTAACAGGGGAAGTGTGCATCAGGATGCGCCTGATGCATCAGGTGGCGCACTCCGATAGGCGGGCAAACTTTAGGAGCAACTTCTTTAAGTCGGATTCTGTCACGCGCCCAGCCGCAGCCGCAGGCGCCAACCACACCGCTTCGCGCTCGGCCATTTCCGGGAACCGTTTACGCATTCGCCGGACCTTAATGAGAAACACGCCAACGTTTGGCCGTACTTCACTCCCGTCATTTAAGACCTTCGCGTAGATGAAGCTACCGAAGCATTTTTTCTTCACCCGGCCGATCACTCCCGCTTCTTCCCAGGCTTCAAGCTTAGCGACCCTACGCGGCTTCAACCCAGAAATAGGCCAGCCCTTTGGAATCATCCAGCGCTTCGTTCTACGCGTCGTAATTAGTAACACTTCAGGCCCCGCAGACGTGGCGCGGAAACAGAGCGCTCCATATTGCTGAATTTTTTGAAGGACGACCTCAACATCAGTGTTGTGTTCAATTATCATATGCGTCTAACTATTTGGCGGGCTCGAAGTTCCTGTGGAGCCGGGGCAGGACGGCGTTATATTGGTCTGCCCCAATGTTTATGAAGACGAATACCGTCAGGCTTGCTGGGAGTAGGTTTCAACCGTGCAGTCTTTTCGCCTCCAAAAGCCTTGGAGAGGACCCTTTAACCTGCTCCCGGTTGGGATGTGTGCGTCGCGCGAAGTGCAACCATTTTCCTGTAGGACCAGCCGCCCGGAACGATTTGGCCATCTCTGAGGTAACGCGCATAGGACAGCATAACGCAAATCGGGCTACCAGCTGCTTGGGTGATTTCTCGACAAAGGAAATTATGATGGACCAAGGAACGCCATGAAACCTCTTATATTATTCGTATACGTAGATGCAATCGTGCAATTGGCCTGATCATCACAGACGGTACACTCACGCTCGCGAAAATCGGACCGGAACCCCAGTCTCCAGTTCAGAGACCAGCTCGGAGACGGCGAATGACGGACCCACGTGAGGTCCGGTGCTCAGGTTCGAGGGCAGATTCAGTCTGGCGCGACAGGCGATATTCGGCCGGGTATTCGATCCAGCTGCAGCACCCGTGGAAACTTATGGCGAGGCGGGAGGGCAGCCGATGACAGCCCAACAGACATACATGGCCGTTAACGACCACACGGGCGTAACACCTGACGTCCAGAAGAACTTCGCAGATGCAACGCGAGGCCCCGGCTGCGAGATAATTCAAAGTACGATCCGTAAGCTTCACCCTGTCGTCGTCGTGATTGTTTCGCTTATAACGATCGGAGTTGGTCTTGTCCTTTTCGGGCTTTTTGGGGGCAAGTGGTTCGGCAATGGAGCTGCCGCTTTTACCGTTTTATACTTTTGCTAAATCGCTGGTTAAGTCGCGGATGCGATTGATCGGGTGTTTCCAAACAGGCAATGCCATGCTCAAGCAATTCCCGCGTCCTCTAAATTACCCGATCGGTCCGGCTGAATTTGAACGTTGTGAAGCACTGAGGAATCTGGGCATCCTTGACACGCTGCCAGACAAAAATTTCGATGCGGCAGTAAAACTGGCCCGCTCTTCGTTTGACGTGCCGGTTGCTCTGGTTGCGTTGCTCGATGAGCAACGCGAGTGGTTTAAGGCGGTCACCGGGTGGGATGTCATAGAAGCTCCGCGCGAGTTGGCACTTTGCAATTACACCATCAACCAGGATGACGTGTTCGTCGTCGAGGACGCAGAACTTGATGCTCGCTTTGCGAGCAACCCGCTCGTGACCGGCGAACCGCGCGTAAGGTTTTACGCCGGGGTACCCATCGGACTGAACGACGAGCATCACTTGGGCACGCTGTGCATAATCGATACAAAGCCGCGTGCGATGACCGAAAAAGACGTTGATCTTTTACGTACCCTCGGAGACTTCGTTTCCAATCTGCTGCGTCAGTTTCATCAGGATAAGGTCGAACAACGGCTCACGGAACAACTGGGCGTGGAGCGCGAAGAGCACGCCGTACGGGTGATGCAGTTGCGCGACAAGCAGGTCCTTCTCGAGTGCGCGTCGGAACTGGCTGCGATCGGATCCTGGGACTACAATCACGCGACCGGTCAGATTGTTTGGGGTCCTGAAACGCGCCAAATCTTGGATCTCGCTCCCAACGAAGACGTGACCATCGACGGTATTCGCGGTTTATTCATCGGCGAATTTGACGCAAAATGGAGACGCGAAATCCTAGGATACGCCGCCTCGGGTAACTCGTTGCTTTTCGAAGGTAAGATTCGAACGCGGAACGGCGAGGAAAAATGGGTCCGTGTGCTCGGGAAAACCGAAAACAACGGCGACACGGTGAACAAATTCGGGTTGCTGCAGGACATTACGAGAGAACGGAAAACACAGGAACGCATGAATGCGATGGTTGAGAGAGACAGCCTCACCGACATTCCCAACCGGTTCAGTCTTCTAAAGCAGCTTCGAAAACACCAGCGTGATACGGTGCCATTCGCTTTTGCGATGCTCGACATCGATAACTTCAAAGCGATTAACGACACCTTCGGACATTCAGCTGGAGATAAATGTCTCAAGCGCATAGCGCGGAAGCTGACGGCGCTCGAAGCTTCCGGCGCGTTTGTGGCGCGCATCGCAGGCGACGAATTTGCAATCATCTTGCCGACCGGCGTTGATCGTCGCCAGCTCGATCGCCGGGTAGCAAAGATCGTTGAATCGCTCTCATTTCCCATGCGCTTTCAAGAGCAGACGCTAAACCTGACCATTTCCATGGGGATTACGACCCATAGTGCCGGGACAACATTTGATCCCGACGCGCTGATTGCCGAGGCTGACCTGGCGCTTTACGAAGCGAAAATTCAAGGCCGCAACCGCCACGCCTTCTTCCGTGCGCAGATGAAATTTCTTGCCGAGGAAAAGGCGCAGACCATTGTGGACATCCGCAACGCGTTGCGATCGGGCGAACTGGAATTGTTCTACCAGATGAAGCTATTTCTGAGCGATGGCAGCCGGGCAGGGTTCGAGGCCTTGCTTCGCTGGCGCAAAAAAGATGGCAGCGTTGCAACGCCTGAGTCTTTCCGACCCGCGCTGGAAGATCCGGTGCTTGCGGGTGAGATTACGCGTTTTGTTGTGCGATCTGCTCTCGATCAGGCACGGGAATGGATCGATAGAGGGGACAGGGACGTCTCCATATCCATTAATGTCGGTCCGCATCAATTTCGCGACATGGGGTTTTCTGCCTTCCTGCTGGCAGAGATCAAACAGCGCTGCTTGCCCGCATCCGCCATAGAAATAGAAGTGACGGAAGACGTCTTTATAGGACGGGACGCAGGCGAGGTTCTAAAAGCGTGCCAGAAATTTACCGAGCAGGGCCTTCGGATATCGTTCGACGACTTTGGGACAGGATTTGCGTCGCTAACGCATCTTCTGGATTTCCCTGTGCGCGCCATCAAAATCGATCGCTCATTCGTAAGCCGGCTCGGCGCAGAGGAAAGGGCCGGCGCGTTCCTCAAAGCTGTCTGCGATCTCGCACATTCCTTATCGATCGAGGTGGTGGCTGAAGGCATCGAAACGATGGAACAAAGTGAGCTCCTCAGGTCTATCGGCTGCGACTACGGACAAGGGTACCTTTTCCATCGTCCGAGTCCCGCGCGCGATATAACGCCTGACAATAAATAGGACGACATTTGCATGCAGTATATCTTCGACCCGATAAGCAAGGCTGTAACGATTATCTCGGGTTCGGACCTCGTAGTTCTCAACGGACCTTTCAAAAATCAACGGGAAGCCATCGCGGCAGCACAGAAGTATACATCCGATGCCAAGCAAAAAAACGATCAAGCCGGTGAGAAATAACAATAAAAAATAACAGAAGATGCTGGATATCTGCTATCGTCAGCCTTGAAACGGGGCCACGCTGAAACTGATCGCGTGAGTTTTGCAAGCAAGCAGGTTGCTTCCAGATGAAGGAGGAAATCGGAGCGAAATCCAATGAAATTTTTGTTGGTTGAAGATGACCCACTTGTGGCGAAGTCAATTCGGCGCGACTGGCCCACTCCGTCAGACCACATTGATGTCATTACAACTTTTGCTCAATGCGCTAGAATAATTGCAAGCGAGCAGATCGATGAGTACGACGCTCTGATTGTCGACATGAACCTCCCCGACGGGAACGCTGTGCAAGTGCTGAGCCAGTTGCGTCTCCGTTCCGAGTTGCCCGCAATTATCATTTCAGGAAGTGGAAGTCCCGAGGTGCGGGCCAGCACATTGGATATCGGGGCCGACGATTACGTGATGAAGCCTTTTTCGATGCGGGAACTTCAGGCACGGGTATCGCGAGCTGTCATCCGTATGCGGGGGCAAGAGACAACCGACCGAATCTTCGATTTCGGCAATTTTCAATATTTCCCAAAGACAAAATCGCTGAAAACGCCCAACGGCCATCTCGCCTTGACTAACATGGAAGGTCGGCTGATGTTTCAGCTGGTGACGAGCACTGGAAAGGTCTGCAGCCGCCGGCAGCTTTCGGAAACGGTCTGTTTTCGCCCGTTTCGGTCCGACGACAAAACAATAGATATTTATATCGGCCGCCTGAGGACCGCATTTTCCAAATTCATGGATGAGGAGGTGATCGAAACGGTGCGTGGTGCCGGCTATCGATTTCTGCTGAAGCCGGTCGTTTGAAAAATTCTTCAGCCCTGCCAGCGTTTGGTCTTCAGCAGGTTCCGTTCAATCGCAGCCACAAGGTCTTCGCGTGAAAACGGCTTTGCCAGGGTCTCGCCAGCTCGCAACAAGGCTGAGGCCCAACGCTGATCGGAAGCCAAACCTGACATTACGATTACCGGTATGTGGGGGACCGCCTGCCGACAGGCCTCAACAACATCGGCTCCAGTTCGCTCTCCAGGCATTGCAAGGTCCGTCAGGACGAGTTGTGGTCGCGCATTTAGAAGATCGATAGCTTCTGCGCCCGTGCCAGCTTCTCTGCAGGTCAAACCGATTGATTTCAAGATGAGCGCAACCTGCCGGCGGATAAGGGGGTCATCGTCGACAATCAAGACGTCCTTGCCGCTGACCGCTTCAACCACATGGTTGGCCGGCTCAATTACTTTGGCCTTGGGACGAGAAGTGCCAGCTGGGATATAGAGCGTTGCGGTTGTTCCGGCCCCTGGGGCAGATTCCACAACGATATCTCCACCAGACTGCCGGGCAAACCCTTGAACCATGGAAAGGCCAAGACCCGACCCTCCGAGATTTGATTTCGTGGTGAAAAATGGATCGAAGATTCTCGGCAAGACCTTCGGCGGGATGCCGACGCCATTATCTCGTACGGCAATGGTGACGTATTTCCCTGGCCGTAGTGACAGCCCGCTAAGCATGGTTTTGCTTTGATCGAGACGCGTCGAAATCGCAACAAGGCCCTGCCCATCTATGGCGTCACTCGCGTTTTTAATGAGATTGATTAGAGCAGACGTCAGTTGGGCAACATCGATCTCGGCGACAAGGTTTCGGCGACTGTAGTCAAATTGAAACTGCACCTCTTTCCCACCCACCGTTCGAACTAGCCGCTCGATTTGTTGGATTGAAAAGTTGATATCGACGGCCGCAGGCTGAAGGTTTTGCCGTCTTGAGTAGGCCAGAAGCTGGGACGTCAGTTTTGCCGCACGACTGGACGCCGTTAGGATGTCCCCAACGACATCTTTCTGATCAGGATCGGTTATACTTCCGTCCAGGTGTTCCGCGGCGCTAAGGATTACAGTGAGCAGGTTGTTGAAATCATGAGAGATACCCCCCGTCATTTGAGCGATGCTTTCAAGCCGGGATCGCTCCGCGCGTTCGCGTTCGACGTTGAATTCCTGCTCCCAGTCGCGCAAGATCGACATCGCCCGGGTCTGGCCGGACTGCAAGTTGGAAATGATCGAGGTTATTTCCAACTTGATGGGGCGCCCTGACTTGTGACGGAATATCAGCTCGCCTGTGAACACCTGTTGCTGCGCGCGCTCGGCCACAGCCAACTCAAGTTCATCGTCTTCGGGAAAAAAGAAATCGTCCCGGTGCATGCCAACTATCTCGTCGGGGTCGTAGCCCAACATATCGCAGGCGGCCTTGTTTGCTGCGATTATTCTTTGGGCTCCTTGCCCGCGAAGATCCGGCGATGTGAACATTACTCCGTCAAGTGTATTCTCGAACAGGAATCGGTAGACAAGGTCGCTTTGGGCTAGTTCATCTTTAATAGAGCCAATGCTGACCAATTGCTGCGTCACCACCTGCAACCTTTTTTCCAGCTTCGTCAGAAGATCGAGGAGGCTTTTTTCCGTTACCAGCGCAGACGGCCGGAGCACAAGTACCTTTTGTGATTTCCCATCGGCAGCAGTGAACCGCACAAACCCCAAAAAATCGGCATGGTCAGAGTTACGATGAGCTTTTTCCATTGCGACAATGTCATAAGGTTTCCGTGTCGATGTTAACGCGTAAATTGATGCGATTTCACCGGCGAGCCCGCCTTGACACCGCAACGCCCATTCCACGGAATCTTCAGGGGAGTTTTCCTTCAAAACGAGTGCCGATTTCGCATCCAGCTCGTTGTGCTCCAGCAATTCGCAGAGCTTTTTGCTGATTGGATGAGGTTCACTGGAGGATACCTCCACGATTAAATTGATCAGCGGCTGACGGCGCTTCTCGATGGAATCCTGCGTTGTCTCCAGGGCGATCGCCATCACGCCTTCCACACCCCCGTCAGCAGAAAAAACCGGGCTGTAGCAAAATGAAAAATAGCACTCTTCGATGCGGTCTTTCTTTTTCAGGGGGAGAAGATGGTCGGAAAACTGGTAGGGTTGCCTTTCCAGTTTAACCCTATCCAAGGCAGGTTTGAGAAACTCCCAAATCTCTGGCCAGCTCTCGATAGCGGGAGCCCCAAACGCTTTAGGGTGCTTGTCGCCGTAAATCCGATTGTACCCATCATTGTAAATCTGGGTGAGATCCTTCCCCAGCGCGAGCCAAATCGGAAAGGTCGATCCCAGAGCGGTTTTCACGAGCGAGCGACGCTCCGCTGGCCATTGTTCGAATGCCCCAAGAGCGGTCTTTGACCAGTCGAACTGTTCTAGCAACGTTAGAGTGTTCATATTCCCTCTACAGTTATTTGCGTCGTCACACGCAGTGTTTACGTCGTACACGGGTGGGGGGTGCTCGCGCGGCCGACCAGATTCTTAGTACAATGAGAGGGTAATCGATTGAATTTACACCAATCTCTCATTTGCCGAGTTTAACAACTCCGTCACTTTTTGTTTCCGCATGGAGTTCAACAATCGTGCACGCGATGTGTTGATACTAAACATGAAAAAAACTATGTCTCGAAGGTCGCTGCCGCTTCCGATCAAAGGGCGAAAAAGAGATTTATGTGCAAAGCCGTAGTGCGACTTGTCTATTATCTCTATCCAAAGCTACCGATGGTGACGTGCCGTGCAGTTATCGTCAATATCACAGAGGGGTGCGCTTAACTGCGGGACTTTCACCGACGTTCCTAACCACTTTTACGTTGTCATAGGGACATTTATCTACGCGATCGGCTGCGAAGGGTGGTAGCGCACCTATTAGCAAGAAAAATGTCGTCGATAGCTGCACTGCCATCTCCTCCATCTAGCTGGCGCGGAACACGTTTGTGCCAGCTTCTCTTGATGTCGTGAACGAGGGCAGTTTCTGCGTCTCACCACTTTCAATGGCTCTCTAACTGCCGATAGCTACAAAAGTTCATCTTTTGTTTTCAAAAAATGAAACCACGTCACATTAGTCGGCTTGGTCAAATGCTGACACCTTACAAGCGTTGAACGTGTGAAACGGCCGTCCGGATTTGACATAACCGGACTCAACTTAACGATTAGCGTGAGGGGCTGTTACCTGCCGACACATATCGAATCTGGCCAAAACACTGTTTCCCGACACTGTTGTAGACCGGTGCCAGTCAACCTGCGTGTATCGTCGACCTCGAAATGCTTTCAAACAAAACATTAGTATTTCGCAGGGGAACTATCCGACAGCGTCGTTGTTCGTACGCAATATATATAGAGCGTGGCGATCTGCAGCGGACGCCGTTCAGAGGCCAAACTCTCGAACCAGCCTTTAGACCGAGCGGAAAAGAGAGGCAACCTCGCAAGACGGCATGGGTCCTCGAGCGGATGCCGCCCGCCGGAGACGGTTGAGGTGTAACGTATGACTTGGAAGCCGATAATTGTTCAATTGCCAATGGCGGGTCCGCAGACCATCCATGGACCATACGCCGCGCTCATTGCGCTCCTGATCGACTGGCCCGAGCGACGATCAGCACATCATCGGGCAGCGAAGATGTGCTCTGCGGCACTAGACAGCAAATGCCTGGAGTCGGAGGCGCGTGAAGCGTTTCAGGCCGCGGTCATGCAAGCCGGAATAGGTGTACCACTGAAATCTCGAGTCGGCGCAAAGAGGGCAAGACATTCGAAATTGGTGAGCGGTTGATTAGGCGGCCCCAGATTGACGGCGGCCGCTGGGGCCTACGATCGATATTGCCGACGGCATCGTGGAAACGCTCTGATAACCTTGAGACCAGACTTCGATCCGCTCCAATGGCTCAACGCCACGTAAGGTGGTAGTCAAGGTGAGAGAAGCAGGTGCGAACCAGCGCGGCAGGATCGCTCGGGCTTCACTCATCGCGGTCGCAGCAAAGCTTTCAGGTGGCTCCTAAGAATGCCGGGATAAGTCCCCATCCACGAGCAATACGCTTAGTAGAAGAAATTCCGATATCAAGCAGAAATGGTCTGCTCTGCCGTAGCCGCCAGCAGTGCCGAGCGGTGTGCCATGTACCATGTCTTTGACCCGGTGCGATCATTTCGCGTCCCGCCATGTGTATTCTATAAAATTTTGCGGCAGGTGGAACAAATCGAAACATGACGCGTTTGATGGTATGATCGAAGCGTCACGCGGTACGCTCTTTCCGGATTGACGTGCTTCACACCACGACGTCGAAGCACCATCCGCCGATCGGAGCATTTTCATGGCTTTAATCACAACAGCGGCAACCGCTGCTGCACTTGCCTGTGCCCTGTTCGGTACCCCTTTGCTTGCTGCATGCAACATATCAGATGCCAAGCTCGAGGAAGCGATCTTACAAAAACCAGAGCTGCGTGATCCGAATAATCGATACCTTGTGCTTGACCTTCGGACCATGCGGGATGCGGCCTTTCTACTTTGGACCTATGGCCTAGAGGATGATTGCGAGCGCCTCCTCGGCAATATCCGCGAGTTGATCGCTGCCCCATCGCTGGGCGAGCGTGGTACAACCGACGAAGACGCCGTTGATCAGCAACAGGCCGCAGGTGAACCCCTGCAGCAACGACTTGGTAAAATAAGGGGTAGCCGCGGCACTCTCAATGAAGGCCCGCTTGTCCCAATCAGCGCGTTGGATCCCGGCCTGCTTGTCAACGAAATTGTCGGGGCAGAAGTCCGGACCTCAGACGACCGCATCGTCGGTGAAGCCGCAACGTCGTCATCGGGACGAAAGACCAAAAGGACTATGTGATTGTCGCCTCTGGCGGGTTTTTCGTGCCAGGTAAAGACAGTCTCGTTGTTCCGCTTTTGTCATTGGTCATCGACCGCGCAAGGACGAGCTTCTTCCTACCAATCTCCAGCGCCCAGGTGAAATCCGTGCCGCTCATGCCCGACCAGGATTACCTCTGGCTTGACGATAGGGCATGGCGCACTAAGAACGATGCCATCTTTCAGAGCCTGATATCGAAGACATCGCCGCTCGAACAAAATACCACCCCCAATCCGGATAAGAAATGAGCGCCCCAGTCAGCATAGCGCTGGTGGTAGAGGACGAGCCCGTGATTGCCATGCTGGGTAGCGATTTTGCTTCACGACATAGGGCATATCGTTCTTGAAGCGCGGACCTGTACGGATGCGATGGCGCTGCTGGCAACGGGGGAAGGCTCCAGGCGTTGATAACCCGCTTGGCGCCCGCGCCCTGTATATTTTCCCGAATGGGGAGGACATGCATTATCGCCTGCATGGAAATCCCGACTGGCGATCGATTGGGAAGGCGCAATCATCGGGTTGCGTCCGGTGATGTCATCGACCTCTACAATCGTGTCCCTGAAGGCGCTCGCATTGTTGTCAGGCAGTGACAGCATCCTAATTAAGAAATCGGGGGAATACTCTTTCACAAATACGATCTTTCTACACATCCCATTGCGCACTCGCCCTTTCGCCACTATCGGCAGGGGGTCGCTATTCGGCCGGTTTTGACTGAGTAAGACAGGTTGGCGAAGGCCAATCGTCCAGCCGTGCCTTCGATGTGCACGCGTAGGCGGATTAGAACATTCGACGGAGCGGCCATGGACCCCTACATCGTAACGCTCACCATCCTGGGGATCGTCATTCTTCTGACGGCATGGCTGCCGATGGTATTGCGGCGCATGCCAGTGTCGCTTCCCATTTTGTGTATCGCCATCGGCATGTTTCTGGCCTGGTCTCCTTATCGACTGCTGCCGTCGTTCAATCCGCTGGAGAACAGGGAATTCACGGAAAGGATGACCGAGATTGTCGTCATTGTTGCTTTGATGGGCGCCGGTCTCAAAATTGACCGACCCATCGGGTGGCGACGCTGGAGGACGACCTGGCGCCTGCTGGGCATCGCGATGCCGCTTACGATTGGCGCCATCGCGTTTCTCGGGTTCTCGATACTTGGCCTGGGGCTCGCGTCTGCCCTGTTGCTGGGTGCCGCACTTGCTCCGACAGACCCGGTTCTTGCCAGCGATATCCAGGTTGGACCACCAGGGAGCGGGATCGAAGATGAAGTTCGGTTTGCACTGACATCCGAGGCTGGCCTCAATGACGGATTGAGCTTTCCATTCGTCCATCTCGCCATCGCCATAGCGCTCGCCGACAAGGACGGCTCGGCGGTTTTCCAGCACTGGGCTGCCGTTGATATCGTTTGGCGTCTGGCAATTGGCGTGGCATTGGGATGGGCCGCTGGCAAACTGTTCGGTTGGCTGGCGTTCAAGATCAGCGTGAGAAGTCTATCGCGGACGAAAGACGGGTTTGTTGCGCTTGGGATGACCTTCACGGCCTATGGGATTACGCAGCTCCTGGGCGGCTACGGGTTCCTCGCCGTCTTTCTGGCAGCAGTGGCTTTCCGTCAAGCCGAAAGGGAACACGACTTCCACCAGCAGCTGCACGACTTCGCAGAGCAAATCGAGCGTTTGTTGATGATGATTCTTCTCGTCTGTCTTGGAGCCATTGCGGCCAGCGGATCTCTGTTCGCCAACATCGACTGGAAGATCGTGACCGTTGCCGCCCTAACGCTCGTGATCGTGCGCCCTGTCCTCGGGCGGCTAAGCCTAACCGGAACGGGTCATGCGCCCGGCGAGAGTATCATCATTGCAATATTCGGGATCAGAGGCTTGGGATCGATCTATTATCTTGCCTATGCGACCGGCCAGGCCAACTTCGACAAGGTTGAGATTGTCTGGGCCACCGTGCTCTTGATTATTCTTGCTTCCATTGTCGCTCACGGTGTGGCGGTCACACCGACGATGCGATGGATAGACAGGAAGATGGCGCATGTCCGTCGAAGGAATGCCTTGCCGGCAGCCCCTCTGAGAGACTGACGAACGTCAGGCCTGGCGGGCTTTGTGGTTTGCGAGCCGGCGATCGAGTTCAGCTTTGCGGGCTGCTTCATCCTCAAGAACACGTGCGATACGGCATTTGTCAGCCAGCTCGCGCGCATCGGTTTCAGCTCTAGCGGACGCTGCAACGGGGGCGTCGCGTTCCGCTGCTTCCGGGCGATGCGGGTCTGCTCGTCGAATTTTATCTGCTCGCGCCCAGTGCAGGGGTTCTCGAGCTTCGGCGACTGGCACGCGCGGATCAAGGCAACCTTCACAACTCTGTTCAAACGGGGGGAGATCGGATTTCTGACGACATAGCCCGAGCATTTTTACCAAAGTGACTGACGTGCGAGCACTGGCCCCCTTTTTGGATGAGGCGAACACGGCTGCGGCGCAGCTCAGGCTTTTTGACCAAAAGTCTTTACGCTGCCAAACGCGTCGGGTCGACCAGCAGGGTCACGACAAGGCCGTCTTCTGCCCAATTGTAGTTGATCGTACCGCGCAGATGCCCGGTAACACTACGCGCCACAAGCTTGCTTCCATAGCCCCCCATCCCCTCAGGCGTCTTGATCCTTGGACCGCCACTCTCCGTCCAGACAATGGTGACGGCTTCGTTATGCGCTGAACAGGAAACATCGAGCGTGCCCGTATCAACAGACAGTGCGCCATATTTCAGGGAGTTTGTTGCCAGCTCGTGAACGATCAGCGCGACGATGGTCGTCGCGGCTTCTCCGACACTCATTCGAGGCACCGACACGCGAATACGACCGCTAAAGGCCCCCAGATCGTCGTAAGGGGCAAGGAGCACGGTCAGCAAATCGCCGAGCAGCGCCGAGGGGGCTTCCGTCTGACCGGGGACAGGCCGGACGAGATCGTGAGCGCGCCCCAAAGCGGTTAGCCGAAGCGTCAATTCGCGGGCCATGTCGCCGACAGTCGACGTCGATCGCGAGGTGATCGCCGTTAGGCCGGAAGCTATAGTCAGAAGGTTTTTGACCCGATGGCTCATTTCGCCGGCGAGCAATTCCCGGCCTTCCTCGGCTTGCTTGCGACCTGTGACATCAATGAAAATGCCAAACATGATCCGCCGGACCATTCCGACATCATCACCTTGACCCCGCGCGGAAATCCACTTGAGTTCGTCCCCGATCATAATCCGGAAATCGATCTCATACGCCCCGATGATAGCACGCGTGGCCGTGAAGGCGGCCCGCACCCTGTCGCGATCGGCTGGATGTATGTGTGCGGAAAGATCTTCGAAGGTAACGTCGACGCCGCGTGGAATTCCCCAGAGGTCATAGGAATGGTCGTCCATCGCAAAGGCGTCGGTATCGACATTCCAGGACCAGAGAGTGACCCCGGCCGCCTCGATAGCGCGGATGAGGTTTTTCGGTTCCCAAAGAAGGGGTTTAAGGGTCTCAGGCGTCGTCGTCATTAAAGCTCCAGAATTTCGGTCATCGGCTTGCGAGATCGAAGACCGTCAGCACACCTTTTCACGCTGGCGAACTGTATAATCAAAACTGGCTTCGTATGTCGAGACATACACTACATCAGGGTGGTGCCAACGCACGCTAGCGGACTGTGACGCTGCGCTCTTCAGCCAGCTGGTCTATTCCAGGTGCTGAAAACACTTAGCTACGAGTAGACAACAAAACGTCCTTCAAGGCATATCGTAGTAGTTGACAGTCCAATGGAACAAGCTGACCCCACGCTTCACCGACTTGAAAAAAATAAGTGACCGCGATATTGGCTGAAGAGTTGTTTGTTTTCGTTGCGCAAATTGGCATTAGGTCGGCAGGATGCGTCAGACTGTCCGCGTCGGGATACGTTGGAACAAATCAGCACTTTGAGAGTTCCATAGTGTCAACGGCAGGCGAATACCAGCCCAGACCCTCTCTAGGCAGGAATTAATATGGCGCAATCAGTCGCGTTAAGAAAGAAGGTCGTCCTTGTGGTGGAGGATGAGCCGCTTTTGATGATGATGGCAATCGATCTTGTCGAAGAAGCCGGGTTTGAAGCGGTAGAGGCGACAAACGCTTTTGAAGCTGTTCAGATCCTTGAGGCAAGAGCTGATATCCGCATCGTTTTTACAGATATCGATATGCCAGGAGGCATGGATGGCATGATGCTCGCGGCTGCGGTGCGGGATCGTTGGCCGCCCATCGAAATCGTCATCGTATCGGGCCACAGACGTCCAAAAGAGGCTGACTTACCGCTCCGAAGCCACTTTTTCAGCAAGCCGTATGAGGCGCGAGACATCGTCGATACGCTTAGAAAGTTGGGCTCATAGCCGGAATACCTCGTGGCTGAGCCCAATTTTCATTTGTTACGGATCGCACCAATCGCCCTACCGGGTATCGACGCTGGAGGCGATGGCAGATGAGACCTGCTTGATGATCTAGCCTGGCATTTCTCCTAAAGTGTTTTGCGTCAGACGTGTTATAAACCTTTCGTTGATCATGGCCGCTGGCCGGTTGGCAGGTGCTGCCCTCGCAAGTCTCCGGCCCCTGAGGGCCTATCCATGCGAAAACCACGAATTGTAGCATTTAAGGCCGCAACAGCGTTTAACGGTGTGGCTAGCGAATGGGAGATTTCGAGCATCCGACTACATAACAGCCACATCAAGCAGTCGAAGCAAACGAAACAACACCTAGTCGCCAACGCGCCAATTTTTGACGAGCTAAGTGGGAGTGAGCCATCGGCTTTCGGATCGGCAGTTCGGAATGGATAGAGAACCATCGGCAAACAGGCCGATAACCAATCGCGTCCAAAGGGCGCCGGCCGTACAAGCGCAACCAAAATCGCGCATATACCCCCTTCCGAAATTTTGAAGGTGCCCCTTATCGGGATCGGTGCGTCGGCTGGCGGCATCAAAGCGCTTTGCCAGTTCTTTGACGCTACGCCTGCCGACAATGGCTGCGCCTTCATTGTGGTGCTGCATCTCGATCCCAAGCAAAGCGAACTTGCCCACGTTTTGAGCGCACATACGGCTATGCCGGTCTTCCAAGTAACCGACGGGGTGGCTCTCGCTTGCGATCACGTCTACGTCATCGCTCCGAATACCGATCTGATCGTTCGCGAGGGAAGGCTTCACATCGCCAAACCTTCGGCTTCGCATGGTCATCCGGTCGATGTGCTCTTCAGCTCCCTTGCTCTGGATCAAGGTGAGAAGGCGATTGCGATCGTGCTTTCCGGAACCGGAAGCAACGGAACGGAAGGTCTCCGGGCCATACGGGCCGAAGGCGGAATGAGCCTGGTACAGTCTCCGGAGACCGCTGAGTTTGACGGGATGCGAAGGAGTGCGATTTCTGCTGGCATGGCCGATCACGTCCTCCCCCCAGAAAAAATGCTGGCTGCCCTGCTTACGTTTGTAAAGCATAACTACGTCGCCCACCCCGCTGAAACAGATACCGCCTTGCCGCGCAGCCGGGCCACGCTTGGCAATGTCCTGGAACTCCTTCGCGCGTGCGGCGGATACGATTTTCGTGGTTACAAGCATGCCGACACTCGGCCGGCGGGTCCATCGACGCCTCGGTCTGAAAAATATCGACACGCTGGACAGCTATGTCGATGAGCTCTGAAACGGAATCGAAGAAATGGCGTATCTACCATAAGCGCGGTTCTACTCGGCAAACCGCCATCGAATATCCCTCGACGCGACCCCCCACAGGACCACTGACAATCATGAATAAATCGTCACCGTTAGCTCATGAGCCGGGTCTCCCAGCCGGAGAACTTGCGCGCCGTATGCTTCTTTATCTCTACGCGCCAGCATCGGTGTTGATCGACGAGAAAGCCAATTGCGCTTGAGCGGGCAGCGCATAATGTTGCTCACCGCATGCCGATTACCACAGGAAGGGGGCCGGGATGAATTGATACTGGTGGCGATCGAAGACATCACCGAGCGCAGGCGCGCAGACGAACATCGGGAAATTCTTGTCGGCGAGCTCAATCATCGAGTCAAAAACACCTTGGCCGTCATCCAGTCGATCGCCAGCCAGACCCTTGGTCACGCCTCCACGATCGAGGTAGCGCGCACAGCCTTTAGCGCGCGTCTGATCAACCTTGCCAAGGCACACGATGTGCTGACCCGTGAAAACTGGGGTGGGGCAGACCTCGTCAACGTCGTCACGGACACCGTCGGACCCCATGCGGAAGGGAATCGATTCCAGATGGAGGGTGAACGTGTTCGCCTCGGACCAAGCGCATCGCTGGCAATTTCCATGGCGGTACACGAGCTATGCACCAACGCGGCCAAATACGGAGCTTTGTCCACGGAAGCAGGAAAGGTGTCCATCATTTGGCGGCTGGTCGGCACTGGAGTAGACCGTCGTTTGAATCTGACCTGGTCGGAGAGCGGCGGGCCGCAGGTTGAGACTCCAAAGCGCAAGGGTTTCGGCTCTCGTCTAATTGAGCGTGCGCTGGCACAGGAACTTGGCGGTGTGGACGTTATGTACGAGCCGTCCGGTGTCGTTTGTACAATCGACGCGCCGATGCCTTGAGGGGGAAATTTAACACAGTGAGCGGATCGAAAGTGACGAGCATCTCGTCGTCGAGGACGAGGTCTTGCTCGCCTTGCACCTAGAGCTTGCCCTATCTAGCGCTTGCCTGATTGCCTCCCCACCGTGAGGACAAGGCAGGGTCCGATCGATGGGAATGCTCGGCCATTTGCAAGCAAAATTCGGCGCGGTCGTTCAAGAATCTTAAGGCGGCGCGCATGACTTTCTCCATTTCTTCGAACTGAGCAGATGCCGTGATCTCCGCGCCGAATAAGAATGTCCAATATAGCAGCCAAATTTAATGATCGATCCGTGTTCGACTTTTTGAGCGCCCCGCCGCAGCCCGGGCAGGTCACAGTGAGTGGGCGATCAAATATTCCGTTGACAACATGTCCGGCTCGTGTTCGGTCTCTGCTGGAGCAAATTCATTTATCACCGCAGGCTCCCTTGCTGTTTTCCCTTCTTCCAATTTCAGGCAATCCTGCTAACTCCGCCAGCGGGAGGCAGTAGTTTAACGCAACACGGGCAGCTGCGCTTGTCGGCATAGGCCGCACCATACGCAGCCTGGGCGATGGCAATCCCCCCGCGGCGTTTGATTTCATATAGACGAGCCATCCCATCATTTGAATTACCGGTCAAGATCAGCCGATCGCGGCGGGGCCGTAGCTCTCAGCCACGCTCCGGAACAACGGGTCCACAGCGGGTCGAACGCAGTTTTCCTTCGGACCACGAAGGAGAAGGGCCGATCCTTCATCAACAATCATATGCCTGTCCGGTGGTGCTACATAGATTTGACCAGGTACGCGTGGCTCCTCTGGTTTCAAGGTCGAAGGCGATCAGAGTCTCGTTTTCCAAGTTGTGTAGAATACATAACCACGGGGGAAGCATTTCCCCCAAGTAGAATTCATGAGCAACTCTTCGCGTTCATGACCAAGCTACGGTCATTGAAGCGGACCGGCTGGCAACCCTTAGCGCCAAGCGTAAGCTCTTAGGACCTCAGATTTGTGACGATCAGCATTAAGCTTCGCGGCGATGACCGTCTTGGCTACTCGCTTCGATTCCTCGAAATTGCCACGGCACGCCAACCAAGCGGGATCTTGCCCAGGGCATCTGTACCCATCCTTTATTTACGATCCTTACCTTGGGACACTCCAACGAAGCCACGAACAGTTGCTTGCCGCAACCTGAAGGTGTTTACTTGCACGATCGTTGTGGAGGAACATTATCATGGGCGGCAAACAACCAACTGGGTCGGACATTCGATTGTGGACAGCACGCGTTAAGGCTGAGCAAGAGAAGGGAACGCCTGTCGAAGACATACATGCCGTTCTTACCCAGATGATCGAGGCATGGCAGGCAGTTCAATACGGTTGTAGTGCTGGTTCAGCGATCAGATCTAATGAGGCGGAATAGATGCAAAGTGCTTTAATATTCTGGCCCTTACAATGGATAAAGGAGGAAAATTATCACGGAGCTCGGAATTCGGCATAGTGGCGTACGGAAGCGGACAGGAACAAATGGCTCGCCAATTAGTATCTACCTTGAAGCGCCATCGCACCAAACGTCCATTCGGAGGTTGGAGGACTACATGACTTGGAAGCCAATCATTATTAATCTGGAAACATCGGGCAGACAAACAATCCACGGTCCATACGCCGCCCTAATGGCGCTTATGATAGACTGGCCTTGCGACACAATTGTTTCCCGGTTAGCGATGACCGCATGTCTCGAGGCAATTGATGCGCCCGGGGGCGCCCGAGCCGCCGCGGCTTGGAAGGCGTTTAGTTCTGCGGTTTCGGATGCAAGTGTTGATGCACAGCGTCGCCACCCGTTGCCTTTCGTAAAGCGCGATGCATTTTCCCAGTCGGCGCGGGAGATTTCGCGCCCAACAGCGCCCTGACGGGGTGGGTTCTTTTGCATGAATCCCGCGACGGCACCTCGGTAGTTAGCAGCGGTTTTCTCCTCCACCGGGGACTTGCCAGTGTATGGGTCCGATGGAGAATAAACTGATAAACCATGCCGTCGAATATTAGGGCAATCAACAAGGCGATAAGTAGGGTATTTTTTCTTCACTCAAAATAGTTTTTCGCTAACTCTTGAAAGCTTCTCACTGGCCTGCAGAGGAGAGTTCCTTCAAGCCGGGGGTGGGTCTAGTCCATCTGAGAAGAGCGAGCTTTACCGTGGCCATTTGGCCAATTTTGCTACAGATTCGCTGCGTCAACGCTCCGACCGTACAGGCCAGGGCAGTTGGAGCATGGACAGCTCGGATACGACATTCTAAATCACCGTATCATATTGATAAATCGGGGAGGTCGATCTCTTCAGGAAACTTCCAGTCACGAGCATCCGCGTACCGAACATCGACGTAATGACCATCCTGTCGAGGCCCCAAATGCCAGCGAACCCGACAGGACCGCCGACAGTCAAAAAATATGCTGGACCCGCCGAGGGGTGGGGCTCGGTCATCCGTTCGCAGATAGCGATGCGGGAGCATCTGCCGTTAGGGGTGTTTCTCTGTTGGCGCATCAGAACAAGCCCGAGGGCTACATGTGCGTCAGCTGTGCGTGGGCTAAACCTGCCAAGACCCATCCCTTCGAATTCTGCGAAAACGGAGAGAAAGCCACCGCTTGGGAAGTAACATCGCGTCGCGCAGATAGAGCATTCTTCAAGCAGCATATCATTGAAGATCCTTGAGGAGCGGAGGGATCAAGACCTCGAAGGGCAAGGCCGCCTGACCCATCCCATGCGATGGACGACATCTCTGACAAGTATGTACCTGTCCAGTGGGAGGCTGCATTCGATGAAATCAGACGGGAATTAAGAGCTCTGTCACCTGACCAGGTCGACTTCTACACGTCCGGCCGGGCCTCGCTTGAGACGTAACCATCCGGTCAGGACCGCAGTAGCCGAGGCTTTTTGCGATTTCTTTCTGCCAATGGTTTCGATGGCGGGTCGCCAATTCCGCGAAGATTGCGGATAATCTGTTGAAGGTTTTCGATCCCCACTTGGGTGAACAAGATGATGTGCTCGCTGAGCTCCCAGGCCGGATAGTCATCATATGCACACAAGCAGCCATCTTCAGAGAACATCTCAATCGAACATTCTCGCAAGAAGTCTTCGTCCTCACCAAGCATCGCGGCGACATATTTCAGGGTGTAGAGGGCAGAGTTGCGGTAGCCCATGATGCCTCGTTCTGTGTTTTCAGATTTGGTCAGTGCTGCTGGTTTTGGCTCTTCACAAATCCAGCTTTTCCGAGTGTCCGACGGCGGGCAATTTTAGCGACACGGTCTTGAATGATATCAACGCTTAAATCTTCTGGGTAAAAGCGGCCACCATACCAACGCACGAACTCTCGATGCTGCGCATGACGTGGCTTCGCCATGACGTTCAGGAACTCCTCGAACCCCGAGGTGCTGCCAACATCTTCCGGCGGCGCTCTGCGCTCACCATCGATGAAGCGCGGATATTCGATGCTGGGGTTTCCATCCTCCACTGCCTCGACCGTGATAGTGTGCCGCCAGTTATCACCAAAGTCATAGGTGTAGCTAAAGGTCGCGATCCCACGCTCGATGAGTGCCGTTATGCGGACGTTGCGAGCAGCAAAGGTTTTGCGTTCGTAGAGGTTTTCTGGATCCGGCACATCGTAACACCGCCCGCCAGCCTCGAACTCGAACAGATGATAATCCTCGAACAGCATCACGGCCTGAATGACATCGTGGAGCCCCTTCAAGCTCATCGTGAGTGGAACCTCGACCCTGCGCCAGATCAAAGGCTCGAGATCGTCGAGTTGGATATGTAGCCTGGCGATGCGATCGACGGTCATGATGCCAACGCCATCATAGGACGCGGAAGCATGGGCAGCTTGTTGGCGGGGCAATGACGACGCGTTCGCGCGGCAGGTGCTCCGGAAACGGCTTCCTTGAAGGGCGCTTGCGCTCGAAGGCTCGGACCGTAGAGGACTTTGCCGCTATCTCGGCCGCCAGTTCGTCCTGGCTGGCGTCGGCTTCCAGCTCCTCGAGCTTGCAATTCCATCTGTTCGAGAAGCCGCGCCTTGCGCTCCGAGCGGCTGCCATGAATGTCGCGCTTGAGCTTCTCGATATCCATCCTCAACCTGGCAATCAGCGCATCCGAATGCGAGTTCACTGCCTGGGCTCGGGCAGCAACGGCCTCGGCTTCACGACGTGCCGCGCGCTCGGCGAGGATCATCGCATGCGCGCGGGCAAGGTCATCGGGAAGCTGATCGGCCATATCGGTCATAGGGAGATGGAATCATATTCGCTCCTACCTTTCCAGCCATTTCCACTATCCAGCGGAGCTCGGACGCCAGGTTTTTTGCGGCATCCGCCAGTCGATCCCTTTGTAACCACCGTCCCGTCGGCCGCTGATGGCCAGATAAAGCGGCCGCGCTCAAGCTTCTTCGTGAACAGGCAGGCACCCTGGCCGTCAGCCCTCCTGCCGCGCAAGCAGAACAAATGGCCGCTATGCGGATCACTTTCTCTTCGCGAGACCAATGCCGGCGACGCTCGACCGACGTGATCACCTCGATATGCTGGTTCGTCATAGGACTACTCCCAGTGCTACCACCAGGACTTCCAATGTTCGGCATCACATCACAAGACGGCCGTCACCGTGGGGATACCTTGAGACCAGCTATAGATACCAGCTGTTCGCGCGGATGTTTGGGAGCACCAATCTTCCCAACAGCTCTAATACGTGCCGGAAAGCCCCGAGGCATCGGTTGTAACCGCTTTCGGAATTCGGAAACACGGATTGCATCTTCTACATCGGTTAGAACGTAGTAAATCCTGTCCGAGGATGCGAGACGCCGGATTATCACCCTTGCCGAAATCAAAGTGCGGTTGGCTCAGAAGGGCATACGGTTCGGGATCGGCCACTTTGGCGGTTCTTCGACCGGCACCGGATCACGCGAAAAAAAGACGGCGCAGCGACCGGCTTTGATGCAAAAGCGCCAGGAGTGGTTCGAAAGCCAACCAGGCCTCGATCCCGAGCGTCTGGTGTTCATCGACGAAACCTCTGCTTCAACGAAGATTTCGCGCCTGTATGGCCGAGCACCGAAAGGTCAGCGGCGCCGGGCATCCGTTCCGCATGGGCATTGGAACGACGTTCGCCGCCGGCCTTCGACTGGGCGGCACGGCATCTCCCATGGTGCTGGACGGCCCCGACGGCGACGCGTTCCTTGCAGGTGTCAGCCAGGTTCGTTCCCAAACTGACACCTGGCGTTATCGTCATCATGGACATGTGTGGACGCCCCCGTTTGTGCAAGAACAATCTTTTGAAGAGCCAGGAGCGTGGTCGGGTGCTGACATGTGTCCGGCCTCTAAGTTGCGGCCATCAGATGCCGCGGGCCCGTATGGGAGTTCGCGGAGCGGGTCCAATTCAATCTGGCGCGCTCGTGGCGCGTATCCATGATCTGGTTCTCCCGACCCCGTCTCGGTGACCGTCGCGCCATACTCTCCTTTTGACCTTCTCACACTTCGCCAGCTCGCTCCGAGAAGCGAACTAACACTGCAGGACCGTGTCCGATAGGTTCCTCCCTTGCTCAGCAACGCCCACACGATGCGTGCTGCCTTGTTAGCAAGGGCGACGATCACCAGCATGGGCGGTTTACGTTCCAGCATTTGCGAGAGCCGAGGATCCCGTGATCCCTTCCGCATTGCCCAGCGTACGGCCGCGCTGGCCCCGATGATCAGCAATCGACGTAAGGTCCGTTCACCCATGCCTGAGGTCTCGCCGAGCTTTTACTTCCCTCCTGAGGACCGTTGCAGTGGGGTTAGGCCGAGCCACGCCGCAAAGTCGCGCCCTTTCTTGAACGTTGGCGCTGATGGGGGCCAGTGCTGCAAGTGCGGTCGCGTGATCGGTCCTATCCCATGAATCGTCATCAAACGCTTGGCTTCAGCATCCTCCCTAGCACGTCGTGCAATCTCGCGATCAGTGGGCTACTCTCTCATCCAGCGACTGTAACTGCACAACAAGCAGCGATAAGATCGGGCGCGCAGCTTCAGGAATGGCAGCATCCTTTTCCTCAATTGCTGCGACAAGCTTGGCCGCATGCCGCCGTATTCACCCGACTTCAACTCGATTGAAATGGCATTCACCAAACTGAAGGCCTTGCTTCGGGCCGCAGCCGCCAGAACCGTCCCTGACTTGTGGCAGGCCATCGCCGACGCCATCCTTTTCGTGATTTCCGTTAAAGCGACGCAAAGCAATGGTAAAGACTTTGAGGGCATAGAGCCGAGACGGCGTGGGGCTTTAAAAGCCAAAATTAGATCTCGCTATGGAGCTTACGATCTTGCTTGGTGTTCCGTCTTTAATTGGACTCTCCGTTTCACCCAGATCGTGAAGAACAAGGCGCCAGCTGGGCAACGCGCTCCCCTCGCACTGCCGATCGGGCTTAGCGACGTTCCGGCCGAGCAGGACCGGGCCAAGTCGTTAGGAAAATCTGATCTACCAGGGCGCAAACCACTCAACGTGACAATACCAAGTAATTGCGGAACTTCTTTATCTTTCCGATGGCACCGGCCTTCTCCGATATTTCGCGCGCCCAGTTCGCGCGTCGTGACGCGCAGAATTATAGGTCCTGCCGCGTTGTACCGGAAGCAGAGAGCTTGGCGTATTGTGTCTATCTCCTTGCAATCCTCTGGTGGGTCTCCATATAGAGACGATCGCCCCGTACGAAAAAAGACTGTCCGTCCCGCGTCGCTGTTGGGCGCAGACGGCCGCGCGCGGGGTGGGAGGGCGCTCCCTGCGATAGGGTTGAGCGCCCTCCGATCCCCCGGTGGCCTTTAGGTACGACCTGAACAATGCAAAGACGTGGCGGGGACAATTCGATAAACATGTCTCGACAGCCGCTTCTTCCGCTACAGTCCAAACGGCATTTTCGCAGCTCGATCATGGCTGGCTTCGAGTGCGGCCTAGTTCATCGCGGGCGGCACGACCTCTTGGTCACTACGAGACACACCGTCGATGCACGAATGGCAGATCACTACCGGATTGTGCGGGATCATGGGGTTTTGACCGTCCGCGACGGCTTGGTCCCTGGCTATCGCGCCGTTGACCGTCTGGTCGCGGCGAGAGATGCTGGCATTCAGGCGATCTGGGATCTCTCTCACTACCACCGCAATCAGGATCCCGCTCGTTGCGCTCGTATCGCAGCCGAGGCGGGCCTTATGGCGAACGGCCCGGAGAAACTCTGGTTATGTCCTGTCAACGAGCCCTCGCTCTACCCCATGATCGCCAGGATGCCGCGCCATGACGCAATTGAGATGGCGATCACCATGGCGAAGGTCGCGCGCGACTATCATCCCGACGTCGGCATTCTGACCAACGATCCTATTACAGGAATTGGCGAGCGGCAGTTTGAGGCTACAGATGCGATCGTCGGGGCCATTGACGTCGATGTGATCGGCGTCAACTACTACCCGCACACGGCGCGCACCTCGCTATCGAAAGTGCTTCTGCGAACGTGGCGCCGGTATCGGAAGCCGATCATCGTGTCGGAGACGAGCTGGCACGACGGCCATCCTGTCCATCACCACCGATATCCCGGACTGCACAAAGGAGGCTGGCTGCGGCACGTCCTCCATCAAGTCAACGTAGCACGGTTTCACGGTGCGGCGGTCGAGGGTGTGTGCTGGTACCCAATTGTCGATTGCCCGCCGTGGCATGCGCCATACTCGCCCAGCCGTTGGAGCCACGGGCTCATTCGGCGAGATCTGTCCGTTGACCCGTCGCTTTCCGCCGAGCTCACGATGACCCGCGTGACCTCCAAACTGTAATGGCCCCATAAATCGCGTTCGACGGGATGGATTACGTGACCACGGCGCGAGAAGAAAAGACACTCCGCCACGCGAGTTACGGCATTGCCAAGAGTAATAGGATCGCCTGATCGCTCACGGCCAAAACTCGTGAGAGGGGCTGACCATGACAAAGGACCACAGCTGCAATCATTCCGACTGGTTGCGCACGAACTGCGTGGCGCGCTCGGGCCGGCAGGGTTGCGGTTCTGGTACGGGCACGCGTATGGCGCTGATCTTCTTATGAACAGCCATGGACAGTTATGGTGGTGACTGGTCGAAAGAGGGTCAGCTCGTGACCTTGCATATTTACGTTATAGTCGAGCATGCTTCATTTGACCCGGATTTTTCTGATGGAACAATGAACAATCACTTCGGTTAGGGCACCAGATGCAACCAAGGTCGTCATGCATCCCATCGCGGCCTAATAATCCTCGTATACAAAGCCGGTCACCCGACCGACTTTTGCTTTGGTCCTGTTAGTCCAGGAGATCCCTATGAACATCCGCTTGTCCACGCTTTTGTCATGTGTCTCCGCTGTAACCCTGTCCTCACCTTCGATCTCATCCGCGCAGGTGAAAGGGGCGGTTGGCCTGGCGTCCGATGTCGTTGTCCAGGGCTCCATCCTCGAACCGGAAAAGCTTCGGGTCGAGAATGACGCCAAGCTCACCGCTCTTATCAAGGCTCCTGAAGGATTCAAGGTTGAGGTTTTTGCCCGCGACCTGATCAATCCGCGTATGTTGGCGGTGTCCGACAAGGGTATTGTCTACGCCACACGCCGCTCTATCGGGGACGTCGTCATGCTCAAGGGTAACAACGCTGTCGGTAGAGCGGATAGCGCGGTGACCGTCGCGAGCCGTCCTGGATTGCATGGCATCGCCTTTGATGGCAACACGGTGTTTTTAGTCACGATCCATGACGTTTACACTGCCGATGTCATGGAAGACGGGACATTTGGTCCACTGACGCGCATCATTAACGATCTTCCGGATGCCGGGCAGCATGCCAACCGCACGCTTGGCATTGGTCCCGATGGGATGCTGTACGTCACGGTGGGCAGCACTTGTAACGAGTGCCAAGACGATAATCCGGAAAATGCCACGATCCTTCGGGCAAGCAAGGACGGCAGGACCCGTTCGATCTTTGCCAGTGGTCTGCGCAACACGATTGGCTTCGATTGGGAACCAACCACCGGTGCGCTCTATGGCATGGATCATGGCATCGATTGGCTTGGCGACGAAGTACAGGTCGAGGAATTGAACCTGATCGGAAAGGGCAAGAAGTATGGCTGGCCTTATGTCTACGGCATGAGCGGATTGAACCCCCGCATGGATCCGCCTGAGGGCATCACGCTCGAAGACTGGGCCAAGCAATCGACAGAGCCCGTCCTCGGTTACACTGCACACAGTGCTCCGATGCAGATGGCGTTCTACGACGGCAACGCCTTTCCGGCGGATTATCGGGGTGACGCTTTCGTTGCCATGCGCGGGTCGTGGAACCGCCGTCCACCGAGCGGCTACGAGATCGTCCGCGTCAATTTTGAAAATGGCAAACCTGTTGCATTTGAAAAGTTTCTGGAAGGCTTTTTGCTTGATCAGGGAAGCGGCAAATACGGCTATCTCGGACGTCTGACGGGCGTGGCGGTCGGCACGGATGGTTCGCTATACGTGGCCGATGACAGCAACGGCACGGTCTACAAGGTATCTTACGAGGGTGGTTCGACACAGACGGCGGGAGCAGCCCCCGTTCCCAATATCGTGACTGATATGCCAGCATCGAAGATCGCGATCGATCTTGTCAATTCAAAGAACGCTGACGCCATTGCGGTTGGAGCCGCGTTCGAAAAGGACGGACCAATCCCGTTGCAATACGCTGCCGATGGCGACGATGCATCGCCGGCGCTGGAATGGAGCGAGCCGCCGACGGGCACCAGGTCCTTTGTTATCGTTTGTGACGATCCCGATGCGGCTGATCCAAAGCCATTCACGCACTGGATAACCTACGACGTACCGGCTACAACTATAAAGTTGCGCGAGGGAATTCCCAGCGTCCCAGTGCTGCAGGAGCCCGAGGGCATGAAGCAGGGTGCCAACAGCAGGGGTTCAATTGGTTACACAGGCCCGAAGCCGCCCGTCGGCGATCCCGCTCATCATTATCATTTCCAGGTCTTTGCACTGGACGTCGACACGCTTGGGCTTGAACCGGGCGCACAGCGCGACGCGGTGCTGAGTGCCATGGAGGGCCATGTGCTTTCAAAAGGTGAGATCGTCGGAACATTTGAACGCAAGATGGCATCGAAATAGGAGTACTGCGAGGTAAGGGCTGTGACTTTGCACTGTTAGCGTGACATCCATTGGCGAAAACAATCCCTATGGAAGGACGCTGGGTGACCTTCATACAGAACTGATCTGGTTGCCATCAATCTATGCGCGCCCCAGCGTGGCCCGCACCTCCATGATTCGACGTCCTCAACGTCGCCCGGGGGCGGACAATAGCCAATTGCCCCGTCAAGCGACCAAAGTCCTCCGCTTCCGCTTTTAACAATTTTAATATGCGATAACTCTAGGCGTTATAAGCCCCGGGTGCTCACCATTACCTCCCTCTGCCGCCCGTCTAGAAAATGCTAAACCGCGGGAATGTAACTATATGCCTACACTCGCTCTGGGGGCCGGACGCAAGGTGGATATTCAACAATTGGTGCATAATAAATGGTGGATGTTGATAATTCGACTGGAGTAATTGGGCACAGGTCACCGAGAGGACGTTATGTCACGCGGGTACGATAGCTGCGCTAACGTACGACCATAGAGCGCGGGCTTAAACAGTTGTTTGACTTTACATTGCGTGAAACCGCCGCATTCTTCTCGCATGGCTTTTAGAGATCTCACATCCACAACTAATGCAACGCTCATTGTGACGGGAGACCTCTGTGTCGTCGGAGGGGGCATCGCAGGATTGCTCCTTGCAATTCGCGTTGCCCGGGCTGGTCGGAAGGTAATTGTATTAGAGAGTGGTAAAAAGGAATTTGATTCCGAGATCCAAAACCTGAACTTCGTGGATGACGAGTCTGGACGATACGGCCGCGAGCTATCCGGTCGTTACCGTGGGTTGGGAGGAACGTCGAGCCGTTGGGGCGGGAGGATGATACCCCTCAGCGATCGAGATACTGACGAGCGGCCGCATGTCGATCTGCCCGCTTGGCCGATCAACATCGCGGGCCTGGATAGCTATTCGGATGAGATAGAACGCTTTTTCGGGGTAGCTAACGGCCCGTTTGATCAGACAGCGATGCAAGGCATCGGGGAAGACCTTTTGTCGGATGATAGTATGGAAGTCCGATGGGCGAAATGTCCAGCGTTCACTAAATGCAACGTTGCAACACTGTTAAAACGGGAACTGCAAATCACTCCAAATCTTGAAATTTGGCTCGACGCAACTGCTTGCAATTTTACCGTTAACCGTGAAACTGGGCGATTGGCCGAGTTGGCAGCTCGGAATTCCGCTGGCAAGACGATACACGTCGTCGCAAAGCACTATGTGCTTGCCGCAGGGACAATCGAAAGTACGAGGCTGCTACTTCTGATGGACCGATGCGCCGATGGGCAGGTGTTCGGAAAGGCCAGCGTGCTGGGTCATTACTTTCAAGATCACCTCAAAATTGAGGTCGCTGAAATAGCGCGTGCCTACGCGAACTTGACCAATCGCTTTTTTGCATACCGTTTTTTAAACGCCACCCGACGCGATCTTCATTTGGAGTTACCACATCACGCGCAAGAAGAGGCGGGGACTGGTAGCGCTTTTGCCTACATCGCAATGGACTTTGCCAACGGCCCACTTGCGGGCCTCAAGAAACTTATGCAGGGTCTGCAGCGCCGACAGTTCAACTGGAAGGAGCTTTCTCTTTTGCCGCAGAGCGCGGGCATATTGAGTAAGGCCGCCTATTGGCGGCTGATGAGAAGTCAGCTCTATGTTCCACCCGATGTCAAATTCAAGGTGATGCTTTGCGCGGAACAGCTACCAAATTGGCAGAACACGATTTCGCTATCATCTGCCACAGACATATTGGGAATCCCGAAAGCGAAACTAGATTGGCGGCCGATGGAAAGTGAAGAACGCACCTTTCGGGCCACAATCGCGCGACTCAGACTATATTGGGAAGCAGCCGGCCTCAATCTCGTTTGCCCGCTTATCTGGTCTTGGACGGCTCTGGATAACGATGCAGCCATCATTCCGTACGCCGAGGCATGTGCGCACCCGTCAGGAACCACCCGCATGGGAACTGACCCAAAAAAGTCGATTGTCGACGCTGATCTGCGTTGTCATGCGGTTCCCAACCTTTCAGTGGTAAGTGCATCGGTTTTCCCCACGGCGGGAAGTGCCAATCCGACGTTCACAATAATGAAGCTGGCCTTCTTTTTTGCCGACACTTACTTAGCTAAGAGCTAGGGGTGCTACCGGGGACCCCATGAAGGCGCTACTTCAAATATCTGAGCATTTAATTTGGGTCGAAGAAATCCAACCGTAGGTGGTCCTAGCTTCCGCTTCAGTCTGAAAAAACCTTGTGCTCGCTGAAGCTGCAATGCAAAATTGTGACCTGCCCTGAAGAAACTGATGTTATGTCGGACGTCAAACTTTCGCGAAATCATGTCACATCCCCCGCGCTGCGGGTTTGGCCGAATTGGAAGATACAATAACACGCTCGGCTCTCGGGATAATTCCCGCTTTGATAGCATTGATTGACACTTCGGTCGCGGCCAGCAATCAGATCGAGATTGATCCGCCGGCCATCGGCATCGCCGCCAAAAGCCTTTGCGAACTCTAGCAATATTTGTCCCAGACACTGACCTTGCGCCTGTGGCTAGGATGAAGTGGCTGCGTAGGGCTGGAGACAGAGCTTTAAAAACGACGGTTGAGCAGACTCTGATGCGCGGGTTGAATACCGCATTTCCGTGTGTTCGTCCTGGGGCTACCTCGATCTGCCAGCGGGCGTCGAGACGGTGCAATCACGATGCACTCATATCCAAGATCCATGATCTGACGATGTAGGCCATATCCGGTCGGACCAGCCTCATAACAAAACGAGAGCTGGCGCTGATCGTCGTTGAGTTTCGAACGCTGGAGCCTTCACATTCAACAGCCCCTCGGGGCCATGCGCGTTAAAGCGCTCAACCCAGTCCCGCACAATCTGCATGGTCACGCCGCCGATTCTGGCGGCCTCGCCGCGCGTTGCTCCATCATAAATCTGCGCGAGAGCCAGAAGCCGCGCGTCTGGACGGCATCTTTCGACACCCGCGCCGCCTTGCGCAGGTCGTCGCTGACAAAGTCCGTTCGAAGGTGAGGTGCTGAGCCCATGACAAACCTCCTGTTTGCAATATGGATTCAGATTCATCGCGCTTTGTGAACCATCAAGAGTCAAAGACTGTGCCGGTTGGTATTACTGCGACCGTTTTGCAAATAAAATAAGAAACTAAGAACGGAGAGCCCACCCGCAGCATATAAGCGGGAACAAATAGATCTTGGAGCGGTTAGGGTAACGTTGCGAGGCCCCCCACGTCGCAACAACTGACCGCTTCGATTCGGTCGTTGGCCCGGCCGCCTAGCGACCGGGCCTTTTAACGCCGACCACGAAAGGCTGTCGGGTTTCTGGTATAGGCGATTACCTGCGCGCCCACGCTCCAAGCGTTTGAGTCCAGTTCAACGACATACGCCGTCGTCCTCCAGCTTTCTTAAGGCTTCGTCAAGCGTTAGGGTTTGCTGCCGGGAAGAGCGCTCTTGTCGAGTGGACCTGCTGGCTGTGTGTTTTTCTGCTCCTTGCCCTCAACCGCCGCAGTCGGCGCTGGTTCGGCGAAAACAATTGAGTAAACCACGAGGGCACCGAGTGTCAGCGACAACACAATTCCCAGTGCTGGAAGGGTGACTTCGCGATCCATAGTCCTACCTTCAATCTAGCCAGTTTGGCTGTTCCAAAATGCCGCCAGCAGGAGGTTGCTAGCTGCCAAAGAATTCCGGGCCCTTTGGACCCCGTTAACTCGACCTCCTCGCTCTGAAGGCTTGAAACTTGCAAGGGCTTGATCACAGGGGCGATATTGTTGGACGTCATCACCGCCCCGGAGCCCGCAAACTCCCGGCCTTGCCATGGGTGAGAAGTTCGGACGGTGAAACTGCCCATGGGAAGGGTGGTAGCTAACGATCATCTCACGACCTCAGGGCGTGTAGCGGCCAGAGTGACCCGCCGTCTGTCATCAGCCGGTTTTTGACTTCAGCATGTCGAGGTGGTCGAGATGCTCCTTGATCTGTCCTCGGGCGAGCTTGGTCACGCCGAGATGCTCGCGGTTCTGGCCCACCTTCAGGTAGTCCTCCTGGATCCTCAGCAGCTTCGTGTGGCCGTCGAGCTGGCCGGTGACGTACGCCTTGTCGAAGTCCTTTCCGGACGCTGACTTCAGCTTGTCGAGCGATGCCTTGCCTTCTGCGTCGAGCATTGCTTGCACTTCCGATTCCGACGGTGGTTTCAGTGCGCCTTCGGCCTTATCTCCCATCTCCATGGACTTTAGGACGTCGGCAATCGTCTCCTGCTCGGCGACCTCCCACTTAGCGAATGCCTTCACCATCGGGTCCGACGCCTGCTCGACTGCTACGCGGCTGCTCGCAAGCGACAGCGAGCCGACCTTCTTCGTGTCATCGGCATGCTTCTTTTCAGTGTCGCCGGCAGAGGAGGCGGTTTGGGCTAAAGCTGGTCCTGAAAGCAGTGTCGGGACGGCGGCAGCGAAGGCTGCGGATGTTAGCAAAGTGCGGCGATTCATGACTATCTCCTTGTGTGAACGCAACAGCGAACCACCATCTCGCGTAAAAGTTCCGTTGAAAAAACAAGATGGGGTAGTCCGAGAAAATCGCGTCCGATGGCGCGGACATTGAAAGTACGAGCGAGCGTCAGCACGCCTTCACATCCTTTAGGGCGCTGCGGCTGTTGGGCTGATCGCAGCCACTTCTGAAGCTTTGATTCTGGACATATTTCCGATCCGCAAAGCTCGTGGAAGTGGGCGCCTTTTAGGATCAGCCCGACGATTTCACATTGTGACCATCGGCCTTTTCTGTCTCGCCATTTTTCAACGTTGATATTCTGTGGAACAGAGTTCCCCCGCACTGGTTGAGCTTCCCGAGGGAACAGGTCCTGCAACTCCCATTGCACAGAGGAAAAAACAGTGAGAGGTCGAGAATTTATGACGGTCCAGGTTGTCACCGCGAAGCCAACCGGCACCGTTGAGGATGTTGCCCGCATCATGCCCGAAATTGATAGCGGTGCTATTCCGGTTATCAACGATAACGTGGTCGTTGCGATAATTACAGACGGCGATATTGTCATCCGTGTGGTTACGGAACAAAAGGATGGGCTTACTCCGGTGTCCGATGTCATGACAACCGGTGTGGAAAGGTGCCTAGAAAATGATGAGATTTCTGAAGCCACTTGGCGGATAAACGAGATCAAAATGCGTCGGCTCGTCGTTTTTGATGGCGACCGCACCGGGTTCGTCTCGCTCGGAGATATTGCTATCGAGCATCAAGGTGACTTGATCAGCCGCGCTGGCGGAAACATTGCAGGACAACTGATGGATGGACGAACCTCCAGCGCACATAGGCGCAGATGGACGCAGTGTTATGGTTGACCGATCACCTAAAGCAGTAGCCGAGCGACGGGCACGTCGCGCCGAACGGCGGCAGGAGCAGCGCGACGCAAATGTCGGGCGCGCCGAGAAAATGCATCATGCCAGGGTCGGCGCTCAGGACGGCCAAAAGGAGGTCGACAACGGACCGACATTAATGGGCCGAACCTTTATTGGCTGCTCGGGTTGGTACTATTGGCACTGGAAAGGAAATTTTTATCCGGCCGATGCTCCATCGAATGAAATGTTCAATATATACCAGTCGAACTTCGAGACGGTCGAACTCAATGCACCATTCTATTCCTGGCCGACCATTGCTGTTGTACGAACGTGGCTTCGACAAGCGAAGCCTAACTTCGTCTATACGGTCAAGGTTAGTGAACTCATCACGCACGTCAAGCGCTTCGAGGACACTGAAACCTTGGTGGAAGACTTCGCATATATTGCCGACCTGCTCGGTCAACAAATGGGGTGCTTCCTGTTTCAGTTGCCACCAAGCGTCCGCTATAGTGAAGAGACGTTGCATCTGATCCTATCGCAATTAAGTCGTTCACGTCGTAACGTGGTCGAATTCCGGCACAAGAGTTGGTGGAATGAGACTGTGTTCAGTGCCTTTAAAGAGGCTGGGGCAATCTTCTGCTCATGCAGCGGCCCTCGGTTGCCGGACGAGTTGGTACGCACGGCCGACGATGTCTACGTCCGTTTCCACGGAACCAAAACTTGGTATCGCCATGACTACAGCGACAACGAGCTAATAATTTGGGCAGAGCGGATCCGTGCGAGTGGAGCTGAGACGACATGGGTCTATTTCAACAATGATCGCGACGGCTACTCGATAAAAAACGCAAAGCGACTGGCGGAGCTCTTGAGGGCGTGACCCGTCGAAAATTTACATGGGTTGGATCAACACGGCAGCGAAGTGTCGCGCCCATGACGTCCTCACTGATGCAGCCGGGCACCTTTGTAAATGTAAGAGCATTCGTCTCGTGGTGATAAACACGTTCGGTGGTCCCGTGACTAAAGCAGGTTGCGGTTTACCTGATTCAGGATTGAACGAAGCCGCTCGCGCGGCATTTGGAGCGCGGATTTGCATAATGAGCTTCTGATTTGAACGATTGGGCTGTTTCAGCCCAACCTTTGAACAGGATGACGATGACAGAGATGAGCCCGCTACGCCGGCGCATGACCGATGACATGACGATCCGCAATCTTTCGCCAGCGACGCAACGATCGTATTTGCGTGCGGTGACGAAGTTCTCGCGTTATTTCGGGCGATCGCCGGACCGTCTTGGACTGGAAGACGTGCGGGCGCTTCAGGTGCGTCTGGTGTGGTCGGGCCTATCGTGGCCGGCCTTGAACCAAACGGTCTGCGCCCTGCGGTTCTTCTTTGGCATCACCCTTGGTCATGCCGAGATACCTGAGCGCATTGCCTATGCCCGGACACCTGGCAAGCTGCCAACGATCCTAAACGGCGACGATATCGTGCGGTTTCTGGAAGCGGTTCCGAGCCTGAGGACCCGCACCGCACTGACAACAGCGTATGCGGCGGGGCTGCGTGCCTCGGTAGCTGTCCATCTCAAGGTCCGCGACATTGATGGCGAACGCGGCATCATCCGCGTCGAGCATGGCAAGGGCGGCAAGGATCGCAACGTCATGCTGTCAGCGCAGTTGCTCGCGATCCTGCGGGTCTATGGGCGGCTGGCGAGACCCGAGGTCTGGCGGTTTCTCGGCCGCGACGAGACCAAGCCCATCGACGTCCAGGTTCTGTATTCTGCCTGCCGTTCGGCGTGCAATGCTGCCGGCATCCACAAAAGGGTGACGGTGCATACGCTGCGCCATAGCTTTGCTACCCGTCTTCCGGAAAGCGGAACCGACATCCGCATCATCCAAGTATTGCTCGGCCACAACAATCTGTCCACCACGGCACGTTACGCGAAGGTTTCCAATACTCTGATCCGCGGCACGACCAGCCCGCTCGACCGGCTGATGCTGGAGGTGGTGCCGCCAAGCTGAGCAAGCTCCGCCCATGGCGGCGGGGCTGGAGGTGGCGGATATTTTTTGGCCGCCACGGGGAAAGATATCGTCAAAAACACGACGCTCATCTCGGGCGTGTCGAACGCCGGGTCATGAGTGCGATTGAGATGTGCCGGACCGCTCGTCTGGGCGGCCATGTCCAGCAATGTCAGGACTGCGCGGCGTTCCGCATCGCCTGTAATTCCTGCCGCAACCGGCATTGCCCGAAGTGCAAGGGACACGCGAGCCGTGACTGGCTTGCTGCACGGCAGGCCCACCTTCTGCCTGTCGGCTATTTCCACGTCGTGTTCACCGTGCCGCAGGAGATTGCGGCGATCACCTTCCAGAACAAAGCGGCGCTCTATGCGATCCTATTCCGCGCTGTCGCCGAGACGTTGCGCAAGCTTGCCGCCGACCCAAGACATCTGGGTGCCGAGATCGGCTTCATTGCGGTGCTGCACTCCTGGGGCCAGAACCTCCATTACCACCCGCATATCCATTGCATCGTGCCGGGCGGCGGATTGTCGGCAGACCAGTCCCGTTGGGGCGCCTTCCGACCAAACTTCTTCCTGCCTGTGCGGATCCTATCGCGACTGTTCCGGCGGCTGTTACTTGAAGGGCCTGCGCCAACTTCAATTCTTCGGCGATATTGCCGGTCTGGCCGATCCGGTCGCCTTCAGTCGAACCATCAAAGCAGCGCGTCGCATCGACTGGGTGGTCTATGCCAAGCCGCCATTTGCCGGACCCGAACAGGTGCTGGCCTATCTTGGCCGCTACCCATCGCATTGCCATCTCCAATTCCCGACTTGTCAGGATCAATGGCCATCAGGTCACTTTCCGTTGGAAGGATTATCGAACGGGCGGGCCCCAAAAGGTGACGACACTCGATGCCCACGAGGTCGTCCGCCGTTTCTTACTGCATACGGTTCCGGACGGCTTTCACCGCATTCGTCATTACGGCCTGCTTGCCAATGGCCATCGACAACTGAAGCTGGATCTGTGCCGAAGCCTGCTCGACGTCCCACTGCCGGAGCAGCCGGTGGAAGAACCGGACGCAAAGCCACCACCTCTGACGCATCTCTGCCCCTGTTGCGGCGGAGCCATGACGATCATCGGCGCGTGGACCCCGATCCAGCCGGGCTGCCGACCAGCATGGGAAGACAGTTCATGATCATACCTCGCGCGCCATCAGTCGAACGATCAGCGTCGGTGTGCCGAGCAGCCGCGAGGCTGGTGCTTTGGCCGATCGCGCCTGAGCGCGGCAAAGCGCAACAGCACCAACGGTTCGGTCGAGGCAAACCAGCCGACAGGGGTGTCAGAGCCACCGCAACTACCGGCAGCTATCTCCTTTCCAGCCCTGTCCGTGCTCCGCCAAGGCTCGAACCTGCAAAAACGCCATCCGCCGCTTCGGATAAATCCACATAGCGCCAAACAACCCGCGCCTTCGCTCAATCCGGCTTCAATGAGGTCCGATCAGTGAATGCCTCTGGCGCACTTCCGGCCTAAACAGGACGTCATCGACCCAACGCTCGTAAACGTCGAGTTCTGTTGGCATGAGGTTAAAGTCGCCTGCGAGGAAGACGGGCACGTCCAGTTCCAACAATTCCGTAGCGTAATCTTGGGCCTCTTAAACCACCGAAGCTTGTATTGGAGCTTCGTCCCTGGCGCGGGGTTGCCGTTGGGCAAGTAAAGGCAGCCGATGATGACGCCATCTATCGCTGCTTCGATGTAACGGCTTTGGAGGTCGTCTGGCTCACCTGGTAGGCCGCGCCGCGTCTGATGCGGGTCGTGCCCTTGGCCAGGATGGCAACACCGTTCCAGGATTTCTGTCCATTCCAAATCGCGCCATATCCCGCGTCCTCGATTGCCTTAACTGGGAAGCTCTCTTGTGGCGCTTTCAATTCTTGCAGGCACACCACGTCTGGTTGGGATTCTTCCAGCCAACGCAAAAGAACGGGCAAGCGCCCATTCACATCGTTGACGTTGTAGGTGGCGATCTTCATCAGCGTTTATGATCGCCTTTGTCGCCCTCACCAGATTTCGCAGTCGTCTTTGCCTTGGTGCCCCGGTCGGCGGCAAGTGATTTGCCGACGTCGACGGACTCCTTGAACTTCCCGTCCTCGTCGCGCCGCACGTAACGTTTATCAGTGCCTGTATCGATAAGTTCTCGCTTTGACATATTGCTCTCCTTAATCGTGAGTTGAGTTGCGGAAATTGCGAGCGAACCGTCTTGCGGTTAGCTCGTTCAGCTAAAAGAGCCCACTGCCGGAAGCTCTGAATTCTTTTCAGTCGTAGGATCATCGGGAAAGGCTTGTGCTTCGAACCACAGGTTAACTGCCTCGTGGATGGCGAGGAACGAAGGTTCCAATGTTTCCTGGCGTTCAAGATCATCGTCTTTCAGATTTTCTTTCGGCCCTTTGATCATTGGATTTCCTCCGGTTCCGCAAAAACTCAGAACGAGCCGCTTGGTTCCGGTGGCTCCTCATGCCAATCATCATGATAGCGCGTTTCGATATTTTTAGTCGGACGCCGCTCGCTTTGGTCTGCGCTGGTCGCCTCCTCAGGGCTGGAAGTTCAACACCCCTGGGTCACGCCGCTCGATATTTTGACCTACGCGGCGGAGCGTCGATCTCAAGCACATGTCAGGTAGCAAGTCGCCCGAGCATCTGTGCACCATCCCCAACAAAAACGTAAAACCAATCTCGATGTTCCCAGAAGCCAGCACTCCATCGATTTTTCTACCGGGAAGGGCTGCCTCTGCACGCGGTTACCTCACCGCTTCGTCGTGAGCGCCAGAAGCCCATCATAAAGCGCGGTTGCGAGGGGATCGACATCGGGCGTTTCCTCGTGGAGCCTGAATGTGCTCGCAACAAGCTTGCCGCGGCCAAGACGCTTTTCAATGATGAAGGCTGCAGGCTTATGGACCCAGCCGATGACGACGCCTGAATGAACGCGGCCGTGAAACTCCCAGGGGCGAAAACCGGCCATTACCTGGTGCGGCACGACGCCAGTGAAGGACAGATCGAACAGGGGGGCGCCGGGAATGTGGGCGAAAACCCCGTCGCGCCGCAGCCAGGAGAAGTTGCCGACCCAGTCGCCGCGCCAGATCGACTTGTGGCGGTTGACGAGATTGTATCCCGGGAAGCTGAAGTAGGGTCCTGAAATCATGCCCCCGGAACCCGGATCGATTGCGACCGACATCGGACCATCACGTGGGGCAAGATCATCACGCAGGCGGCCGGGCTCTTTGGCTACGATCTGCAGCACGCGCTGTCCAGAATGGATGGACTCAACGCGTTCGCCGTCGATATCGTGGGTGACGAAGACATCTGCCTGATCCGGCGAAACACTGACATGGCCGAGGGCTGTCAGCCGCTCGGATATCGTGTCATCGTCTGATGCAAATCGTATTGACGGCCGGGCGTCGCGCCTACCGTAGAGCGATATCGTCTCGGAATTTTCCGACAGAACACGTCCATCCGGCCCTACAATGCGGAAGCCCGCCGTTGATATCTTGCATGCCGACGCCGAATTTGTCGTCACGGAAACCGGGATATCATGAACCTGCATCGGCCCAATTGCCGGCAACCTTATTTCGCCCTTTTCCATACCGAGTTCCCAGACGAGATGGCTGCCCTCAGGCAGCGTCGCGCCGCCGGTTGAAAGTTTGGCATCGAACGCGACCGTCTGGCCGCCGTAGACCGCATGGCGGACAGCGCCCGGCGCGATGACGATATCGGAATTGACGGCCGGCAGCGCCTGCGCGAATACGCGCGGATTGCGCGCCATGTCCATTAGGCCGTTACCTTCCCAATGGACGTCGGTGAATTCGGTGATCACGTAGCCGCCGATCGGAGCGTGCGTCCGGATGATCTCGATCTCGTATTTGAGGTTCATGTACTGGTACCACTGAACCTGCTCGATGAAGCCGCTGACGTCGCCGAAGACCTGGCCGAGGCCGAGTTCACGGAAGCGGGCCTCCATGCCCTGGGGCAGCGCCGTGCCGTCCGCCCAGGTCGCGCCGTAAGCCATCCACCACGGGTCGCGGCCGCTTTCGTCGCGCAGACGGGCAGGGTCGGGCAAGCCCCACACGCCGAATTCTGAGAGGATCAGCGGTTCGTTCCGGGTGCGCACCGCTTCCTTCTCGGTCGAAAAGGTCCAGTCTGCATTGCCGGCAAATTCGCGGCAGAGGGCGTGCCATTCCTCTCGACGATCAACGGCGGTTCGATAGAAATGGTAGTCGTTGATGTCGGTCTTGACGTGGACGTTGGGGAAGCAGGCGGAGTTGTCGACGACGAGGCGCAACGGGTCTTCGGCGCGCAGCCAGTCGACCATGCCGGAAATCCACTGCCGCTGCTCGGCGGCTTCGCGAAGCCGCGTGCCCCAGTCTTCGTTGATCAGCGTCCAGATGACAATCGAGGGGTGATTGCGGTCGCGGGCAAGAATGCCTTCCATTGTCTTGCGCAGGCGCTCGGCGGAGGCGGGCGTGAAGGTCTCGATATTGGGAATCTCGGTCCAGACCAACATGCCGAGCCGGTCGGCGACCTCGTAATAGCGGGGGTCCGGCACCTTGATATGGCAGCGCAGGCAATTGAGTCCCATGGCTTTCGCCTTGCGCAACTGGTCTTCGAGAAGGTCGAGGGAGGGCGGCGCGCCAAAACCGTCGGGGTAATAATCCTGGTCGAGCGCTGCGCGCAAATAGAGCGGCGCACCATTCAGAAGCAGGAAGCCGTCCTTGGCTTCAAAGCAGCGGAAGCCGAAGTTTTCTCGCCGGCTATCGATCTCGATGCCATCGGCAACGAGGGTCGTCCTGATCGAATAGACGTTGGGACGTTCCGGCGACCAGGGCTGCGTCGTGTCGAGCTGGATTGAAAGGCTGAGTGTGTCTGCCGCAACTGGAAGCGTGCCGGAAAAGACAGCTGTGCCCTCTGGGTCGGTGACTTCGAGCTTCAGCGAACCTGAGATCGCGCCTGCGAAACTCGCTTTGAGATCGAGCCTGCCTTCAGGCCAGATGGGGTCGAGGCGCAAGGATGAAATATGAAGCTTGTGACGTGCCTCAAGCCGCACGGGCTGCCAGATGCCGCCCTGCGGGCCGTACCAGCTCTGCTTGCCATGAGGGATTTCGGCAAAATCAGTATCGTGCTCGTTGCGATGCCCGTCGGGCAGGGAGGCGATAACCTCGATGGTATTGTCGGCCTTTAGGAGACCCGCGGGAATGACAAATTCAAAGGGAAGATAGCCGCCCTCATGACGGCCGATTTCGGTGCCGTTGACGGAGACGATTGCAAAATCGCTGACGGCGCCGAAGCAAATGGCGATTTCCCGACCGTTCCACTCCGCTAGCAACGTGAAATCCTTGCGATAGGTTGCCGTTCCGAAACTGACGGCCAGATCCTCGAAGCAAGCTTGCCAGTGCGCAGGTACCTTTGCCTGCCGCCATGCGCCATCGGTTTCGTGGCGGAACTGCCAGGTACCGTCAAGAGAAAGCATGGCGCGGAGAGGCGTATTCGCTGGTGGTAGCGACTGGGAATGCGCATTCATCGGATTGTCCTTGGAAGGTCGGCGATTGATAACGGGATACGCGCGTTGCAGCGCGTATCCCGCGGGAGACCAACCCCTCGGAAGGGATTGGGAGGAACTTAGCGGTTACGCCGCAGCACGCGTTCGACCCCGCCCTGCATGGCTTCAACTGCGGCCTGTGGTTCTGTGCCCGTCAGCCACATAGCGTTAAGGTCTGTGACCATCGCGTTGTAAACGGCTCGCTGGTTCTGAACCTGCGGCAGCGCGGTTGCATTCGTGGCCGTGTCGGCAAACTCGGCGCGATGCGGCAGAGCCTTGAATTCCTCGGAATTGAGGACCGATTGGCGAACCGACAGATGGCCGGTGCGAGACCATTCGAAGTTGTTGTCGTTCAGGAATTTGACGAAAGCCAGGGCGGCTTGCGTCTTTTCCTCGCTGCGGCTTTCATCCTTAGGAATAACCCACATGTGGCTATCGGCCCAGACCGAGGACTTAGAGTAGATCTGCGCGACGTTGGTCACCGCATAGTTCTTCAGGCCTACCTTACCCGCCGCTGCCTGCGCATTGTAGTTGTCGACGGCCCAGGTGCCGTTGATCATGATGCCGGTTTCGCCGTTGAGAAAAGCCTGTTCGGCACCGGGATAATCGAGTGCGGCGTTGGCGAGACCTTCGGAATAGATCGACGAGATCAGCTTGGCGGCTTTTAGACCTTCCGGCGTGTTGATGCTGGCTGTCTTGCCATCGGCAGAAATGACATCGACGCCCTGCTGCCACAGCAGCGTGTCAAAGAACCGAACCATCATACCTTCGGCGCTCTGGGACTCGGTTCCCATGTAATACTTGCCGGTGGCTTCCTTGAATTTCTTACCCTGTTCAAGAAGCTCTTCGGGTGACTTCGGCAAGGTCGGCGTGCCATCGGCGTTGATAAGCCCGGCTTGTTTCATCAGGTCCATGTTGACGTGGAACAGCAAAGCGTGAAGGTCGTAGGGAAGTGCGTAGACCTCATCCTTTGCGGATGCGTTCTTCAAAGCCGCCGGTACAAAGTCCTTGGTATCGATGCCGAGATCGGCCATCGGCTTGGTGAGCGGTGTCAGAAGATCGCGGTCAGAAAAGTTCGGCATGACCGAGGCGTGCATGACGGCGACGTCGGGGATGTTGCCGGTGGAATAGGTCGCGGTCAGCAGGTCGTAGTAGGCACCCCAATCGACCGTTTGGGTGACGACCTTGGCGCCGATGGTGTTTTCGGCGTTGAACTTGTTGGTCAGCGCCGTGATGATGCCGCACTCGCCATTCGCCTTGGCAACATCAGTCACTTCGCCATATTCAGTCTTGCAGTCGCCGAAGAAACGGAAAAACGAGATATCGACCGCGTGGGCTGCTCCTCCCCAGAGCGTGGTCAGCAAAGTCGTGGCCAGCGCCAGATGTTGCAACGTTTTGGTCTTTTGCATCATATCCTCCTTGTCGATGCGGTTATGAAATGGCCGTCCCGGCATGGCCGGGGCAGACCGGCGTCTATTTTCCGGCGCTCATGGCGACACCCGCCACAATGAAGCGCTGGAAGATCAGGAAAAGAAGAACGATGGGCAGGCTAGCGAAGACCGCCGAAGCCATGACCGCGCCCAGCCCTTCCGAGAAAGCGAAGTTGCTCTGGATCGAGGCAAGCCCCACCGTGACCGTGTACATGTTGGCCTTGGTTGCCGAGACGAGCGGCCAGAGAAAGTCGTTCCATGCGAAGATGAAGGTGAACAGGCCAAGCGTAGTGAGCGCCGGGATGGAGAGCGGCAGCATGATCTTCAGGAAGATCGTCAGCCGCGAGGCGTGGTCAATGGCCGCCGCTTCCTCCAGTTCCTTCGGAACGCTGCGGAAGAACTGCATCATCAGAAACACACCGATCGGCACGGCGACACGCGGCATGACCAGTGCGAAATGGGTGTTGTGCAGCCCCCAGCCGGACACCATCGTGTGCAGCGGAATAAACACGGCCTGCTCAGGGACCATCAGGCCGGCGATCATAAGCATGAACAGCGTTTTCTTGAGGGGAAACTCCAGCCGCGCGAAGGCGTAACCGGCCATGGACGAGACGACCAGGACGAGGCAGGTCATCGTCACCGAGACGATCAGGCTGTGCATCAGCCAGCGCGGCACCGTGTCTAGCTTAAAAAGCCCGATATAGTTGTCCAGCGTGAAAGGGATCGGCAGGAAACCGGCCGTCGAGCGCATCAGCTCGGCACTCGGTTTCAGCGACATGGCGACAACCCATATGACGGGCAACAGCCATACGATCGCAAAGGCGACAGTTGCCCCGAGAATGAGAAGATCGATGGCGCGGCGAAGGCCGCGGGTGCGTGCGCTTACCATCACTCGTCTCCCTTCCGGCCAAGCCAGAGCTGCAGCACAGTGAAGCCGAGCATCAGGACGGAGAGGCCGAACGACATGGCGGTGGCGTATCCGACCTGCCAGTCGCGGAAACTGGTCTCGTAAATGTATTGAACCAGAGTGCGCGTGCGGTTCGCAGGCCCGCCCTGCGTCATCAAAAACGCCTGACCGAAGATCTGGAACTGGCCGACGATCTGCAGCACGAGAACCAGCAGAACGGTATGACGGATGGAAGGAAGGGTGATGTTCCTCAGCACCGTGAACCGGCCGGCATGATCGAGTTCGGCTGCCTCATAAAGCTCGGGCGGTATTTGGCTGAGGGCCGCCAGAAACAGCGCCATCGGCAGGCCGACACCCCACCAGAGCGTGGTGAGTGCGATGGAGGGCATTGCAAGTGTCGGATGGCCGAGGAAATTGATGGGCTTGACGCCGATCATGTTGAAGAACGGCACCAGTAGGCCGTTGTCAGCCGACAGTACCATCGACCAGATCAGCGTCACGACCGAGACGGAAAACACACTCGACATGAAAAAGACCGAGCGCAACACGCCCTTGAGCCTTCCCTGGCCGAAGACGGCAAGCGCAAGTATCAGCGCCAGCGCCGTCATGGTCGGAACCGTCATGGCGACGAAGCTAAGGGTGTTTCCAACAGCCTTCCAGAAGATCGCGTCGAGCCACAGGTCTTCGTAGTTCAGGAAACCGATATATTCCCGATAATTGCCGGCAAGCTCCCAATCGTGAAGGCTGATCCAGAGCCCCCTAAAGAACGGATAGATCAGGAACGTGGCATAGATCACAGCGAAGGGGGCGAGGAAAATATAGGCGGCAAAGACATCCCGCCTGTGCGCCGTTTTGAGGCTGGTGACGCTCATGCTCCGCCTCCGGAATGCACGGCATCAGAGTGCAGGGTGATCGAGAGCGTGTCGGCATCGAATACATGACGCGTGCTGGGGCCGATTGCGAAACGGGCAACCGAGCCGATGACAGGTGCGGCGCCGCCACGCAGTTCGGAGACGATGGATGTGCCATCGTTAAGCGTCGCATATACAAGCTGCATCGAGCCCAGCTGTTCGACGACGTCGACGGTGCCGGTAAGGGGACCCTCATCGGCGGGCGACAGGATTTCAGGCCGCAAGCCGAGCGTGACCTTGTCTCCCGTTTTTGCAGAACCGGCACGAACTTTGGCGCTCAACCTGGCAGCTCCGGGGCAGGCGAGTTCGACGCTTTCGCCATCGACGGTCGAGACGGTGGCCGGGATCAGATTGATTCGCGGTGCCCCGAGGAAGCCGGCGACGAAGGCGTTGGCCGGACGTTCGTAAAGCTCGATCGGTGCGCCGACCTGTTCGATCTCGCCGGCCCTGAGCACGACGATGCGGTCTGCCATCGTCATGGCTTCGGTTTGGTCGTGGGTGACGTAGATCATGGTTGAGCCCAGCCGATGGTGGAGCTTGGCGATTTCGGTGCGCATCGAGACGCGAAGCGCTGCATCGAGATTAGAAAGCGGCTCGTCGAACAGGAAGACATCCGGCTCGCGCATGATGGCGCGGCCGATGGCGACACGCTGGCGCTGGCCTCCGGAAAGCGCTTTGGGCTTGCGGTCGAGATAGGGTTCGAGCTGCAGGATGGCAGCGGCCCTGCCGACGCGCTCGGTGATTTCCGCCTTTGGCGTGCCGATGTTCTTCAAGCCGAAGGTTATGTTTTCACGGGCGGTCATGTGGGGATAGAGTGCGTAGTTCTGGAAGACCATGGCGACGCCGCGATCGCGCGCAGCGATATCGTTGACCCGGCTGCCGCCGATCAGGACCTCACCACTGGTGATGGCTTCGAAACCGGCGATCATGCGCAGAAGTGTCGATTTACCGCAACCAGAGGGACCGACGAAGACGACGAATTCGCCGTCGTTGATCGCCAGCGAAACGTCACGGATGACGTTCACCGCGCCATAGTTCTTGGATACTCCTGCGAGCTTTACCCCTGCCATGCACTCCTCCCAGAGCGATTAGTTATATATTACCAATTATAACTAAATTTATTAGCACGCAAGTCCCACCTGGCCCTTTTGCGGTCAGCGAACTTCGTGCTAATCGAAAAGTTCGCTTGTCAGGGGTCCGTGTGAAAAAAAAACCGACTATGTCCGATATCGCCGCGGCCTGCGCCGTCTCGCAGGCGACGGTGTCGCTTGTGCTCAACAACGCTCCGGGAACCCGGATATCTGCGTCGACGCGCCAGGCCGTGCTGCGCGCTGCGGCTGATTTGGGATACAGCACGCCAGCCCGCCGCATCGACCGGCGACCGCTTATCGCCATGATCATCAACGAGGTTTCGAGTTCGCCACATGCCGCGGGATTGATTGATGGCGCCGCCGAGGCCGCAAACGAGCTGGGTTATCTGCTGTCGATCATGCCGACGGATGCGGACGAGGAAGCCGAGCAAGCCGCCCTCGATCATCTCGCGACGATGTCGGTCGCCGGTATCATCTACGCGCGGTTGATCACGCAGCAGGTGACCCTTGCACCGCAGTTGGCGGCTTGGCCGACGGTGCTTTTGAACTGCTATGCCGTGGATAAACCCTTGCCGAGCGTGGTTCCCGGAGACCTTGCGGCGGCCATGAAGGCAACACTATCGTTAATCGACGCCGGCCATACACGAGTTGCGTATATCGGCGGGGAAGATATGGTTGAGGCCTCTCGCGACCGAATGAAGGGTTACCGCCGCGCGCTGACAATGCGCGATATTCCGGTCGACAATCATCTGGTCATCAAAGGGCGATGGACGATCCAGGGTGGCTATGCGGCTTTCAAGCGATTGCAGGCGCTCGACGAGCCGCCGACCGCGATCTGCTGTTTCTGCGACCGTATCGCCATGGGGGTATACGAGGCATCGAAGGAAGCCGGTCTCTCGATCCCGCGTGATCTTTCCGTCATCGGCTTTGACAATGAATCCTATACCGCTGACATGCTGCCACCGCTCACGACGATGCAACTGCCTCATGCGGACATGGCGCGCTATGCCGTGGAAAAGCTCGCCGAGATCATCGCCGCGCCTCGGCTGCGGCATGACAATCACAAGGTGAAGCTGGAGTGCGAGATGCTTGTACGACAGTCAGTTGCGCCAGCGCCTGTGGTCGGGGACAGGACAAGGGGGCTTTTGTCTGCTGGCAGTTCTAAACCCGACTCTCCAACCTCCAAATAGGATCGTGTTGGCTGGTGCTGTATTCAATGGGCTCAGTGAGGATGGCCATCCTCCAGGTGATGATGAGCTCTGCTGTGATTATTTGCTTTAGAACAGATGACAAATGCTGCCGGTCCGGGGAACATCTGCGGCATCACTCAGTTGTGCGATTTCATCAACGGAGGATTTGAAATGCGCGCACTTTGCTGGCACGGAAAAGGTGACGTTCGCGTCGATACCGTTCCCGATCCCAAAATCCTACATTCCCGCGACGCCATCATAAAAATAACTTGTTGCGCCATCTGCGGTTCTGACCTGCATCTTCTAGATGGTTATCAGCCAACAATGAAAGCCGGCGATATTCTCGGCCATGAAAACATGGGCGAGGTTATTGAGTTGGGGTCCGATGTCACAAACCTGAAAATCGGCGACCGCGTCGTCGTGCCTTTTACGATAAGCTGCGGTAATTGTTGGTTTTGCAAACAGGGCATGTTTTCCTGCTGCGACACCACCAACCCCAATGCCGAGATCGCACGTAAGGCAATGGGCCATTCTCCAGCAGGGCTGTTTGGGTTTAGTCATATGCTTGGCGGATACAGTGGCGGTCAGGCCGAATACCTACGCGTGCCGATGGCAGATGTAGGTCCGATCAAGGTGCCAGACAATGTTTCCGAAGAGCAGGCACTTTTCCTATCTGACATTTTTCCTACAGGTTACATGGCTGCTGAGAATGCGCAGATCCAACCTGGAGATACGGTGGCGATCTGGGGATGTGGCCCTGTTGGTCAATTCGCAATTCGCTCCGCTCTTATGTTCGGCGCAGGGCGTGTAATCGCCATCGACGAAGTAGCGGAACGTCTCGCCATGGCGGAAGCAGGTGGCGCGGAAACGATCGACTTCTCCAAGACCGATGTCTATGACGAACTCATGTCCCGCACCGCAAACCGGGGGCCTGATAGTTGCATCGATGCTGTCGGAGGCGAGGCATCAGGTCACGGCTCCGCAGACGCTCTCCTCGATAAGGCAAAAGCAGCACTGTACCTTGCCACGGATCGTGTTCATGTGATCCGCGAGGCAATCATGAGTTGCCGAAAAGGCGGCACAATCTCCATTCCGGGCGTCTATGTGGGAATGGGTGATAAAATTCCGATCGGCGCCGCAATGAACAAGGGGCTTACTTTGAAGATGGGACAAACCCATGTCCAGAAATATACAAAACCTCTTCTTGAGAAAATCGAAGCGGGAGAGATCGATCCCAGCTTTGTGGTGACGCACCCGGCGTCACTTGAGGATGCACCGGAAATGTACAAGAAATTCCGCGATAAGGAGGACGGCGTGATCAAGGTCGTACTCAGGCCGTAGACGCCACGCTTTACGCTAGCGAGTAAGAGAGGAGTTGCCATGCAAGATACCGAGGACTGGTTGAAATCCAAAATCCCGCAGCTCGTAAGCTTCAAGAAACGGTCGGAAAGTCCGACTTCCAACTTGTAGCAAAAGCGCTTTTTTTGAAAAAGAGGCCGCGGGTTCTTCCGTGGCTGAGTTAAATGGGGCTTGCGCCGCTGATCGAGAACTACCTGCTGGAGCTTTAATGTCTCCGCCGCCGATCATGGATTAGATGCCGCGAAGTGGCATTGTATCCAAGAGCGAAGCGTAGAGCCTCCACAATTTCGTAGCGAGTTCACCATGCCGACCGAAAACGACCGAGACGATTACATTAAACGGATGTGTGACGACCAACGGAACGCGTACCTTAAACGATCGTCGGTGCATTTTTTGGAATGCGCGGTGCATCTCTGCGTCACCCATATGAGCATCGAGGAAGCAGCGGCTTTACTTGAACAGCAAGCTGCTCTTTTGCGTGAGCACGGTTGACAGTCAAGGGCGAACTTTTCCGACAACGACATTGCCTTGCTACCTGGATAGGAGAGCGGATTTTTCGGGAGAATGAAATCGACCACGTCCCTACAGGCGAAGCGACGGTGCAGATCTTCATTCAGTGGAGTTGGTTCATTCAAATAATTCTCAGAAATTAGTCTACAGACGGCAGTGGTTTAGACGGGAAGGGTTCCAACTCGGCCGGGGGTTGCGGCGACCATTTTGCTCTGCGCCGCTCTTCCCGAACCACTTCGTACAACCGATGCAGCTCCAGATTGTCGATTTCGGTCTATCCAACGTTCCGCCAATGACAGGAACTCGGCATCGTCTTCTGTTGGGAGGCCGGCGGCGCCCCTCCGATGATCAACTTTTTGAATTGTTGCGGCGGCTATCGATATTCATCAGATCCTCAGGTCGCAAAATAGAAGGCCCGCCGAAGCGGGCCTCTTGCATCCACTATGAAAGAACGTCTCAAGCGACTTTCTTCTTCGCACCTTTCGGGTTTGCAGAAGCTTCGCCCAGCTGGGTCAGGAGTTCGTCGGTAGCGATCTCTTCTTGCAAATTCGCATCGATCAGGGCGATGGCTTCCGTGTAGCCAAGCTGTTCCGCCCAAGACTTCAAGGTGCCATAGCGGGCAATCTCGTAGTGCTCCACGGCCTGGGCCGAGGAGATCAGGCCAGCATCGAGAGCGACCGAGCCCTTGTATTCTTCCATGATCTCTTCGCCTTCGGCAATGATACCCTGGATCGCTTCGCAGGTCTTGCCGCGGGCAGTTTTGCCAATAATTTCAAACACCTGCTGCAAGCGTTCGATCTGGCCCTCGGTTTCGTCCTTGTGCTTCAAGAAAGCGGCCTTGCCGTCCGGGGACTGGGCCGCGCGGGCCATTTTAGGCAAGGCTTTGAGAATCTGCTTTTCGGCGAAGTAAATGTCCTTGAGTGTGTCAAGGAACAGATCATCGAGTGTCTTCTCAGTCATTGGTGGTTCTCCTATTGATGGACGGTATGGATCGCGTTACCCAACCATGTCAGCGAAAAATTGTTCCGCCTGAACTGCCCAATGTCGATTTGCATGGAGAGCCGATAAAGTGGATGCCGCTCCCGACGGTATCGCAGTGGTTCAAATTGACGTCCGGCAGAACACCACAGAGAGAGAGAGAGAGAGAGAGAGAGAGAGAGAGAGAGGCGCCCATGGAGGGAATCAGCATTGTTGCCTGGAACAATGAAAGCGGGTGCTTCGGCGTCTTGCGGCTGGAAGCAATGTTGCTGTTTTATTGCGCAATGAAATTTCGCGCGGCCAAAACGTACCTTTTACCGAACTAAACCAAATGGACGGTTGCGTGGAAACCTACACCACCGCGCGACACCGAGCGGGTTGTGACAGGTAAAGCTTCGCAGTGATGTTCGCTTGGCCGTCCAGGCTCACATTAAGCCGTTCGTTAAACGGCAGAAAAATATTAGAGCTCACGCCGAGGCGATCGTTGGAGCCTCTCCAAACTTAAAAGTAGTGCGTACCAAACACAAAGCCAACAAGTCTACTCGCACTCTCCCGGACCCAAGATGTTCGTGCGAGGTCCCAACTCATCAACGCTCTCCGACAGATTTGTCCGAACATGGCATCGTTGCTTCCCAAGGCGACTTGGCATTTGCCCTTAAACCAAGATCAAATTCCCAATGATGGAACATCCTTCCCACTCGATTATAATGCCGCGTTGCACAGAGGGAGGGGGCCGTGAGTGAGCTACTCTGGTCGAAGCCGATTCGCGTAAATGCGGCAGAGGGTCAGGTCGTCGTCGCCGGCCTATTGAATGCCCATTGGAAAGCGGGATATGCCGCGATAACCGTTTTTACGAAAAAACAGTTTAAGAATGCAGCGCTGCGCTCAGCCCGCCTTCTCGTGACGAGAGGCAAGAACGGCATTTGTAACGGCAGGCTTGCATCTAAGCGTACCTTTCGCTTGAAGCCAGGGAACTTGCACGCTCAACCGCAGTTAGCAGTTACCGGAGCCGGAGAATCCCGAATGTTTAAACTAACCTTGAAACAAGCTATTTACTTGCTCATTCTCACCGGAGTAGGGCTAATCCCTATCCAGCTCGTAGCTCAACAGCAGGCGCTTACGCCTCAAGCATTTGCACAAAAGGCGGCCATATCGAACACCTTTGAAATCGAGGCGGCCAAGCTTGTCCTACAACGTGGAAATGATGCTTCGGCAAAGACATTTGCTAAAGACATGATCGCTGACCATGAACGAGCAGGACTCGACCTCGCACAGGCAGCACGCGAAGAAAAGTTTCAGTTGAAAGCTGGCCTTGATGATGAACATCGACAAAAGCTTAATGCTTTGAAGGCCTCCCCTGACGGGGATTTTGATCAGGCATACCTTTCGACCCAAGTTTCCGCTCATGAATCTGTGGTAGAATTGTTTGCCGGGTACGCACAACAGAGCCCTGGCGGTCCTCTGAAGTCCTTTGCTGAAAAGACGCTCGGAACGCTGAGAGCGCATAATATACGTATTCATGGCTTGGCAAAGGAATAACGATCCCGGTCTTCCACACTTAGGCGGGAGCCGATTGCGGCATTCGTGGGCAGGAGATTTCGTTAGCCGCATTGCAACGGGCCTGGCAGATTGGACTTTCGACAGTATCGATCCCTTTAGGTGGAACATCTCTTTACGACGACGGTTGGCTCGACTCTCGCTGGAATCAAAGGACTGTAAAAGTGTGCATGAAGCCCCTCTTTCCACTATTTTTTGCGACACTCGCAGGCTTTGCAGTACCGAGTTTTGCGAGCGAAGCCGAATTTTTAAAATCGATCAGCGGGTTTTATAGCGGTGGTGGTACCGTTCGACTGAGAACAAATTCCCCGCCGATTAAAGTGAAATGCAGTTTTTACTCCGCACACGGTAGCGGAGCCCTCACGCTTACAGGCACGTGCCGCGGATTGTTGGTTGTTTCACGTACCGTCTCTGCAGATATCAGGGTAGATGGCGCGAAATACGGCGGCAGCTACATCGGCGCAGGAAGTGGAACTGCAAGGCTTGCGGGAAGCAGGTCCGGCGATCGCTTACGCTTTGCGATTCGCTGGGCGAAGGTCATAAACGGAGAAGCCGGTAACGAAGACGAACGGCGTCCCGCGTTCTGCCAGCAACGCTGCTGGTGGGTAGACCAACTGTCCATTCAGGTTGATATCTGAAACAGCGACATCGAGTGCAAAGCTGCAAAGCTAGGCTCTCTTAGAATCTCCAATGCTCGCTTGACGTCAGACACTGGGCCGAACACTTTGGCACCAACACACTCAAGAATGTCGAGCAGGCTAGCGGCAACGTGGTTACTTGTCCTCGACGACGAGGAAACGCTGGCCTGCGTAGAACCAGCATACGACGCGGGAGCATTTGGCCCGCCTAAGGAACCAACGGCGTTCAGCCTTTCCGCAGGCGCTTGGCGACCATGCCTGGAAGCGTTCTGAACAATCGTCTCTGGCAACTACGCTACCGCAAGGCATTAAGCGTCGAAATCAGCGTATGAGAGATCGACCTCGTCAAGGACCGGCGGGTCGAACGCCTATGGTCCGCTCGACGGCCTCTGCAGGCGCCGTATGCCATATGATATCGCGAAGCCCAGCCCGACAAAAATTCTCTGTCGCGGGATGAACTGACTGAGGGGAGTGACTTAAGGCTTCTCTTGTTACGCAGGCAAAAGCGCTGGCAGACCCCGAGCCATCATCGTCTAGGTTTCGCGTGATGCCGATGGTTACCCGTGAGTGCAATTGGCGTTTAAGCGGAGGGTCCTCCGACCACGGACAAGTACGATTGAGTCAGGTTTTCGAGCTCCTAAAATGAAGCGCAAGCCACAAGCTGGGTGGAACTTTCCACGAACTCCTCTGTTCGTGCGCAGCCTCCAACCGAAAGGATGCAACATGTGCAGGCGAGTAGACCAGATACACGCTAGATCGTATCCTACGCGAGTAAGGCGGGGTCGATCGGAGGAGGACCCAGCTGCAGGTGTTCGACCGGACAGAAATATTGCGTCGACCTGCCCGTTTCCTGTCTTTCCCCAAAGGATTGGTCAACGCGAGGTCGGCCGAGATATCGTAAACCGGAGTGCCCGTCATGAGTGGTAGTCCCTCCAAGCCTACAGTTCGAACCTATGCCGGTCCTGCGGGCGGATGGGGTTCCGCGAAGTCCGTAACGGAAATCTTAGTTCGCGAACATCTCCCCGTTCGAGGCGCCAACCTGCTGCGGCATCAGAACAAGCCAGAAGGCTACATGTGCGTGAGTTGCGCCTGGGCAAAGCCGGCAAAGACCCATCCACTGGAGTTCTGTGAGAACGGGGCAAAGGCAACTGCCTGGGAAGTCACCAGTCGGCGCGCCGACCGAGCGTTTTTTGACGCCCACACCCTGACCGAACTGGAAAGCTGGCGAGACCATGACCTGGAAGAGCAGGGCCGACTGACCCATCCGATGAAATGGGATGCCATTTCCGACAAATATCTTCCGGTGCCATGGGAACAGGCCTTCGCGGAAATAGGCCACGAATTGGGGGGTCTGGCGCCCGAACAAGTTGATCTCTACACATCGGGCCGGGCCTCGCTGGAGACCAGCTACATGTTCCAGTTGTTCGCCCGGATGTACGGCAGCAACAACCTGCCCGACAGTTCTAACATGTGTCACGAGAGCTCGTCGGTCGCTCTGCCCGAGAGCCTTGGTGCGTCAGTCGGCACGGCAATCCTATCGGATTTCGAGAACACCGACTGCATTTTTTACATCGCCCAGAATGTCGGCACATCGTCGCCTCGAATGCTGCATGATCTGCAGGATGCAGTCGATCGCGGCGCAAAGATCGTCACCTTCAACATGCTGCGCGAGCGTGGCCTCGAGCGGTTCGTCAATCCGCAATCTCCGACGCAGATGCTGACCGGGCATGAGACGTTGATTTCCTCTGACTACTACCAGGTCAGGAACGGCGGCGACATCGCGGCCCTGTTCGGCGTCTGCAAAGCGCTAATCGAAGCCGACGATACGCTGAACGCATCCAGTGTGTCGCAGGTTGCCGGCGACGACGACAAGCCAGCCGATCCGGAGAACGCAGCAATGGTGGCCTTTGCCGCCTCGATGGCGGCGGCCGACAAGAAGCATATTCTTGACCATGATTTCATCAAGGAGCACACTTCTGGCTTCGAATTCTTCGCAGCAGCTGCCCGAGGACATCGATGGGAAGATCTCGAGGGCATTTCCGGCCTGACCCGGGTACAAATGATCCAGGCGGCCGCTACCTATGCTAAGTCGAACGCCGTTCTGACGATTTACGGAATGGGGCTGACCCAACACCTGATGGGGGTTCAGAACGTTCATATGGTGGTCAACCTTGCCCTTTTACGGGGCAATATTGGCAAGCCCGGCGCAAACATATGCGCGGTGCGTGGCCACTCGAATGTCCAGGGACAGCGAACGGTCGGCATTACCGAGAAACCGGGGCTCGCGCCACTCGACAAGCTAACTGAGCTATACGGGTTCGAGCCGCCGCGCTGGATGGGCCGCTCGACGGTCGAAACCTGCAAGGCAATTATCGACGGTTCGAGCCGCGGTTTCGTGAGCCTCGGCGGTAATTTCCTGAAAGCCATTCCCGAAACAGAAGCCGTGGAAGCGGCTTGGCGAAAATTGCGTCTAACTGTGCAGATCGCTACCAAGCTTAACCGCAGCCATGTCATCCATGGGGAAGTCGCCTACCTCCTGCCTTGTCTTGGTCGTATAGAGGTCGACCAGCAAGCGACGGGTCCCCAAGCCGTGTCAATAGAAAGCTCCATTGCGTATTTTCACGGTTCGCGCGGAAAAACAAAGCCCGCCAGCCCGGATCTGTTATCCGAGCCGGCGATCGTTGCTGGTATCGCCAAGGCGACGCTAGGTACCACCAGGGTGCCTTGGGAACAATGGGTGGGCGACTATGGAACGGTCAGGGATGCGATCGAGGCAACCTATCCAGAGACGTTCAAGGACTTCAACAAGCGGCTGTTTCAGCCGGGCGGGTTCCCGCGGCCCTTGCCGGCGCGGGAGCGCAGATGGGTGACGACGAGTGGTAAGGCAAATTTCATCACGCCGGACAAGCTGTTTCCGGATCTTTCTACTTCCGGCAGAACTGACGTGCTGCATTTGGCGACCCTGCGGTCGAACGATCAGTTCAACACAACGGTCTACGGTTATAGCGACCGGTTCCGCGGTGTGGAGGGGACGCGAAAAGTGGTGTTCATGAACGGCGACGACATAGCCGCAATGGGGCTGACTAACGGCACGAGCGTCGATCTTACCACGGCGATCGGGGAGGAGACGGTACGCAAAGTTACTGGCTTCCGGATTGTCGAATACAATATCCCGAGAGGGTCGTGCGGGGCCTATTTCCCTGAGACGAACCCGCTGTTTCCTCTAGAACATCACGATGCCCAATCGAAAACGCCATCCTACAAACTCCTTCCCATCCTGATTACACCGTCCTCAGTAGTGCCTCACGATTAAACTTTTTGGCTCAGGATTTTGATGATGTCGTCGCGTTTACGCAAAGGGCGGTCGAGTTTGGTGTTCTGGTCTTTAGCCATCGTGGCGGGTGTAGCCGTTGCGATATCTGCAAGGATCTCGAAGACTGCAAAGGGGCCTGACGATCGCACGCTTGTTCGTAGTTCGCGACTCATAGTGTACCAGGCCGCACTTTCGGGTCTCAAGATAGATCAGTGGCTGGGCATCATGACTGCTTTCGCGTCGTGCCTGGGGATTGCCGCTCTGCTCGGCTACGTCGGGGAACCCCAGCAGTTGCGCCAGGACCCTGCCGTCATCTCGGAGCTGGAAAAGATCAGACTCATGCCAAACGGGATCAGCGGCGCGCCGCCGAATGTCGATTTCGCGCTCGGCCAGCCTTATGAGAACGGCTCCTATAACCTTGCCCAAGGTAAACGCCTGTACTCTTGGTTTGGATGCGCCACATGTCACGGCGACGGTCAGGGAGGAAAAGGACCTTCCTTTCTCGATGGTTGGTGGCTCTACGGGCCGGAAATGGTGTCGATCGTATCGTCCATCCGCGACGGGCGGCCGCATGGCATGCCGCCTTACAAGGACAAGATCCCAATCGGGCAGATCTGGCAGCTGGCAGGATATGTCCAATCGATTGGAGCCTATCAGGCCAAGGTTGCAGCACCTGGCCGCAACGATGCCAGGCAAACGCGCCCGGCTGAAAACCGTGCTCCAGCAGTGATCCTGTTCGAGCCCGTCCCAACCCGCGTTAATCCCGACCAGGGTCCGAGCCCATGAAAGTGGTCGCTATTCTTCTTTTCTTCTTCCTGACAGGCGTTGCAGGTTGCAGCGGTTCGCAATCAGCGCTTGACGTGCACGGCGCGCCCGCGATCCACCTCAAGGACTTGATGACAGCGTTCGTTTGGATCTGCGGATTTGTCTGGCTGCTGGTTATCTTTGCGCTGATTTACGCGCTGGTGAGGTCACGCACCGGGGATGCGTCAACCCAACCGGACGGCCCTTGGACGAAGATCGTGGTATCTGGCGCTGTCGCCGCGACTGGCGTTATCATCACGGGACTTACCATCGCGAGTTTTTATACCACGCGCGCCATCGACGGGAGCCAGGGCGACGCGATTTCGATATCCCTCAAGGGCGAGCAATGGTGGTGGCGCATCCGGTATCCAAATCGGGATCCGGCGCTGGAATTCGAAACTGCCAACGAGATTCATATCCCTGTCGGACGGGACGTACGCCTGCAACTGGAAAGCGCTGACGTCATCCACTCCTTCTGGGTCCCAAGTCTTGCCGGAAAACAGGACCTCGTTCCCGGCCGCAGCAATACCCTGCTCATTCGCGCCGAGCGCCCCGGTATCTACCGCGGCCAATGCGCCGAGTTCTGCGGACTGCAGCACAGCCATATGGGAATCTTGGTCGTGGCGGACGACGAGGCGTCCTATGCGCGATGGCTCGCCTCGCAGCGAAAAGTCCAATCACAAACCATGGACCCCGAAGCGTCGGCCGGCGAAAAAGTGTTCTTGGCCAAGCCTTGTGCTGCCTGCCATACTGTCCGAGGCAGGTCCTCCACGGGAACAACCGGCCCCGACCTGACCCACGTCGGGAGCCGCCAGACCATCGGCGCCGGGCTTCTTGAGACGACCCCAGGCTCGCTCGCAGCCTGGATTGCCGACCCTCAAACACTCAAACCCGGCAACAACATGCCGATGGTGCCACTCACAAGCAACGAATTGCGCCAGATTTCCCGTTACATGGACAGTCTCAGATGAACGCTATTAGACCAGATCGGGATACCAGGGACAGCCAACTCACAGAGGCAGAGCTTCAGCGACATCTGAACGCGACATGGGGCTCGCCGCGCCGTTTCTGGGGCGCTCTGACAAATGTCGATCACAAGGTTATCGGTCGGCGCTACATCGTCACGGCTTTCGTTTTTCTGGCCCTCGGCGGTATCCTGTCCCTCGCCATGCGGCTGCAGCTATCCCAGCCGGAAGCCCGCTTCATCGGTCCCGATCGCTACAATCAGATTTTTACCATGCATGGAACGAACATGATGTTCCTTTTCGCCGTGCCGGTGATGGAGGCGATGGCGGTCTATCTCGTTCCACTAATGGTTGGCACCCGCAATATCGCCTTTCCACGACTGAACGCCTTTTCCTACTGGATGTTTCTCGCCGGCGGGATCCTACTTTGGGTGGCTTTTGCGATCGATACCGGTCCCGATGTCGGCTGGTTTGCCTATGTGCCACTGGCTGGTCCGCAATACGGGACCGGAAAAAGGGCGGACATCTGGGCGCAGATGATCACCTTTACCGAGATCTCCGCCCTTGCGGTTTCGCTGGAACTGGTTGTCACCATTTTCAAGCAGCGCGCTCCCGGTATGTCGCTCAATCGAATCCCGCTGTTTGTCTGGTCGATGCTTGTCACGTCATTTCTCGTCATTCTCGCGATGCCTGCCATCATGATCGCCAGCACATCGCTCATCCTCGATCGTCTGGTTGGCACCCACTTCTTCAATCCCGCCGAGGGCGGTGACGTGTTGCTGTGGCAACATCTGTTCTGGTTCTTCGGCCATCCTGAGGTCTACATCATCTTCCTACCGGCCGTCGGCATGGTCTCTACCATTGTAGCCACCTTCACGCAGCGGCCCGTCTTCGGATATCTGGCGATGGTCATGGCGCTCATCGCCACCGGAGTTCTGGCGTTCGGGCTCTGGGTGCATCACATGTTTGTCGCCGGCTTGCCCCGGCTGGGCGCTAGTTTCTTTACAGCATCCAGCATGGCGATCGCACTTCCCGCCGGCCTGCAGATCTTCTGCTGGCTGGCGACGATCTGGTGGGGCCGGCCAATCTTCAAGACACCGTTCCTGTTCGTCCTCGGCTTCATCTTTACCTTTGTGATCGGTGGGATGACCGGGGTCATGGTCGCCTCGGTTCCGTTCGATACGCAGGTTCACGACACATACTTCGTCGTCGCCCATTTCCACTATGTCCTAGTCGGGGGTGCCTTGTTTCCGCTGCTCGGCGCGATCTATTATTGGTTCCCGAAATTCACCGGTCGGATGATGAGCGAGCGGGTGGGGAAGTGGGTGTTCGGCCTGATTGTCGTTGGGTTCAACCTGACCTTCTTTCCTATGCACATTCTTGGCCTGCGAGGCATGCCGCGAAGGATCTACACCTATCAACCCGAAATGCCTTGGGGCGGGTTGAACATGTTCATCAGCCTGAGCGCCTTGATCTTGACGGCCGGATTTCTTCTGTTCTTCATCGATGTGGTTCGAAGCGCACGTCACGGCCGACCCGCCGGAGCCAATCCCTGGCGGGCATCCACGCTCGAATGGGCGACGCCGTCACCTCCACCCTGTTACAATTTCCAGCGCATTCCAGTTGTTGGCGACAGCACGCCGCTCTGGACTGACGGCGAAGTCCTGACCGTTGCAAGCGGCTTGCGTGTTGATCGGCGGGAATTGTTGGTCACGGGAGTGGTCGATGCGTCGCCGGAAGCCCGGGAGTCTTCGCCGGGTCACTCGGTCTGGCCTTTGTGGACGGCAATCGCCACCACCATCGTGCTGATCTGGTCGATCTTTACACCCTGGGCCGTCGTTTGGGGTTCGATCCCGATCGCCATAGCCTTGATCGGGTGGTTCTGGCCCAAAGGCGAACCGGAGGACGAATCGTGAAAGAAGCCGTGGTTCTCGACGTTTTCGATCTGACTGGACATTGCGATGGCATTGCAAGCCCTGCGTGGTGGGGCACCCTTGCCTTCATGCTCATCGAAGGTACCGGCTTCGCATTGGCGATCGTGCTCTATCTTTACCTCATGAGCATCGCGCCGATATGGCCAATTGGGGTCGGGCCGCCCGATCTGGGGGCCGGCACAGTTATGACTGTCCTCCTGGCCACAAGTCTTGTTCCCAATCTCCTGGTCTCCCGCTGGGCGGCGCAGCAAGACATGCGCAAGGTGCGTTTGGGGCTGATCCTCATGTCGTTCTTCGGGATTGTTCCGCTTGTCGTCCGGATCTTTGAGTTTCCGGCGATGCACATCCCGTGGGACCAAAATGCTTACGGGTCGGTGGTCTGGCTGCTGCTCGGTTTGCACACGACGCATATCCTGACAGATCTCGTAGAGACCCTCGTTCTCACCTGCCTGATGTTCACTCGTCACGGCGATAATCCGCGACGCTTCGGAGATGTCGGCGACAACGCAATGTATTGGAACTTCGTGGTCGCTACCTGGATCCCTATCTACGTCTGTATCTATTGGGTTCCGCGGCTATGAAGACTGCGATCGTCCAAAATGCCGCTTTGCTCGTTCCCGTCGGCCTTTGGGGTTTGACCACGCAACTAGGACTGATCTTACCCACGGTCGATTGCGATCGCAACACGGCTTTGACGCTGTGTGCCTACCTTCTGGCGGTGATCATTTCTCTTTCTGCTATTGGAGCCGGAGCAATGGCGTCGAGATCAATAGAAAATCATCGACGGGTCCAATTCGGAACCTTGTGCTGGTGTGGAGGCCTGCTGTTTTGTTTTGCCGTCTCTCTGCAGGGAGCAGCAGCTTTGCTGATAAGCCCATGCGAGAGATGATCGTTTTCCTCACGATCGTGGTGGCCAGCAACCCCGCATGGGCCCATGGCACAGACGCACATTCCGACGGTGCGACCTGGACCTTCGACCCCTGGATCGTCGTACCTCTCGCGATCATGGCGATTGCCTATGGCGTGGGATCGGTGAAGATCTCGAGCCGAGCAGCACATGGCAACGGCGCTTTTGCCTTGCGCCTCGGATTTTTTATCAGTGGCTGGGCAACGCTTGCCGCGGCGTTGACGTCTCCCCTCCATTGGCTGGGCGAACACCTCTTCACCTTCCATATGATCGAGCACGAAGTGGTCATGGCCGTGTCGGCCCCTCTGTTTGCCTTATCACGTCCGGTGTCAGCGTTTGTCTGGGCCCTGCCAAGGCACGGGCGGTATATTGTGGGCACTGCAATGAACAGCGCAGTGATGCGGGGGATCTGGGGATGGTCGACACGTGGGCAAAACGCCACGCTGCTGCACGGGGTAGCGATCTGGGCCTGGCATCTGCCCTGGCTGTTCGACGCCTCCGTGACCGATATCAGCCTTCATCGCCTGCAGCATCTGAGTTTCCTGATCACCGCCCTGGTGTTCTGGTGGTCGATCCTTTGGCGTTGCAGTCGCGGGGTCGCCGCATGGCACCTGTTCGTAACGATGATCCACACCGGTATCCTAGGAGCACTTATGGCGCTTGCCCCAAGGGTTCTATACCTCGCCCAAACTGCGGATGCGAAGGCATGGGGACTGACGCCTCTGGAGGACCAGCAGCTTGCGGGAATGCTAATGTGGGTGCCGACTGGCACTGTCTATGCAGGTGCTGCTCTGACCATGCTGGGCATGTGGATCAACGGCTCCGGCTTAAAAGGTGTCGCCAATGTCTGACGTGAGACTTTCAAACTGGCTGACTCCAATAGTATCGATATCTGCGGGGCTTTTGGCCGTAAGCGGAACTTTTGTGGCTGTTGGGATCATATCCGACCGTCAAGAGCGGCACGCCGTGGCGGTCGCTCTGACCCATGGTGACGCCTCAAAAGCGTTGCCGCTCTTGCGGAAATACGGTTGCTCCGGATGTCACAGCATTCCGGGCGCGCCAGGTGCTGACGGCCAAGTGGGAGGACCCCTTTCCGGACTTTCAGGCCGTGTCTATATTGGAGGTGTGCTCACCAATTCGCCAGACCATCTGGTCGAGTGGATCATTGCGCCGCAAAGATTCTCACCGAACACCGCGATGCCTATCACGGGCATTACCGAGGCCGAGGCGAGGGACGTCGCCGCCTACCTGTACGATCGCTGAATCATGGTTCGGGAGTCGGCCGCGCGGGCAGCGACTTGATATATTTGGCAATCGCTTTGCGGTCCTCATCGGACAACATCGCGGTATTACTGACAACATCGGCCATTGACGAACCGACGCGTCCGTGAGTGGGTGTATCTCCCGTCTCCAGCATTCTGGCAATGCGTTCCTCAGTCCAACCGCCGATCCCCACCGGGGTGATGTTCGGAACGAAGCCCGTACCTTGCGGATCGATGCCGCCCGCGAACCGGGCAGTCGACTTGATGGCTCCGAAAATGTTGCGTGTCGAGTGACACTCAGCACAATGCGACAACGCCTCGACGATATAGCGGCCCCGCTCGATACCAAAAGCCGCCACTTCGCTGCCCGGCTGTGGCTGGGCAGGATCGAAGAAAAGTAGCTTCCAGAGTCCCACGGATCTGCGGATCGCGAACAAAATACTTGGATGGTGCGGCGGTGCACGGCCGGCTACGGGGGGCAAGCTCTTCAGATATGCGAACAGGTCGTTGATGTCAGCGGCCGTCATGCCGGTATAGCTGGTATACGGAAAAGCCGGGTAATAATGACGTCCGTCAGGCGACACCCCTGTAACCAGCGCGTTCGCAAAGTCCGAAACGCCCCAACTCCCAATCCCGTCGACGGGATCTGGAGAAATGTTCGGCGGTCGAAAAGTGCCGAAGGGCGAGGCAAGCGCCAGGCCGCCGCCAAGTTTCAAGCGATCCGGCTGGCCGGGTGTTGCGTGACAGGACGCACAATCGGCTGCATTAAACACATCACGCCCGCGCTCAGCATTTCCGCCTGTGCGCGGGAATGGGTTGCTCGGCCCAAATTGCGGGCGAGGGGTCGTCAGGAGCCATGCGCCGCCCAGACCTACCAGTGCTGCGGAAATAAAAACGGTTGCGACAATCCGAAAACGCATGGAAGACATCCGCTTCAGCCCGATGGCGAGGAAACGCCTGGATTTTCACCGGCGGCAAGCTAAAAAGTCTCCATCTATCATTTTAGGCTAACTTGAGGGGCGGCCGATAGTTCCTTAACTCCGTACGCCGGTCTGAGATAATACCTGCTATCACGGAAGCCCACAATCTTGCCTGTCCTGTCATAACTATTCGAATTTTCTCCGGTTCGAGCGGCGCCCTTTAGCTCGCGAGGTCGCCCAACCCATAGTCCCCGCAAGGCGCTTGATGGTCCGCGGCCATCCGACTTAGGGGCGGCAACCCCAACCTCGAGGGCACCTCCTTTTCTCGTGGAGAGGGTCAAATTGTAAACCGTAGAATCTCACGGTCGGCTTTTTCAAAATCCGTTGTTCGTTGCAGATCCAGTAGGAGATTCCGGAAGACGGCCAAGGCATCCAAGAGCGGCTCGACGCCATCTAACAACACTTGTCGCCGGCCACGCCAAGCACACTCGGCCATTCGACGGGATCTTCAACCTTATCCGTCGTGAGCAGTTACCAGGAGCATCGCGTCAATCCACTGGTACGAAAACTCTTTCGCGCGGGCAGTATTTTCTAGGATGGGTTAGCAATTTGCGGCGCTTTGGACTGAAGGCGCAAACTCTGGTCGATGACATAAGATAATATCATCTCATCACGGAACTATCGGATGGACTGACTGTTCGTGCGGACCTCAACCCGAAAGGACGTACCATGTTCATGCGAGTAGACCAGCTCCAAGCGGAGCTGCCGGCGCCCAAACGCGCCGATCCCAATGCCGCCGCTGCCTTACAAGAGCTTCTCGGCGGCAAATACGGAGAGATGTCGACCCTCGGCAACTATATGTTCCAGAGCTTCAACTTCCGTTCGAAGGAAAAGCTGCGACCGTTCTACAGCCTCGTCGCCAGCATTACCGCTGAGGAACTCGGGCATGTGGAGCTCGTCAGTAATGGCGTTGCCATGCTGAACAACGGTCCGGATATTCCGGATGGCGATGCCGGTGATGGCGGCGATATCTCAAGCGCCCCTTGGGAAGGCATGAAAGACATTCGCCTCGCGGCAGCGTTCCTTTCTGGAGGAGGCGGCGCGATGCCCGTCAATAGCAACGGCGTTTCTTGGAATAACGATTTCATCACCACGACTGGAAACGTGGTCGTCGATCTTTTGCATAATTTCCATCTCGAATGCGGCGCCCGGCTTCACAAGCTTCGTGTCTATGAGACCCTCTCTGATCCGACCGGCCGCGAAGTCTGCGGCTACCTGCTGGTGCGAGGGTCAGTTCATGCGCATGCATACGCGCTTGCTCTCGAAAAAATCACCGGCGTTGACGTCAAGAAATTCCTGCCAACCCCGAACATCCCACTTGGCAATATCCCCGAGTGCCAGAAATATCTCGATGAGGGATCACATCGTCGTCTCTATACCTTTAGCCCAAATGACTACAAGGAGATGTCGGGCATTTGGGGCAATGGCGAGGTTGCACTGCCGCTTGACCCCCCCGGTGAGCTTGAGGTCATCGACGGCATGCCGGAAGGTGGCAAAATCCAACAATTTGTCGGCGTCCCCTCTGCGTTTACCCCGGACTACGCGCCGGAAGAAATGTTTGAGATCGCCGAAAAGCTTTACAAGAAATCTCGCTAAGTTTGGTTGGCGGGCTTTGCCCGCCAATCTCATCCATGCGGGAAAAGGCAGCGATAGACCTGCCTTTTCGGTCGCGCGGGGAAAAGCGCAGTCAGCGTTCATGCGGCAAGGGTGCTCACCGCCACCATCGTCGGACACCCTTCTAGCGTATCGCTCCGGTCCCCACTGATAAAACCCTGGCGTTAGGATGACAGCATCCATCTGACCGAGACCGTTAACCTGCTCGGAGCGACTGGTCTCGGCGGCGCTTGATGGGTCGCCCAGACGATCTGATGAATCGCGACGACAGTTCACCGACTGCCTTCGCTCGTTTCCTCGACCCCGCATGGATACGACCTATAGTGTCGTCGACTAAGTTGGCGTGCGCTGCGGCGAGCCTCAAACCATCGGTCGACCCGGTGATGACGATGTTGCGCATCGAACGCCCTCCAACCACAAAGATGTGCGGGGGATTACAAACCAACCTCGCCAACAGTCATCGGTTGCCACAATGCAGGTCGCGAATCGTGTAAAGGCCTAGCGCGGTCTGCAGACACTCTTCGGAGAGACGTGTTGTTGTAGGAAAAGGCGCAGTCTTTTGATCAGTCGTATCGCGCTCGGTGCGTTTAAGGACTATGCCGAATTGTGCTGTACGCTCTTTACGGCCTAAACGGTTGAGGCATCTTCTAACGATCATTTTACGAACTTGCGGGGGTAGGCGGCCAGAGAGAGATCCGGCCGCCATCCGTCCCCAGCCGATTCTAGACTTCAGCATTTCCAGACGGTCACTATGCTCTTTGATTTGCCCTCGGGCGAGCTACGTTACGCTAAGGTGTTCGCGGTTCTGTCCGACCTTGAGGTAGTCCTCTTGGATAGTCACGAGCTTCTTATGGCTGTCCAGCTGGGCAGCAACACGGGCCTTGTCGAAATCCTTGCCGGACTTGTCGAGCGACGCCTTGCCTTGGGCGTCGAGCATGGCCTCCAATTCGGATGGGGACGGCGGCTTCAGCGCCCCTTCGGCCTTGCCGCCCATTTCCATCGACTTCAGGATGTCCTCGATTGTCTCCTGCTTGGTCCCATTTGGCGAACGCTTTCACCATCGGGTCAGATGCCTTTTCAACGGCGACGCGGCTGGTCCCAACTGCTGCGCCAATGTCGTTGCTGGTAAGAGCCTGAGGCCACCTTTGAGGCCAGGAAATGGACCGGCAACATGCTTGCTTGCAGCTAACGCCCAAGCGTCAGATCAATGGCCTGCAGGTAGTCGTCCCCCTTGGGGAATACAAAGCGGACGATGACGGAGGATGGGCGCCACTCGTCAATAAAGTGAGCGGGCGTATGGAACGAGGTCGCTTCGGATTAGTTGTTCTCGACAGAGGAGAGCTAACTATGCCGACTCAACGAACATCAGGGTTCACGGACGCTGAGCTGCTGGATACATTGCCCGCCCTGCGTGCGTTCGCGCGTCGCTTCCATAAGTCTCCCTCAGATGTCGAAGACCTCGTGCAGGAGACTTTGACCAAGGCTATCGCCCATTCCAGCAGCTACCAACATGGAACCCAGCTTCGATCTTGGCTATTTACCATCATGAGAAATACCTTCTGTACAAAGTTCAAGGTTGCCAAGAGGGAACAAGTTGGCCAAGTCGAGGATTACGCTGGGCGTGCCTCTTCGCTTCCGACGCAGGACTGGGCGATCATGGGACGCGAGTTGGAGAGAGCAATCACAAACTTGCCGGACAGCCACAGATTCGTCGTAGATCTCGTTCTCGTCCAGGGCCTGAGCTATGAGGTTGCGGCACAGCGATGTGATGTCCCTGTAGGGACCATTAAAAGCCGGATTAGCCGGGCGCGGATCCAGTTAAGTAAGGTGCTTTACCCATTAGGACCGTGAAACCTCAATGTAAATCCGCGCCACCCCTGCCGAACAGGGCATTTGCAATGTAGGAAAGCTCTGCCGGCTTTTCGCATAACGCAAATCCGGTGAACTTTAAGGGAAGAGCTGACGGGTCATACCCGGTCGCGAACACGAACGGGATATCACGCCGTTCGAGTTCTTCCGCAACAGGGAACACAACCTCGTCGCCCAAATGGATGTCAAGAATGGCGCCATCAATCTTCTCCGTATCGAGCAAATCGAGCGCGGCTTTCACTGCGGCGACCGGCCCGATGACGATGGCTCCGGCGGCCTCCAGCTTCCGCCTGGTTTCATCCGCGAGGAAATACTCGTCTTCAACGATAAGAACGTGTTTTCCCACAAATAGCGGGATGCTGATATGTTCCAACCTGGGTCCTTCCGTGGCAGAACACTCGCAATACTAGGCCATCTTGCGCTCCGCAAGCTTGAACAACACAAGATCTTTTTTGTTCCCTTCCGCATACGGAGGGACCTCCCAGCGTCCAACAAGTCGCGCTTTGTCTTCGCGAGATCCAGCCAGTGCCGCGATTCATCTGGGTAGAGGACCAGGATCTAGTGGTTTGGTTTTCTGTGACGTCTGCTCTTGGCTATTGTGACGGTGGAAGGCGGGTTTATTGGAGCGGCGGGTGAATCCGCCGAGATTTCTCCTTACCCTATGGGCGCCAGATCACTAATCCCCTCGTTTGCCCAACGTCTGATTTCGGGCCGCGAGAGGCCCGAGGGGCTGGTTTGGATCCGAGTATGCCGAGTCACATGAGCGCAATCAAAAGGCCAGACTCCGCCGTACATCCGGCAATTCTCGCTACTCATAGAGCCCTGCAGAACAACAGGGAGTGGGGATAGCTTTTTTGTCTATAATGGAGAGAAGACAGGGGGATGTAATACGCAGGAAAACTCGGACGCGGGTTTTTAAGCGCGAAATTCAACGGAGAGCGAGGAGAGGTTGTTTCGGTCAAAATGGCCGCAAACGCAGGTCTTTAGACCGATGCCGCAGTCGTCAGTGCGCAGGCGGTGATGGTTCACGTTGCGACAAGGAAGGCAACAACGATTTCGTATCTCGATCACTTGGCTAAGGATCACGCGATCAGCGTCGCCAAGCCTAGCCCGGACAATATCGGCGTGCCAACCACCGACGATACCAAGCGGAAGATTCTTGCCGGTAGGGTATCGATGTCGACGATGCCCGTCGAATACTGAGCAGGCTTGCGTGTTTGCAAATAGTCCACTCCGAAGGGGGCATTCCGAAATCCCTTTCGCCGGCAGTTCTCTACCAGGGCCGCGTCTGGGGGCGGTTTGCAGTGCTCGCGAGACCTTGTACTGTCTGGTATCGTACGGCAACGAATGTAGAAGCAGCGAGTTTAGTTCGCAAACAAAGCAAGGACTAATGACACGGGATCATCTTGAGGCTGCGCAATAGCAGTTTCCGGTCCGGATCAAGGACGGCCGGGGAATGGGCCCGAAAGAAGCCTTGAACTACCTAACCTATGGCTGGCCGGCAGAGACGGGATCGACTACGACAATGCTCGTCCTTAATGCCTGACCATTTCGCAGAACAGTGCCTGTCGAAGTGGTACGTGAGGCTTTTTTGCGGCGAGTTTCGAGGCCGGTATGCTCGTAGCCTGTGTGCTTCGGATGGATCGAGAACGTTTAGCAAACGTGCAACGAGGAGATGTAATGCCAGATCATCGAAAAGAGAACAAAGTTGATGTTCGCCCGCAGCCTGTCAAGCCGGCGCAAAAGGCCGATCCCACGCTTGAGCCGCCGGTGCGGGAATCCAGCGAGCAAAATTCAAAGGATGTCACGGATCCGACACTGCAACCGATCGGTTCCTCTGGCAGAAAAGGTAAGCCATCGCTTGATTGATAAACTCGACGCGGTTTAGCCGAAGCCCACTCAGCCCTGGTTTTGCCAAGCTTTATCGATGAGGAAGACAAGTCCGGACGTGCGGTACGGCAGCGTCCCGCCTATTCGCACCTGCAGACCCTATCTGGTACTCACGATACCTATCACCTTTTCACGTCTTATCGATCGTTGGCATTATCGCTCTTAGCACACAGCCCCTGCGTCTCGTGCGGCATTGGACTGTAGGCACGATATTTAAGCCACTCCAAATAAAAGACCGGGCGATGTCGCTCCGGCCTCTCTCCTTCCGCACTCCCAGTGCATCCGTGGTCAAAAGGGAGATAAAATTATTTCTTGCCGTCGTTCGGGCGGGCCTTATCGCCCTTTTTGACCTTTGAAGAGTCTGTTTTCGCATCTGGCGACTGTCCTAGATGCGTTCCACCGAGGTGGCCGCCTCCACTCGTATTCTTGCCCTGAGGATCTTTGGTTGCCATGGGAACTCCTTTCATCTGGCTTCTCAACCCTCTGCCAGAGTAAATGTTCCCATGACACTGAACACTTATACGAGCACTGTTGCAACCGTTACCGGGTACGCTATCGGACGGGAACTCATCATAAGCAGGTAAGTTGACCTGCGATCTAAAGATGAGGCTTTTCATGCAAAACCTGGTTTGCAACTTTGAAGATGATGTCATAGAGCTCATACCGGCTCTCCGGCTTCTTGCCGTAGGGTTCATACTGGACGAAGACCTGCAAAATGATCTTGTTGAGGAAATTGTCACGCGCGCTTCTGCGAAGTCGGAGCGGTCTGCCCTTGGTGACAAGATTAGCGATGAGCAGAGGCAATTCACTCTGGATATCTCGGCAGGCGCCACCTCCTATGAAGTCGCCGACGAAGTGCATTGCATGATCGAAACCATTGAAAGCCTTGCTCGCGCGCGCCCCCGGCTGATGAACGGGCTGTATAAGGAAAACACTGCAAATTGGGCGAGGGCTTCCGGATGAATTGGCCGACGACCGTGTTCTTACTAGCTAGTATTGTGCCGCTCATCGCAGGAGCCGCCGCTCTGTGGTTTGGGCCAAAGAGGCGAAAATCCTTCCGTGATCCGCGGGAGCAGTGAATGCCATTTGTTTATTTACACAGGAGCGACGGCAAACGGTTCTTCAACGATCCCAAGGGTCGCTACTTCGCTGATCACAAGCAAGTGCAGGAGGAGGCAAAGCGCGTTTTGGCCATGTGTCTGCTCGAGACCGAAGTGATCGGCGACACCATGGGCATGAGTGTCGAGGCGAAAGACCTGAGCGGCAGAACATTGTTTCAGGTGACTGTCGTGGCATCGACTTGGTAGGGCGAAGGATAATGAAACAGAATATTTCGAAGCTGCTGAATGACCCGCGTTTTGATCTGCCCGCTCTCATCTTGCTCGGCATGATATGCCTAATTGCCATCGTAATCTTCTGCCGCAGCCCAACCAAGCACTACAAAGAGACATATGTTCCTGTCGCCGTGCCGCAGACATCTGGCATAGCCCTGACCGGACCACCGGCTCTTCAGCAAACATGGATGATCTGAAAAGACGTCGAGCTCGATTGAAAATTTTCGGAAAGGAGGTGCTGTGACATGACGTTGTACACGTGAAAATCAGCGCCGATGGCAGAGAACGCTTAGCAGGTATTTCAACTTTACGCGAACTTGAGTTGGTCTTTGAGCAAGCCGATTTGCCACTCGCGCAGGCGCCGGCCGAAATCATCGAGCAAACCTTATGCCCCACGATCAGAAGGGTCGGTGCGAGTTTCGCCGGCGTTTTTTGTTGTCAACAACGACTGCTTTCGTGCTCGGGATGATCTAGGCTCAGGAGCTGTTAAATCGTAAGCGCGAATTTCTGCGCACCTTCTGAAGCGCGGTGCTCTCAGGCATGAAGTGTCCACCAAAATCAGACCGTCCTAAAACGTCGAAGGATCGGGTGATACTGCGGACTCGTCTTGGACCGATGAGGAATTCTTGGGAATTTCTCTCATTAACCCGATTGGGTCAGTAGGAGACCAAAATGTAGTACCTTAATGGATTTTCCTGCGCTCAAAACGCAGATTTCCCGATTATGCCTTCATAGCGCCTATCAGGTCCGGGATGCTAACAAGGGCGATTGCCCTTCTGATATTATAGGCGACTGCAGTTAGGCTAAACTCTCCCTGAACGTGGTTCAACCCACGCATCAGGAACGCGCCTTGGTTCATCCATTGCTTAATAGTCCCAAAAGGATGCTCAACGCTTTCCTTTCTCTGACTCATAATATGTGGACGTTGGCTTAGCCTTTCCGCCATGCGGTCCAGCTCGGCAAGCAAACTGCTGAACTTTTGCCGCCTCGTCCTGAGCGCAGCAATCTTCTTCTCAGTGTCACTGCTTCTACCGTTCGAACTGATACTACTGGCCGCTTTCTCTTCGTCGGCATCACCGTCATCAAGCGCTTTCACATAGTCGGAGAGTTTTTCGTCGGCGCGACGCACAAGATCCAACAGCTTTGTGCGCGTGAAGTTGCGATGCCTATTATTGACCGCCTTGATGCGCGTACCATCCACGGCAAGCATTTCCCTGCCGAACAAATCGAGGCGACGACAGACGATGGCAAACTCGCGGAAAATTTGCTTGAAAGCTGCGCAATTCGCTCGGCGAAAAGATGCGACTTTCCGATAATCAGGTTTCAGATGGCGCAGCAGCCAGATCACCTCGATATTACGGCGGGTTTCTGCTTCCAGCTTTCGGCTCGAACGTACCCGATTCAAATATCCGTAGAGATAAAGTTTAAGCAGATCAGCCGGATCGTAGCCGGGGCGGCCCGTCTCTCTTGCCGTTACGCGGGAAAACCCAGCGGCGACAAGATCAATGCTATCCACAAAAGCCTCTATGAGGCAAACCGGATTGTCCGATCCGACATAATCATCAACCGCTTCGGGGAGAAGCAGCAGCTGCGAGCGGTCTGAGCCAAATAAATGTGCCATGTAAACAACTTACTACGGTTCGCTTACCGTTGGAATCCCACGGAGTTTTTGCACAGTCTGAAATAGGTGGACACCAAATCATGGATGAAGATGCTCCTAAACTGCAGGTGCGGCTTGTTGGTCGCGACGGCCGCCGCCGATATGACCTTGCCTCGAGAGATCAGCTTGTCGCGGCGTGTTTAAAGCCCGGCGTTTCGGTCTCGCGGCTGGCTCTGGAGCACGGCGTCAATGCCAATCTCGTTCGCAAGTGGGTGAAGAAGGCCAGAGAAGAGCGTGCTTTGCCCGCGGTCTCGGCGGTCGTTCCGTTCAGATTGCGTCGGATACGCACACGTCTCTTGCTAGCGGTCGACTGACGGAGGCGGAGCCGATCAGACATTCTCATGCATCCAACAAGGTGAGCGCTCTGCTGCCGAACGGGGTCAGTCTGACCTTGGAATGCAGCGATGTCGATGGACTGGCGGCGATCATAGGAGCGTTGGGTCATGTTCAGACTGGACGCTGATCTCAAGGTCTACCTGCATCGCGAACCGATCGACTTCCGGGCGGGCATCAACAGCCTTGCTGTCCTGGTGCAGGAGGTGATGGAGCTCGATCCCTATGCTCCCGCGGTCTTTGCCTTTTGCAACCGCCGTCGTGACCGGATGAAGCTTTTGTTTTTTGACCGCTCGGGCTTCGTGCTCGTCCTGAAGCGGTTGACCGAGGACAAGTTCCGATGGCCTCGACGCGAGGTGCCGGTCGTTGTGCTGACGACAGAACAGCTTCACTGGATTCTTGACGGCATCGATATCGATGCGATGACCCGCCATCCGGTGCGGCAGTATCGGATTGCCGGTTGAAGGTGGCGCATTGAGCTGTTGACGCCACGAGGCGGTTCAGATTCAAGAATGGGATGGTACGAGCCGGCGATCCTGACATTGCAGTGCTGATGGCGCAGTTGGCGGCAAATGCTGCCGAAATCGCCGCGCTCAAGGCCGAGAAGGCGGCGCTCTCGCGGCGTGTCGTCAAGTTGGAAGAAGAGCTGGCGCTTGCACGGCTGCACCGTTTTGCCCCACGCAGCGAAAAGCACATCGATCGTCTCTTCAACGAAGCCGAAGCGGCCGCGGACGGGGATGATCGTGATTACGGCGATGACGTCGCCGATCTCCCGGATACGGGCCTGCCAGCGGTAGAAGTTCAGGCGGGAAAGAAGCGTGGCCGCAGGCCTTTGCCGGACGACCTGCCGCGCGAGCGTGTCGAATATGACCTCCCTGAGGATCAGAAGTCATGTCCCTGCTGCCAAGGTCAGATGCATCGCATGGGCGAGGCTGTTAGCGAACAGCTCCATATCGAGGTCAAGGCAAAGGTCCTGCAGAATGTGCGGTTCAAGTACGCTTGCCGCCATTGTGACCGCACCGGAATCAACACGCCGGTCGTAATCGCGCCTAACATTCCGCGCCGATTGACATTTCAGAGAGACGTCCAAACCCGCATAATACTTCATGCTGCGCTTCCTTTCTGATGTTTGTGGCTGCTAGAGAACAGACCACGTTTATCATCAGCAGCAAGCGCAGCACCTCCTATCCAAAATTCTCGAAGATGGGCTCAAGCCGAATATCCCATCTGACCCTAGTGCCTGCGGGCATGCTCTGTGACAGTAATTGCCAGCGCGACGGTCATCTCCTTAGATTGAATGGCTCCTGCAGGCAACGCACCTCGCGAAAAGGAACGGGTATTCGCTCCGATCGAGCCGGTGACGAACATGAATGGCACCCTGCTGCCGGTCAAACTATCTGCGACTTCGTAGACTGTGTCTTCACCTATCCGAATGTCCAGAACTGCGGCTTCGACGTCGTTGCTGGTAAGAGCCTTGAGGCCACCTTCAAGGCCTGGAAACGGACCGACAACATCGTTTCCCTGGAGTTCCAGCGCGAGCGTCAAATCATTAGCCTGCGGGTAATCGTCCTCGATTACCACCTTTTACCCATCTGAGATCTAAACATCATATTCCTCTCCCGCTGTAGGGTTGTGATCAGGCACCAGTCGAATCGGCGAGCCAACCGTAGGTGCTCCATTGCCACGGCAAACGAGGATGGCGCGACCTCCATCGTACTCGTCGCGCGATCCTTGGGGGAACCTTGTCGTGCCGTCGCAGTTGGAACGCGGAAGGAGCGTGGCCAATGTATCAGTTCAGTCTTTCAGGGAAGAATATCCTCGTGGTTGAAGATGAGTATTATCAGGCCCGCGGTTTAGCGGAGACCCTTTTTCAGCACGGGGCCAAAGTCGTCGGTCCGTTTGCGGTCACAAGTGAATGTGTTCACCTTTGCAGCCGCAGCCTAATCGATGCCGCTGTCCTCGACGTCATGGTGGGCAAGACAAATTCGTTTTCGCTAGCTGACCTTTTATCGCGCGAACAAGTCCCATTCATATTTCTCACAGGCTATGAACGAGCGATCATTCCTACTCGCCTTCGGAACGTTCCGCACTATCTCAAACCGTTCGTGGGACAGGATGTCCCGACCGCCGTTGCGCTTGCAATAGTAAGCGGGCGATGCGATCCGACCCAGCGTCCGGCACGATGACACAGCCCGGGATGTCTAATATGCAAGACGAAACGGTCAGTAAATCGACTATGTCCGAGAACCGGGCAAGTGGCGAAGCCGGAGAGTTTGATCCCCTGATAACAAGGTACGCCGATGTGACTTGGGAAGCAGACCCGTCAGGCAGCGTGACCACTAAAAGTCAAAGTTGGTGCGCCTACACCGGTCAACTTGCAGAGGAGATGCTCGGCTTTGGATGGCTCAAGGCCGTCCATCCCGACGATCGGATTCAAGCGGAACATCAGTGGCGCGAAGCCGCGCTCACGGGTCGAGACGTCAATGCGGAGTTTCGCATTAGTCATATGGCGAATGGGTGGCGTTGGATCAACAGCGTTGCAACGCCATTACGGGACGAGAACGGCCGCATTCGGAAATGGATCGGCATGAACGTTGATATCCATCACCGCAAGCAGGCTGACGAAGAGCGCGAGCGACATTTGGCGGATCTCGAGCGCCAGGTCGAAGAGCGGGCTGCGGAGCTGCGCACAAACCGGGATTTCCTTCGTGCGATTATTGACAGTTCGCCCGACATGATCCAACTCTTTGATGCCGTGCGCGATGAGCATGGTGAGATAGTCGATTTTGCATGGACGCTGAACAATTTCACGTCTGAAAGCAGAAATGGCATCGTCGGGCGAGCTAGCCCCCTTCAACATACTCGGGGCCTCATCCAAGAAGATGACTTCGGCGCTTTCAAACGTGTCACCGAAACAGGCGTCCCTGAGCAGGCCGAACGTCAATATCCCCATCAGCAGCTCGACGGCTGGTTTCTGCAGTCGGTGGTCAAGCTGGGCGACGGAGTCGCTACCACAAGCCGGAACATATCGGTAGAGAAAGGAGCCCAGGCCGAGCTGCTTCGCCTACGTGCCGAAGTAGCCAAAGCGGCGTTGCGGCAGAGCGAAGACCGGTACCGCATCCTGTTCGAATCCATTTTTGAGGGGTTCTGCACTATCGAAATGGAATTCGATGAGCACGGCCGCCCTACGGATTATCGTTTCTTGGAAGTCAATCCAGCGTTCGCCCGACAGACAGGAATCATCGACGCCGTCGGCAGGGCGGCTCGTTCCCTCATTCCCAAGCATGAGCAGTTCTGGTTCGAGACCTTCGGCAGGATAGCGACAACCGGCCAAGCTGAGCGATTTGAGCACCGGGAGGACGCCTTGGGGCGCTGGTACGACGTGTACGCGTTCAGGGTGGGCGAGCCAGAGGACCGCCGCGTCGCGATCCTGTTCCACGACATCAAGCCCCGCAAACTGGCCGAGGAGGCGCTCCGCAAGAGCGACGCACATTCGCGGGCACTGGTTGAAGCCACCTCCGATGTCGTCTACAGGGTCAGCCCCGACTGGGAAGAGATGCGCCACCTTCACGGCCGCGGCTTTCTCGTCGATGCCGAGCGACCAACCGCAAGATGGATGGACGACTACATCTTTCCTGAGGACCACGCTTCGATCCGTGCCGTTATCGACGAGGCGATTGAAAGATGCGCGCCGTTCGAGCTGGAACACCGTGTCCGCCGCACCGACGGGTCGGAAGGGTGGACTTTCTCAAAAGCCGTCCCCATCCTCGGCGACGACGGCGAAATCGTCGAGTGGTTTGGCATGGCGGCGGATGTCACGGAACGTGTCATGGCCCGCAAGGCCGAGCACAAGGCTAACCAGGCCCAGCAGCGCAGCGAGGAACGTTACCGTCTCATTGTCGAGAGCGCGCTCGACTACGCGATATTTACCACCGACCAGGTGGGAAAGGTAGAGGACTGGCCGCCGGGCGCGCAATCGGTTTTCGGATGGAGCCCAGAAGAAATCGTCGGCCAGGATCTAAAAATCACATACACGCCCGAAGACCGTGCGGCGGGCGTCCCGCAGCAGGAGCTTCACGACGCCCTCCACAAGGGCTTTGCGGAAAACGTAAGATGGCACATGCGCAAGGATGGCAGCCGAGTGTTCATCGAGGGTTTCGCTCGGCCGGTTCGTGGCGGCGACACGGGCCCGGAAGGCGTAGTCAAGATCGGGCAAGACGTGACAGCGCGCAAGAAGTGGGAGGAGACCCAGAACGTCCTGGTGGCGGAACTGCAGCACCGCACCCGTAACCTGATCGCCGTCGTCCGCTCGATCGCCAGCCAGACCATGAGCGAGACCGGGCCTACAGCGGACTTCATGGCTCGGTTTGCAGACAGGATGTCAGCGCTGTCGCGAGTGCAGGGCCTTCTCTCACGCTCCGAAATAGAGCCTATTACCCTTCGAACGGTCTTCGAGATGGAAATTTCGGCGCTGGAGTTGGTCGCCGAGCGCGTGTCTCTCTGCGGGCCAGAAGTATTTCTCAAGAACAGCACGGTACAGACATTCGCTCTGGCCATTCACGAACTCGCCACGAACGCCCGGAAGTACGGGGCGCTTTCGGGCGACGATGGAGCGCTGACGATATCGTGGTCTACATATGAGACATCGGATTATGAGGCATCGGATCAGGAGAACCGCCTTCGTGTGGAATGGCTTGAGGAAATCTCCGAACCACGTTCAGTGGAGGTTGCTGTGACAGGAACCGGTTACGGCCGTGAGCTGATAGAGAAGGCGCTGCCCTACGCACTGGCGGCCACGACGACTTACGAGATTACGGAGACACGGCTCCGGTGCACCATCGACGTGCCGATCAAGTGGCGCAAAACAGGGTAATGGAGTTGGCACAGCGCAGCATGTACTCAGGCAAACGGCTGCTGGTCGTCAAGGACGACTACCTATCGCCCTTGATATGACGACCTGGCTTGAGGGCTAACGACGCCGTGTTAACGGGCGCTTCGGTCGAACGTTTTACGGCACGCGTCACAATTGCAATGTGAGGCCTTATGACGAACTGCGTTACCGCGAGCGCAAGTCACCCATCCGATATCGCATTTGAGCCTGCACTTTACGCGGTGGCTAACCTCGGTAAGCGCACGACCGGCAGTGGTAATCCCTTAAGTCTTGTTACCGAAACCGGCAGACCATTGGAAAATACGCCTTTCGGTGGGAACTAGGAAGGCGCAGTGATGTTCGAGTATGTCGTCGACATTGGGGTTGCAGTGCTACCCGCTTGCTGGCGACATCGTGGAGGTCCCCAAAAACCAAATTGGCGTCGGTGGAAACACCGACGTCCTTTCAGTAGAATGGTCCCCGACCTTCCCGCTCATGGTAATTTACGGGAGGCATTCAATGTGTTCGATGTCAGGCTGCGCGCTGGCCCTGCCCACTTCCGCGCGCTGCGGCGGGCCCATTAGACGACTGTATTCCGTCTCCGGGACGCCGTAGGCATCATCCGCGAAACCGAGAAGTGCTGTACGGTTTCTAATTGTTATCCTCCCCCGTAGTGACCGAATAAATCTTTCACCCTCGAGAAGATGAAGTGCGTCAGTAACCCCTGGGCGTCTTACACCAAGCATTATGGCGAGATACTCATGTGTAATCACAATAGTATCGCCGTCCGTTCGGTCATGAAGCATAAGCAGCCATCGGGCAAGGCGTTGAGGGACCCCGTAGCGTCCATTGGCAAGCGCCGTATATCCGGCCTGAATGCTAAGCGTCCGGAGAAACCGAATGGCAAGGCTGCGAAGGGTTGGTAACTGTTCGAGGGCTGTTACAAAGTCGGTCGCGGACATCCTTAAAGACTCCCCGCCAACTTGGATAATGACTTGATACGGACTTCTGCGGTCACCCGCAACAAGGCCGAAGGCTGTCAAACCATCGAGGCCAACGAGGCCGGCCTCAATTCGCTGCCCTTTTGGCGAGATCGCTATAATTGAAGCAACGCATGTCGTCGGGAAATATACCTGCTCAACCTCATGGTACTGACGTTGGATTTCCTCACCTTGCGGTACCTTAATCACCGAAAGAGCTGGTAGAAGGGCTTTCAGTTCACCACGCGGGAGCATCGCGAGAACGTTATTCTTTCGGGCAACCACCTGCTCACCGGCGTCCAATGGTAAAATCGACCGGAGCGCGGAAACAATCTCGCGCATGTCGAAAGGTTTCCGGATAAACTGCTTTAAGGCGTGTCTGGCAGGCACGATATCCAGATCATAGCCAGTCCCGAAAAAAAACGGCAGTGATAGTCGATCAAGCTCATCTGCTAGTGGGAAAACCATCGCTCCATTTAGGTTGATGTCTAGAATGGCTCCATCGATTTTCTCTGAATCCTGCAAGATTTGCATAGCTGTTTCAATTGAGGGGGCAGGCCCGACCACCTCCAATCCAAGCGAACTCAGGTCAGCGGCAAGATCGCCCGCCATCATATAATCGTCCTCGACGACCAAGATACGTTTGGCTTTGGAAGTGCTCCCAGTCGCTAACATTGATACTCCAAGTCTTTCCCGCATCGTTTTGTGCGCAGCCTTCAGGAAAACATGGTGTTTGCCAAGGCTGAATGCATAAGGTACGTCATTGTTCCCCCAAATGTGAGGTAAGGACCGATTTCGGCTGTGGTTTACATCGAGGCGGCGGCCCGGGATTGTGTCTTCAGCATAGGCCACGCTCTCGCTGTGGAACCAAACCGCAGCCGGATAGCCGGCAGTGTACGTTACCGGGCTAAATGTAATGCGGCTCGTCTGAAAGCGGACGGTCCCGACCATGAGTGTAGAAGTCGCCGATTAACTTAGTACCTCTCATCGAGTCAGATCTACTTTGAAGGGAACCGAGATGGAAGAGATAGAGGCATTGAAGCGCCGTCCTAGAGGCCCCTCTCGCGGGGGGATTTCGAGGCCGCGAAAGATGTGGCGATGAAAGTTTTGGAAGCCGAGCGTGCCTCCAATCGGGAGAGCGATTGAAGGCGCAACGCGCGGCGATATCCCGATATGGCTCGGGTATCAGGCCAACATGACGCTTCGCCATGGTGGACAATTAGCTCCGGATCCGGTTTCGGAGCCACGTTCCGCACACGTAGGGCCTGTGGCCCCAGTCTGAAACTGTGCTTCTGAATTGTCAGACTTTGTTTTTGAGGCAGCAGTCCGTTGGGCTCGCTTTAATCTTTGCCGAACTTTTACTCGACGCCAGGACGATAAACTCCCGATCGTCAGCGATGGGGCGGTGGCCAGGGGCTTTTTTCTGGCTACCTGTATCTTCTTATCGACGGCCTGCAGGGCCGCGCACAGAAGGTCGTCGCAAATCTGCTTGACTTTAAAATAGCAATCATTCCACCGTGGCTGTTCCAGACTTAATTTACAATGTCCGCGTTCCGGGTCGCAAACATGCCCGCACCAAAGGAGCGACGTGCCAGATTGACATATTAATCTGGACATGGGGACACACGGTATTTTCACGCCGGGCCCTCACGTGCGGAGGCACGAGTGCTCCTTTTCAACATACTGTACCGCCCCCAGGTCTATGAAAGTTGGGCGGCTGCGGCTATTCACGAATATTCTTTTCTTGCAGGCTTAGAACAGGGATTCACAGGCCTCACAACCCTGAGTTACTAAGTGTTTGAAGGTGCACGATATGAAGATGGCAGACGAGGAGCTTAAGGCACAGGCTAAACAGACATTTATACCTGTCTGCGCGATCGGGGCATCTGCAGGCGGCGTGCCTGCATTGCAAAGTCTTTTTCGACAGGTACCCCCTGACCTCGGCCTTGCCTATGTCGTCATTGTTCATCTTTCCCCGGATGAACCAAGTTCGCTCAGTGAAATTCTCGCAGCGTGTACGCAAATGCCGGTGCTTCAGATAGACGACAGCCCGACGTTGAAGGCGAATTGTGTTTACGTCATTCCACCGGATCGGGAGCTTGTCATCGATGGGGACAATATCGAGGCGCGGCCGTTTAGCGAGCCGAGAGGCCGTCGCGCGCCGATCGATATGTTTTTTCGTTCGGTAGCTGCTGCGAGAGGTGACGGTGTTGCCATTGTCTTGTCCGGGGCAGGCGCAGACGGAGCACTCGGCGTTACTGCCGTCAAGGAGGCGGGTGGCGTCATCATGGTTCAGGACCCAGCCGAGGCGGGTTTCAACTCCATGCCACAGAGCGCGATCGCCACTGGCGCTGCGGACTTCGTCGCTCCCATCGCAAGATTGGCGGAGCATCTAACTGAAGTCGCCCACAGTAAGGAAGCCGTACGATCTCTTGATATGTCAGGCTCCGCTTATGATCTCCGTCGCATCATAGCTTTGTTGCGAGCGCGAACCGGTCACGATTTTTCTGCCTACAAGCGCGCCACGGTGATGCGCCGGGTCGTTCGGCGGATGCAGGTCTGCCGAACAGACACGCTCCCCGCCTACGCGGATTACCTGCTCACCACGCCAGACGAGGCACAGAACCTGTTTTCCGATCTGCTTATCTCGGTCACGATGTTTTTTCGTGACGAGCAAGCTTTCGAGGCTTTGGCGCGCCAGGCTGTAAAGCCGCTGTTCGATGCGTATGATCAGGAGAGTGATGAAAGCATTCGGGTCTGGGTCGTCGGCTGCGCCACGGGCGAGGAAGCTTATAGTGTCGCCATCCTTCTGCGCGAAGAGATGGCCCGCCAAAACGTAAAAATTCCCGTGCAGGTTTTCGCCACCGATCTTGATGAAGGTGCGCTGGCTACAGCAAGAGAAGGGCGCTATCCTAAAACGATCGAAGCTGACGTTACTGAAGAACGGCTGGCTCGGTTTTTCATAGACGAGGGAACGCATTTCCGTGTTCGCAAGGAACTGAGGGAGAGCGTGCTGTTTGCAAAGCACAGCGTCCTGAAAGAGCCCCCCTTCATGCGGCTTGACCTCATCACCTGCCGCAACCTGCTCATCTACCTGGAGCGCGCTCTGCAGGCCCAGGTCTGCTCGACTTTTCATTATGGTTTGCGTCCTGGCCGATACCTGTTCCTTGGTTCGGCCGAGACCGTCGATGTGGCTGCCGACCTCTTCGCACCGGTTGATAGACAGGCGCGAATCTACAGCGGGCGCCCGCATGGAGGTAACCTCCTACCAATCCTTCCAAAGTTTGCTGCGCCAGAGCAATTCTCGATCAGCGACAGACCGCCGACGAGCGGTGCGGAGCGAATTGCGCTCCCCACTGCCCTCCACGTAGCAGCACTGGAACACAGCGCGCCGGCAAGCGTACTCGTCGACGACGGACAAAACATCCTTCATTTGTCCTCAAACGCAGGGCGCTTCATCCTTCACTCCGCCGGTCCGGTATCAAAAACCCTGCCGGCGGTCGTAAGGCCGGAGCTTCGGCTGGACTTAGGGATCGCACTGTCGCGAGCCCTTGAAAAGGGTGAACCAACGGTCACCTTGCCGACCGCCGTCGCTTTCGATCAGGGGAGGCGGCGAATTGCTATGCAGGTTACGCCCATCGCTAGCCAGGCACGAAAAGCTGCCCAGGCGCTAGTCTTCTTCCTTGACGGCGGGCTTGTTTTTGAAAGCGAACAACTCGAACCGGTCGGGGACGCACGGCCAGACGAAGTGCGACGGGTCTATGCCGAGCTTAAAGCATCGCAGGAAGCGTTGATGGTCAGCCGGTCTGGGCATGGGTCCGTCGTTCAGGAGCTTCGTGCTGCAAACGAAGAACTGCAGTCAATGAACGAGGAATATCGTTCGACGGCCGAACAGCTCGAAACCTCGAAAGAGGAACTGCAGTCCGTCAACGAGGAGCTGCACACCGTCAACGCCGAATTAAAAAGTAAGCTGGAAAGCATCTCGGCCGCACATAGCGATCTTCAGAATCTTTCTGCTGCCACGGAAATAGGTACATTATTTCTCGATCCTGATCTTCGCATCAAGATGTTTACAGCGCCCGTTGCTGGACTCTTCAACATTACGCGGCATGATATCGGTCGTACCATTACCGATTTTACACATCGTCTCGATTACAACGATATTGACAATGATGCACGACAGGTCCTGAGAGATCTTTTCCCGATTGAGCGCGAAGTTGTCAGTCACAGGGGCCGCCAATTCACGATGCGCCTACGACCTTATAGGACCGTCGAGGACCGGATCGACGGCACAGTTGTAACTTTCGTGGATATATCGGACCGGGCACGCGCCGAGCAGGCTCTACGCGTAAGCGAGGATCGCCTGCGCCAGTTCGGAGAGGCGACCCAGGACATTCTCTGGATCCGGGACGCGGAGACGTTCCAGTGGTCGTATCTTACACCGGCGTTTGAAACGGTCTACGGCCTTGATCGCGAGGCCGCTCTACGGGGCGACAACATGGTCGGCTGGCTCGAGTTAATTGTGCCGGAGGACCGTGAACACGCAGCAGAAAGCCTGCGGCGTGTTGGGCAAGGTGAATGGGTAACATTCGAATACCGCATCCAGCGACCCGCTGATGGCGGTATTCGGTGGTTAAGGGATACGGACTTCCCGATTAAAAATGAAAAGGGCCACGTTGCTCATATAGGTGGCATCAGCCACGACGTCACTGATTTGAAGAATACGGAGGAAGCCCTTGCTGCTGCCGAGCGACGTCAGCGTGCCCTTGTAGAAGGTATACCGCAATTGGTCTGGCGTGCCATCGATGGGGGTAAATGGACCTGGTCCAGCCTGCAATGGACCAACTACACCGGCCAGGCTGAGGCAGAAAGTCATGGAGAGGGGTGGCTGGAACCGGTCCACCCCGACGATCGCGAACTGGCGCAGATGAATTGGGGCAACGCCATCGAATCCGGTGGGATGGAAGTCGAATACCGTATCCGCCAGGCCGACACCAACATCTACCGCTGGTTCCATACTCGCGCGACGCCCGTTCGCGACGCGTCCGACGCGATTGCAGAATGGCTCGGCACCTCGACTGACGTTGATGATTTGCGCGGAATGCAGGCCCGTCAGGAGGTGCTGGTTGCCGAGCTGCAGCATCGAACAAGGAACCTGATCGCTGTCATTCGCTCCATGGCTGATAAGACAGGCCGCGCCAGCACCGACATGGACGATTTCCGGGATAAATTCCGAGATCGCCTAGATGCCCTGGCACGGGTCCAAGGCCTCCTTTCGCGCCTAAATGGTCACGACCGGGTCACATTCAACGAGGTGATCGAGAGCGAACTATCGGCGATGGATGGTAATGTTGACAGGGTCAGCCTTGACGGCCCCCGGGGCGTCCGCCTTCGCTCTTCCATGGTGCAGACACTCGCTATTGCCCTTCATGAGCTTGCGACCAACGCGATCAAATACGGCGCCCTAGGGCAAGCCACCGGCAAGCTGTCCATCACCTGGTCGCTCGAGGAAAACGGTCCGGGGGGGCAACCGTGGCTTCACATCGACTGGCAGGAAAGCGGCGTCACGATGCCGACCGAGGGATCCGGGCCGAGCGGTAAAGGGCAGGGGCGGGAGCTGATCGAACAGGCCCTGCCGTACCAGCTTGGCGCAAAGACCAGCTATAAGTTGGGACCGGAGGGTGTGCAATGTGCAATCTCGATACCGGTCTCGTCAACCAGATCCCCCTCTCCGAAATCTGCAACCTCTTCTCCGTCACAGAATGCAGAAACTACTTCCAAGCCGCAGGATACGAGGCAGATTAAACGCGACACGCTTTAGTGGTCGAAAACGAGTACATGCTCCCTCGAACTTCGCGACTATCTTTTGGATCTGGGCGCGCTCCTGATAGGCCCGTCGGCACGATAGAAGAAGCCTTGGCCTTGCGGGAGGTCTCAAACATTGATGTGTCGATTCTTGACGCCAACCTCCAGGGCGAGATGGTATTCCCTATTGCCGGGAAACTCGAGGACGAGAACGTGCCGTTCCTGTTCACAACAGGTTACGACCTTTCCATAATCCCCGGTTGCTTCCGACATGTAGCGCGGTTCGGCAAACCCATCGTTATGGCAAAGCTCTGTGAAGCAATTGCTGACATGACGACCGCAACACATGCGCGCAGACCGTGGCCGGTGTCGATCGCAGGCCGGGCCGCAAGCTACTTTCGGCCAGGGGCAAGCTCGCGCGCCACAACAACCAGCGAACATACCGCTCATTAGGCAGCCTGCAGCGCTTGTGGCTTTTCGCTGGGACAACGCGTTTGCTTCGGTTACGCTCGCACTCACCCGAGCTGATATGATGATGGCCCTTTATTATTCTAGGTCCTGCGCTCTAACGCCGGCACAGCGTGTTCAGGCATCTCGTCGTCTTCCTCCTAAGCTACGTCCCATCAAAGAATGTGCAGGCTTGTCGGCGCTGGCAACCTGTCTGTTCAGTTCTACAAGGGTTGCAAGTCGATGCGATTAGAGGCAAGTTGCGTGGCGATATGGCTTCGCCTTTTGCGGGGCGATACCCTTTCCGAAAGAACGTGTGGCGCAGCCATCACAATCTCCTCCAGCGGATGCCAAGCCGCTTATAGAACTCTGCCCTAAGGTCGGAAGAGGCGTTGGTCGGGTACCGTACACAGGCTGTCTGGGATTGCAAAGCCGTTGGTGCGGTGACATGGTCGCATGAGTGCTAGAATTTTTTGGAGAGCTGCCGTGACTCACAACCATGTAGCGCCGTGCGTTCTCAGCCCTGAGGAGCTGGATTTGGTCCAAGGTGTTTTCGATCGTATCACCTCGGAGCTCTGGTTTTCGAAGCAACTGTCGCACAGGTCCGATTTTGCACGGTACGTCCTGCGGATGTATGCGCGGGGATTGGTTTGGCCGGAAAAGCTGCAATCCTTTTGCACCCTCGCCGCCCAGAAACATTATTTCGCACCGAACGCCCTTCTTAAGGGGCAGCGCATACTGATTGTGGAGGACGACTATTATACAGCTAGGGAAGCAGCCGAGACGTTAAGTGCGCTCGGTGCGACAGTTGTCGGCCCGATTGCAAACTTTGCGGAAGCGATGAATGTCGCGGGCAACGACATGGAGTTGGACGGTGCTCTGCTCGACGTAAACCTCAACGGACAAATGGTCTATCCGGTAGCGGGGTTCCTCAAGATGCACGGCGTGCCGTTCGCGTTCGTGACCGGATATGACGAAGGGGTTTTCCCGGCGGCGTTTCGATCGTCGCACGTGGTTCCAAAGCCGACGGACTGGGCAAGCGTGGCTTTGCAAGTGCTCTGCCGATCGCAGTTGCCCTCTGCCTGATATCGGCAAACCCTTTGGCGCCTCGCAGGAGCAAGAATTGGATCAGTGTCTATGTTCTGAAGTACGTGTTTATCTATAACGATAACGACGGACCTAAGACGCGACCAGCGACGCGGGCAAAGTTTTCGGCAGGCACGGCGGCGAGGTGGGACCCCACCAAACTTCACTTCACTAACTAATCACCCTCTGCTGGCCGACGTGATGAATCGGATTGTCAGGGCCGGCGCCTACCACGAGATTCTTCGGGTTAGAAAAAGCCGGCGGTACACCCGAGCTGGCTCGATCGGGCAGGGGAATTGCCTCTAAATCCATTTCTGGAGGGCGTTGCGAGTTTACTGCATGGGAACCGGTATCGGCGCCATCGATCTCTCGTTCGGCCTGCACCCAGTTGTCTTCATGGCGGCCATCAGGATTGCCCTCGGTTTCCCATAATGAAAAGGCGTGTTCTTTGATAAGTTGCTCGCGGTTTATCACACCTATCTCCTTCACATGGCTTCTAACATAGGCAGTGTGCCACAGTTCCACCGCAGCGGTAGATCTCCTGGCTAGTCTCTTTAGCTCCCTTGGAAGCGAGGACCTCTCAAAGCACCTCGCTTCCAAGCCGGCGCCCAGAGGGGCAAGTGCCGGAGACGCGTGGGAGGGCGCGCCATCATCGAACCCTGAGGGGCGGGTTCGACTGGCTCAAACCGGGAGCGCGGCAGCTTGTTCCCATGCGGAAAATAATTTTATCTAACTCGCAAGCTGTCTCAAGTATCGTCGCCCGAAAATATCATCACCTACCACGCACCATCGATGAATGGTGAACCTACTCCTCAAAAGAAATGCTGTGCCGCGTGGTTGAGCATCCGGTTGAGGCGCCAAGCCAACGAACCGTCATGATGTTCCATGACAGGGCTTCCGCGCGAAGGTGCTGAGCAAATCTCTGGAACAAAGCCGAAAAAGTCTGGTTTACCCCGCTAAGGAGGAGCCGTGATGACAAATACGCCCAAATTGCCAGTATCTGATAAGGATCGTCACCTGCTTTGTCAGGAAGAGGTCGACGGATCACTACAAGACATACTGAACAGAGCGACGACCCACGGCTGGGGAACGTTTGAGACCATCAGTGCCATGGAAGAGGTGCTGAAAAACCTCCGCATCGTGTACACAAACCATCGCCATCCAAGTGAGGATCCGAAAGACGGTAACGAAGGCCATGCCTTTATTCACGGGCGCGGCGGGCACGAAAAAACATGATTTTCTGCGCGGGATCATCTCAAAGCGCGGGATGGGCGCTGATAACGGTGAAGCACACCTACGGCGAGTATTCAGGCGGTCCGATCGGCGTGATCCCTTCGGGCGTGAAAGTCTTTCTTGCGAGCCATTTCATCGACTTCCACAAGTGGCCTAACGGTTTGCTGTCACTGGTTCGCGATGCGGGCAGTGACCCGTACAAGGGCGCGCGCTGTGTCTTCGGGGCAAAGCGGACCGGATCAAGATCGTGTGGTGGGATGGTTCCGGGCTTTTCCTCTATGCCAAGCGGTTGGAGAAAGTGCAGTTTTGTTGGCAACTATCGGCCACAGCCGGGCCGACGTCACCATGCGCAGCTCTCGCTTTGGTCGATGGAATGGACTGGACGCGGGTTCGTTTCACGCCAGTGAAACGTTCCAAAATGATGGGTAACCCGCTGCGGCGCAGCGAATCAGGTGGCTGAAACCACGGGCGGATTGCAGCAAAATATGCTCTAATCAGACCCATGACGCCACCCGATTCTTGAACGCGGAGGCCGACGAGCGCATCGAGCGGCTGACCCAGATTCTGAAGGCCTTCGATAGAGCCCGCTTTGGACGACGCTCGGAGAAGCTTGCGGCATCAGGGGTCGATGACGAGCAGCATGCCTTTGTCTTCGAAGAAATCGAGGCTGGCATTGCGCCAATCAGGGCCCAGATCACAAAGGCCACGTATCTGCAAGTGACAATGACGCGTTCCGGGGTTGAGAAGTCGATTCCTGAAAGATCAAACGCAGCGGACGCTTACGGCAAGAGATGTCGAATACGTTAAAGGATCGATTTCGCTAGTTCAGCCAACAGAGGGCTTCTAAGCCCGTCTCTCAGTGGTTTTTGTCATTCAGAATAGCAAGAGCTTGCAGCGAACTTTTCCATCAAAGTCGCGGAACATTGCTAAGGTTGGCGGGGTGAAAAAGCGCACTTTCTCGGATTCAAAGGACACCTGTTTTATCGTCGTGCGCTTCCCGTTACCAGCCACTCACTGGGCCTAACGGGATTGCCGCTTTGGGCGGTCCAGTCCCATTGCGGAGTTTTCTCACTACCTCTACGAGATTGCATAAGCGGGGCACTCGCGCTGAACAGCCGCCTTGGAACATTTGAAAGCGGAAGCGGTTTGGGAGTCGACTATACCGGGAAGATCATCCACGCGGTGACAATTCGCCTACACGGACAGGCAGAGCGCGCAGCGGAGCAATACGATGCCGATTGATCGTTGCCTTCAAGAGCTGGCTGGAGCGTCGAGCCCGCGCCACGGTCGACAAGAAAAGAACTGGCGGCAAGAAGTCAGGGACGGGCAGGGGGAGGCCGAAAGTCCGATCGAAAAGCGGGCGCGATGGGGGCCCTGCGTCCGCATCTCGTACAAGGGACGAGCGCTCGGCTTTGCTGAAAAGAGCCCCTGCCACATGCGAACGCAACGAAAGCTACGCGGAGCACTGCCGCCTGATGGCTTGCTTAAAATAGGGAACGTCTGGAGCACGAATATGGCAAAGAAATCGAAAAAGAAATGGTCGCAGGACGTGACTGAGAATAGCGATGCAATGGACCTTAAAGATGGTGTCTTCAAAGAGCGCAGTCCCAAGAAAATTGCCGACTCCTTGAAACAGGCCGCAGAGCAGAGCGAACGCCGGAAGGCGAGCCCGTTCCAATCCGCCATGTCGATGCTGACATTCTTCATCAACCGCGCCGGCAAGGGGCTATCAAAATCGCGGCTGGCGACGCTTGATCGAGCTAAGGACGAACTCAGGAAAGATTTCAACAAACGGCCGAAACGCTGAGTTTTCGCCATTGACGGGCGAACGATGGCTTGGCGGGAAAGCGGTGAACCCTTCGAAAAACGCTTGGCCCGACCCTCGTCACCACGGCTATGGGCGCCATGGCACGAGGCAGGCCGAACCAGCCTGTTGGCAAGGTGGAACTGATAAGCACGAACATGTGCGTCAAACCAGCTGCTGGACGTTTTCCACACCGGCGTTCGGCTGTTAATCTCGACGAGCTTGTTTCTCGCCGCCCGAAGTCCTGCGGCGGACGAAAACTTGGTCTGGCGGAGCTTGTGCGCCTGCTGAAGTTCGGCTTGGAATGGGGTGAGTTTCGGAAATTGAAGGGTCATGGTTCCAAAACACACCGTCGCTCCCCGGCGTCGTAGCCAAGAGCAGAGGGCATTTGAAAAAGTTGATTAACGATACACCTATTATCAAGCGCTTTTGAGGGTGTTCAAACTGGCTACGATTTAGCCGCAGGAAGCCGTAGCTTCGCAATCGTACCCTTTACATGCTTATGCCGGTTGAAAAGTTCAAGAGCAGAAATATTGCAAGCCGACCTATTACTTGTCCACCCTTCTACACAACGAAAAGGGTCGGCAAAGGAGCAGGTCCCGGGCTTCCAATGGTCCAAGGTCGAATTAAGCGCATCATTCAGCTGCCGTTGCGAGAACTGCGTCTGAAGTCTCCTGACGGTCTCCCCCGCGTCGTCCGCAATTCGGCCTATCAGCAACGATTACCTCAATGCGGATATTTTTTTGTGTCAATTTCGCCAGTTCCGCTCCCGTCCAAGACCAGCGCGTTGTCGTCAACCGCGAGGATCGAAAGCTTGCGCCCTGCCCGGGCGGTTGATGGCTCCTTCTCGGTAGTTGGGACCGGTTCCACCGCCTTCGCCGCGATCGGTAGCTGTACGTACCCTCGCCTCCCTTCGACCTAAGCCTTACGCATTAGCAGCACTGGGCCATCAGACCGGTGACACGAATGGCCGGTATGAAAACGGCGGCCAAAAAGCCGCCTTCCTGTTATAAGTTAGTCATGGTGGAAGCGCGACGTTTCATCCGTAAGGAGGGTGCCTGTTCTATCGTCTTCTACTTCAACCCCAGTCATTCTGGCGCCATAGGGCGATACGCTGGTTTGCCCTGTTCAAAACGTGATATCTTAGGCCGACCCTGATCCCAAAACATGCATCACGAAGTTGAGGCGCGGCTCGCTGGATAGCTCACTCCTCGAATAACGCCGTGAAAGCCAGGTACCCGGTATCTGGAACCTAATTAATTTTCAGGCAGGAGCGAGCCGCCTCTTTCGCGGCACGGGTCGCAGTAAAATGGACCAAGAGCTTGACGAGGACGGCTGCGGCATCTGCGAGGGGCGCCTCCCGCCCAAGGTCGGGAATCTTACGAAATCGGGGTCTGTTTCCGATGACCGGTACTGAAATCGCAGAAGAGTGTGCGGCGTGGAACTTCCCAAATCGTTCGTAGTTCAATTTGATCATCAACTGTACACCGCGAAGTGACGCTCGTGCTCGGGAACGATATCAACCAGAAGACGCTGAGCTTTTGTCACAACAACTCATTTGTCCGCAAGGCGGCCTGCGAAGTTTTCTCCTCTCCTTGGCCGCCGCAACCCGTGCGCCCTCCACGTATGGTACGTCATAAGGGTTTCCTCAACTGTCCGGCTCGGCATACCGTGTCAGATCCGCCTCGGCTGATTCAGACTATTTTTGCGGTGGTGCGGGAACCTTTTCCATAAGGCTCGGTTCGGCTTGAACGTCTCACCCAAAGGATCAGTTCAATGTTCATGCATAACAAAAGATTACAATATACCGTTCGAGTTTCAGAGCCGAACCCTCGTCTTGCCTGCATGATCATGGAGCAATTCGGTGGAGCGGATGGCGAGCTTGCGGCGGCAATGCGATACTTCACGCAAGGGCTAGCGGAAGATGATCTTGGCCGCAGAGACATGCTGTTGGACATTGCGACGGAGGAACTCAGCCACCTTGAAGTTGTTGGATCGATCATTACGATGCTGAATAAAGGCCTAAAGGCGCAACTCGCCGAGGGCCAGCTTAAGGAGGCTGATCTATATATGATGATCGGGTCGAGCGGTACTTCGGTGAAGGAATCGATCTTGTTCGGCGGCGCGCCTGCTCTATGCGATTCTGCTGGGGTCCCCTGGACCGCAGCATATGTCGACTCTCGCGGTGAGCCTACAGTAGATCTTCGCTCGAACATTGCAGCTGAAGCCCGTGCCAAGATTGTATATGAGCGCCTCATCAACATTACCGACGACCCAGGCATCAAGGACGCTCTTGCCTTCCTTATGACCCGAGAAATCGCGCATCAGAAATCATTCGAGAAGGCCTTGTACGCTATCGAAAACAATTTTCCCTCGGGCAAGCTGCCGGGTATCGAACAATACGCCAGCATGTACGTTAACACTTCGCAAGGAGAAGGCGATACCACCGGGCCGTGGAATTCCGGCGACGACTGGGATCGCATCGACGATCTGGAGCAGGTGATGCCGGTCGATGACGGTGACGGCTCTGCAAGCGTGAAGCTTTCGGCGTTGGACAAGAAGGTAGCAACCGCAGCGGCTGCGCGTACTATGTCTGACCCGGTATCTGACCCCACTACTGGCGCCGACCTTGGGGCGGGTGCTGGTGCAGGGCGTACCAAAAACGCGGATATGGGCGGCGCTGCTAATGTCGTTGAGGCCAAGGCCATGAGTCCGGGGGCTGCCAAAACCAAAAGGTAAATGCTTGACTTGAAGGGCCACTCCAAGGCGGCCCTTCGCCCTTAGAGGCGGTCGCTTCGCGTTGATAACCCTGTACTCCGACACTGCAGAGCTTCGACGATCTTTCGGAAATCTAGACCATTAAAGTTTTCCGAAGAACCGGACGCATCGTAACCATAGTGGCATTTTTGAATGAATGCCTTCAGATCCACGATCGTACCAGAAAGCTACATGGGCACCCGACATTTACATCCTCCGCCCGGTCGAACCTACGATCCTTGAGGTCCAAGAGGGTCAGTCGCATTCGATCGGCTCGATTGAGATCAAGCAGTCGCCGTTCGTCTGTCTTGATTGTTGGCAAGGATTGCGCAGTCCGCAGTGTTGCGGAGTCCTAACAGGAACGAAGCCACGCTTCACGATCCTCATGAGGGGACGACTGTCTAGTCATCGGTGGCTGCCCGCGCCTCAGCTTCTGAAATTGCTCGAGCAGTCTTAGATTGTTTGACCCCTCTGGGAACTTGACGCGCTTGCGGCGGTTAGAGGGATCCAGAAACAGAGGATCTATCATGACAACCGAAAATACAGCGCGTTCGATTTTCGTTACCGGCCTCAAGAATGCTCATGCCATGGAAAATCAAGCGCTCTCGATTATGAAGCCGCAGGTCAGCAGGATTGAAAACTATCCGGACGTGGCAGCCAAGCTCGATCAGCACATTCGTGAGACCGAAAATCAGATTGTGCGGATTGACGGACTACTCAGCGACTTTGCTGAAGATCGATCGACCTTGAAGGATATGGCACTCTCATTTACTGGCGCGATGGCCGCAATGGGACACACCGTAGCCGGCGATGAAATCTTGAAAAACTCGTTCGCGAATTTCGCATTCGAGCATTTCGAGATCGCCGCCTATAAGTCGCTTCTCACCGTCGCCGAGCAAGGAGGATTTTCGGCCTCCACCGCTGCGCTTAAAGCTAACCTCGATGAAGAGCTAGCTATGGCCGGCTGGCTTGAGCAACACCTGTCCGACGTCACGCTCAGGTTCCTTTCCTTGAAAGCAGCGGGTGAAACCGCAAAGATCTGACAGCAAAGGTCTGATAGCGATGACAGTAGCTGATGTCTTGTTTTTGGTGTGCGGCGCGGTTCCCATTATGGCAGGTCTGCTACTACTTTGGTTCGGCCCAGTCAGGCGACGCTCCTTCCCGGATTCGCGTAAACAGTGATGTCAATCGCCTGCTAGTACCGAAGCGAAGGCCAAGACCTCGACCGGACCAGACGGTATCTGCTGTTGATTCGATGCAGCACAAGAGGTGCTCAGCGCGTCCAGTTCTGGGTGGCTATCTGCGTCAGTCATTTTGCCGAACCTATGTTCTTGGAGTAAGCGGCGGCGTTTACTCGTTAGCCGCCGGCCTGTTGGCCCAAGCAGCAGTTTCAAAACTCGGCGCTGAAGGCTACCCAGCAGGTTTCGTCGCAATCCGGTTGCCCTATGGGGTCCATGCCGACGAGTCGGACGTGCAAAAATCCCTAGCCGTTATCCGCTCGGATCGTGTCATCACTATTGATATCAAACCCGCGGGCGACACCTTGCTCGCTGCCCTCATGCTGGCGGAAGCGGATGGTGTCGAGCCGGCTCGAAAGGACTTTCAACTCGGCAACAGGAAGGCGCGTCAGCGGATGATCGCGCAGTCTGCATGGGCTGGTGCAACTGGCGGATTGGTGATCGGAACCGACTAACCGCTGAAGCCCTGATGGGTTTTTTCACTAAGTTAGGCGATGGGGCGGCCGATATCTTGCCACTAGCAGGCCTGACGAAACGACGGGTGAGGGCCGTTGCCGAACACATGGTGCTCCGTCCGAACTGGCGTTCAAAGTGCCGACAGCCGATCTCGAGTCTGACGCGCCTCTTCGTCTCGACGAAGAAGTCTATGGCGTTACCTATGAGCAAATAGATGATTTTCTTGAAGGGAATCCGGTCGTGGAGAGCGCGGCTGCGAATCCTGAAGGCCTATCGTGCGAGCGCGCACAAGCGGAGCCTGCATGTGGCGCCGTCCTTCTGAGTGCTTCTTCTTCAGGCGGTATCCAAGTCCGGCGTTTATCGCCCAAAACGAGCGAGCCCGCGATCGGTCCTGCCGCGAAGATATCTCTGGTGACTAATCGGCGTCGACCATGGAACCAGCACCTCGTTCCAAGGTTTGCGCCGCACGGAGGAAGCTATGGAATATAACTGGGTACACTTGTGCATCGATATGCAACGAATGTTCGCCGAAGACACGCCTTGGCATGTCCCATGGATGCAGCAGGTGTCGCCTCAGGTCCAGGAAATCGCAAAGCATCATCCGCAGCGGACGATCTTTACGCGCTTCGTACCGCCAAAGCGTGCAGCGGATATGGCCGGCTTGTGGCGAAGTTACTATGAGAAGTGGGACACGATGACACTCGAGCGGCTTGAACCGCAGATGGTCGACCTAGTTCCGCCGCTAAAGGCCCTGGTCCCGCCGGCGAGGGTCTTTGACAAAATGACCTATTCGCCATGGATCACCGGGGAGCTTCATCACGTGTTGGCGGGGGAGGCGGTGGAGACGCTCGCGATTTCGGGGGGCGAAACGGACGTTTGTGTCCTGGCCGCCGCCCTCGGCGCCATCGACCTAGGCTATCGTGTCATTCTTTTGAAGGACGCCGTCTGCAGTGGCGCGGATGATACCCATGACGCTTCCCTTGCATTGTTAGGGGATAGGTTTTCAGTGCAATTGGAAATCTCGTCGACCGAAGACTTCCTGAGTCGCGCGTGACCGAGAGGCCGCGGCCCGCCGATCTAATTGTTCTTTCGCTCCGTGGCCGCAGCGCGGGTAGCCGGCGTGGCCATAGTCCTTTCCGGGGCGGGCGCTGACGGCGCACCCGGGGTGACGGGAGTGAAGAAAGCGGGAGGCTTCATCATGGTCCCGGACCCAGCCGAGGCGGGTGTCAACTTCATGCCACAAAGCGCGATTGCAACTGGGGCCGCCGAGTTGTGGCTCCTATTGCGAGATTGGCGGAGCGTCCGGCCGAAGTGGCTCGTAGCAGGGAGTCGGTCCGCTCATTGGATATGTTGGGCTCAGCTAATGATCTCCGCCGCATCCCGCTGCTACGGGCGCGTACGTGCCATGATTTCTCTGCTTATAAGCGCGCCACGGTAAAGCGGCGCGTCGTCCGTCGCATGTGGTCTGCCGGGCTGGTGATGAATGACCTTGCACTGGCAGATACAGAATTCTGGTCGTCGAAGACGGGTACATACGCGCCATGAGCTGCGCAACATGCTTGACAGATACAGGCGCGCTCGTGTGTTGCTGCTGAAGCATAGATGGCACTGGAGCTGGGAGGAAACTTGGCCAAGATTAATGCGGCTATCCTCGATTTCAACCTGTAAGGCAGGTTTGTGCCCGGTGGCTGAGAAACCCGAACACCTGCACGTACCGTTCGTGTTAACCACAGGATATGATCCGTCGATCGTTCCGGTCGCCTCCAGCGTGCCGCGCGGTTCGGAAAATCCACCGCGGCCGGCGTTTGCAAATGCGAAGTGTCAGCTTCCACGACGGCATCTCCTACTTTGGCTGCGTTGTGGAAGCCTCACTTGCGAGCGTTGGCCCCTGTGAACTCCCCAGCGATCTTGAAAGCCGGGGTGTGGTTCCGGCGCCGTCATCTCCCGATGATCTCACCTGCTCCCGTATCTAGCCGAACTCAGTCAGAAATTTCACCTATCCCAACTGTGCAGCTCTCGCGAGCCAACGCTGCGCGCTTGCCAAGCCAGTCCGAAAGCGATGCGCACCTCCTATTGGAACGTGCTGCGATCTCGTTTGTTATGGCATTCGCTCGACCGGTAGCTCATGAGAATTGAGAAATATCACTACGAAACGCTTAGTACGAAGTCGTTTCCGAGCGGCTGCTCTGTACTTCCTGTTTCGCCTCATCGGCAGCGGCCAGCGAACGAATAATTTCTTACTAGCAGTCGGATTCGAACCCACCCGCGGGCCAATTACGGCGAGTTGTTTGTGCTGTGATTTCACTCATCCACCCTATTGTCGCAAATCAAGAAAAACGCATTTTCGGGTGGAACGATCAACTAACACTGAGGTTAGACCTTACTCGCATGGTGCGGGCATCGAAAGGGAAACGACATGACTAACCAACAGAACGATCAGAACAACCGCAACCAGGAAAATCAGCAAAACCAGCAGGAAAATAAGCAGAACCAGCAGGAAAACAAGCAGAACCAACAGGAAAACAAGCAGGATCAGCAGGAAAACAAGCAGAACCAGCAGGAAAACAAGCAGAACCAGCAGGAAAATAAGCAGGATCGTCGCTGACCATAAGGAGCGCCCCGACATGACAAAGCAAGGCCTGTCGGGGCGTTTCCGCCCTGAGGATGTTCTACTCTACCAGTCGATCCAAGCACTCTCCTGTCACAGAGATGCAGATTTCGCGCTTTGCGAAGTCTCTGTTCCCGATAGCGCTCAGGACGCAAACGCAACCTCCTTCTGGCTCGTCCCACTCGACGGAAGAGAGGCCGAACAGTTTACCAGCGGTGAGGGGGGCGACACCGGTGCGGCGTGGTCGCCAGACGGCACGACAATCGCGTTCGTCACTAGCCGTACAGGCACACTCCAGATTCATCTCATTAACAGAAACGGCGGCGAGAGCCGTGCACTCACCCAGATGGATAACGGGCCACTTTCCCTTAAATGGGCGCCCAATGGGCTCAAGCTCTTCGCGACCGCCAAAGTCGCGGTCGACCCGGAATGCCGAGGCAATCGCGGTAAGCCAGCGGAGGGTCAGCGCCCGCAAGTCGTGTGGCGTTTACCATACAAGACCGACGGAATAGGCTACATACTGGATCGGGAGATCCACCTATTCTCGATAGATTTGGAAAGCGGTGATGCGCGCCAGCTAACCGATGGCCCATTTGACATTCGAGGAATGGACTGTTCTGCTGACGGTTCCCGCATTGCGTTCACACGCACCAGAACTGGGCGGGAAGCCCATGGCACCGACCTTTGGATCATGAACGTGGACGGAAGCCATGCCGAGCAAATCTCGTTCAATGTTGCGTCGGCAAGTTCGCCGTGCTGGTCGCCAGACAGCCAATCGATTGTGTTTGCCGGCTCCGAGGAAGAGGGCGCATCAAGGCAGCGCCCGTGGATCGCCGACCCCGACGCAAAGAGCGTCTCGCCGCTTGGCGACGAGTCCATTGAGGTCGAAAGCGGAAGTTCTTTTTTTTGGTCCGAGGACTCCAAAAGGGTAGTTTTCATCCTCGCACGGCGAAGTGTTCAGGAAATAGCTACCGTCGCGATCGAGAACGGCCGCCTCGACGTCATCGTCACCGGCGAAAGGCATGTGATTGGGCTGGCGGCCATGCCAAACCGTATCATCTTTGCCGCCACAAGCCTGACCGAGCCGGCCGAGCTATATTCTTGCGGTTGGAAGGGTGAAGATGAGACTAAGCTGACCAACTTCAACGCTTGGTGGAGCGATAGGGAAAAGCCGCGAACAATGCTGCGCACGTTTGACGTGCCCAATGAAGACAATGCGACCGAAACCATCGATGGGTGGCTCATGTTGCCGCCGGGCGACAGTCAGGGCCCGTTTCCCCTCCTTGTGGACGTCCATGGCGGGCCGCATGCAATTGCATATCTGGAGTTTGGTAAGCAGGTCTATCGTCATGTGTTGTGTAGTCGCGGCTGGGCGGTGCTTTCACTAAACCCGGTGGGGTCTTCAAGCTACGGCAGGGAGTTTGCAGAGCGGCTACGGGGCCGGTGGGGCGATCTTGACCTCAAACAGCACATTGCGGCGATCCGGAAGCTCCAAGAAGAAAATCTCGTTGACGATCGGATTGCGATCGCAGGTAAGTCCTATGGCGGCTTTCAAGCTGCATGGGCAATAACGCAGACGGACATGTTTAAGTCAGCCGTAATTTCGGCTCCGGTCAGCAACATCGAATCCCACTTTGGCACCTCTGACAGCGGGTACTATGTGACCCCGTTTGCCATGCTTGGAGAACCGTTCGTCAATCCCGAACCTTCTCGAGAGCTCTCACCGCTCGTGCACATGAACGAGGCGCGGACCCCCACGCTTTTGCTTCAGGGGATGGATGACCAACGTTGCCCGATTGGGCAATCGGAAGAAATTTTTGCGACATTGATGCGCAGCAGCGATACCGCTGTTGAAATGGTCCTCTATCCAGGGGGCAGTCACCACCTGCTTGAGGAGGGCCAGCCCAGCTTTCGCATTGATTACATTACAAGGGTGGTCGAGTGGGTAGAGCGTTGGACAAACCGTGCGTCTGATGACCGCGACACTGATCCAAATGAGCCGATGGACAGCGCGGCCGGTGAGGTTGGTGAAGCTGAACGACAAAAGGAAAATGACTGACCTGTAAACCCCGATCAAGCTCGAATTCCTTAACTGCCGAGCGGAAGCCAACGTTGTGATGACATCATGATACCGGGGAAGGACGGGGAAGAATTGGCCTTAGAAAAGGGGTAAATGTCTCTATCTTGATAGCCTACGACGAATTGCCGAACAGCGTTCTCGAACAGGCCGAGGGATATCTAACGTCGTGGTGCTCTTGATGCATGCGGACGAGGATTTGTTCGCTTCCTTTTGAGCGTGGCTCTCACTGAAATACACGAGCGTCGTGTGACGGGGCCTGTATCATTCCACGCCGAAACATTCAGCCCCTCTTCATGCCGAGTTAATTGTGCCCCCAGATTCCCACATGACCTCAGAGCCATCTCCATCGGTTGGGGCACGCTTAGTGACAGAATAGAAACCAAACAGGACTTTGAGAACGAGCGCTACAGCAATCAAGATCGGAAGAACGACAGCAAGTTTGGCGCTTGTAGTCATAGGTGTTCCTCAATAACGGCCCGTGTGACGAACAGCGCGAAGGCTGAAGTTACCCTTCTCACTTGCCCGCGCCCTTGAGCGCGGCAGGTCCCCCGATGGGAGAAAATCGGCCACGCCACGCTTTGCAATAACACGTCATACAATGGTCGTGCCAGGTTCGTGAGGCTAGGTCCCTCCGTTTTGCTCAGCAAAAACGGGCGGGACGATTTTTCGTTCCATAATATCTCGACTATCGGACTAGTTTAATTGCAACGTGGGACTTCGCCTTCCTTTCCTCGGCTGTGCATGAAGCTCGCCGAAAATCTTGCGACAGTACTCTTGCGTTGTAGTGTTCGCACCCGATTAACAGCAACAGTCGGACAGCGGTCGTCTTAAGGCTCGTCTATCCGCGGTTAGAGGGATCGCGGAGCCCAACTCCGCGCGCGCACCTGACGGGTGTTCGATCTCCACTCGTAGCACGAGCGATCGCGAGGGAGGGCGCCCAGCCTAGACCATCGAGAACCAGAAATCATGTTAGCGTGCTCATATTTCATTGTTCGAGCGGTGGGATGAACGCTAATTGAAGCTGGGTAAAAAAAGTTTGGATCCCTTCAGGGCGTTCAGGATTACAAATTTCACCACGGGACCATTTACCAAACTAGCGAGGATCTTTGACAAGGTTCAATTTGATTCAAGTGGGTTATGGCTAGCTGGGTGTTCAGAAATCCGCCGAGAGCGGCTATATATCGCGATAATGCCAAGCATGGGGCGAAACGATGTCTATCATCTCGGCAGGCTGCCGAGATGATTCTTCTGGCGCTCCTCAGTTTGGAAAATACCAAGGCGGAGCGTAGAGATTACCATCGGCCTGACTTCCTTCGCGACGTCTTGCCTCACGAGAATACGTTCAAGGTGAAACTGTCACCGATCACCTTCCTCACCGTCTACGCGACGACCTACCGTTATCGAAAGGACGCTGGTCGCTTTCCTCCGAGAGGCGAGAACGATGAGATAGCAGCTGCCGCGAAGACACTGCAGGTTATCCTCGTTGGCCGCCGTTCACTTCGGCATAGGACTGACTGACTCTGACCGACAGCTGCGAGGTAAATTGCTGGGGACAATAACGGGTCGATTTTTCTTCCCATCAGGACCCGAAAGCTCAACCATGGGAGAGAACCTACCATGCTGGCGTCCGTCAATTCTCGAAGCACGTTGCTTCAGGGCTGCTGTGCGGAGCCCCGTTGGCAGGCCCGGTCGACAAGCTTCGCAACGCAGGGAACTTGTATCCCATGCGAAGGTTTGACGTGACGAAACGAATGGAGTCCTTCATGGACAAGGTCATCGATGTTGATTTCCGGGTAACGTGGCAAGCGCCCGTCTTTGTCCGGATTGGCAACGGGATGCGGGAACGCATTGGCGGGCCGGACTCGGCATTAGCAGCGCTTCTCCATCGCTGGCCGTCGAGCAGTCAATCGGAATATGCCGTCGCCAAGCGCCGCTGCGTCGACGCTATCGCAAGGCACCGCAGTCCCGAACTTGCCCGCAACGCGTTCGTAGAAGCTGCGGTGGCGGCCAAGGTGCTCGCATGACCGGCTCGCGTCGGCGCATCATACGAACCTTCCCGCTATCCGCAGGGCTGCTGCTTGGTCTGGGGTTCGGAGGCTTTTTTGACGGCATCGTACTCCACCAGCTTCTGCAATGGCATCATATGCTCAGTTCTTGGTACCCGATCACCACAATCGAGAACCTTGAACTGAACACGTTCTGGGACGGCGTCTTTCACTCCGGTACCTATGTCTTCGTGCTCGCTGGTCTCTTCATCCTGTGGCGGTCGGGCCGCCTCAGCCATTTCCGGTGGTCGACAGGCGACCTCATTGCGACGATGCTCACCGGCTTTGGATCGTTCAACCTGATCGAAGGCATTGTTGACCACCACGTTCTTGGCTTGCACCACGTCAACGAAATGGTCCCGCGCGGGCAGTGGCTCTTCTGGGATGTCGGTTTTCTTGCCTGGGGTGGGGCAATGGCCGCCGTTGGCGTACTGATCATAAGGCGGCGTCATGGTTGAGATTCTGCGTGAAATGCGCACTGCGTTAACATGGGCTGCTTTCGGTCTTGGTCTTGTCTTCGCGACGCGACCGGTGTGGTCGTTTCTTCTGTTCAGCCGAAACCTTACTCTTGAAGACCTGCTTTCACTGCGCTGCTTCGGCCTCACGACATGACGCATCGATCAGACAGGCGATATCCGAGAAGCAATCGACGGAGCGTACCATGACAGACCGACCTGAGCTCGACGCCGAACATCCCGCCTCCCGCCATGTCGTCATCATTGGAGGCGGTTTCGGCGGCTTGGCATGTGCAATCGAACTCGGCAACGCCCCCGATATTGACGTCACGGTCGTGGACCGCCGCAACCACAATCTCTTCCAGCCCCTGCTGTATCAGGTAGCCACCGCCGCCCTGTCACCGGCGGACATCGCCGAACCGATTCGCAAAACGCTCGCCCATTTCAGTAACATCGACATGATCATGGCAGAGGTAGTCGGCATCGACCCGTCGTCCCGCACGGTGTCTTTGTCTGATGGTGAACTGGTTCCCTACGATCACCTCGTCATCGCCACCGGCTCAGATTACAACTATTTCGGGCACGACAACTGGCGGATGTTCGCACCCGGCCTTAAAAGCATTCATGAAGCGCGGCAGATCCGCCATCGCCTGCTTCTAGCCTTCGAGCGGGCGGAGCGGGCGAGAAGCGAGCCGGAGAAGCATGCGTTGCTCACCAGCATTGTAATTGGCGGGGGACCGACCGGCGTCGAAATGGCTGGCGCGATTTCTGAACTAGGCCGATTTATGATTAGCCGCGACTTTCGAAACCTGCAACCCGACCATTTGAGAGTGCTCCTCGTGGAAGCGGGACCACGAATACTGGCGGCCTTCCCGGAACACCTCTCCGCCTACGCCAGGACCTACCTCGAAAAGATCGGTGTCGAGGTCCGTACAGGTAGGAAGGTGATGGACATCCGGGAGGATGGGGCCGAGATCGACGGCGAATTCGTCCCCGCCGGATCGATCATATGGGGCGCCGGCGTCAAGGCTTCCCCCGCCCATTCATGGCTTGGAATTTCCGGTGTCGCGGGCGGCCGGATACCTGTCGACGATTGTCTTCGTGTCCAGGGGTTGGACGACATCTATGCCGTGGGAGACACATCTGCGCTGGTGGGGTCAGACGGGAAGTTTTTGCCGGGCCTAGCACAGGTCGCCAAACAACAAGGGATATACCTCGGGAAAAGCCTGCGAAGGGGCCATGCCGTTTCAGGCTTCAAATTCAAAAATCGCGGTAACACTGCGGTCATTGGCCGGAACGCCGCTGTATTCGACTTTGGAAAATGGACGATGAAAGGCAGGGCAGCCTGGCTTCTTTGGGCGCTCGTTCACGTCTATCTTCTCATCAATTTCGAGAAGCGCCTTCTCGTCTCCATCCAATGGGTTGGGCGGTATCTAACGCGACAACGCGGTGCACGAATAATTGACGAGACGGCCGATGGAGCCGGGCATGAAAATCACCAAGCTGCCATCGACAGCGCTACCGGCCGACCGTAGTCTGGCGACAATCACCTATAAGCTTTGCAATATGGCTGGAGCGAAGCATTGCCTTCGGCGCAAGCATTGCTTCGACTTCGGAGTCGGTCGGAGGCTTGAGCGCGCCCTTAGCCTTATTTCCCATTTCCATCATGATGTCGGCAATCGTTTCCTGTTCGGCGACCTCCCACTTGGCGAATTCATTTGCCATCGGTCGAAGACTTTCTCAAGGGCCACCCGGCTGGTTGCTAGCGAAAGAGAGCCAACCGTTTTGTCCCGGTGGCATGTTTCTTCTCCGCTTCTCCGCTTCTCCGCTTCGCCGGGATGGCGGCAGACTGCGCGAAGGCCCTTGATAAAAGGAGCGCCGGAAGTGGCAAAAGCTGCGGTTGTCAGTACGGTGCGACGGTTCATGGCTTTCCCTTCTTTGAACTGCGGCACGAACCTGAAGTTAGGCGGAAAGTTTTACCACCTGTTCATAGCGCGGGATCATACGGGATCGCGACCGTGCAGTTTGCCCTTGAAGGAATGCAGGCGGTTATCTTGCCGGCGCATCTGCGCCTCCGACAGAAGCAACGAATCACTGATAACATCGTTTCCCTTCGATCCTAGTGAATCAAACAGAAATCCACCGCAAGTGATTTAATAGGTCCTGAGCCTTTAGCGCTGCGGCCGGTCTGCTCGGTGCGGCTCTAACGGGATAGCAACTGTGTGACCTGACGGGGCCCGCGACATTGTGAATGAAAGCGTTTTAAGGAGCGTTACCGTTGGCTCTGATCAGGACAATTCTCATCCGGCGGAAGACCACGGTCCGCGCAATCGCAGTGGCGCGTGCCTTGATCACAGCATCTTGGCTGCTGATGAAAGCGTCATGATCCTCATCTTCTACTGGTACAACAAAATAAGGTTTTTCGAAATAAACGTCGTCGATCTTGCCGCACGGGATGAAGGCTTTGGCCTCTAGCATCTTGTCAGAGTCGGCACGACCGCCGCAACTTCATCGGGATCGATCATGATGTAATCGCCCGGAAGGAAAAAAGACGCGGAGGAGGCGCTCGCCAAGCGGGATTTCAAGTTCACATTAGATGGAGAGCGACTGCATGGGAGCTTCGTACTCGTGCGCAGGCGCCACGGTCGCGACGGCGGGAAACGGACCAATTAGCTGCTGAACAGCATCATGACGGCTTTTCCGCCGAGGAAAACGGCGCGGCCGGCCTTGAGGAGAACTATACCTCAGTGGCATCCGACAGGAAAATGGAGGCTATTGCGTCCGGCACGGGCAGCAAGCCGACGCCGTTCATGACGCAGGGCGACGCGCTCGAAGCGGATGCGGTGTGGGACAGCAGTACCGGTCTCACCGCCGAAGAGCGCAAGGCAGGGAAGACGCAGATGGCTGCCAAGTCAGCGAAGAAGGCAACGGTCTCTAAAAGCGTGAAATCCTTGATGCCGGATTTTGTCGCTCCGCACCTTTGTGAAACGCTTACGCGTCCGCCAGAAACGGAAGCGGTTGGCAAGTTATTTCGGCCTTGCGCCGATGCTGCATCAAAATGGCAATGTCGATAATGACCGACGCCTCGGTCGGGCAGGCAATGCTCGAGCCAGCAAAAAATAGGACTTTGCCCAAAATGCCGATCTCCTCGGTTCGGCACATGGCAACGGTCATGGAGCGGGAACTGGCGAACCGCCAGCTGGGAAGTTGGCGTATGCAACATACTCTGCCTGACGTTTCTGCATTTTACCGGAAACCTCGACCTTGTCCATAATCGCGAAGAAATCGCAGGCTATCCATCCCTGTACTCAACTTCTCTTCGGCGCGATACGCGGTCGGCTTCCAATAAGCAAAGCGGCCGTAAGCCAATGCAGTGGCCAAGGTGCGCCGTTCACACAGCGTGGGAGCAACTTAGCACCGAGAATCCACCAATTTATACACGCCGTGGGCCTCTGTACCGGGGATCGACTGTCGAAAAGACAGCGTCTAGTGCCAGCAGAGCTGCATCAATCTGCTCCAACTCCTCGAGCGGAGGCAAGTCATCAAGACTGATGTTTTTCAGGTGGTGGCTTATCGTGTCATGGAGATCGCTTATCCATGGCCCATCTCCGCGGTCGTTCGCGAGTTCGTTCAAGAACACGATGGCCGTATGTAACAAGCCGGTTGTTGCCGTGGCTAAGGTATTCCCCTTTAAATCAATTCCGCCCATTGCCTTGCCTCCCGCGTCCGCGTTCCGATGCCGTCAGAATGAACGGCCCACGCTCTTACCATTTGGAGCCGGTGTTGTTCCGTTCAGGACAGCGAGTTTCGGAAGATGACTTGAGCGAACGAACTTCGTAAGTACCCAAGGTTTCGCAGCTATCGCGAGATCAACGATGCGTTCGTTGGGCAATGAAGACGATTATAGGAGCTTGTCCGGTGGATGCAGTCCAGTTTCAAAGTCTCGAGACCAACCCGTTTTCTCGTTGGCCGTCTCAATGTGATCGTCGTTCCAACAAATAGAAAAATGTGCGTTCGGCGCCGTCCGTCAGATCGAAAGATGTTAAATGAATCCTCTCGAGCCCTCCGCTTATGTGCGCGATCGCTTCTTAAGCCTCGCAAATAGCCATCTCGTCAAAGATATCGGCGCCCTAATGCCATAGGCCTATACGCAACGGACGTAACCACTACGGAGTATTTGTTCTTATCAAAACGAACCGTGCAGGTCTTCGACACCGAGACCGGGACGCTTTGGAAGCCGTCGAACGGCCCGACGTAATACACGAGGCTACCGCGTTCCTCCTCGAACACCCCGCCAGATCATTCGCTCGGTCTGCTCGGGATGGCGGTGCGCCTTGGCGTAAACGATACATTTGTCGAGCAGCCAGACATTCAGCTCCTCCAGGCTTTTCATCCGGAGGCGTGTCGTTCGTAACAATTTGAGCCACGAAAGCTTGAGCCCCACGCGATACGAAATGAGTTTACTCGTAATTGCGGCGGATACGAGAAAGACGGCATCGTTTGCCCAGTCTGCTGTAAGCTCCGCTTGCGGGCTCCACCACAGCCAGTTGCGGAAGATCGAGCGGCGCGACTGATCTCTATCGATAGACGTCATTACCGCGTTTGCCCGGCTTAGCCGGATCGCTAGTGTATGGGCGACCTTCAGGAACAGCGATGTTTCGAAAATTCATTGCTAGTTCGTGGAGCCGGTTTCTCATACTCGGCCCGCTGACTGGCTGGCCGTGGCCGCTGATCACCAACTCTGGCTCCAGCGCAGCGAGCAGCTTGACAGATTGTTCGGCCTCGTCCCAATCCGGAGTGAAGTAACGCGGCGGTCCGTGCATTTCGGGCGTCTGCATGATCGCGTCGTAGACCGACTCCTGGCCAGTGGTTACAATTGCATCACCAGAAATCAGTGTGCGGTCAGCTTCGCGCCACAGGGAGACGTGGCCGGGCGCGTGTCCCGGCGTGTGTAGCCATCTCCATTCCGGCATGTGAGGCACCGTTTGGTCTGCCAGAAGCGTCGTCAGCCACGGCTCGACATTGACCGGAGATCGTGGAAAAAGCGGCGATAGCAACGCCATCAGGCCACCCCCGACCAGGGGATCTGCTGGCGGATAGGAGGCCTGTCCGTTGAGATAAGGAAATTCGAGAGGATGGGCGTAAACCGGCACGTCCCAGTGGCGTGCCAATGCTTCAAGCGATCCTGCGTGATCAAAATGGCCATGCGTCATGATGATCGCCGACGGTCGGGTATTCCGGCCAAAACGATGTTCCGCAGCAGCAATGATGCTTTGCTTGGAAGTCGGCAGGCCCGTATCGATCAGGACCCAACCATTTCCGATCGTCGGATCTCCATAGAAAATCACATTGACGATCGACAGGCGCAAGTAGGCAAGATCGCGTGCAAATGCGAGGACACCTGAACCGGTTTCGGTCGTTGGTGCAACATCAGTTTCTTCGAGCGAAAGCTGAACAGCCATACGTGTCTCCTACCACGGAGGAAAGCCAACTAGCTGGGAGGGCTAAAGTTCCCAGCTTCTGACATCTGAATTCTGGACGGCGCGACCTCAGGATGATTGGGAGAAGCGCGGTCAATCGGGCAGTCTCAATAAAGCAGGCCGCATAGGGTGGGGAAACCGAGTTACTCGCTTCATCAGGACTGACAAGACTGGCCGATCAAGCCACTCCTGCCGCCAATTCATTTGGGAACTTGTTTGTGGGGAACCAGTTAGCTCGCATCGATATTAACTCAACGAGGTTGATCAGACGGTGTGGTGACGTAGTTCTCTCCAAGGGTACTGCAAGCATCTTTGTCAGCAGGAAATCAATAGCTGGCGACCATAAATGAGGGTCGCTACCTAATACAGCCCCAAAGGCGAGTGCACCATCGTGCGAGGTCTAGTTCAATATGAGTGGTTTCAACATTGTCGCTTTACGCTTGGAAAATGATAGCCCGCGCGGCCGCCCCATGAGAAAATCGGCATGTTAGATGAGCGGGAAGCTTATTTGAACGCGTCAGGGCTCCCTGATGCACAGCCGTCAAAACCGATTATCGAGCGCACTCGACTAATGCAGTCTGACGGCCAGGGATATTACAAAGACCCGACAAACGGGGAAGGCTGGTGCCTGCTTTGGATTGAACTACGTGCCGGGGGAAGGCTCAAGCCGCTGGTTGTATGGTATCTGGGCTCTCGAGACAAAAGGCTGGGGGCAGATGAAAGACGTTCATGACCGACCACTTGGAAAAGACGATCTGGGACTGTGCCATCATCGGTGGCGGCCCGGCTGGCTTGACGGCAGCGATTTATTTGGCTCGCTTCCATCTCTCGGTGACGGTATTCGACGATAATACCAGCCGGGCGGCGATGATCCCGATATCGCATAACCATGCTGGATTTCCAGACGGGATCAGTGGCCCGGAACTTCTGGGCAGAATGCGTGCACAAGCTCAGAGATACGGCGCTTTGAACCAGCGCCGGAAGGTCACGGCCGTTAAAAAGGGCAGTGATTTTTTTGAGTTGGAGGTTGACGGCGACACAGCATTTGCCCGGACCGTGCTTATGGCGACAGGTGTGCTCAACCGCCGGCCACCGATGGTGTCAGCCGCGCACGACGAGGCGGTTGCTCACGGACTCCTGCGTTATTGCCCTGTTTGCGACGGGTTCGAAGTCTCCGACAGGTCCGTTGGCGTCCTTGGTACTGGCGCCAAGGGATTTAAGGAGGCGAAGTTCTTGCGAAGCTACACCCGGGATGTCACGCTGGTCGCGCCTGATGGCGAGCACAGCCTTGCTGACGACGAGCGAAGAGGCCTGGAAGGTCTCGGCGTCAAAGTCGAGGAGGGACCGGTGATATCAATCGAACCGGGTGCCGGCATGATTACCGTGACAACAGACGCGACAGCCTACGCATTCGCTTCACTCTACCCGGCCCTTGGCTCGGACATTCGTTCCCGCCTGGCAGAAGCACTCGGAGCTCGCGTCTCGGATGAGGGCTTTATTGACGTCGACGCTCATCAGAGAACGAGCGTCCCAGGCCTTTATGCCGCTGGCGACGTCGTAATGGGTCTCGACCAGATTAGCCACGCGATGGGGCAAGCCGGGGTCGCTTCGACAGCTATTCGCAACGATCTGTATGAAATCGAAGCGTTGGTTCGCTGAAGGAGGCGCGGTCTACACGATGCCGCTCTCGAAACCTGCATCGATTGATGACGGATGCCGGACATGCCAGGCGTACCAGCAGGATCCAGAAGGGCGCGGAGAACCCCGCCCCATCGAAGACTACTTGATCGGAGAAGCCTACCGAGCTTCACCGACGGCTCGCGGCTCGAAACACCAGCTTGCCGAGTTCCGGGACGAAGGCTGACACGCCCTCCTCTCCAGGGAAGGCCATAACACCTTCGTCGAGATCATTGGCAATCCCGGCTTTACATTGGGAGGCCGGGACATCGGATATGATGTTCCCGCCTCGTTTGTCATTGGGTGGTTGCAACACCGCAATGGCGATGCACAAGCGGTTGATTTCTGCCCGGCCTGAACTTCCGTTCGGAAAAAAGCAGAACCCTTTGCGCATTTCGAGGCTTCTTCGAACCGTTGATAGAGCTTCGCCCTCGCGTATAAGGGAGACTAACGCCTCATGTCCTATACTAGCCATTTTGTCGGCATCGACATATCTAAATCCTCCTTCGATATCTGCATTCTTCTCGAGCAGCAGTCCCTGGCCTCTGCCAATACCGCGCAAGGCATCGCTGCCTTCCTCGCCTTCCTGGCCCCAGTCGAGGGGATCGAGCGGGTTATCCTTGAGCCGTCAGACGGTTACGAGCGTCTCGTCGTTTCGGCCCTGCAGGCGGCCGGGCTTCCCGTCGCCAAGGTCAACGCCAAACAGATTAGACAGTTCGCAAGAGCGGGCGGTCAGCTCTCCAAGACCGACCGGGATCGATGGCTTCGTCCTGGCCGACTATGCCCGGCGCATGGACACGAAAGTACTCGTTGCCGCCACGGTAGAACAGGAAAGCCTGGTCGATTTGGGTCTCACGCTACAGGCAGTTGTCGCACATGATCGTGCAAGAGAAGAACCGTCGGGAAGCTGGCCGGTAAAGCCAACGACATGACGAGAGCCTAGATTGAGGCAACATTGCGGTTTCTGCTCGACCAGCGTCAGGCGGTAGTGGACGAAATGACGGCCTGCCTCAAGTTGGATGCGGACCTGTCGGGCAAGGCTGACCTATTGATGTCGCTCAAAGGTATAGGCCTGCGCACGGCATGTTTCCTAATCGCCGCCCTGCCGGAACTGGGGCTGATGGACAAGGGACAGATCGCCAAACTGGTCGGCGTCGCGCCGCTCAACCGCCACAGCGGTCTGATGCGCGGCAAAAGGCTGATCGCCGGTGGACGAAAGCCCGTGCGGGACGCACTCCACATCGCTGACCTTCCGGCATCCGCTTCGATCCCGATATGAAGGCATTCTTCGAACGCCTCAAGGCCAAGGGAAAGCCGGGCAAAGTCGCCCTCGTCGCCATCATTGTATTCCTCCCTGATCTCTTGGCCTTCGGCAAGGCTGCCTGGATGGCTTCGCAGGTCTTCCCCCGGGCAGCCTTGCCGAGAAGTTCGAAGACCTGGTCAAGGCGTTCGATCTGGCCTCGCGTTTCATGGCAATGCTTCAGGAAGCCGGCCTCGCCTTCTTCCGACAGGGCGGCGCGCGCCACTTTCGGCAGTGCCTTGAGGGTCTGTTTCCGGCGTAATCCTTGAGCGTATCAAGTAAAAAGGTCCGCGCCAGAGCCCTCCGCCAACGGTCGCTCGCGGAGAGGCTGTCCCTCAATACCCGGTCGTTTCCACACTCACCGAACGAACCGTCGTAGCCTTTGGCCCTCTCACCGGCGCCACACAGCGACAGGAATCTGTCGTACAGAAACTAGGTTGGGGCTCCTGGGCGAGCAAACTGATGTCCGGCGGCGTGCCGTTCGTATTTGCGACCGGCTATGACGATAACTCAATCCTAGGCATCACACCTGCGTCCGCGCTTTCTCAAGCCGGTCAGCTAGACCTGCTTCCTTTATGGCCTGGAGATCTAACGGGATTCCAACCATAGTATCGTGCTCTCAAGATGCAACCGGTGCCACTCCTCCACGCCTCTGAGCTTTTGTCTTCTGCAACTGTTGAGGTTTCGTCTGGGTTCGCGCAGTCATGTGGTAGGATCTTCGGCGACGGGAACATAGAACGGGGACGGACGGTTAATGCGCATGAGGGAAGAACATAACGATTCCAAGCACCGCGGCCTGATTGTCGGCATCGGCGCTTCCGCAGGTGGCCTTGAAGCGTTCAAGGCGTTTTTCGAAAATTTGCCGCCTGATAGCGGGATGGGCTTCGTGCTTGTGCAGCATCTTTCTCCAGACCATAAAAGCATGCTGACGGAAATCCTCGCGCGAGAATCGCCGATCCCCGTCGTTGAAGCTCTCGACGGCATGCGCGTCGAACCCAACTGCGTCCATGTGATCCCGCCCGACGCTACCTTGACCATAAAGGACGGGCACCTCGTCGTCGTCCAACCAGCGCCTCCGCGGGAAGACCGCAGACCAATTGATACCTTCTTCGTCTCGCTGGCGAAAGACCAAAGCGACAACGCCGTGTCAATCGTGCTGTCGGGCGTCGGCAGCGACGGATCGGTCGGGCTTGTGGCCGTGAAGGAGAATGGTGGGCTGACGATTGCGCAGGCGGAATTTGACCACCATGCCATGGCAGGCATGCCGCAAAGCGCTGCGGCTACTGGTTTGGTTGATTACGTGCTGCAAGTCGAGGACATGCCCGCAAAGCTGATCGAGTATCGTGATCACCTGGCGCTAGTGGCTGACCGCAAGGATGGCGACGGCACGCGCAAGGACGCCGCCGAACACTTGGGGACAGTCATTGCCATTCTCCGCTCGAAGACAGGGCACGATTTCTCGAAGTACAAGAGCAAGACCGTTACGCGCCGTATCCAGCGTCGCATGCAGGTTCTGCAGGCCGACACTGTGCCTTCTTACGTCAAGCATCTGCGCGACGATCCCGCCGAGCCGGAAATGCTATTCCGAGATCTGCTCATCGGCGTGACAGAATTCTTCCGTGATACCGACGCCTTCCAGGGGTTGTCGGCGGCAATTGACGGGATCCTCGAACGCAGCGACCGCCCGCAATCACTGAGGGTCTGGGTGGCGGCCTGTTCGACCGGCGAAGAGGCCTACAGCCTTGCGATTACAATCCGCGAAATCCTCGACACGCGCAATGCAAATCTCGAGGTTCAGATCTTCGCAACTGATATCGACGACCGCGCGATTGAGTTCGCCAGGGCCGGCCGCTACCAGCGCGTAACGGGCATCTCTCCGGATCGCCTCAAACGATGGTTTTACGAAGAAGACGGCGCTTTTTGTCCGAACCGCCAAATTCGCGGGATGTGCGTGTTCTCCGTCCATAACGTCACGAAAGATCCGCCCTTCTCCCGGCTGGACCTTATTTCGTGCCGCAACCTGATGATCTACATGGACAACGACCTGCAGGATCGTATCTTGCGGACGTTTCATTATGCCCTGAACTCGGACGGTCTCCTGTTCCTCGGTCTTTCGGAAGGCGTGAGCCGCCATTCAAATCTTTTCGCGGTCTGGGACAAGGCGGCCCACATCTTCCAGCGGTCGGATGGGGATGCGGCATTCCCGGCCCTTCCGATGCCACCGCAAACGCCTGCCGCCAATCG